>NZ_CP151968.1:2197500-2802500 GCF_038593155.1 Ureibacillus sp. FSL K6-8385
CTACTGAATAATATTTAAGTTCATGATGGTTATGTAAATCCTGAATCGTCCAAAGCTCTTTTGATTGCAAGACTTCCATTATATGCTGAGAACATGATTGGATTTTGGAATTCATGGAAAATTCAATCGCAAGAAACAGCAGTTCCAATCTTTTCTCAAGGGTTTCCCTGCTTGTTACCAGCTCTTCGTATAATTTGTAAATGGATGGTTCTATTTTCTTCACTTGTGACCAGACCGTTACTTCAGGGTATAAACCGCTTTCGATGATTGACAATCTGGCCAAGTATTGAAGGGATTTTACTACATGAAGATATGCATCTAAATGATCGCCCCGCTGAAAAAACTCTTTTCCTTCGGTATAGCTTCTTAATAATTTCGCAAATTGCACGCCCGCTTTAATCTTTCTTCCATAAAACGAGAAATCTTCCAATGTCTTCTTCAAGTTTGTCAGATATTCATTTCGCTCAAACAAAACTTTTCCATGAAAAACCCAGTCCACAATCCTGCGGTTTTTTCCTATATAAATCCACTTATTCAATAATTGTTCGGTAATAATATGCATGGCCACTTTTTGATCCTCATAGCAATAATGCTTTGTAAAAATCGGCAATTCGGCCTCTTTGACTATGATTAGCAAAATAGTATCGAATGTGTCTGTTAAATTGATTTGATCTTCCCTTTTATTGACAAGTATAACCCCCAAAGTCTCCGGTTGGCTTGCACGTTCTTGATATATGGAACGCAAAATATAGTCCATGTATAGTCCTCCTATTCACCAATTCCGATATTCTCTTTCGACACCGGAAAAAAGAATCCTTCTTTTTTTCTTTTTATTTCTCATTGCCCATGTCTATGTTATATTAATATCAAGATTAGGAGGGCGCTTTCATGAAAAAGAAATATACCAGCAAAATTAATAAAATTCGTTCCTTCGCACTTGCATTAATTTTTGTCGGATTTATTGTCATGTATGGTGCCGTTTTTTTCAAAAATAATGTTGTCCTTGTGCTGATTTTTATGGGATTAGGATTATTATGCATCATTGCCAGCACCATTGTTTATCTTTGGATCGGCATGTTGTCCACCCGGGCAGTAAAAGTGATTTGCCCAAATTGCGGAAAACAGACAAAAATGTTGGGCCGGGTAGATATGTGCATGCATTGCAATGAGCCATTGACTTTAGATCCGAATTTGGAAGGAAAAGAATTCAGTGAAGAATACAACAGGAAATTGAAGAATAATAATCAAAAAATATGAGTAGGAAAACGATTTTTCCTACTCATATTATTTATAGGTTCCCGGAATTATATCCCTGAACCCCGATACCTGCACTTAAGGTTATCAAAGACGGCAGCTGAAATCCATACTGCTTTCGACATAAGCCTTTATACATACAAAAAAACCCAGCAACATACGTTACTTGGGTTTTTATTATAGCACTTGTTTATTTTTTTGTTCTTGTTCTAGACAGTCAGGGCAAGTTCCGTAAACTTCAAGGCGGTGAGAATTAACTTTATATCCGGTAACATGAGATGCAAATTGCTCGACCTCTTTTAAAGCTGGATAGTGGAAATCTGTAATTTTGCCGCACTTTTCGCAAATCATATGGTAATGATCGTTCGTTACGAAATCAAAACGGCTTGCCGCATCGCCGTAGGTTAACTCCTTCACTAAACCAGCTTCGCGAAATACGCGCAAGTTGTTATATACAGTCGCAACACTCATGTTTGGAAATTTGCCTTCCAAAGATTTATATATTTCATCAGCTGTTGGATGTGACATTGAATTAATTAAATATTCCAAAATAGCATGACGTTGTGGGGTAATTCTTACGCCTGTTGCCTTTAACGTGTCTAGAGCATTTTTTAGATGCACTTCTGACATCGTCATGCACCTCTTTCCAATCATTATCATTTTATAATTGTTATAAATAGTGTACCCAATTATTTAATAATCGTCAACTTTCAGACATATTTAAAGCAATATGCAATAATATAATTCTCTCAAAAAACATTTCCTGCATTCAATATATTAATTGTGAAGATTTTTTTACATGGAAACAAACCCATTCTTCAAATTAATATCCTCTTAAAATGTCCATTTTATTTTCGAGATCCCTTTCGCCTTTCATCCATTTTCTTAAGCTCGGTTTGAAAATTTCGAAGCTGCGTTCCAAATATCTTGAAGAACGGCTTGAAATATGCGGAGAAATCGTGACATTATCCAAATCCCACAGTTTTGAGTCGGCAGGCAGCGGCTCTGTTTCATAAACATCCAGCACCGCATGGAAAATTTTTCTTTCTTCCAGGGCCCTGATCAAATCTTCCGTTTTAACCAAGTCGCCTCGTCCAAAATTCATAAAAATGCAGCTTTCCTTCATCAATGCGAAATGTTCGTAAGTCAGCAAATATCTCGTTTCTTTTGTGCTAGGCAAAATGGAAATGACAACATCCGCTTTCGGCAGCAACTCTTCAAGCTTGTCCATGGTATGGGTTTCATTCATGTAAGGCGCGCTTTCTCCGCTCCGGTTGAGCCCGATTGTGTAGACTTCGAAGGCCTGGAGCATTCTGCCGACCTCGCTGCCAATCGCTCCCGGACCTAAAATCAAAGCGGTGGAACCATTTAATTCATATAATTTCGTCTTCTGATTCCAAGTTTTTTCTTGCTGATTTTTATAGATGAACGGCAAAGCCCTTTTAATGGACAGGAGATGGGCCAAAATCGATTCTGCCATCGGCTTTTTATGTATGCCGCGCACATTGGAGACGATGATCCCCCTCTCGGCGATCGCCTGTGCCGGCATTTTTTCAATTCCTGCCGAAGCCACAAAAATCCATTCGACTTTTTCGGCAATTTTGATTTTCTCTTCGTCCAAATCTTCTCCGTACGTTACGATCACTTCCGCTTTGGCCAATTCTTCTGCGTCTATTTTTTTATGGAACACAAAATCCACTTCCGGGAAATCCCTCAGCAAAGATTCTTTTAAATCCGGTCTTGGATCAAATGTGAAATAAACCCGCATATCTCTTATTCCCCTTCCAATTCACGCAAATAATTTAACACTTCCTGGATATGATTTTTGACGCGGACCTTTCTCCATTCCTTCAAAACAATCCCGTTTTCATCAATTAAAAAGGTGGAACGTTCAATGCCCATATATTCTTTGCCGTAATTCTTCTTTAACACCCATACCCCGTATTTTTGGCATACTTCGTGATCTTCGTCCACCAATAACGAGAATGGCAAATCGTATTTTTCAATAAACTTTTTATGCCGTTCCGCCGAATCCCCGCTCACGCCCAATATCACGGCATTCAAATCCGCAAAGGACTCATAGCTGTCGCGGAAATCACAGGCCTCCGTCGTACAGCCCGGCGTCATATCTTTAGGGTAAAAATACAGGATGACTTTCTTTCCACGAAAATCACTTAAGCTGACCTGCTCCCCGTTTTCATTTTGCAATGTAAAATCTGGCGCTTGTTTGTTCACTAATGTTTCACTCATAAAAAATTCCTCCCTTTTGTCTATCCTACAGGACAAGGGAAATTGTTTCAAATTCTTTGGCGTAATATACCAAAGAAGGATAAAATAAAACTGAAATTTATAAAATGGAGGCAATACGATGAATCACACAAGATCCGAAGAAATTTACCAGGAAGCGCTAAAACATATCGTCGGGGGGGTCAACAGCCCTTCCCGCTCCTATAAAGCGGTTGGCGGCGGAGCGCCTGTCGTCATGGCGAAAGGAAAAGGCCCATATTTTTGGGATGTGGACGGGAACCGCTACATCGACTATCTTGCCGGATACGGCCCAATTATTACAGGTTTTGGACATCCGCACATCGCAAAAGCCATTAAACTGGCTGCCGACACTGGAGTGCTTTTCGGTACACCAACCGAGCACGAGGTAAAGTTTGCGAAGATGTTAAAAGCTGCGATTCCATCGTTGGACAAAGTAAGATTCACAAACTCAGGGACGGAAGCGGTCATGACGACGGTCCGTGTAGCCCGCGCCTTTACCGGACGGACAAAAATCGTTAAATTTGAAGGGTGCTACCATGGACATTTCGACCAAGTATTAGTGGCTGCAGGATCCGGCCCGGCAACCCTTGGTTCACCGGATTCAGCCGGTGTTCCGCAAACGGTGGCAACCGAGGTCATTACCGTTCCGTATAACGACACAGAACACTTGCAACTTGCAATGGAAAAATGGGGAGAAGAAGTTGCCGCCATTCTCGTTGAGCCAATCGTCGGAAACTTTGGCATGGTCATGCCAAAACCAGGATTTTTGGAATATATCCATAAAGTTGCCAAAGAATACGGAGCCCTTGTTATATATGATGAAGTGATCACCGCTTTCCGCTTCCATTATGGCGGCGCCCAGGATATGCTCGGGCTTACCCCGGATTTAACGGCAATGGGCAAAATTATCGGCGGCGGCCTGCCAATCGGCGCATACGGAGGCCGAAAAGAAATTATGGATTTCGTCGCTCCATTGGGTCCTGCTTACCAAGCGGGAACAATGGCGGGCAACCCGGCGTCCATGCTTGCAGGCATTGCCTGCTTGGAAGTGCTGCAAACACCAGGCGTTTATGAAGAAATGGACCGTCTGGGGGCAATGCTTGAAAAAGGGATTCTCGAAGCCGCGGAAAGACATGGCATTACGGTCACTGTCAACCGTATAAAAGGTGCGTTGACGGTTTACTTTACAGACCAAAAAGTGGAAAATTATAGACAAGCGGAGCAATCCGACGGCGAAATGTTTGCGCGTTTCTTTAAATTGATGCTCTCTAAAGGCATCAACCTCGCTCCTTCCAAATATGAAGCCTGGTTCTTGACAACCGAACATAAAGAAGAAGATATTCTCGAAACAATTGATGCGGTGGATTATGCCTTTTCAAAATTAAAATAATTATGGAAGGTGTGGGATTCCTCACCGGAAGCAGGAATTCCACCTTTCCTTTATGGGAAAATTTAATGTTGAGCTAAACAGAAAATGACTATTGTGGGGGACTTTTGATTAAATGAGGTTTAAGTTGGGAAACAGTTTGAACGGTTTGATTATTGTATGTCCAATAAAGCGTAAAGTGGGGGCTTCACCATGCAATTAGGCGCCCGGGTATTAAAAACTGGAGTTGCAATCGTCTTTGCGTTGTTTTTGGCTGAATTATTAAAACTCCCGTCTCCCGTATTTGCCGGAATCGCTGCAATTTTCGCCATTCAGCCCTCCATATACCGCTCCTATTTGACGATTGTGGAACAAGTCCAAGGAAACCTGATTGGTGCGGTCGTTGCCATTTTGTTCGGGCTGTTTTTCGGCCATCATATTGTGGCCATCGGAATCGCAGCCATTCTCGTCATCGGCATCATGTTGAAACTAAAGTTAAATTCTTCGCTTTCATTGGCGCTGGTGACCCTTGTAGCCATCATGGTCTATGAAAGCGGCGATTTTTTGGTATTCAGCATCATCCGTTTTGCAACGGTGATGGTCGGCGTGTTTGCGGCGTTTATCGTAAATATGGTCTTCCTGCCGCCGAGATATGAAGTAAAATTATTCAATTCGATCCTTTCGCTGCAGGACGATATCATCCGCTGGTCGAGGCTGGCAATTCGCGGAGCTTCCGAACATGTATCAATGAAAAACGCTTTAAATAAATTCGAAAAAAGACTGAATGAAATTGAAAAGATGTATGATTTATACAAAGAGGAGCGGCAATACACCAAAAAGAAGAGGCACAGCCAAATGCGCAAGCTCGTTGTATACCGCCAAATGATTACCACAACGAAAAAAAGCTTCGAACTGCTTTCAAGGCTTCATAAGCATGAAAACGAAATCGCCCGCTTGCCCGAAACATTCCAAACGATGCTGCAAAAGCGGCTGGACTTCTTGTTGACATACCACGAGCAGCTATTGTTGAAATATACAGGAAAACTCCGCCCGGAACATTCAAAATGGTCCGTGGATAAAAACCATTTAAACCGTTCAGAAGTCATGGAAAAATTGATCGAACAAATCGCCATCGAAAAGCGGCGGGAAGGAGAAGAGGAATTTTCCAGCTACCATTTGTTCTATATTTTCTCCCGAATCCTGGATTACGAGGAAAACTTGGAGCACCTTGATACATTGATTGTTTCTTTCCGCAACTACCACAGCAAAGACCGAAATGTTGATTTGGAAGAAACGGTATATTAATGGGGAACTTTAACAAAAGAGCGAAGGAGTCTTTTCTTCGCTTTTTTTTTTTGCCGTTTGAACATGAAGGGCGGGTGGCACGACTTGCCTGAACTGAAACCGCAAAGCCTAGGGATCAGGAAGAATTTTTGATTATCGCTTCACATATACGATGGGCCGCATTCCCGTCGCCAAATACTTGCGGCCGGGGACAATTAAGGCAATCCAGTTTTCTTGATGTTGTTTCAATGATTGCTTGAATATGGATGGGACATAAACAATTCCATCCATTTTCCAAAGTCTCCACCCATTCCGTTTGGTCCCTCAAAGTCGTGCAAGGCGTCTGTAATAAAAAAGCTTCCTTTTGAAGGCCTCCGGAATCGGTAACTACCATATGGGCATTTTTGGTCAAGTACAGCATTAATAAATATCCCACCGGTTTTATGACGATGGTGTTTTTAAAAGAGATGTCCAGTTTGTCAACGGATTTTTTTGTTCTTGGATGCAGCGGAACCAGTACAGGTTTATCCAGTTTCTCAAAAGCGGCAAAAATGGTTTCCAATTTCTTAAGATCATCCGTGTTTTCAGCGCGATGGACCGTCGCCAAATAATACTCTTTTTCTTTTAGAGATGGAATGGATGGATTTTCGGCTTTCAACACATCCAGCCAAACACCATTTGAATAAAATCGATTCGAAATGCTGCTAAAACGGTTGACGGCATCCACCATAATATCCCCTGTCAAAAGGACACCTTCTGTAATCCCCTCTTTTTTCAAATTCTCCACGGCGGTTTTCGTCGGACAGAATAACAGGTCCGACAAATGATCCGTGAGTATCCGGTTCTGTTCTTCCGGCATTCTCTTATTGTAGCTTCTTAATCCCGCTTCGACGTGAAAAATTGGAATATGCAATTTTCCGGCAGCCAACGCCCCCGCCAATGTGGAATTGGTATCGCCATATACAAGCACACCATCCGGCTTTTCATTCAAAAGGACCTGTTCAATCTTTTCCAGCATCCTTCCCGTCTGGGCACCATGGCTGCCGGAACCTACCCCCAAACAATAATCGGGTTTCGGGATTGAAAGCTCCCGAAAAAAAATATCCGACATATTTTGATCGTAATGCTGCCCGGTATGAATCATGATTTCAACATGCCGCCTGCGGAATACATCCGAAAAAGGGGCAGCTTTAATGAACTGCGGCCGTGCACCTACGATGGTAATCAGCTTCAACTCACATCCGCCTTTCAAAAAGAAGGTCGTAAACTATTTTATGTCTAGCGGCCAAAACCGTTACAATCTATTTAATTATCGGAAGAATGGGGAAATGAATCGGTTCATTCTGAAGCGAAGACATAGCATAAAATAGCGGAACTGAATTAATTTTTGGAGGAATCGAAAATGAAGGTGTGCAAGTTAATCAGAAGACATTCTTTCAAAGATGTCAGAGTCTTTGAGAAAGAAGCGATCAGTTTGAAAAAATTGGGTTATGATGTAACCATTGTGGCCGGGAAAAAAAACGGCAAAGTTTTTGGACCGGACAGAAAACCTGTTTCGGATTCCGCTTTTAAAAATGCGAAGTTCGTATACCAAAATATCAACTTTCTGACTTATGATATAGGGACTGTCAATCAGTTCTCCGTCAATCAGATGATCAAAGCTTTGGAAAAAAACACTCAAAATTATTTCGTCGATAAATTGTATCAAAAGGCGCTATCCACAAACGCCGACATTTATCATGCTCACGAACTGCATGCTTTGTATGATGCGGTGCAGATCAAAAGAACGCTCAGGAAGAAAGGGAAAAAGGTAAAGGTCATCTTTGATGCCCATGAACTTGAAGCCAACAGCAAATTAATGTCATTACTGATGAAAGAGGTCGACCATCTCATTACCGTATCGGATTCTATTAAAGAGATCTATCAAAAAAGGTACCCGAATGTCCCTGCAACGGTCATCTATAACTCCCCCAACTTTCAAGAAGACTTGACTTCAAAAGATCATTACTTCAGCAACTCCTTTGTCGTTGCCTACGAAGGGGTCGTTACGTACCAAAAGGGGGATCCGAGAAAAATCATCAATATTGCAAACCTTTGCAAAAAGGCGATTAAAAATTTCCGCTTTGAAATTTTTGGATATGTTTACCCGGGATTAAAAGAAAAAAATGCCATCGAAAAGCATCCCTACATCAATTGCAAATGGATTGACTATCATGACCTGCCAAAGGAATTAAGCAAAGTTCATGCCGGATATATTTATTTCGATATAAGTGCGGCCAATCGGAAATATGCCATGCCCAACAAATTTTTCAGCTATCTGAATAACGGAATTCCCGTAGTCGTCAATCAGTCGATTGACATGAAAAGATTCATAGAAAAACATCAATGCGGCATTGTCATTAACAAAACTAATCCGTCTCCGGCAGATTATTTTAAAGAGTTTTACCGGCTGCATGCAAACCGCAAATTGCTCAGACAAATGAGTGAAAACGCAAGACAAGCGATGAGGGATATTTATTGCTGGGAAAAGATGGAGGAACGCTTGGCAGAAGTGTATAACAGCTTAAAATGAGCTTGGACAATAACAATAACGGGCTGCAATTTCATATGTTGTGCAGCCCGTCATTAATAATGAAAAATAACCCTTCCTTATATCATCTTTTCTTCATCCAAAATTTTGATTGCTCCGTTTTCGTATGAAAGGGCCCCGTCCTTTTTCCACTTGCTTAAAAAAAGACTGACTTTTTGCCTGCTGCAGCCGAGGTAGTTCGCCATTTCCTCATGGGTCAAAGGGGTCTCAATCAGCAAAACTTCCCCTTTCGTTTTTTTGGCCATTCTGATCAGCAGCCATCGCAGACGTTCGGGAACGCTCATCGTGGAGAGCACAAACTTTAATTGCCCCGCTTTATCCAATTGTTGCACCATCGAAAAAAAGATAAAGTTTTCCCTTACCAGGGAATTATGTATCCAATCTATAGGAATCGAATATAGCACGCATTCCGATAGAGCAACGGCATAATTTGTAAATTCCCTCTGGCCCTTTAAATAATCCAAATATCCAAAAAATTCACCGGCTTCATTCAACGAAACGGTGGCCGTCCTTCCATCAGAAGAATCTGCAGCGATTTTCACGATACCTTTTTGTATATAAAAAAATGAATCAATCTTCTGCCCGATCTGAAAAACGGTTTCCCCTCTTTTGGCAACAATAATTTCTCCAATTTCTGCGATTTTTTTCATTTTGTCATCCATGATTCTCCCCCCCATTTATTCCGATTATATAAAAAATTTTTATTATTTGTAACAAAAGTGACAGAAATTATTTTCAATTATTTTTACAATTCTTTTATCTGTTAAATACCTATTAAATTAGTTTGTTTTATAAGAAATAAGGTGAATGAAAATGGACGAACACATTCTTTTAGAGAACGTAAACAAATCTTTCCCAAAGAATAACCGTTCCGAGACAGTTACATTGGAAGATGTTTCATTATCTATAAAACGGGGGGAATTCATTTCCTTGCTCGGCCCTTCCGGATGCGGGAAATCCACATTATTGAACATTATTGCGGGACTGGAAAAAGAAACATCAGGGAAGGTCCTCGTAAATGGCAACCCGATCACCGGACCTGGAAACGACCGGATCGTCGTATTCCAGGAATCGGGGCTTTTCCCATGGATGACGGTGCTTGAAAACGTCATGTATGGGTTGCTTATAAAAAAAGTCCCGAAAGAGGAAGCAAAAGAACGGGCCATGGTTTGGTTGCAAAAAGTGCACCTCGGAAAATTTGCCGACAGAAGCCCCCACGAATTATCCGGAGGCATGAAGCAGCGGGTTGCCATTGCCCGGGCACTGGTAATGGACCCGGAAATATTATTAATGGACGAGCCTTTTGCTGCATTGGATGAACAGACGCGCATGGTCCTGCATCAAGAACTGGAAACATTATGGAGAGAAACGGGAAAAACCATTATTTTTGTTACCCACAACATCAGAGAAGCTCTCGTTCTGTCAGACCGGGTTGTATTAATGAAAACACGGCCGGGCGGCATAAAAAACATATTTCCTGTACAGGCCGCAAGACCGCGCAATTCATCCGACAGCATTTTAAACTATTTGGAAAACCGTATTTTATCAGAGTTGGAGCAAGAAATGGAAAAGGTGCTGAAGGAGGAATTGGGCAGTGATTACGCACTTAAGAAGGATCGCGTTTATATTGATCCTCATAATAATCTGGGAAGTGATATCTAAATTACAGCTATTTCCCGCTTTCATGTGGCCGCCTCTGTTTATCCCGAATGAACAGGGCGGTGTCACAATCTTAAAAACTTTCATTGACGGAATTGTTTCGGGGCAGTTGCTAGAAGCAACGGGCGCCTCTTTGCTAAGGCTTGTTATCGGTTTTGTGATTGCTGTGGCAATCGGGCTATTATTGGGATTTTTAATTTATAAATTTAAGATTGTCGATGATACACTGGGATTTTTTGTGGCAAGTTTGCAGGCCATCCCGAATATCGTTTGGCTGCCGTTGGCCATTTTGTGGTTCGGCTTAGGGGTCGGCTCTGTTCTGTTCATTGTGATTTTGGGAGCGGCCATCTCTGTCACCATCACGTCCAGCGCCGCCTTTAAAGGGGTAAATCCTCTGTTGATTCGAGTTGCCAAAACGATGGGATCTTCAGGATGGCACCTGTTCCGGACGGTTATTTTCAAAGCTTCTGTGCCTCAATTAATTGCGGGGCTCCGGATTGCCTGGGCCCTTACATGGCGCGCCGTCCTGGCAGGGGAATTGCTTGGAGGAGGCGGCGACGGCCTCGGAACATTGCTTGACCTGGGCCGTTCCATCCAGGCCATGGATTTGATTTTCAGTATCATGATCATTATTGGAATTATCGGTTCTTTAATCGATAATTTTGTATTTGTCCGCCTTGAAAAATTTGTATTCCGAAAATGGGGCATATCAACAACATAGAGGAGATGAATAAAATGAAAAAACGACTATTATTTGCAATCTTGACTTTATTTGCGCTTGTACTTTCTGCATGCGGCAATCAGGACGCCGGCAAAAAAGAAGAAGGGGCTTCCGGAGAAGAAGCCAAGGAAATCCGCATCGGCTATTTCCCGAACATGACACATATTGCCACAATCGTGGCATTGGAAAAAGGGTATTTTAAAGAACAATTCGGCGATGTGAACATTAAGACACATACATTCAACGACGGTTCCTCATTTATGGAAGCCATGTCAACAGATGCCATCGACATCGGTACAGTCGGGCCTACTCCCGCTTTAAACACATATATTAAAAATCCGAAACACGAAATCATTTCCGGTGCGGTGAACGGTGGAGCCGTTCTGGTTGTCGCAAAAGATGCCGATATCAATTCCGTAAAAGATTTGGAGGGCAAAAAGATTGCCATCCCTACATTCGGCAGCACGCAAGATGTGGGATTAATCAAGTCTTTAAAAGATGCGGGCGTCGATGTGAAGAAAGTTACGAAAGTAAAACAGGCTCCCGCTGATACAGCCGCATTAATCCTAAAAGGGGAAATCGACGGAGCGGCGACCCAGGAGCCATGGGGCGTAAACATTGAGACTGCCGCAGGCGCAAAATTATTGTTGGATGAGAACGAATTTGCCTGGGGCAGCGAATCCACTAATACAGTAGTGGTTGCCCAAACTAAATTCACTTCCGCGAATCCCGAGTTGACGAAAAAATATCTAAAAGCCCATATCCAGGCAATTAACTTTATCAACGAAAACCCGGAAGAAGCAATCCAGCTGTTCCTGGATCATATTAAAAAAATCACGGGAAAAGAGCTTTCCAAAGAAGAAGTGACGAAAGCGTTCGGACGCTTGAAAGCGACAACGGATGTAAATGAAGAGGTAATCAAAGAAATGGCGAAGATTTCAAAAGAGGCCGGATATATTAACTCCGATAAAGTTGAAGGGCTTGTCAACCTTTCTTATTTGGAAGAAGTATTGAATGAGCAATAAAACGGCGGGCACTTTTCCAAGGCTCAATACTAAAAAATGAGCGATTGGAAAAGCTGCCTTTCTTCATTAAAAATATTGACTTTTTTCTGAAGGGACGTTCATTATGAAACTCTATCACTCCATCACAGAACTGATAGGCAATACGCCGATTGTGAAATTAAACAAACTGCCTTCCCCGGAAGGCGCAAATGTCTACATGAAACTGGAATCCTTTAATCCAGGCGGAAGCGTGAAAGACCGTGCCGCCTACAATATGATTCTTCGGGCCGAACAGGAGGGAAAATTAATTCCCGGGAAAAGTACTGTAATAGAACCGACTTCCGGAAATACCGGCATCGGTCTGGCCATGGTGTGCGCCCAAAGGGGTTATCGCTGCATCATTACGATGCCTGACAATGCCACAAAAGAACGCATTCAATTGATGCGGGCTTATGGCGCTGAAGTATATTTGACACCAAGCCATCTGCGGATGCAAGGTGCCATCGACGAAGCTTACCGCTTGGCGGAAAAGATACCGGACCATTTTATTCCGCTTCAATTCGAAAACGAAGCAAACCCCGATGCCCACCGGAATACGACGGCCGTTGAAATTCTGAATGCTTTCGGAAAGAATTTGGATGCTTTTGTGTTAACCGCAGGAACGGGAGGTACGATTACAGGCACCGGGGAAGAATTGAAAAAGGCTTTGCCCGATTTGAAAATTTATGTTGTCGAACCTGCCGGATCCCCCGTACTTGCTGGCGGACAGCCGGGACCACACAAAATTCCGGGGACAGGCCCGGGGTTTATTCCCAAAATTTTAAATACCGTGATTTACAATCAAATCCTTCATATCAAAGACGAAGATGCCCAAATGACTGCAAGACGCCTTGCCCGCGAAGAAGGGATTCTTGTCGGTGCATCCGGAGCCGCCTCTGCTTATTATGCCATCCAAATCGCCAAAGAACTTCCAAAATCGGCAAACGTTTTATGCCTCGCTCCTGATACGGGAGAACGTTATCTATCATCGGATTTATTTGAATAAAAAAGCGCCGTGCACTTTCGAAGGCACGGCGCTTTTTTATTCCAAATGCTGAATTTGAAACAAATCGTGATATACGCCTTTCTTCGCCATTAACGATTCATGGTTGCCCTCTTCAACGACTTCGCCATGATCAATGACGAAAATTTTATCGGCATGGGTGATGGTGGACAAGCGGTGGGCAATGATAATGGTCGTTCTGTCGCTTGCCAAACGTTCCAAAGATTCCTGGATCAGCGCTTCACTTTCCAAATCAAGGGCGGACGTCGCTTCATCCAATACCAAAATTGGAGGGTTTTTCAGAAACACCCTTGCGATGGCAATGCGCTGTTTTTGCCCTCCAGAAAGCTTGACTCCCCGCTCTCCGACCTTTGTATCGTAGCCGTCCGGAAGCTGCATAATAAAGTCATGGGCGTTCGCCGCTTTCGCCGCGGCAATCACTTCTTCATCCGTCGCATCCGGTTTTCCCATCAAAATATTTTGCTTGACCGAATCACTGAATAAAATATTGTCCTGCAATACAATCCCGATTTGGGAACGGAGGGATTTAATATCGACATCCCGCACGTCAAAGCCGTCAATTTTCACCGAGCCGCCCGTTACATCATAAAATCTCGGAATCAGGCTGACAATCGTCGATTTTCCGCCTCCGCTCATACCGACAAAGGCCGCCGTTTCCCCCGGTTGGATCGTAAAATTGATATTCTTCAATACATAATTTCCGTTTTCTTCATATTTAAAATTAACATTTTCAAACTCCACTTTACCCGAAACAGGCGGCAACGGAATCGCGTTGGGCTTATTTTGCACATCATATTCCTCATCCATCAATCCGAACATCCGGTCCATGGAAGCGATTGATTGGGTAAGGGTTGTCGATGAGTTCATCAATCTCCTAATTGGCGCATAAAGCCTCTCAATATACCCCATGAACGCCGCCATTTCCCCGACAGAAAGCTGTTCGTAGATGATCAGATAGGAAGCGAAACCGATCACCAATAATGGCGCCACATCCGTAATGGTGTTGACGACCGCAAAGGATTTCGCATTCCATCTCGTATGATCCAATGATTTGTCCAAAAACTCGCCGTTCTCTTGGTCAAATATCTTTTGTTCATGTTCTTCCAAAGCAAAGCTTTTGACAATGCTGATTCCATTCACCCTTTCATGCAAATAACTTTGCAAATTCGCGAGCGCCTGGGAACGGATTCTTGTGAGAGCCCTTAACCTTCCAAAAAAATATTTCACGCTGATTCCGAACAAAGGCAGAGAAATCACGGCAACGATTGTCAACTTCCAATTCATGGATATCATAATTCCGATGACGATCAAGATGGTCGTCATATCGAGCCAAAGGTTCATCAGGCCAATCATCACGAAGTTTTTTGTCGCTTCCACGTCGTTGATAAAACGGGAAATGATATCCCCCGCGCGATGATTCGTATAAAATTTCAAACTTAATTTTTGCAGGTGAACATACAATTCTTTCCTGATGTCATACAATACTTTATTGCTAACGTGCTGCGCAAAGTATTGCCGATAATATTCAACGGGAGGCCGGATGATAAAGAAAAGAATGATGGCGCCGCCAAGCCAATAAATTAATTGTTCGATTCGTTCCGCATCCGTTAACTCGGAATTTAGAAGAATATCATCGATTACAATTTTCGTCAAAAACGGAATAAAAAGCGGAATGGCAAATTTAATGACCCCGATAATGAGCGTCAATACGATTTCCCAATAATACGGTTTTACAAAACGCATATATCTGCGAATACTGTCCAATAACGATCACATCCTTAAACCGAATCACTGTGTGCCCTTCTTTATGATGATCAGAAGAACTAATACAGCGATTTCTATTTTACCACAATAAAAAAACGTCTCTTCAAGCGAGACGCCTTTAATGTTTTTTCTTATTCGATTGCATATCTTTATAAAATAAATAACGATTTGTCCACACTTCTATGAAGTCCTGGGCAAAGGGCCCTTTTTTCTGTTTGACCCAGCTCAACAATTTTGTTACATTCCGCTTTAATATTTTATCGATTACATCCGGATATCCCATTTCCAATTTGTGCTGTTCATATTCATCTTCATCCAATAATGTATAAGTTCTGTCCGGAAACACTTTCAGATCCAGATCGTAATCGATATATTTAATCGCGTTATTGTCAAATACGAAAGGAGAACTCATATTGCAGTAATAATAAACGCCATCTTCACGCAACATGCAAATTATGTTGAACCAATGCTGTGCGTGAAAATAACATATGGAAGGTTCTCTTGTCAGCCAAGTTCGACCATCCGCTTCCGTGACAAGGGTCCTGTCATTCGCCCCGATAATGATATTTTTCGTTCCTTTTAATACCATCGTTTCATGCCAAACCCGGTGGATGCTTCCATTATGTTTGTAACTATGTATTTGTATGGTTTCTCCTTCTTTAGGTACTGCCATTTTAGCCCCACCTTTTCACTTTCCGATATATTCACGTCTATTATATCAATGTTTATAAAAACTTGTAGAATAAGACACATTATTAATTATTATATTTAGGAAGATGCCGTTTTACGATTAAAATCCCCGAAAAAATGAAAAAATAAAGGTATAGACAAACTTGTCTATACCTGGAAGTGAATTCTATTCACTGTTGAATAATGGTGCCTTATTTATTGTTGTTGCGGTTGTTTTGTTGATTTTGTTGGTTTTGTTGATTTGGACGAGCTTGTTCAATATCTTGTTCCCGAGCAAATTCCTCTTGATTGTTATTTTTGTTTCGATTTTTTGCCATGATTGTTCACCTCCACGCTAGATATTGTGAACAGGTGAACCGCTTATTATTCCGGAGAATGAAAAATATATCGATTCAGAATATTCATAATTTTCGCCATTGGAACGGGAAGCGGCAACGCCTCCATTTCTTTCAATGTGACGAACTGAACGGAATCCGGAAAAGGACCGTTTTCACTGATTTCAATTAAATGGCAGCTCATATTCCAAGTTAAATGGGAAAACACATGTTTTTGTTCAACAAAATTTTCTTCCAAAACTTTTGTGATTGTCACATTATATTTCAATTCAAACGGTTCCCATGTATTTTCCGACGGCTGCTTCTTTGGCATCATCGGAAATTGCCACATGTTTGCAAGCAAGCCTTCGCTTGGACGTCTCTCGAATAAAATCTTTCCGTCATTGACCGCAATATAGACATCGTAATATTCATTCTTGCTTTTTGTTTTCTTTGTTTTTATCGGCAGCTGATCTGCATCGCCTTCCATGAAACCTAAACAATACTCCCGCACGGGACAAAGCAGGCATTTTGGGGAAACAGGCGTACAAATCATGGCGCCCAAATCCATCAATGCCTGGTTGAAATCCCCCGGATAATCCGGATGGATGAGCTCATCCACCGCTTTTTCAAAAATTTTTCGGGTTCTTGGGAGAGAGATGTCTTCCGTGATGTGCAGCACGCGGCTTAAAACGCGCATCACATTTCCATCAACGGCATGCTCCGGCAGATTATAGGCAATACTTAATATCGCCCCGGCAGTGTATGGTCCGACACCTTTTAGTTTTTGCAAATCGTGGCGGTTGTTTGGCACCGTGCCGCCATACTTTTCGACCACTTCCCTCACACCTGCCTGCAAATTGCGGGCTCTTGAATAATATCCCAAACCTTCCCACATTTTCAATAATTCTTCTTCATCGGCGCCGGCCAGTGATTCAAGGGTTGGATATTTATCGATAAAACGTTGATAATAAGGAATAACGGTATCGACACGGGTTTGCTGAAGCATGACTTCCGAAACCCAAATTTTATATGGGTCTTTCGTATGTCTCCAAGGCAGATTCCGTTGTTCGCGATGAAACCATTCAACAAGATTTTGACGAAATTGTTGCGTATATGGATATTTCACTAGTTCCTCCTGCAGTTTTCAATTTTATTTTTAGTTAAAAGGGTATAATATAGTTATAAAGAAATTGCGTATCGTTTATTTTTGTCGAATTATGTAGCCCTCCGTCAATTAAGGAGATGATTTGGATGGATACAGGAACACACCTAGTCATGGGCATTGCCCTCGGAGGCTTATCACTCATTGACCCGGTTGTTGCCAATCATAGCGTTACTTTCGCAGCCGTTTTGACAGGGACTATTGTCGGCTCCCAAGCCCCTGATGTCGACACGGTCTTAAAACTCCGCAATAATGCGGTTTACATAAGGCACCATCGAGGCATTACCCACTCCACTCCCGCAGTCATTCTCTGGCCAATAGGAATCACCGCCGTTCTTTCACTCATTTTCCAGGACGCCAATGTATTGCATTTATGGCTGTGGACATTTCTTGCCGTCTTTCTGCATGTGTTTGTCGATATATTCAACGCATATGGCACACAGGCGCTAAGGCCCTTTTCCAGGAAATGGGTGGCTCTTGGAGTGATCAATACTTTCGATCCGTACATTTTTGGGATTCATTGCGCCGGCATCATTTTATGGGCTTTAGGATTTAACCCTGTGCCAATTTTCACAACCATGTATTTAATCGTCATTGCCTATTATATTTTACGATATTTGGTCCAACAATCGGTAAAAAATGCCGTCCTTAAAACCATTCCGGATGCGGAAACGATCATCGTCGCCCCGACGATGAGGTTTTTCACCTGGAGGGTCGCGGCAAAATCCAAAACCCACTATTATGTCGGACGGGCTTTCGGACGGACAATCAATATTTACGATAAATTAAAAATCCGTCCTTTGCCCAAAACGCCTCTCGTCGAAAAGGCGCTGAGCGATCCAAATTTATCGGCTTTTCTATCCTTCTCGCCTATTTATCATTGGGATATTTCCGAATTGGATAACGGGCTAACGGAAGTCCGGTTGGTTGATTTGCGGTATCGAAGCAATGAACGCTATCCTTTCGTTGCCGTTGCCCATTTGGATGAAGATTTGAATATTGTCACATCCTATACAGGCTGGATTTTCAGCGAAGACAAACTTCAACGCAAATTGCAAATCGGCGCAAGCGATTAAAGGAGCAGACTCTTTTTGAGTGTGCTCCTTTACTTTAGCTTTATTCTTCATCCAATAAGTGGGCATATTTTGGATTCCGGACAGCAAACTCATGAATTTTGCCGCCGTAGCTTTCAATCCATTGACGTATGATTCTTTCCGTAAATTCAGGTCCTTTATAGCTATGGCCGGCTTTTGCATAAGTGGCTTCAAAGTCGGACCATAATAATTCAATCCAGGTGCGCGCTTTATTTTCCGACAAAAATGGATTGGTTTCCAGCAATTCCTCCGTCAGTCTTTCAATCATTATTGCGCTTGCGTCCATCTTATTCTTCCTCCTTCAATGGAGAAAGCATGGAAATCGGCAATGCCTCTTCATACTTTTCGCCGTTCAAACGGAATCCCCATGCAAAACGGCCCTTTAAATACTCTACTTTAAAGAACTCCCCCGGTGCCCCTTCAATTCGATAAATTTCACCGGGTTTGATGGAAGATGGATCCATTAAATAGGCCTGAGCCATGATCGCTTTTCTTTCGTAAACGGCGAATTCATTGACAATGCCCAATTGTTCCGCTTTTCTTGCTTTTTCTTTCAGTTTGGCAATTTCCTGTCTTAATTCTTCAGGGGTCATTTGAGCATATGTTTTTTTCATTCATTCTCCCTCTTTTCATCGATAAATCGCTCGATAATTTCCAAAGGAAACCCTTTTTGATACAGCGCCTGCTTCACTTTGAGTTCCAGCTGCTTGTCCTTATATTTACCCGCATACTTATTCCAAACTTTTTCGCCCTGAACGGAAATCAAATCGTGCCATTCATCATCATCCCGCTCCAGGTCGATTTGGTCAAGTATTTCATTGGCGATTTCAAAAGAATACCCTTTACGAAGCAATAAATCCCGGATTTTTTGTTTAATCTGGGCAGGTGTTTTTTTGGGATTCATTTTCACCGTCTTTTCCGCCAGCTGCCGGGCAAGCCGGAGCTGTTCTTCAAATGTGTAGGTTTCCAAAGTTTTTTCCAAAATGTTTTGGTCGATTCCTTTTTTCAATAAATCCTGCTTGATGGCCATTGGACCTTTTTTGGCCGTTCTTTTCTTCGTTTCAAGTAATGCTTTGGAATAGGTTTCGTCATTGAGAAAGCCCAGTCTTTTCAATTTCTGTATGGCTTCGAGCGCCACGGATTCACCGAAACCGGCATCGAGCAATTTCTTTTTGATTTCATATTCGCTGCGCATTTGATAACTCAAATAGTTGAGAGCCCTGTTAAAGGCTTTGGAAATTTCGTCTTCGTAGGCAATTTCGTCTATCTCAAAGGAATCGAGTATTTTTCCTTTTGTTAAGCCAAACTTTATAAGTATAGATTCATCCACTGAAAAAGCAAATTTTTCATTAACATAAATATTGTACCGATCCCGGTTTTTTTGGCGGGTGATTTTTGTAATGACCTGCATGGAAACACTCCCCGGTTTTTAGTATACACAAAATGTCGTTCCGTTCATATATCCGATGATGTGATTTGGCTGCCGGCATAATCGGCTCCTTTTTGCACAATCTAAGGCAAAAGGAAAGGAGGCAGCAAGTTGAAACGGATTCGCATTGTTTTTTCGATGATTCTGCTATTGGCAATGCTGATGCCCGTAATTCCCGCATCCGCCGAGGAATACCATTGGGGATTCAAAAAGGCGAACAATGGAAATCCCCCGGATATTGGAGCCGAATTTGAACTAATTTTGAAAAACTATGGAGCCTTTTACATGGGAAACCCGCAGAAAAAAGTGATTTATTTGACTTTCGATAACGGATTTGAAGCGGGTTACACGGAAAGAATTCTCGATACCTTAAAGAAAGAAAATGTAAAGGCGACCTTTTTCTTAACGGGACATTATTTGACAAGTGCATCGGATTTAGTGAAACGGATTGTCGAGGAAGGGCATACAATCGGAAACCATTCCGACAAGCATCCGAATATGGCCAGACTGTCCCGGGAAGGCATGCTGAAAGAATGGCAAAATTTTGACAAAAAATTAAAAGAGGTAACCGGAATTGAACGGACTTATTACGTCCGGCCACCGGAAGGCGTATTCAGCAAAGAATTATTGGAAGTGGGCAATGAAAACGGTTATACCCATATTTTCTGGTCCATCGCGTTCCGGGATTGGGATACCGGACAGAAGAAAGGGAAACAGTATGCCTACAACGAATTGATAAGCCAGCTTCATCCCGGCGCCATCATTTTGATGCACACAGTGGCGGAACATAATGCCGAGGCATTGCCGGATTTCATCAAGGAAGCCAAAAGACAAGGCTACACTTTTGGAACATTGGACGATTTGGTATTTGATTACTTGGTCAACGATCCGTTATGGGAAGAAGCCCAATAATTGGCGGGACGGTTTTTGTCCATATGGAATCCATTGTTAAATGGATTCCTTTTTGTTTAATACAAAAAAAGATTCCCCAAAGAGGAATCTTTACATATTATTTAAACATCTTTTTTAAATTCGCCATTTCAATTGCCGAAACCGCGGCATCATATCCTTTGTTTCCCGCTTTTGTTCCGGCCCGTTCGATTGCCTGTTCAATATTTTCCGTTGTCAAAACGCCAAAAATCACCGGTACATTTGTCTGCAAAGAAACTTGCGCAATGCCTTTTGCCGCTTCATTGCAAACATAATCGTAATGGGTAGTGGCTCCCCGTATGACCGTTCCTAAACCGATTACCGCGTCGTATTCCCCTGTTTCCGCCATTTGTTTTGCGATAAAAGGAATTTCAAAAGCTCCCGGCACCCATGCCACATCGATATTTTCCTCATCCACGCCGTGGCGTTTCAAACCATCCAATGCCCCGTCCAGGAGTTTGTTTGTAATAAATTCATTGAACCGTCCGACAACAATGCCGATTTTCAAACCTGTTCCTACCAAATTTGCTTCAAACACTTTTCCCATTTCCACTGCTCCCTTATTCTTAAATTGCTGCAACCAGTTAACCAATTCCCATTATCCTATTAAATGCATCAATATACAACACTAAAAATGGAATAATTTTCTAACAAATTAAATGAAATGATGCATTTTCTCTTTTTTTGTTTGCAAATAAAACGCGTTTGATTTATTTGGCTTAATGATGATCGGCACCCGTTCCACCACTTTGATGCCGTACTTTTCAATGCCTTCGATTTTCTCCGGATTGTTTGTCATCAAACGAATTTTGGTGATGCCCAAATCCTTCAGCATTTGCGCGCTCAATGCATAATCTCTCAATTCTGCCGGAAAACCGAGCTTCAAGTTGGCCTCCACCGTATCAAATCCTTGTTCTTGCAAGGCATAAGCCTTCAATTTGTTAATTAATCCGATACCGCGGCCTTCCTGTTGCATATACAGAACAACGCCTTTTCCTTCTTTTTCGATCATTTCCAATGATTTTTCCAATTGCGGACCGCAATCGCACCGTTTTGAATGGAAAACGTCCCCTGTCAGGCAGGCGGAATGGATGCGAACAAGAGGTGCCTCATCTTCATAGATGTTTCCTTTTACCAACGCTACATGTTCCAAACCATCAATATCATTCTCATAGCCGATCATTTGGAAATTTCCGAATGTTGTAGGCATTTTGACGGATGCCACGCGTCTGACAACCATTTCGTTTCGGAACCGGTAGCGCACCAAATCTTCAATGGAAATGATTTTTAAGTCATGCTCTTTCGCAAACTTCAATAAATCGTCCAGGCGGGACATTTTCCCGTCATCACCCATGATTTCGCAAATGACTCCCGCAGGAAAAGAGCCGGCAATTCGGGCCAAATCCACCGCGGCTTCCGTGTGCCCTCGTCTTTCCAGCACGCCATTTTTTTTGGCAATAAGCGGAAAAACATGGCCAGGTCTGCGGAAGTCCGATTTTTTCGCTCCCTCTTCAATCAATTTCAAAATCGTTGTAGAACGTTCATAAGCGCTGATTCCTGTCGTTGTGCTGACATGGTCGATACTGACCGTAAAAGCGGTCTGATGATTGTCCGTATTATTGGCGACCATGGCATGTAAATCCAATTTTTCGGCAAGTTCTTGCGTAATAGGGGTACAAATCAAGCCGCGCCCGTAAGTAGCCATAAAATTGATGACTTCCGGTGTGGCATGTTCCGCCAGCGCAACCAAATCCCCTTCGTTTTCCCGATTCTCATCATCCACAACGATGATGGTTTTTCCTTTTTTCAAATCTTCAACCGCTTCTTCAATTGTGTTTAACATGACAACCACCATCCTTAAAATCCGTTTTGCGTAAGAAATTCCAATGTAATTTTCGACTCTTCTTTGGCATTCAATTTTTTCAAATGATGCATTACGTATTTTCCGAGCATATCCGTTTCAACATTTACTTGATCGCCAATCCCCTTCATTCCCAAAATTGTTTCAGAATAAGTGTGAGGAATGAGGGAAATCGTAATACTTGTATCGCTGACTCCGAAAATTGTCAGACTTGTCCCATCAATCGTTATTGAACCTTTCGGAATGCATTGTTCGAGCAGCTCTTTCGGCAATTCAATTTCGTAATACACCGCGTTCGATACCGGTTTTTTGCTGCGGATTGTTCCTACACCGTCCACATGTCCGGAAACAATATGACCTCCGAATCGTCCGCCGGCTGCCATTGCCCTTTCCAAATTGACATAGTCCCCTTTTTTCAACTGGTGGATGGTTGTGGCCTTCACCGTTTCCGGCATGACATCGACCGTCATTTCTTCTTTTGTTAAATGAGTCACCGTCAAGCAAACGCCATTTACCGCAATACTGTCTCCTAAACTTGCATCTGACACAATTTTTGGAGAACGGACCGTAATCTTCATGCTTTTCTCGTCTTTTTCGATTCCAGTCACAATTCCTTTGTCTTCAATAATACCGGTAAACATGCAAATCCCCCTTTTCCAAAATTAATAAACAAAAAACCCCGTTAAATTTATTTAACGGGGCCGGGAGAACGATGTATATTTTAGGCATGACAAAAAAGCCTTTAATAAGGCGTATTTTTGAAACATCAACCTAAATTAAAACTCCCGCAAAATTGCGGGAGAAAGATCCGAAAAAAGAGTATACGAAAGCAACCCATTAATGCCACGATTAATGGAATTTGCAATATACCATCCTTCTCCCATCCAGACTTTCACTGTCGGCTTTGGATTCTCACCAAATCCTGCTCGCAAAGAGCTCGCGGGCTTAGAAGCAGCAGCTTCATCACCGCCGGTTGGGAATTTCACCCGACCCCGAAGGATATATTGTTTTATTTAATTTTTATTTTATTCAACAATATCACTTATTGAAAAGAAAATCCACATATTTCACTATATTATTCATATAAAATTTTCTCCTTCTTTATTCAATTGATATAATGTACGAAGATAAAACAAAGGACGTGAAAAGATGCAGGAGAAAGTGAAAATTGAAATCGGACAAAAATTCCCATTAACCATTAAACGTCTTGGAATCAACGGTGAAGGCGTCGGTTTTTTTAAACGGAACGTAGTATTTGTAAAAGGCGCGCTTCCGGGCGAAATCGTGACCGCAAAAATTTCAAAAGTGCACGAAAATTTTGCCGAGGCGGAAATCGTCCGCATCCGGGAAGCTTCAAAAGACCGGATCAAACCTCCTTGCGGTATTTATGAACAATGCGGCGGATGCCAATTGCAGCACTTGTCTTATGAAGGGCAGCTGAGGGAAAAGCGGGATATTGTGATTCAAGCCCTTGAAAAATTCGCGCCTCAAATCGCCGGCAAAGTGGAGGTTCGCCCCACAATAGGCATGGAGAATCCGTGGCATTACCGGAATAAAAGCGCCTTCCAAGTCCGGAAAATGGGAGGCAAAGTCATCGCCGGTCTGTTTGCCGAAGGGACGAACAAACTGCTGAATGTTGAGGAGTGCCTTGTCCAGCATCCTGCCACGACCAAAATCACCCTTGGCGTCCGAAACCTTCTGCAGGATCTCGAAATTCCGATCTATGACGGCAAATCCAAAGGCATCATCCGCACCATCGTTGTCCGTACCGGGATTCAAACCGGAGAATCCCAGGTTTGCCTTGTCACAACAAAAAGGGAAATTCCCCGTAAACAGGAATTGATTGAGGGGATCAAACGGATCGACCCTGGCATCGTTTCAATTACCCAAAATATCAATCCGGCCAGGACTTCCCTGATTTTCGGAGATGAAACGATTGTGCTTGATGGGAAAGAAACCATTCATGAAACTTTGGGGGAACTTTCTTTTGACTTATCTTCCCGAGCATTTTTCCAGCTTAATCCGAAGCAAACCGTAGTGCTGTATGATGAGGTCAAAAAAGCGGCCGGACTCACCGGACATGAGACCGTTGTCGATGCATACTGCGGCGTCGGCACGATTGGATTGTGGCTTGCGAAAGATGCGCGGGAAGTGAGGGGGATGGATGTGGTTCCGGAATCCATTGAAGATGCCAGGAAGAATGCAAAAAAACACGGATTTTCCCACGCGAAATTTTATACGGGCACTGCCGAACAATGGCTTGGCAAATGGGCAAAGGATGGATTCATTCCTGACGTTGTCGCGGTCGACCCGCCACGCACCGGCCTTGCGCAAAGTTTTATCAAAACCGTTTTAAAAATCAGGCCGAAACGTTTTGTCTACACATCATGCAATCCTTCCACTTTCGCAAGGGATATAAAAGAGTTGTTGCGCGTTTACAAAGTCGACTATATCCAACCCGTCGACATGTTCCCGCAGACCGCAAGGGTGGAATTGGTCGCAAAGTTGACATTAGCAAAATAACTTTCCGATTCAGGCCTGGGAATGGGCACCAATCATTCCCAGGCCTTTTTTGCACAAAAATCATTATCTATTACAAAACAAAATAGACTCCCTTTCAGATTCCTGTCTCAAATCCGGCATGTTTCGGCTGCGGCCTTAAGCCTTTCCGGAAGCTTCCCCCCACTTTCCCGTCCCTTCAACTTGAATATTTATTCACAAACTTCGAATAAATGAATTTTTTGTTTTTCTATCAGTTGAAAGTTAAAAAATCTATAAATTACTTTATATTAATATAAATATTCTCTATTAGAGTTATTATTTTATATTTTAATCAACATTATTCTGATATCCGCATATAAACTGTACCATTTATTATTATCACAGAATTTCCCTTGAAAATTCTTTGTTCTACATTTGTATCACACCTGTTATAAAACAATTATCAATAAATTTTCTGTTTTTAATATTTTTTATTCTATTTCAAGAAAATATTTTTTCGTTAAACGCTATTGAAAAATTATTGTAATAGATGTTATATTTTCTATGAATCATTCGCGCGAAAGATTCAAATTAAAGAAAAAAAGGGGAATGGGACAGAAATATAGAGAAAAACAGATGGCTTATTGCACTTTCGGCTATCGCCATCCACCTGTCCATCGGTGGGGCGCATGCATATAGTGTGTATAAAAATCCAATCACGGAGCAAATGGGTTGGAGTACAACGAATGTGACGATCGCTTTTACGATCATGATGGGGCTTGCCGGTTTTGCGGCGGCATTATTCGGAAATCTCGTTGAAAAACTGGGGCCAAGAAAATCCGCCATTGTGGCGGCCGTTTTGTTCGGATCCGGACAGGCCGGGGCCGGAATGGCGATTTTGCTTGATTCCGTCATACTTTATTGGTTGACTTACGGATTTTTGAGCGGATTGGGAATGGGGATCGGTTATATCGCGCCCGTTTCCACACTGGTGAAATGGTTTCCTGACCGCAGAGGACTGGCCACAGGAATGGCGGTGCTAGGCTTTGGTTCCGGCGCATTGATTACAGCGCCTGTTGCCGCTTTCTTAATGGGTGCTGTAGGCATTTCGAATACGTATTTTATTTTGGGGCTCAGCTACTTTACCCTAATGTTTCTTGGCGCTCTTTACATCGCGCCTCCAAAAGAGAGCCAATCCTTTCAACACGGAAGCACTTCAGCGAAAATAAAGGCCCTCGCTCAAATGTCCGCCAGGGAAGCCGTAAAAACGAAACATTTTTGGATGCTCTGGACGATGCATTTAGTGAATGTCACAGCGGGAATCATGATGATTTCCATCGCATCGCCAATGGCCCAGGAAGTGGTCGGTTTATCCGCCGCAGCCGCGGCGACGATGGTCGGCTTGATGGGATTGTTCAACGGAGGAGGCCGGCTGTTATGGGCGGCGGCATCCGACTATATCGGGCGCCAAAACATATTCATCATCTTCTTTGTCATTCAGATTATCGCCTTTACGATGCTGCCATTTACAACAAACATCCTGTTATTCCAATTATTCATTTTCCTTGTTGTCAGCTGTTACGGCGGCGGGTTCTCTAACTTGCCTGCATTTGCAAGTGATTTATTTGGTACAAAACAACTAGGGGTCATTCACGGTTATCTGTTGACGACTTGGTCATTAGGCGGCATTTTTGGGCCAATGATCGTTACATTTGTGCGCAACGCTACTCACAGTTATATACCTGTATTCTACCTATTTTCGATACTAATCGGGTTCTCTCTGATGATTGCTCTGTGGCTCCGTTACGATCTTAATAAAATAAAAAAGCGGAAGGAAACATTATCCGTTTCCATGCCGCTGCAACGAAAACTTTCTTCTCTCAAAAAATAAACATGGCAATACCCCGAAAAGCCGTTTAAGGCAATTCCGGGGAATTGCCCGCACACAAAAAGCAAAAAGAAACGACCATTTTCATTATACCGTTCACGGCCAACCTTTTCTGTGAACGAATTTTGAAGTTTTTCCTTATCTCCCTTGGCAGTCCGGAAACTGCATCACGAACGTATTTGTATAAAGGGATATGCCGATGCACCGTCCAAGGCATATCCCTTTATTTTATTTATCAGAAACATTATCTTGAAGTTTCGATTTTCGACCATGCTACATATATATAAGAGAGCAAGCATTGATCAGTAAGGGGTGTAAAATGCCGTCCATCAGCCTTTGCATGATTGTCAAAAATGAGGAAGAAGTGTTGGCGAATTGTTTGGAAAGCGTAAAAGACATTTGCGATGAGATCATCATAGTCGACACCGGTTCCACCGACAATACAAAAGAAGTGGCGAGAAAATTCACAGATAAAATCTATGATTTTACATGGATTGACGACTTCTCAGCGGCAAGAAACTATTCCTTCAGTCTTGCAACAAAAGAATATATTCTCTGGTTGGATGCGGATGATGTCATCCTCCCGGAGGAACGGAAGAAGTTCAAAAAACTTAAAAAAACTCTCAATCCAAAAGTTGATGCGGTCTCCATGATCTATGTCACCGCTACGGATGCAAACGGAAATCCGTCCTTCTATTACCGGAGAAACCGCCTCGTCAAACGGAGCAAAGGATTCAAATGGATTGGTGCCGTACATGAATATCTGGCAGTGAGCGGCAATATATTGGAAGCGGACATTTCCATTCATCATCTCAAGAAAAATAAAAAACCGGACCCCGATTCCATTGGAAGAAACTTGAGAATCTATGAAAATCGCATCAAAAATGGCGAAGAGTTCTCTCCAAGGGATTTATTTTATTATGCCAATGAGCTCAAAGACCACAAGCAATATAAGAAGGCGATTATTTACTATCAGGAATTTTTAGATGGCAAAAAAGGGTGGGTGGAAGATAATATTCGCGCCTGTATTTATATGGCCGACTGTTATTCGTATCTGGGCGACAAGGATAACGAACTGTTGTCCCTATTTAAAACATTCGCTTATGATGAACCGAGAGCGGAGGCCTGCTGCCGCATCGGCGATATTTTCCAGGGAAGAAAAAATTTCAAAATCGCCGCATTTTGGTACGAGTTGGCCGTGAAAATGAAGAATAAAAAAACTGGCGGCTTTAATCATGCCTCTTATACGACCTGGTACCCTCATCTCGCCCTCTGCGTATCCTACTGGCAATTGGGAAATGTCGAAGAATCCATCAAACATCATGAAATAACGAAACAATATATTCCAAACGACCCTAAAGTCATTTATAATGAGAAATTTTTCCAAAACTATTTAAAAAACAAAAATAAAGGCAAATAACTTCACTCGACTCCTCCAAATAATCCATTTCCATAAGAGGCGGAAGTCCGGTTTTTTTGATTACCAAAACTGAAAGGATGAGCAAGCTGGGGCTATCCCAATTACCTGAAAACACAAAACTCGGGGAACACGTGGTCATTGAAGAAGGAGCCAAAATAGGTGAAAACGTTACAATCGGACATCATACGGTCATCCTGAAAGACACTATTATCGGTGACAACGTGACGATCGGTGCCCATTGTGTCCTGGGAATCAAAAAAAGCGGGAGTCAACAAATAAGGGCTTCCAATGTCAAGCAGCCCTATTTGATTATCGGGGAGAATACCAAAATCGGTAACAATGTTACCATTTACGCCGGTTCAGAAATTGCCGACCATGTTTTTATAGCCGATCAGGCCAGCATCCGCGAAAATTCGGCCATCGGCAGCCGGACGGTCATTGGCAGGGGGGCAATTGTCGAGCTGAACACAAGCATCGGAAAAAGATGTACAGTTCAAACCCTGGCCTACATCACCGGTGATACGGTATTGGAAGATGATGTATTTATCGGTCCATGCGTATCTATGTCGAATGATAAGTATATGGGGAAAAAACCGTATGAACTTAAGGGAGCCCACATCAAAAAAGGGGCGAAAATCGGCAATAACGCGACACTGCTACCGAATATCACGATTGGCGAAAACGCCATTGTCGGCGCCGGTTCCGTCGTAACAAAAGATGTACCGCCAAATGTTACAGTCGTCGGCGTCCCCGCCAAAATCATTTCAAAATCAAATTTCAATAACCGTGAAGAATAAAATTATATAATGAAAAAACAAAAAATGTATAACTCTTTTGCTATTCCAAAAAAGTTATACATTTTTTATGCAATCAAACATTGTTTAATTTTCAAGGCGACCTCTACGGCAGATTTTCCTTCATCCGCACCGACAATCGGCTTTTTATCCGAATAGATGCAATCGATAAAATGAAGGAGTTCCTCCGTCAAAGGATCGGAATAAGGAAGCAGGATGTTCGCGATGACAGTTTCCGTTCCAGCAGGAAAAGCGGAACGTTGATTCGCCGATTCATTCATGATGAGCTGTTGCCGTCTTAATAAATAATCCGTTTTAATCACTTTTTCTTTTTCATAAATGGTGAGCTTCCTTACCTTTTCATGGGAAATATTGCTGGCCATCAAATTTGCCACAATCCCGTTTTCAAAAAGCAGCATTGCTGAAACAGCATCATATTTCAAAGGATCGCGAAAACGGATTCCTTCCGCCGAAGCCCGTTTAATCGGACTCTTGATAAGGCTCAAAATGATATCAATATCATGAATCATGACATCCAATACAACATCCGCATCTTTGATCCGTTCCGTATAAGCAAGCCTTTTTGCTTCGATATTCATGATTTTTTCATGCTGAATATATTGATGGATCTGCTTTATGGCCGGATTAAATCTTTCAATATGGCCCACTTGAAATTTGACGTCTTTGTTTTTTAGAAGCGCCCGGATTTTTTCCGCTTCCTCAACCGTCGTCGTCATCGGTTTTTCAACAAAAACATGTTTATTGCATCTGATTGCTTCTTCGGCCAAAGCATAGTGAAAGGAGGTCGGTGCTGCAATAATAACCGCGTCGACATCCTTCAGCAATTCGGAATAAGTTTTATAGGCCCTGATTTGAAAGGCTTTGCTGATTTCCTCGGCTCTTTTCAAATTCGCATCATAAATCCCCACAAAGTTCACATTTTTAATTTGTTTTAATTTGGTGCAATGAAAAAACCCCATTTTCCCTGTGCCTGCAACACCAATCCTTATGAGGCTCATGGCAAAACACCCGCGAATTCTTTCATGCTTTTTATAATATATTCCTGCTCTGCCACCGTGATGGTCGGATTAATCGGAAGGGCCAAAATCCGTTTTGATGCATTTTCCGAAACCGGAAAGTCACCTTCTTTATATTGGAGATATTGAAACGCTTTTTGAAGATGCAGCGGAACCGGATAATAGATGCCCGTGGCAATGCCTTTTTGTTTCAAAAATCCGGCAAGCCGGTCCCTGTCATCCACTTCAATGCAATATTGGTGATACGTATGTTGTCTTTCCGTAAATTGCGGCGGTTTCCTTTTCACATGATGAAGTTCTTGTGAATATTTGTTGGCCACAACAATTCTCTTAAAAATGAACATATCCAATAATTTCAGTTTTTCCAGCAAAATCGCCGCCTGGATTTCATCCAGCCTGCTGTTCATCCCGATCGATGTATGGATATATTTTTCTTTGCTGCCGTGATTGCGCAATCTGTAAATCTTTTCATAAATTTCAAGATGATTTGTGACAATCAGCCCCCCATCACCGAATGCGCCCAAATTTTTTGTAGGGAAAAAAGAGAAGCAGCCAATATCCCCTATACCTCCAACCCTCTTCCCCTTATATTCGGTGCCAATCGCCTGGCACGCATCTTCAATCACTTTCAGACGGTGCTTTGAAGCGATTTCCATTATCGCATCCATCTCTGCCGCCATGCCGAACAGGTGGACGACAATAATCGCTTTCGTTTTGTTTGTAATTGCTTCTTCAATCTTATTCACATCAATGTTATAGGTTTCCGGTTCAATATCCACAAACACAGGCTTTGCTCCGACTTTGGCAATCACTTCCGCAGTGGCAAAAAAAGTGAAGGGCGAAGTGATGACTTCATCTCCTTCCCCTATTCCCAAAGCTTCAAGGGCCAAAAGCAAAGCGTCCGTTCCATTCGCCACCCCTGCCGCATATTTCACGCCCAAATAGTTAGCGATTTCGCTTTCAAATTGTGCCACTTTATCCCCTAAAATGTAAGAACCGCTTTGCAGCACTTCGGCAACTGCTTTTTCAATATTTTTCCCATAAAGCTCATATTCCTTTTTTAAATCGATCAAGGGAATATTCATTCCAACCCTCCGCATCTTAGATTAGGCAGAAATCCAAAACATGCTGGTTATCAGTTTATGCAAATCTATTAAATTAGTTTGGGCTCTTACTTTTTCTTGAGAAACTTTTGTACCTCCTGAACAAATTCTTTTGCCCTCACGTCATTCGTATGTTTGGAATGGATCAATTGGTAGCCGTTTTCGGTAATCCTCATCCGTTCCTTTTCATTTCTCAAATAGTACAAAGCCTTATTATAAAAATCCGATTGGTCGCAAGCCACAAAATTTTCGCCATCTTTAAATCCCAGCTCCAAAATGTCGGGTACAGGTTCTGCCAGCAGCAAAGTTTTGCATGCAGGCGCTTCGAAAAATTTCAGGACGGGATATTTTAATCTGGAACCGCAAGTAAAAAAGATTTTTGCCCGATTCAACTCTTTCGCATATTTTTCATTCAATAGGGCATTGGCAGGAGCGGTGTGTCCCGGATGAGGATGAAAAACAAATCCTTTCATTTTTCTCATCTTCTCCAATACCGCTTCCCTAAACGGGTATCTCCCCTTTTGGGTGTAAGTTTTATACCCCATTTTTTTCGACCTGTCGTACAACTGTCCTATCAACAAAAAATCAATGTCCTTTTTCAGCTTGTAGTCTTTAAAAACTGCGGAATCAACGGAAAAAGGCAGCCATCTGAATTTATTCTTATATTTCGGATAAGTTTTCAAAAACGCGGATTTCGTTGCGGAAAAAATCAAATCGATTTTATTGCGCTCAAAATAATTGATTCTTTCCTTTGGAGAATAATGGGCATCAATGACATAACATCCTTTCGGGATATTGATTTGATGAAGCCCGGTAATTTTTGGTGCCAAAACATAACCATACCCGATGTCATAATGGAAAATAAAGTCCGGTTTGAACTTGAGTTGTTTAAGAATATCGTGGATATTTTCATCCTTGTGCCAATACCGGACTTCCGCGTATTTTTCAATCGCTTTGATCATTTGGTACTTCGGCAGATGCTTCGGATATTTTTTGGTAAATGGCCGAATCAGAATCAAGATTTTCAGCTTCTTCTGCATCTTCATCTCCTCCTAACCTGCGCAACTTCAATATATGTTCGGGAGATATCATATGTTTATACGTTCTCACTACTAATTCGAAAAATCTATAAAATGAGAAATACTCCGGCAAGGTTACACGAGAATGGACTTTCAAACATATATTTATGTGGGGGTTTTGTAAAAAGATTGAAAACCGCCCCTATTGTTCAGGTTTTGAAAAGGAGATGAATGAATGGAAACTGTCACTGTCGTCGGATTAGGAAAGATCGGTTTGCCCCTTGCCGCAGTGATTGCCAACTCGGGATATTTCAATGTCATTGGAGCCGATAGCAATGAAAAGGTTGTCGAAACAGCAAACAAAGGAATCTCCCATATTCAAAATGAACCGGGATTGGAAGAATTGTTGTACAATGCGTGGAAAACGGGGACATTCCGGGCTACGACGGTTACGGCGAAAGCGGTCAGCCAATCGGATGTGGTCGTCGTCATTGTACCGGTCTTGGTGAAGGAAGACGGAAAAATCAACTACGAATTTATCGATGCGGCGGTTGAGGACATAGGAAAAGGCATACGCAAAGGAACGCTTGTCATTTTTGAAACAACTCTGCCTGCGGGGGACACGAGAAACCGTTTCGGAAAAAGAATTGAGGAAATTTCTGGGCTGCAATTAGGGACGGATTTCCATCTTGGGTATAGTCCGGAAAGGGTCTACTCCAACCGCATCATTCAGGACCTCTCGAATTATCCGAAAATCGTCAGCGGCGATAATGAAAAAAGCCTTGAACTCGTCAAATCCTTTTATAAAAGGGCGTTAAATTGCGACATCCTGCCTGTCAGCAATCTGGAAACGGCAGAATTTACAAAAGTGGCCGAATCGGTCTACCGGGATGTCAATATTGCATTGGCAAACGAACTGGCGGTATTCGCAGATTCATTGGGGGTGAACATGAAGGAAGTCATTCATGCCGCAAACAGCCAGCCCTTCTCCCATCTCCATTATCCCGGAGTAGGGGTGGGAGGCCATTGCATTCCGGTTTATCCATACTTTTTTATCAACAAAGGATTAAAAAAAGGATTGGTCCATCTCTCAAGAGAAGTCAATGACCATATGGCGAAATATGCTGTCGATCAGGTCGAACGCATTCTCGGCTCCCTTCAAGATCAGAACATTCTCATTTTAGGGCTGTCCTTCCGGGAAAATGTAAAAGAAACCACAAAATCATCCGCACTGCTTCTTGCGGACAAATTAAAACAAAGAGGAGCCATCGTATACGTCGATGATCCGTTGTACTCCTCCGAAGAAATTGCCGCCTTTCAGGTTCTGCCTTATTCGGAGGCGATCCGGGAAAAAATTGACGCAATCATTCTGCAAGCCTTCCACGATCAATATAAGAATTTCCCTTTTGACCACTTTCCTAATTGCCGAATGGTACTGGACGGAAGAAATCAATTGGATAAGAAAAAGATTGAGGATCTCGGAATGAAATATAGGGGAATCGGTGTGCAATAACTTCAAACAAAGGGATCTGCAGGACATATGAAAACCCGAAAATGACCGGACCGGCATTTTCGGGTTTTCATTTTGCTATTTGAAATGATCGGCATGTTTATCAATGAGATTAAAGCCCCTTAATATGCCGATTATTTTTAAATTTTTCACGGGCGAATGGTAATTCGGCGACAGTTGCAATGCTTTCCAAAAGCGGCGATAGGCCTCTTTGTAATTCTTCATATGAAGAAAAGCTTCCCCGAGATAATTTTCCTCGATATGATCCCGATCGGTGATTTGCTGAAAATGGTGGACGGCGTGTTTGTAATTCTTTTCCACCAATCCCTTCATCCCCTCAAAAAAGTGGCGATCCCTTTCCGTTTTCACAAGAGGAATGGCTTCATAGAAAAGAAGAAATCCTTCTCTCCGCATCCATCTCCTTGCCAAAGCGAGCCCCGCAATCAACTTGGCTTTCAATAGCCGCTTTTCTCCTTTTATTCCCTGTACCTCCGGAAGACTGATCAAGTCTTCTTCCTTGATATTGATGCGGATGTGTCCGGCCAGTTCATCATAGCTTCTTTGCTTCGTCAGATTCGATTGATGCCTTCTGTAAATATACAATGGTTCCGGAACATGGAAAGAGCGCCATTTTCCTTTTGCCACTTTCAAAACAAAATCCGTATCGGAACCGACTTTGATGGTTTCATTAAAGTGGATTCCTTCCACCGCTTCCCTTCTGAACAGGATGCTTCCGTTATTGAACGGAGTGCCTACATTCAGGAAAAAAGAATAGATATCATCCGGGGAAATATTCCCGGCTTGCCAATAGCTAAAAGGAATATCGTGATCCGTAATCAGCAGCATATCGGAATGGACATACCCGATGTTTTCGCAGCAAAATTCCGCCAACAGCCTTTCAAAACGATGGGGCAAAGATAAATCGTCCGCTCCGTGAAAGGTAATAAAGTCTCCATTTGCCAGTTTCAACCCTTCGTTAAAGGCGGCGGCAACACCCTTGTTTTCCTCAAACTTTACATACCGGATCCGCTCATCGCCAAATGACAATATTACTTCTTCGCTATTGTCCGTCGAGCCGTCGTTGACAACAATCAATTCGATATCCTTCTCTGTTTGATTCAAAATGCTTTCAATCGAATCTTTTAAATAATCGCCGGCATTGAAGACCGGCAAAATCACGCTGATCATCCATTCACCTCTTCATGATGGACTTTTTAGATTATTGAATCGATCTGGTAGAAAAATTCAGGATACGCCGCGCCATCCCCCAAAACCCTGATTGAATTGATATGATGTTGATTTTTTCCTTCCAGCAAAAGAGCCAATTTATATAAATCCGGATAATACGGATGTTCATCCATCAGTGCTTTTAATTTTCTCTTGGCCTCCTCTTTTCTCTGCAGCCTCATCAATGTCAGGACGGCCCATTTGCCATAAACGGCTTGCTCCTTTGCTTCGCTTGTTTCCTGCAACTCTAAAAATTCATCCAAAGCTTTATCAAACTCCTTCAATAAAAATGACTGATAGCCTTTAAGGTTGTAAAGCGCAAGGCCATTTGCAGGATGCACGGGGCAGTAACAAGTTTCAACAAGGCCATTGTCGATCTTTTTCCGCACGGCAGCCGTTTCCCATCTGGCAATCACAGGGACTTTATCGATTTCGTATATCACCGGCACCTTGACCAAATCGGATTTGGTTGCAAGAAGAAACTTTTCGAATCTCACATAATCTTCCGGATGCAGACAATGTTCCCGCCGTATCCGAATATCCCAGTCGGTTAATAGGTTCCTTGGCTGTACCTGGTACAATGCAATATCGCTATAATAATCCAAAATTTCTTTCATAATGGCAATCCAATTATATCTACCGGCAGTTTCCAGACCGTTCCTGATTAATCTTTCTTTTAAATCCGGATTCGAAAGAAGTTCTGATATTTTTTCCGCCATGTCCTGCGGGTCCCTCATGCGGCAAATCATTGCATTTTCAAGGTGTACCGCGTATTCCAAAACGCCTTCATTGTCCGTTGTCACAACCGGGCAACCGCATGCCATCGCTTCAAGGGGAGGCAGGGAGAAACTTTCGTAAGTGGAGCCGCTGACGTATAAAGCCGCTCCCCGATAGAGAGAGGCGATTGTTTCTTGCGAAGGGCTGATAAAACATTTGGTTGCTCTTTGTTTCATTTTCTCCGACGGGGTTTCGGGCGTAATCCAATATAAATCAAGTTCAAATTCCTTTTTCAGCATGTCATAAGCATCCAAGATGTAGGAAAGCCCTTTAAACGCCGTGCTTTCCCTTCCAATCATCAATAAATATGGACGATCTCCCGTCACTTTTGGCCCTTCAGGGTTAAAAACCGTTTCGTCAATCGCATTCGGATAGACTTTCGCTTCTCTGCCATACAATTTTTCAATCAGTTCTGCCGCCGGACGGGAAACCGTGTAAATAAACGGCGGTATCTGATATTGAATATGAATATAGTTTTTGAGTGTTTGATTCATCTTGCCGTAGTCAAATAAGTGGAAATCGCCCTGCTCAAAATAAACGACCGGCGCGATGCCCGTTTCGATGCAGGCCTGAATATGGTCCCAATAGGTGGCCACAATCAAGTCGCAATCGGGAATTCCTTTTGCCAACTCCAAACCGAAGGGAACTTGAACATAATCGGCTTCAATCGGAAACCATGACGGCTTCATATAATGGGCGACGATTGTCACCTTTGCACCCAGCTGTTTCAGTCTGTTGGCGTGTTCAAATATAATTTTGACCCCGCCTGAAATGCCGACATGGGTCATGACATACACAATATGAAGCCTCTCCTTTTCCTTCCCGCCTCTTGCGACTTCTTGTTTATAAGCCCGAAAAATCCGGGCCAACCGGTGTTGAAATTCTATAGTCCTCAATTTTTGAATCACATTTTCACCCTCGTGCCTTCATTTATTCCAAAGTATTTTATGTCAATTTAACATTTTAGTGATTGCCATTTGCGTTTTTTCCAAAAAAACGGCCAAACCCGGTTGTTCCGGGTTTGGCCGGAATTTATTCACCATTGGAACAGAAACGCAATCAGCAAAATAAGGATGAGGGGACCGAAAATGATCAGGTATCCGACCGGATTGGCAAAATTGATCGTCCACCCTACGCCAAACCGTTTCTCCACGAAAATCGACGGATCATTCTTATTAAAATAAAACAACCCCGCTTTCCAATACTTGTCATCACTTGCATCCATCAATCCCTCTTCCATCGATTCAGACGGATATTTATCAGATCGTCCCACTATTACCATCAAAATTGCCGTTCCCGCCAAAATCAAAAACATGACGCCAAAAGGAATCAACGCTTTCAGCAAAGAATAATTGAACAAATCCGGATGGATGGTCGTCAATTGAAAATAAGAAAACAACATTGTGATTAACAGCACCGTATAGAATGAAAACCAGCTTGGCGATTTCCTTAAGGCCAGTTGGCGATTTTTCGAAGCGGACAAATTGGTCGCGCTTAATTTTATTCCCGAAAATTTCATTCCCAACTGTATTCCCAGGAACATCAATTGGAGCAGAAGCAAAAACAGAAGCATTTGTATTGCCGTAAATGGCGTCTTTTCGGTAAACGCATCCGGTTCTCCGCTGAGGCCCCAATGAGTGGGGATTTGCTGCGGCAACAAATCATATTGATAAATGGTGTAGCCCATCAATCCGGCAGTGACAATCATCGGCAACAGATAGATATACCATGGGGGCAAAGAATCCTCCGAATGGACGGTCAAATCGGCAGCCGCCACCTGCTTTAATTGCTGCGCCCACTTTTCCGCTCTTTTATATTGCTTCATTTTCCCACGGTAATAATAAAATAAAGCAAGACTAATGAAAATAATGATGAACTCGATGATTGTGCCGATGAAAATGACGGCTTCATCAGATGGCTGTTTGAAGGCGGCCCACGCACTGTAAATCAAAATCATGAAAAATGAAACCGCAATCGTCAACATTGTATATTGTTTCTTGTAGGCTCGGATCCGTTCATCCTGAATATGTTGTTCCGGAACCGACACGCCGAAGACGACCGTTCTTTTCACAAAATAAGGCATCACTGACTGGATGGTTGACAAGAAAAGCAAAATGATCAGCGAAATCATAAAAGCCATTGCAGTCCCTCCTTCAGGTTTTTTTTATTTCGTTGACAATTTCTTCGACCAAATTCAATATTTCGTCCTTCGTCATCCCCAACACCATTCCTTCCGCGATTTGCGGCTTCAGCATGTTATAAATCCTGTTATACGAACTTTGCTCTATATGGGAGTGCCCTTTGATCACGGCTCCGGATTTGGGGACAATTTCGATAATCCCTTTCTTCTCAAGCTCATGATAACTTTTATTGACCGTGTGCATATTGATTCCCAAATCAGCCGCCAATGTCCGGACGGACGGGAGCGCATCCCCCGGATGTATAGCGCCTTTCGCAATGCCTTCAATAATTTGATTTGTCAGTTGCATATAAATTGGAACTTCCGATTCCGGCTCAATTCGGATTATCATTCCATCACCCCAATCTGTTCTATATTTATTATAACAAATTTGTTATATATTTTATAGAACAAAAGCACAAAAGAATTGCTTTAAATAATGAATTTTATTTATCTATTTGCTAATATCTAATATTGACAGCAATGTGCCTTTTGCTTTTTATGCAGGATTTCTTCACCGATTATCCGGCAAATGAAATTTTCATGTTAAAAGCCCGATTTTATGAAACAAGGAATATTTAAAAAGCAATGTTTACGTAATTGAAAATTTTTATATTTTCGCTTTAAAAACAATTGCTGATTAAGAAATAATTATGTATAATCTATTTCATTGCTTGATACTATTTTCAATTAAGGGGGTCATAATGAATTGGGTAAAGCATTGATTATCGGTGCTGGCGGTGTAGGTAGCGTTGTAGCGCACAAATGTGTACAAAATTCAGACGTGTTCGAGGAAATCATGATTGCCAGCCGTACAAAGGCGAAATGCGACGCTTTGAAAGAGAAGCTCGACGGCGGCAAAACGATTATCCACACTGCGCAAGTTGATGCGGACAACGTGGACGAACTCGTCGAATTAATCAATAGTTTCAAACCGGATGTAGTCATCAACGTTGCATTACCTTATCAAGATTTGACAATCATGGAAGCTTGTTTAGCTACAGGTGTTCATTACTTAGATACCGCTAACTATGAACCACCTGAAACAGCTAAATTTGAATATAAATGGCAATGGGCTTATAAAGAAAAATTTGAAAAAGCCGGTATCACGGCCGTATTGGGCTGCGGTTTCGACCCTGGAGTTACAGGCGTATTCACGGCTTATGCATTAAAACATCATTTCGATGAAATTCATTATATTGATATCTTGGACTGCAATGCCGGCGATCACGGATTGCCGTTTGCGACTAACTTTAACCCGGAAATCAACATTCGCGAAATTACATCCAACGGCCGATATTGGAAAGAAGGGAAATGGATCGAAACAAAACCTCTTGAATATAAGAGAGAATATAACTTCCCTGAAGTAGGTCCGAAAGATATTTACCTTCTTTACCATGAAGAATTGGAATCTTTGGCGAAAAACGTAAAAGGACTTAAACAAATCCGCTTCTGGATGACATTCTCCGAAAAATATCTGACTCACTTGCGGGTTCTTCAAAATGTCGGAATGACATCCATTGAGCCAATCGAATTCGAAGGGAAGAAAATCGTTCCTCTTCAATTCTTAAAAGCGGTTTTACCGGATCCAGGTTCACTTGGACCAAGAACAAAAGGCAAGACAAATATCGGTTGCATTTTCCGCGGCATAAAAGACGGAAAAGAAAAAACTTACTATCTATATAACGTTTGCGATCATGAAGAATGCTATCGCGAAGTGGGCAGCCAGGCGGTTTCTTATACAACAGGCGTTCCTGCGATGATCGGGGCAAGCCTCATTATCAAAGGAATTTGGAGAAGACCGGGGGTTTGGAACGTAGAAGAATTCGATCCGGATCCATTCATGGAAGAATTGAACAAATGGGGCCTTCCATGGAAAGAAAGCTTCGATCCAGAATTGCTTGATTTAGACCTTGAAAATAGTGAGGTAAAATAATGAAAGCAATCGACTGGAAAAGTGTACCATCTCCAAGTTATGTTGTTGATGAACGTTTATTAAAACGGAATCTGGAGATATTGGATTCCGTCCAACAGCGTACAGGCTGCGATATATTGCTTGCGCTAAAAGGTTTTTCCATGTTTTCCACATTTCCTTTAGTGAGCAAATATTTGAAGGGGGTTACGGCAAGTTCCCTTTTTGAAGCCCGCTTAGGATACGAGGAATTTGGAAAAGAAGTGCATGCCTACTCACCAGCCTACGCTGAACATGAAATCGATGAATATTTGAAATATATCGACCATATCGTATTCAACTCTTTCAATCAATTAAATAAATATAAACAAAAGATTCAACAACTGGACAAGCACGTTTCCATCGGTTTGAGAGTGAACCCTGGTTATTCCGAAGTGGAAACGGCACTTTATGACCCTTGTGCATTGAATTCCCGTTTAGGAATTCCTTTCGATCAATTCCGTCCGGATGAATTGGACGGCGTTGAGGGTCTTCACTTCCATGCGATGTGTGAACAAAATTCCGACGTGCTTGAACGGATCCTTCCTCATTTTGAAGAAAAGTATGGCAAGTACTTGCATCAAATGAAATGGGTCAACTTCGGCGGCGGACATCATATTACCCGCCCGGATTATGACATCGACAAACTGGTCGATCTCATCAACTATATTAAAAATAAATATGATGTCCAAGTCATTCTCGAACCAGGTGAAGCCATTGCTCTCAATACAGGCTACCTTGTGGCAACCGTGCTGGATATTGTCAAAAACGGGATGGAGATCGCCATTCTCGACACTTCCGCCACATGTCATATGCCGGATGTACTTGAGATGCCTTATCGTCCGCAAATTATCGGGGCAAGTACCCCTAATGATAAACCTTACACATACCGTCTCGGTGGAATGACATGCCTTGCTGGAGATGTGATCGGCGACTATTCTTTCGATGAACCGCTAAAACCTGGGGACAAAATTGTATTTACAGACATGGCCCATTACACAATGGTGAAAAACCATATGTTCAATGGTGTCAACTTGCCAAGCATCTGTTTATACAACGATGAAGAAGGAATTAAAGTCGTAAGACAATTTAAATACGAAGATTATCGCAATCGCTTATCTTAAACAGTCAAAGCGCCAATTCGGACCGGTTTCCGATTGGCGCTTTTTTATAGAAAAATCTATGAAACTTTAAAACCCCGGTGACCTGTGCATCCAAAAAGATGCACCTCACCGGGGTTTACCGCTTACTAACCACCATTATCGTTGCATAAACAGTTTCGGCTACAAGCCGGGCCGAAAGATTGTTTAGACTCCCTCCTTTGCAATAGAGTGAGCGTTTACTTTTCGACCAACTCCTTTGCGATTAAGTTAAGATTAATATATCACAAAGATTCATTATTGTAAATATTCTGAATAATCGAAAATAAAATCGGTATGAAATGCCTATACTTTTACAGAAAAATACTTTTTTACATGATTGCATATTTGGCGATTTTCCGTTATGATGACCTAGATGAAAGAGGTGGAAATGTGAAAGCGATTTATGACAAAAATAAGCAGGTGCAATATTTGAAAGAACGCCTGGAGATTTTCCTTGAAGTTTTGGAAGCGATTGATGAAGAAACTGCCGATCTTGAAGACATTGATCGCCTCATCCAAATGATAGACGATATTGAAGAGAAATTGGAGCAGTTTAAACATCGGTATGAAGAAGAATAAAGGTTGTTTACATAATCAGTGAAGGGTTTTCCTTCACTGATTTTTTTGTATGTGCGGATTTAATTTCCTTTTTTTATTTCAAGATTACATGTCCCCCCTTCCCCTGCATATCCCCCGTTTATTTAATAAATTATTTTTTTTCGTTAATTAAATATTTCTATTGATGATTTTACCGGCAACATATTGTCAATGCTCAATTTCGCATGTTAACATTCCAATAATCCCAATTGTAATAGTAGGTTATAAAATGATTTGGATTGGAGGAGATTAGATGAGTCAGGCAGTTACAAATAAAATTAAAAAGTCCATTACCGAGTTGGTCGGTCGGACCCCATTATTGCAACTTGTCAATTATGAAAAACAAAACCAATTGGAAGCGGAACTCATCGTAAAACTAGAATATTTTAACCCTGTCAATAGTGTAAAAGATCGCATTGCCAAATCCATGATTGAAGATGCAGAAGCAAAGGGTTTGTTAAAAAAGGGCGATACCATTGTGGAAACAACGAGCGGAAATACCGGCATCGGCGTTGCTGCCATTGCAGCTGCCAAAGGTTATAAATTCCGCGTCTACATCCAGGACAATGTCAGCATTGAACGGACGAAAGTCATACGTGCCTTTGGCGGTGAAGTCATCCCATTCTCGGAAGTCCCTGCCCTTGCAAAAGCAATGGAAGAAACTGACGGCGATTTTGTAGAAGCAATCAATGTATTAAAAAATGAAGTCCTTTCAAAAGAAGAAAACATTCTGTTTTTAAATCAGCTGGAAAATGAAGCGAATCCAAGAATCCATAAAGAAACGACAGGTCCTGAAATATGGGAGGATACGGATGGGCAAATCGATATTTTTGTTGCAGCCGTTGGTACGGGGGGAACCATTAGCGGTGTTGGGGAATTCTTGAAAAATAAAAATCCGAATATTCAAATTGTTGCAGTGGAACCCGGTTTGAATTCCATTGCAACCCCTGAAAATCCGGATATTCCTGAAATCACAGGTGTACACCGGTTCTCGGATGTTGAAGAAAAAAGAGTTCCTGCCAACGTAAACAAAAATGTCATCGATGAATTCATTTCTGTCGAAACATACGAAGCAAATGAAGCGGCACGGGCAGTGGCCAAATCTGATGGAATTCTTGTCGGTACTTCTTCAGGTGCTGCCATTTGGGCTGCCACGCAATTGGCCAAACGACCTGAAAACAAAGGAAAACGCATCATTGCAGTCCTTCCTGACACGGGCTTGCGTTACTTATCCACCGATTTATTTGAATAATTGTTTATTAGAATTACAAATTTTAGTAAAGGAGTTTTGAACTTGAGGAAAAATTGGTATTTCATTTTAGTTTCGGTTCTGACTTTAATCATTTTGGCAGCATGCAGCAACGGAGAAGCATCAAACGGGAATGAAAACGCGAAGAATGACCCATCAAAAAAAGAAGTGACAGTATTAAAAGTTGGCGCTTCTTCAGTTCCCCATGCGGAAATATTGGAACACTTGGCACCGGATCTGGAGAAGGAAGGCATTAAACTCCAAATAGAAGTGTTCAATGATGGTGTCCGAACAAACCAGGCAACAGCGGAAGGCCAATTGGATTTCAACTATTTTCAGCATACCCCATATTTGAATCAAGCCATTAAACAATCCGGTTTGGAGCTGGTTAGTGTTGGCGGTGTGCATATTGAACCTTTCGGAGTGTATTCCAAAAAATATAAAAGCATTGATGAATTGCCTCAAGGGGCAAAAGTGGCCATCCCTCAGGACGTGGTAAATTTTTCACGCGCATTGGAACTGTTCGCTTCTAACGGAATTATCGAACTTGATCCAAATAAAGAAGGCAATTACACCGTTGAAGACATTATAAAAAACGACAAAAAAATAGAATTTATCGGTGTTGATGGTCCATTGTTAAACCGCGCATTGGAAGATGTCGATGCTGCCGCAATTAATACGAACTACGCATTGGAAGGCGGCTTAAATCCAAAAGAAGACGCCCTTATTATTGAAGGGCCGGATTCGCCGTATGTCAATATTGTGGTGACAGCGAAAGGCCGGGAAAATGATGAAAACATAAAAACGGTTGTGAAATGGTTAACAAGTGAAAAAGCCCGGAAATATATTGAATCGAAATATGATGGGGCCGTTGTTCCGACATTTTAAAGAAAGTGGGTGAATCATTTGATCGAGTTTATCGATACTTCCAAAGTATACCGTTCAGACGGAAAGGAAATTAAGGCATTGGATCAGATCAATTTAAAAATTAATAAAGGGGATATTTTCGGGGTCATCGGATTCAGCGGTGCCGGAAAAAGCACTTTACTTCGCACCGTGAATTTATTGGAAACCCCGACAAGCGGGAAAGTTCTGGTCGATGGTGTTGATTTAACAACCTATTCCGCCCAGGAATTGAGGGAGAAAAAGAAAGAAATCGGGATGATTTTCCAACATTTTAATCTCCTGAATTCCAAAACCGTATTTGAAAATGTTGCAATGCCCCTTCTGCTTAGCAAGGTGCCAAAAAATGAAATCCGGCAACGGGTAATGGAAGTTTTACGCTACATTGGACTTGAAGATCGTTCCAATGCTTATATCCATCAACTTTCCGGCGGTCAAAAGCAGCGGGTTGGGATAGCCAGAGCTCTGGTCACAAATCCAAAAATATTGTTATGCGATGAACCGACCTCTGCCCTCGATCCCCAAACAACAAAATCTATTTTAAATCTATTGAAAAAAGTGAATGTTGAATACAATATCACAATCTTGCTGATCACTCATGAAATGGAAGTCATCCGCGAGATTTGCAACAAAGTAGCGGTCATGGAAAATGGACGCGTTATTGAAACGGGAAATGTACTGGAAATCTTCTCAAATCCAAAGGAGAAAACAACGAAAAACTTTGTTCAATCCGTCGTGCGCGATGAAATTCCGGAATTCATTATAAAAATGCTTCAGGATGACAATCCTTCAAAACGCATTTTCAAACTGAAGTTTATCGGAGAAAATGTTGGTCAATCGATTGTCTCTGAAGTGGCAAAAAAATTCAAAGTGGATGTCAACGTATTATTTGGAAATATCATTGAATTGCAAGAGATCCCCTTCGGCAATTTAATTATCGAAATTAAGGGGGATCATCGTGAGTGCGAAAGAGCAATTCAATATATCCGTTTGAAAGATATCCAAATTGAAGAGGTGGCTGCAAATGGAAGTGAGTTACGAAATTATTCTCAACGCAATTTTGGAAACCTTATATATGGTTAGCATCAGCTTGTTCTTCGGCGCCATTTTAGGATTTGCTTTAGGCATTATCCTCGTAGTGACCAGAAAAGGACACATTTTAGAAAATAAATGGATATTTGGGATCATTAATCCCATCGTCAATATATTCCGTTCAATTCCTTTTATTATTTTGCTGGTCCTGCTGATCCCGTTGACCCGGCTCATTGTTGGCACAGCCATCGGAACGACTGCGGCAATTGTTCCTCTTGTTTTTCATATAGGTCCATATATTTCCAGATTAATTGAAAATTCATTATTGGAAGTTGATGATGGAATCATTGAAGCCGCAAAAGCCATGGGAGCAACTCCCTTTCAAATTATTCGCAAGTTTTTAATTCCGGAAGCTTTCCCTTCCCTCGTTTTAAGTGTAACAACAGCGACAATCGGGTTAATTGGAGCAACTGCGATGGCAGGAGCAGTTGGCGGAGGCGGCTTGGGCGATGTGGCCATCACCTATGGTTATCAGCGTTTTGACGAAATGACGACTTTGGTTACGGTAATCATCCTTGTCGTATTTGTACAAATCATCCAAATGATTGGCCATAAATTGGAACATCATTTTAGACGAGTTTCTTAATTGTTGAAGAGGTGTTTCGAATGAAAAAACTTAGTATTTTAATAGGTTTAATATTATTAATATTTGTATCGGCGGCATGCAATGAAAAAACGGATGCTGAAAACAATCATGTAAAAGTTGGAATTCGCAGTTCAGAGATTAAAACTTGGGAATTCATAAAAGAAAAAGCGAAAGAGGAAGGCATTGACCTTGAATTAGTCACTTTTTCCGCACAAGTGGACCCGAATCAGGCGCTGGCGGACGGGGATATTGACATCAACGCTTTCCAACACGTTGCATATTTGGATACTTTTAATACCCAAAATCATACAGATATTCAACCAATCGGAACAACGATTATTGCACCGATCGGATTGTATTCCAATAAATTTGATTCCATAGATGATATTAAAGCAGGATCCAAAATCGCCGTACCAAATGATCCGTCCAACTGGGGCCGGGCTCTCATGCTTCTCCAGGAATATGGACTGATCACCTTGACGGATGATTTCGACGGCAGGGGCGGAGTCGACAAAATTAAAGAGAATCCGAAAAACTTGGAAATTATCCCTGTTGATGGTGCAACAACCCCGCGTGTGATGGAAGATACGGATTTTGCCATCATCAACAACGGAATAGCCCTTGAAGCCGGTTTATATTTGAGCGATGCAATCATCCATGAAAGTGAAACGGCAAAACCGTTTATCAATGTAATCGCTGCGAGAAATGAAGATAAAGATCATCCATTGTATAAAAAAATCGTTGAAATTTACCAGAGTGAAGAAGTATCCCAATTTATTAAGAAAAACTATAAAGGCAACTTCATCCCTGTTCAATTATCCCTGGAAGAATTGGCAACCTGGAAAGAAGCTTATTCTTCAAAAAAATAATATTTTAGGAGGAACGTCGAATGGTAAAAAAACGTGAAATGAAACTTTCGTTGTATTTAATCGGCGCCGGCATGCATGTGGCTGCATGGCGCCATCCGGAAGCGCAGGCCAATGCCAGCATTGATATCAAAGCCCTGCAAAAATCAGCTCAAATCGCGGAGAAAGGAAAATTTGATATCGTCTTCATTGCGGATAGTCTGGCCATAAACCATGAATCTCACCCGCATATATTAAACCGCTTTGACCCTATTATTCAAATAACAGCCCTCGCTGCTGCCACTGAAAAAATCGGTCTTGGAGCAACCGCTTCGACGACTTATAGCCAGCCTTACCGATTGGCAAGACAATTGCTTTCCGTTGATCATATCAGCGGTGGCCGGGTTGCATGGAATCTAGTGACAACTTCTGATGCCACCGGCCAAACAGCTTTGAACTTTAGCCGTGAAAAACATGTGGAACATGACAAACGCTATGAAATCGCAGAAGAATTTGCCGACGTCATTTTAGGTTTATGGGATTCCTGGGAAGACGATGCCTTTATATACGATAAAGAAAACGGCATTTTCTACGACCAATCAAAAGTGCATGAAATCAATTACAAAGGTCAGTATTTCCAAGTAAAAGGTCCGTTAAATATCGCCCGCTCCCCTCAAGGATATCCTGTCATTGTTGTTGCCGGTTCTTCAAAACCCGGCCAGAAATTAGCAGCCCGTGTGGCAAATGCGGTTTTTGTCCATTGGGATAATATCGAAAGAGCAAAGGAACATTATAGAACATTGAAAGCCCAGTTGGCTCAACATAACCGTTCCGAGGATGAGCTCATTGTGTTCCATGGAATCTCCCCGATCGTTGCCGACACGGAAGAAGAAGCCATTCGCCGATACAATGAATTGCAGGAATTGGTCGATCCTTATGAAGCGTTGAAATTTGTTTCAGGATATATGGGAAATGTGGATTTTTCAAAGTATTCACTGGATACGCCGGCCATTGAAGTCGAATTCCCTCCTGTAAACAGCATTCAAAGTAATTTCAATGAACTTTATGAAATTATTAAACGGGAAAATTTGAAAGTGGGAGAATTATACACCCGGCTCTTTAATGCGGCGAAGAAGGATGCATTTGTTGGGACACCTGAAAAAGTCGCGGATGAAATGGAACGTTGGTTTAATGAAAAAGCCTGCGACGGATTTATGCTGCAATTCCCATTGCTTCCCCGCGATTTGGAAGCTTTTGTCGAAAAAGTTGTACCGATTTTACAAGAGCGTGGGTTATTCAGAAAAGACTACACCGGTTCCACATTGCGGGAACATTTAGGTTTGCAAATACCTGAAAATCAATTTGCAAAATCAAAGGTGGCTTCATCATGACAGATATTTTTATTCGCAATGAACGTGAACAACAATTAGTGGATTATGCAAAAAAATTGGCTTCGGAAATTGGTAAAACCGCCGCTTATTACGACAAAACCGGCGAATTTCCTTTTGAACATTTTAAAATTTTACAGGATGCGGGCTATCTTAAATTAACGATTCCTAAAAAGTATGGTGGAGATGAAATTTCCCTTTATGAAATGTTGCTTGTCCAGGAACAGCTTGCCAAAGGGGATGCCTCCACCGCTTTGGGGGTCGGCTGGAACTTGTTAACATTCCTGAACGTCCGGGAAACGAAATCTTGGCCGGAATCCGTCTTCGCTGAATTGTGCCGTAAAACAGTGGAAGAAGGTTCATTATTAAACATCATTAATACGGAACGGGGAAAAGGAAATCTTTCCCGAGGCGCTACTCCAGGTACGATTGCCAAAAAGGTGCCTGGAGGATATATCATTTCAGGTGAAAAATCTTATGCTTCCCTGGCTCCTATATTAAAACAGTTTATGACCATCGCTTATTTGGAAGATGAAGGCATTACCGCTGAATTTTTAATTACGGTCAATGATCGGGTGGAAATTAAGGAAACTTGGGATTATTTAGGAATGCGGGCTACAGGGAGTCATGACATCATCTTTCATGATGTGTTCGTACCGGAAGAAGCGCTGCTTTATCGTCAAAAACCGAATGAAACCAACCGTTTTCTTGCTCATGGCCGCGTTTATTCTTTGGAAATCCCTGCCGTTTATTTAGGGATAGCCGGTGCCGCAAGGGACTATGCTTATGAATTCGCCAAAAACACATACTCCCACAGTTTGGGAAACACCATTAACCACGCTGCCCATGTCCAACAAAATGCGGGAGAAATCGAAGTGCTATATCATTCTTCAAGAAGAATTTTATACAGCCTTGCCGCACAAGTCGAATACGAACCGGAGAAGCGGGACTTGCTTGCCAATGAAGTGAATATTGCCAAATATTTAATTTGCAATAATGCTATTGAAATTGTTTCAAAAGCGATGAAAATCGTTGGCGGCAGAAGTTTATCGAAAACGAATCCGTTGGAACGGCTTTTCCGGGATGTTCAATGCGGATCCTATAACCCTCCGTTGGATGACGTGGTGATTTCACAACTGTCAAAAGCGGTTTTATTTGATGTGAAACAAGAGGTCTTTCAACTATAACGAAACAGACGCCTTCATGGCTGTGCTGACCTTTTTTACACCACATAAATCAACGCTGTGTCCCTTCCTCTTTTGTTGCATCAAAATGAAGAAAAGAGCCTGTCCATTTTTTTGGATAGGCTCTTTTTGATTTATTGATAGAGACCGCAACAAACGGGGAAACTGTTTGTTGCAGTCGATAAGGGGGAAAACCTTATATCATTTTAATTGATTGTTTCCTTTATAATTTGTATTTGAAAGCTTTCACTAAAAAATTATTTTTCTGAAAATCCTTTCTTTCATCCCGGACAAAACCAAATCTTATATATAGTTTGATTGCAGCTTCCATCATATCCGTTGAGTGGAGATATAAATACTCATCCCCTCGCGCTCTGGCAAATTCCACACTTTTATCCAATAACTTTTTGGCAATTCCAAGCCCCCTTGCCTTAGGATGAATCCCCAATAACCGCACAATGGTGGAATCTATCTCCAATTCGGGCCGATTATAAGCATTCCCGGAACCGATAAAAAGCTGCAGACCGCCTAATATATCTTCACCTTTTTTCGCAACAAAAATTTCCGCGGAATGAGGATGGTTCACACTGTTCCGAATATCGGAAATATAATCCTGCCAGGCCTCTTTTGAAGGATAATGCTTTTCATATTGAGCATAACTTTCGACCAATACCTCTACATATCGTTCTTTGTCTTCTTCTTTCAGGCGATCAATCAACACATCTGTCACAAGTTGACCCAATGATTCCCACCCTGCCTTTCTTGCAAACTTGTCAAACCGCTAAACCTTTTTTTCTTGAAACTTGCTCCAAGGCAGCGATTAAATGCTCTAATCCCACTTCGGTTACTCCTTTATAGGTCCCGTTTTTACCTATTTCCACGACCGGTACATGACGAACGCCATATTTTGCTTCCAAAATTTCACGGAATTCATCCCGATTGGTTACATCAATCGTTTTATATGGAATCTCTTTGTCATCCAAATAACTTTTCACTTCATTGCAATAACTGCATCCTTGCTTTGACCAAACAATCACATCAAATGCGTTGCTCATTTCATTTTCCTCCTATTTAACAGTTGATATTTCTTTGAATAAATTGGTTGGACCCAACAATTCAAAAGACCGAAATCTTTCCTCTCTTTTCAAGACCGGTGTATGGAGAATAAATTCATCCACCTGATATTTCTGATGCAATTCATCCAATACCTTTTTCACCTGTTCCGGTTTCCCGTAAACCAATTTCGAATCTAAGACTTCGATTCGATATGGTTCTTCAGACTGATTTCCAAATTTCTCGGCTTGTTCTTTCTTTGTAAATGTATAAGTTCGGCCGCTTTCCAAATGCAATTTGATAATGTATGAATCTTTTGCGATGCTCTCAGCTTCTTTTTCATCTTCTGATGCAAAAACACCGATGCCCACGATCAATTTTCCTTCAGGATAAATCTCTCGATAAACTTCAGCAGACTTTTTCAAAACTTCTTCATCCGGCACAAAGAATCTTGCAAACACATAAGGAAGTTTCAAAGTTGCCGCAAGCGTTGCACTGCCAGGGCTTCCCCCCAATACAAAAATCGGAGGCTTCACTTTCGCCGTTGGGGTTGCTTTTACCCCATAAAGCGGATGGTTTTCCGGCAATGTATCATACAGAAAATCCTTTAAATCCCTTACCCGCTGATTAAAATCTTCACCGGTGTTTTGAGTTCCAAATTGTAAAGCTTTTGTCGCCAAAGGAAGGCCGCCTGGAGCTTTCCCGACCCCCAAATCTACACGGCCAGGCGCAAGAGCTGCCAACACCTGAAAATTTTCGGCGACTTTATAAGGGCTGTAATGGGTCAACATGACTCCGCCAGAACCGATTCGTATTTTTTCCGTTTTCGCCAATAAATAAGATACGAGGACTTCCGGTGATGAACCATGGACATCCTGACTATTATGATGCTCTGAAACCCAAAATCTTTCATATCCCAATTGTTCCGCGGTTTGTGCCAACCGCACCGTTTCCTGGAAAGCTTCCTCCGGTGCAGAATGTTCGATTACAGGGCTTTGATCTAAAATACTTAATTTGTACGCCATTTTTCCACCTCCATTTCAAACCTCAGTCTTTGTAAATCAAGTAATAGTGCCTATCCGTTTATAAGTTGGCAAGCTGTCTTTGTTTTGTGTAACGGTTTTCTTTAAAAGGAAGACCCAAATTTCCCCGTAATGTGTCCGCCTCATATTCTTTCCGGTATAATTCCCGTTCCTGCAGAATTGGTACAACTTTCTCCACAAAGTCTTCCAGCGCATTCGGGACCGCAACTGAAAACATAAATCCATCCGCCGCCTTTTCCACGAACCATTTTTCAATTAAATCCGCAACATCCTTTGGTGTACCAAAGAATACCGGTTTCGGTGTCGCTTCACGCAGCGCCACTTCCCTCAATGTCAATCCCTGCTCTTTCGCTTCTCTTTTAATGCGGTCGGTTGTGCTTTTGAATGCATTTGCCCCAATATCACCGATGTCCGGGAACGGCGCATCTACGTCATATTGGGAAAAATCATGATGATCGAAGTAACGTCCCAAATAGTCCAGCGCTTTTTCAATCGACACCAAATTTTTGACTTCATTATATTTCCGTTCCGCTTCTTCCACGGTATCTCCGATGATAGGGGCCAATGCCGGAAAAATCAGCACCTCATCCGGATTCCGTCCAACTTTTGCAACCTCTTCTTTCACTCGGCGATAAAAGTCCTTCGCTTCCTCTAATGCAGGATAATTTGTGAAAATCGCATCCGCTTCCTTTGCTGCAATCCGAATTCCGGCATCGGATGATCCCGCCTGAAAGATGACCGGCTGCCCCTGCCTTGAACGGGCAATATTCAATGGGCCGCTGACTTGGAAATATTTGCCTTTATGGTTTAATACGTGCAGTTTTTCCGGATCAAAGAATCGGTCATTTTCCACGTCCGCGATAAATGCATCATCTTCCCAGGAATCCCAAAGCCCTTTTACCACTTCCACAAACTCTTCGGCAATTTCATAACGGGTCGCATGATCGGGATGCTCTTCAATGGTTTTATTAAAATTTAATGCCGCCCCTTCCAAAGGGGTTGTCACAACATTCCAACCTGCACGTCCGTCGCTGATTTTATCCAATGAAGCGATTTGCCGCGCAACATTAAATGGTTGACTATAAGTGGTGGATACAGTGGCAACCAGGCCGACGTTTTTGGTTGCAGTTGCCAATGCGGAAAGGATTGTAACGGGTTCAAAACGGTTTAAAAAATGCGGAATTGATTTCTCGTTAATATAAAGACCATCGGCAATAAAAACTAAATCAAATTTCCCTTTTTCTGCTGTTTTGGCTTGTTGCACATAATACTCCAGACTGACGCTTTGATTGCTTCTGATTTCAGGATGCCGCCAAAGGGAAATATGTCCTCCGACTCCATGAATCAGCGCTCCAAAATGGATTTTTCTTGTCAACATTACTCCCTCCCTAATTTCTAGTATTTTTATTTGTTTTGTTATATTAACAACAATTTTTTCCTAATACAATACATTTACTAATTGATTTCTTGTAAGTACTGATTGAAAAAATTTATTAACTCTAACCGGCTAAAATTGAGCATAAAAAAAATACCATCCAGTAACGAATGGTATTAATTAACCGTCAACTTTTGATTATTGCTTTTAGATAAATGATTTAACACATTCACGGACAAATTCGAAAAATAATTTGCCGCTACAAGCAGCGCCTCTTCATTCAGTGTAAATGATGGATGATGCCAATCATGTTGCCCATCAACGCCTATCCATACAAAATAACCGGGAATCAATTCTTGATAATATGCAAAGTCTTCTCCTGCCGGGCTTTGTTCGGCTTCAACAACCGCATACCCCAACTCTTCCCCGGTCCGTTTGACGATTTCCGTAAAAAGCGGTGAATTATCGACACAAGTAACGGAAGGATACCAGTTAAATTTGGATGTGGCACCAAAAGCAGAAACAATTCCTTCTGTGATTTGCTTCATTAATTGCGGTATTTTCCCACGGGCTTCCTTTTGAAAAACCCTTACCGTTCCTTCCAAAATTGCATGGTCGGCAATGACGTTCCAAGTATTTCCGGCTTCCAATTTTGTTATACTCACTACCGCATTATCAAAAGCGCTTAAATTTCTGCTTACAATCGTTTGCAATGCGGAAATCAATTGCCCCGCCACAACGACCGCATCGATTGTATTGTTTGGAATTCCGGCATGACCGCCGACTCCATAAATTTCAATCTTAAACCAGCCATTAATGCTCCTTCACGTACCCCAACGGTTCCAACGGGAAGGTCCGGCTTATTATGCATTCCAAAAATCGCCGATACCCCATCCAACCCGCCTGCTTTTATAATCTGTTTTGCCCCTTCAGCAATTTCTTCTCCCGGCTGGAATATGACGCGGACCGTTCCTTTAAGCTCTTTTTTCTGCGCTGCAGTAAAATTGCCGCACCGATCATTGAAGCTGTATGAAAATCGTGGCCACATGCATGCATCACATTTTTTATTTTTGAAGCATAGGGCAAATTTGTTCTTTCCCCGATAGGCAGCGCATCGATATCACTGCGCAATGCGATGGTAGGCCCTTCTTCCTCTCCTTTGATTTCTGCGATTGCCCCGACTTCCAAACCTGCATCCAAAATTTTAATTTCTTCCTCTTCCAGCCATCTTTTGATTCTTTTGGTCGTTTCATATTCTTTCATTGAAATTTCGGGATACATATGCAACTCCCGGCGATATTCGATCAGTTGTTTCAATAGAGAATCATGCTCCGTCAATCCGCTTTTTTTCATACGCTTACCCCTCTTTTTTTCTTTGCTCTTTCATATTTGATTACACTAGACATTTAAAATTATTAAACCGGTCAATCGAACGTTGGATGCTGCTTTTCAAAATATTTACAACATCCGATTGAACATAGGATAAATAAACAGGTTGCGTGATCGTAAACAAATCCAGGGACTTCACAACAATCAACTCTTTCCTTTCAATTTCCTCTTTTATACTTATTAAAGGCAAAAACCCGATTCCTTGTTTGTTTTTGATCAATGATTTCGCCACTTCCAGTTGATCTACCTTAAATTCAACTTTTGGTTCTACATTTTCCAGTTCAAAAATTTTATAAATCAGATTCCAATCAAACGCCCCACATTCAAAAAATACGATGGGTTCCTTTGCAAGTTTCTTGATGGTCACCTCTTCTCCCAGTACATATGGATGTTCCGGGTAAACAACGAGTTGAATGGAATTGTCCAACGCCACTTCCTGAATGATATTGTCGTTTGAAAATGGCTTTGTGAAAGCAAAATCAATCTCATGATTCAGCAATTTCACAATCAGTTCTTCATTTGTTCCCGTGATAAATTTGAAATTGAAATCTGGATTTTCTTTTTTCCACAGAACGAGTGCATGGGGAATAAAATAGCTTGAAGTGATGAAATTCGCACCAAAAACGATTTCATTATGATCCCGTTTATTCCTTATATTGCTTTTTCCTTCGCGAAAAGTTTTCAGGATTTGTTGTGCATAAGGAATAAATTCTTTCCCTTGCTGATTTAAAATCAGTTGTTTTCCCTGTCGGATAAATAATTCTGTATTCAATTCCCTTTCCAGTGCTTTAATCCGTGCAGTAACGGTTGGTTGAGACAAATACAGAGCCTTCGATGCTTTATGAATACTTTTTAACTCCACAACATAAATAAACGCCTCCAATTGGTCCGTATTCAAAACACCAGCCCCTTTCCGGATTATTTTACTGACGGAATAAAGTAATCATGTCCTATGCCAAACCCAAAATTGACAAATAACAGGAAATTAAATTTACTAATCCAATAATTTTAGTAAGATATTAGGTGAAAATTTACTAATCATTCTTTTTTTATCATTTATCGAAAATTAAAACATATTATTCATAGTTGTCAACTATATTTTTTTGTTAGCGTAATTGAAATAATTTATCAGTTCAAAAAAATTTTCTATTATAATTGTAATCTGCCATTTACTTTTTATAATTGTAATCTGCCATTTACTTTTATATAACAGACTTTTAATAATAATTTTAAAAATGTATAATATTCTAGAATTGAATTTTTTTTGGGGGGAAAATAATATGTCAGTCGCAACTACATATTTGCAAACGTTGGAGAAAAGCCTTTATGATTTGATTTGCGAAACATCTACAAACTTGCCAAAAGATGTTCGCCGTGCCATCAAAAGAGCAAAAGAAGCTGAAAATGCAGGCACTCGGGCTGCCATGAGTTTGGCAACCATCACAAGAAATATCGTAATGGCGGAAGACAATGTATCACCAATTTGCCAAGACACAGGACTTCCAACATTTAAAGTAAAAACTCCTATTGGCGCAAACCAATTAGAAATCAAAGAAGCCATCCGCAATGCGGTTAAAAAAGCGACAGAAGATGCGAAACTCCGCCCAAACTCTGTTGACTCATTGACTGGTAAAAACAGCGGGGACAATCTTGGTGAAGGCGTTCCGGTTATCAAATTTGAACAATGGGAAAAAGACTACATTGAAGTAAAACTCATTTTAAAAGGCGGAGGCTGTGAAAACAAAAACGCCCAATACAGCTTGCCTTGCGAATTGGAAGGGCTTGGCCGCGCAGGCCGCGACCTTGACGGAATCCGCAAATGCATTCTTCATGCCGTTTGGAAAGCGCAAGGACAAGGCTGCTCTGCCGGATTTATCGGGGTTGGTATCGGTGGAGACCGCTCCGCAAGCTACGATCTGGCAAAAGACCAATTATTCCGCCATTTGGAAGATACAAATCCGATTCCTGAACTAGCAAAATTGGAAGAATATATCGTTGAAAAAGCCAATACACTTGGCGTCGGAACAATGGGCTTCGGCGGCGAAACGACATTATTGGGATGCAAAATCGGTGTAATGCACCGCATTCCTGCTTCCTTCTTCGTATCAGTCGCTTACAACTGCTGGGCATTCCGCCGCATGGCAGTTGACATTGATGCCAATACCGGAGAAATCATCAAATGGCACTATCAAGATGGCGAAAAAGTGACATTCCGCAATGAAGAAGAACAACAACCAACTGAAACTAAATCCGAAAGCCGCGTTATTGAGTTAAGAGCGCCGATTACTGAAGAACAAATTCGTCAGTTAAAAGTGGGCGACGTTGTAAAAATCAGCGGACGCATGTACACAGGCCGCGATGCCATCCACCATCACCTAATGACTCATGATTCACCGGTTGATTTGAACGGACAAATCATTTACCATTGCGGTCCTGTTATGGCAAAAGACGAAAATGGAAATTGGACTGTCAAAGCGGCTGGTCCTACAACATCCATCCGTGAAGAACCTTATCAAGGGGATATCATGAAGAAATTCGGTATCCGCGCAGTCATCGGTAAAGGCGGTATGGGCGCGAAAACATTGAAAGCATTGCAAGAGCACGGCGGCGTTTACTTGAACGCAATTGGCGGTGCAGCACAATATTATGCTGATTGCATTAAGAGCGTTGACGGTGTGGACTTCCTTGAGTTCGGTATTCCGGAAGCAATGTGGCACTTGACAGTGGAAGACTTCACTGCGGTTGTCACAATGGACTCCCACGGAAACTCTTTGCATGCTGACATTGAAAAATCTTCGCTCGAAAAATTATCTCAATACGCAGAAAGAGTATTTTAATTAACATTTTATTGCTTAAGCTGCCAAAAATCGGGTGAATCCGTTTTTTGGCAGCTTTTTTATATAAAGAAAACCGGGCATTCCCTTGGAAGGAATGTCCGGTTTCTTATTAAAAAACTTGAGCAGGATTCTATGATTAAACTAAAGATGTTCTTTCTGATGTATCATTAAATGTCTGTGCATCCAATTCCTTTGTTAAACGGCTTGATACGATTCCGGATACCATGGAGCCACTCACGTTCAACGCTGTACGCCCCATATCAATCAGCGGTTCCACTGAAATCAAAATACCAGCAAGAGCGATCGGCAAATTCATGGCCGATAATACAATGATTGCTGCAAACGTCGCACCGCCGCCTACACCTGCGACACCGAAAGAAATGATTGCAACGATTAGGATTAGAAGGTCAATAAAGCCTGGAGTGAACGGGTCGATTCCGACAGTCGGCGCAATCATGACAGCCAACATGGCCGGGTAGACCCCCGCACAACCATTTTGACCGATGGATAACCCAAAGGATCCCGCAAAGTTTGCAATCCCTTCAGGAACACCCAATCGTTTTGTTTGTGTTTGAAGATTCAACGGCAATGTGGCAGCACTTGAACGTGAAGTGAAGGCAAATAATAAAGTTTCTACCGCTTTTCTCGCGTAAATCAATGGATTTAGACCGGTTAACGACACAATAATTAAATGCACAATAAACATGGCAATCAACGCAACATAGGACGCAACGACAAATTTGCCCAAATCGGCGATTGCCCCAAAATCGCTAGTGGCAACCGTGCGGGCCATAAGTGCGACAACCCCGTATGGCGTTAATTGCAAGACGATTCGCACAACGCCCATGGTAAGGCCGTATAATGCATCAACACCCTTTTTGACTGTATTGGCCGTATCCTCATCTTTCCGTCGGAGCTGCAAATAGGCAAATCCTAAAAATGCGGCAAAAATAACAACAGCGATTGTTGAAGTGGAACGGGCCCCAGTCAAATCAAGGAACGGATTTGAAGGGAACATTTCCAAAATATGTTCCGGCAAAGTCTTGACACTTTCCGCTTTTTGCACTATTTCTTCTCCGCGTGCCGCTTCCTGTTCCCCCTGCACAATTTGTGACGCATCCAAATCAAACAATGCCGTCGATAAAATACCGAATGATGCGGCAATCGCCGTTGTGCCAATTAAAACTCCCAATATTAGAATCGCAATTTTACCCAAGTTTTTTCCGATTGTCACTTTCGTAAATGCCGCCAAAATGGAAATAAACACAAGCGGCATCGCAATCATTTGCAGCAACTTTACATAGCCATTTCCAATAATATTAAACCATGGCATTGTTTTCTCTATCGTTTCTGATCCGAATCCATAAATCCATTGCATCCCGATGCCGAATAAAACGCCAAGCGCCATTGCAATAAACACTCTATTGGAAAATTTTACGTGTTTTTTCCTTAAAAAAATATAAAAATGCCATTAACACCGCTAGCACGGTTATATTTAAGATAATTCCCATACAGCAACCTCCTTTTTTATGAACAAACCTAATAATACATCTTTATTCCTATTAGACAAGTAAGAATAATATATTTTAAATTTTCTTATTTTTATGTTTATTTCTTTACAAAGGGAATTTTATAGATTAGAATAATTATAAAATAATATAAATTTTAAATAATTGATATTTATTATCAATTGCAATAAAATTGATGCTTTGATACTGAAATTCATTATCATAAGGAGGTATTGATGTTGAATTCTAATCGAGAAAAATTCTCGTTAATTGAGAATATAAAACAGCATCAGGAATTGATTGCCGCTATTGCGAGCGGAATTTTGATCTTAATCGCATGGAAATTGGAAAAGAACGGTTTATCAACAGCATCTGTCATATCTTATATTGCCGCATTTATTATCGGGGGGTATGCGAAAGCAAAGGAAGGAATCATTGATACCATAGAAAACAGAACGTTGAATGTGGAAATTTTAATGATTTTGGCCGCCATCGGCTCCATGATCATCGGGTATTGGACGGAAGGGGCCATCCTAATTTTCATTTTCTCTTTAAGCGGAGCTCTTGAAACTTATGCAATGAATCGCAGCCATCGTGAAATATCCGCCCTGATGAACCTGCAGCCGGAAGAAGCGTGGCTCGTCCGCGGGGATTTCGAGCCGATGAAAGTGCCCGTTTCTTCATTGAAGGTGGGAGACCATCTTTTAATTAAACCGGGCGAACGCATCCCGGCGGACGGCAAAATCATTAAAGGTTCTTCTTCCATCGATGAATCGGCGATTACCGGGGAATCGATCCCGGTGTCAAAAGACGTGGGGGACGAAGTATTTGCGGGTACCATCAATTTAAACGGTACAATCACCGTCCATATGACGAAGCCGAATTCCGAAACATTATTCCAAAAAATCATCACGCTTGTCCAAACGGCCCAAAGCGAAAAATCCCCTTCCCAATTGTTCATTGAAAAATTTGAAGGCATTTATGTAAAAGCGGTGCTCATCGCCGTTGCCCTCATGATGTTTCTGCCGCACTATTTATTCGGCTGGGATTGGAATACAACATTTTACCGGGCGATTGTGCTGCTTGTCGTTGCGTCACCTTGCGCCGTAGTAGCTTCCATCATGCCTGCCACACTTGCAGCCATTTCAAACGGCGCTCGCCACGGAATTTTATTCAAAGGCGGCGTCCACTTGGAAAATTTAAGCGCCCTCAAGTTGCTGGCCGTGGATAAAACAGGAACATTGACAGAGGGAATGCCGGTCGTTACGGATGTCCTGGTCCGGGAAGATTTGGATGAAAGAGAAACGCTGAAGCTCATTGCATCAATGGAGTCCCAATCCAATCACCCGCTTGCCAAATCCATTGTTCAATACGTCAAAGATCAACAAATCGGCATCATTTCCGGAATCGATATCATCGATATTCCTGGCCAAGGGGTAAAGGCAAATTTCAACGGCCGTTCTTATATAATCGGTAATGCCGATTTTGTCGGCAATGAAGAAGCAGACAGCTTCGCCGATGGCATCGCAGCCCGCCTCGAAGAAGAAGGAAAAACCGTCGTCTTTTTGAAAGATGATGATGGAATTGCAGCAATGATCGCCTTAAAAGATACGATTCGAAACGAAGCGAAAGAGGCGGTCGAAACTTTGAAACAACTTGGGATAGAAGTCGCCATGCTGACAGGGGATCACGAAAAAACAGCGAAAGTGATTGCTAAAGAGGCGGGAGTAAACGATTATATTGCAAAATGCTCTCCAATCACCAAAACGGAATTTATTGAGCAGGCATTGACGAAATATCAATATGTCGGCATGGTCGGAGACGGAATTAACGATGCTCCTGCCCTTGCCAAATCGACGGTCGGCATCGCCATGGGGGGAGGAACCGATGTTGCATTGGAAACGGCCGATGTCGTTTTAATGAAAAACAATTTATCAAAAATTGCTTACTCCATTAAACTTGGAAGAAAAATGCAGCAGATTGTCAAACAGAATATAATCTTCTCGACCGCCGTCATTGCGATTCTTATAACTTCAAACTTCCTTCAAATTGTCGATCTCCCTTTGGGCGTTGTCGGCCACGAAGGCAGCACCATTTTGGTCATATTAAACGGATTAAGGATGCTTAAAACTTTAAAGTAAACATTTTCAGTTTATAAGGAATGGCCTCAAATAACAGAAAGCGGCTTAAGCCTTCAAAGAGCTTAAGCCGCCTTTTTTATTTGCTGTCCGACCTGTCCCGCTTCATTGGGGGATGTAATGCCGGCGCTCCTAACTGCCCCGCTTGTTCTTGGCCAGATATCGTTTATACATGGTAGCATTCAGCATTCCGCCAAAGATTAAAATCATGCCGGTAAAATACAGCCAGAGCAATAAAATGATGACGCTTGCAATGCTTCCGTAGGTTGATGTAAAGTTACCGAAATTCTTTACATAAAAAGAGAAACCATAAATCAATATTACCCATGAAACGGTGGAAAACAACGCTCCCAGAAGAACGGTCCTTATAGGCACTTTCGGTTGTGTATATGGGATTAGCCAAAACAACAATAGCAATACAATAAAAATGAGAAGCGGCGGCAAAATCCATTGAACATAATTCCAAAAAACCACAAAGGATGCCCCCACTCCTAAAAAATCAAACAACTGATACATATATCGTTGTCCAAAAATCGGAACCAACAATGCAAGCAATAGCACGAGGATAAGTAATACCGTGAAAACCAATGACCAGCCCCGATTGATGATTCCCATCTTCGGCTCCGTTTCGTACGCTTCATTCAACGTCTTTAAAATTGCGTTCATCCCCTGCGAAGCCGCCCAAAGGGTACCGATAATCCCGATCGACAAAGGACCGCCGCCATTGTAAGTCGTCAATATTTCCACAATCGTTCCCCGTGTCAACAGAAATACTTCTGTAGGCACAATGGTTTGCATGAAACGAAATACATGTTCCTGATTAATGTTCAAATAAGGGAGGATGGAAACAATCACTAACAATAGCGGAAAGAAAGATAATAAAAAGAAATAAGCCAGTTGCGCTCCCTTTCCGGAAACATCCACTTTCCATATCCGAATGATTAAATCTTGGACAAATCCTTTGAACGTGGTTACGTTTATGGTTGATTCATCCGGTTTGAAAAAGGATTGAATTCTCGAAATCCACTTTATTTGGGGAATTTTCGTATTGTCCAAACGCTAGTTCACTTCCCTTCATTCCCCCTGATATGATTTTTCTTCATTGGATGAAAAAACTTCTTTTGTATCCTGTACAATCTCCTGCACTGCTCCAGGGATTCCTTTTACTTCATCCAATTTTTCCATAATGAAATTGACATTATCCTTTGTATCCTCATACAATTTCTGCATTTTTTCGATTTTTTCATTTACCAATTGCTGCAATTCGCTCCGGTTTTTCGCATAATAAATAACCTTGTTCTTTGTTTTTTTCAGTTTTTCCACCGTCTGTTCCCTTGTCGTGCGATCCAACATGCTCACTGCCGCCCCAACCAATGCTCCAATCACAACGCCTTTGCACAATTTACTCTCGCTCATGACCCTACTCCTCCTGTCGATCCTTGTAAATAATTTCTAATCATATTCTATAAGAACTTTTCATCTTTTAAAAGCAAAGACAAATGCATGGAATTCACTTGACAACAATGGATTGAAATGAAATGATGATACAAAGTTCAAAGAAAGGTGGAAAATGAATATGAATTTGTCTACGCCTTCTAAAGATAATTTGGCGTATATGATAGAAAAAATTAAAGAAAAATTAAAAATGGTGAATACAAACGTATTGCGTCCTGATGATTTTTCAGAATCCGATTATCAAGCTTTATACGATATATATGAATGGATTATGAAGCGCGATACTTTCAGTCCAAGCGAAATACAGGCCATCGTTTCCGAGCTGGGTTCCCTCCGCAAATGAGCCTGATTTCGATTACTACCGCATACTTTTTCCTAATTTATGCACCATTATTCAAAAAATGTGGAATCCTCAATGATTATCCAAAAGCTTACAAAAAGGAGCGCCCCATGATGGGACGCTCCTCTTTGTTGCTTATTCGGAAGTTGTCCGGGATGATTCCGTATTGTCTTTTACTGTTTGCTGAATTAAAACTTCTACCCGGCGATTTTGCGCCCTTCCTTCGGCGGTATCATTCGATGCAATCGGGTTGTATTCCCCATATCCTTTTGCGCTAAAATATTTCGGATCCAAATCCGGGTTCGAATCGATCAGCAACTTCAGGAAATTGACCGCCCTCATTACAGACAGTTCCCAATTCGACCTGAATTCGGGGGTGTTTTGGGGTACATTATCCGTATGTCCCGTCACGACGATATAACGCGGAGGATCAAGATCTAAAATCCGCGATAGCTTCTGGGCGATGGGGATATTTTCGGGCTTTATATCCGCTTTTCCGGGATCGAACAAAATGCTGTCACGTATTGTCAGAAGCAAGCCTTCATTTGTCATTTTCGTTGAAAAGGTATCTTCCAATTCATTGACAGCAATAAAGCCGTCAATATCTTTTTGGATTTGTTTCAATTGCGCCTGATCTGCCAAATAAGCTTTTTGCTCGGGCGTTATCCCGCCAGGCATCGGTTCTCGACTATCAACCATTGAAGTATCATGCATGAAGCCGACTCCTCCGCTAAAAATTTCGCTGAACACCTGTGACATCTTTTCCAGTTTTTCCTGGTCAATGGTGCTGGACGCGAACAAAACAATGAACAATGCCAACAGCAGCGTCATCAAATCCGAATAGGGCAACAGCCATGAATCATTAATTTCCGTTTTTTTGGCATTCTTTTTATTTTTCTTTGCCAAGGCCATCAGCCCCGCTTTCAAAAATTTGTCTCCGTTCTTCTTCCGTCAAATAGGAAGCCAATTTTTGCTCAATAATACGTGGAGCTTCGCCTTCCAATACAGATAAAATACCTTCGATCATTAAACGTTTTTGTCTTGCTTCGATAACGGATTTGCGTCTTAATTTATTGGCAAATGGATGCCATAGCACATAACCTGTGAAAATCCCCAACAATGTTGCTACGAAGGCGGATGAAACTGCATAACCAAGATTATCTATATTATTCAAATCACCCAATGCTGCAATCAGGCCGACAACCGCACCAAGCACTCCGAGCGTCGGTGCATATGTACCCGCTTGGGAAAAAATTTGGGCGCCGCTTTCATGGCGTTCTTCCATCGCTTCCACTTCTTCATTTAACACGTCGCGTATGTAATCTGCGCTTTGGCCATCGATCGCAAGGGTTAATCCGTTTCTTAAAAAAGGATCTTCGATTTCTTGCGCCTCGCTTTCCAATGCAAGAAGACCTTCACGACGGGCCAGATCTGCCCATTTTGAAAACATTTTGATGATTTCCGCATCGCTGACGGTTTTTTGCTCTGTGAAAATGACTTTTAATAATTTCGGAATCCTTTTAAGTTCTTTTCCAGGAAATCCAACTACAATCGATGCGATTGTACCGACAATAATGATCAAAAAAGCTGCCGGGTTAATCAAAATGCTTAATGATGCACCTTTTAATACCATTCCGAAAAAAATAGCGATGATTCCAAGAAGTATACCTATCACTGTCGCTTTATCCATAATCTGTACCTCCAAATCTTCCGCTACTATTTATTTCGGCATCTATCCTTATTTTTTAATCTCCTTTTATTTGAATACATTAATATTTTGATAAAAACTGGTTATTTAATGATGGGACAATGTCACAACGTTCAACAGCTTTAATGGCAAAAAAAAGAGCGGCATAGCCTTTCCGTTACAGGTACCATGCCGCTCAACAGCTTTATAAGCAAACCAAAATCCGCTGCTTTTTTAAATGGGGAAAAAAGGTTGGGCCGTTTTCCAGGCTGGTCACAGGGTTGCCATGTTTTATACAAAATTAGCAATCCAACGAAAGTCTCCTTGGAATTGCTAACGTTATTTTTCTCCTAAAACCTTTAAAAAAATCATATAGTTATAGTATAATTAGTAGTAACCAGAATTGTTTTTTTAGAAAGGGGTCTAATGATGGGCTTATTTTTAACGACTGTAACTGGTTTTTTTGGGCTTCTTGTGGTATCAGTTGCCATGTTCATTCATTATTTGCGCAAAGGTTTAGATTCCTCCAGCTCAGTAAAAGTTGATCCAAAACCAACTGAAAAATTTTAATTAGATAAAGCTGCCTAAAAACCGACAAAACAGGTTCTCCTGTTTTTGTCGGTTTTTTTTATCAATTATTGCCTGATTTATTGGTCTTGTAGTATTTCCGTTGTTTTGCCCCTTTTCTTATTGTTATAATCATGTTTAACATCCAAGGGGGGATACATGATGACATCATTAGAGGAAATTTTGCGTTTTAACAAAGAGTTTGTTGAGAATAAGCAATATTTGCCTTATATAACATCAAAATACCCTGACAAAAAAATTGTCATTTTAACTTGCATGGATACGCGTTTGATTGAATTATTGCCGAAAGCGATGAATTTGCGCAATGGCGATGCAAAAATTATCAAGAGCGCAGGCGCAATGGTTGCACATCCTTTCGGAGGAATTATGAGAAGTATTTTAGTGGCCGTCTATGAATTACAGGCGGATGAAGTGTATGTAATCGGTCATCATGATTGCGGCATGAGCAAAGTGGATCCTTTCGTCATGATTGATCATATGAGAGAAAGAGGAATCAGCGATGAAATGATTAAATCCATCAAGTATTCGGGAATTGATTTAGTTGAATGGCTTCGCGGTTTTGGCGACGTTGAAAAGAATGTGTTAAAAAGCGTGGACATCATCCGCAACCATCCGCTTTTCCCTAAAAATACGCCAGTTCATGGCCTGGTGATGGATCCGGAAACAGGAAAACTTGATTTATTGACAAATGGACATGAATATTTGGAATTGCGCCATCAACATTCATAATTGAATTTGCTTCGCCCATTCGTTTTATACGGATGGGCTTTTTTTATTTTTCCCTGAATAAATCGACTCCGGATCAAATCCCGTAAAATCCGGTTGGAAACGGGGTTTCCTTAATTGTTTTTCCGATAATAATCTTCTTGCAAAAGGGCATAAATATAATGATCTTCCCAAGAACCGTTAATATATAATAATTCCCTCAATAGCCCTTCCTTTTTAAAATTCGCTTTTTCCAACACTTTTACGGAAGCGATATTTTTGGGTGATACATATGCTTCGATTCGATGCAGATTCACGACATTTAACCCGAATTGCACAACTTCCTTTACCGCTTCGGTCGCAATGCCTTTCCCGGTATATCTTTCATCTATGGAATACCCGATGAACGCGCTATTATAAGGCAATCGTTTAATTGCATAAAGGGAAATGTGCCCAATTAATTCTTCTTCATCTTTTGTAAAAATCCCGAAAGAATATTCGCGATTTGAACGCTGAAGATGGATTCCCTCCAATATTTTCCGGTATTGGGCTTCTTCTGTGTAATACTCGGCATCATGCAGCGGTTCATACGTTGCCCAAAAATATTTGTTTCTTTGCAATAATTGCGCCAATTTTTTTGCATCCGTTTCCACAAAGGTGCGCAAATGCAGCCTGTCGCTTTCGATTCGAATCACATGATCACCCTTCTTTTTAATAATTTGAAACAGCTTTTTCACCATTTTGATACCTATAGCCCTTTCTTAAATTATTTATTTCTATATCTACTATATAGTAGATTCCAGATGCCTTCATTATTATTTCAATTTTCTTCGCAGGTCTTGAATTTTATGTTTGAGCTTTCCAGTCGAATGTTTCAAATGGCCGGCACCGCTTCTTGTGCAGATTTTTGATATAATTATTATCTCTTTTTCCCGAAATTTATTAGAATCGACGTTTGTTTCAAAAGTGTCCATTTTCCATAAAAAAATTTACAAAAAAATGAATCCATCCCGAGATTAAGTTGTTGAATTATTTTTTAATGTATATAATTTTATGGAAAGGAGTGCGAAGCATGGGCCGAATCATTGTGATTATTGGCAGCCTGATTGTCACAACCATCTTTACTTTATATACCTTTTGGCTGCCGAACATCGGAGACAAATCCACCATTGAAATTATCAACCGTCTGCCACTTTTGATATCACCGGCTTCATATGTATATATATTTTGGTTTTTCCTATTTATTGTTTTATTTATCTGGGCCTTCAGTTATTCCAAAAATCGAAAATCTGAAAGCTTCGTTTCACCATTGCAGACGATCCTTTTTTTCATTGCAATGCTTTTGCAAATCCTTTCCATCTATCTATGGAATAAAGAAATGCTATTTTACTCTTTGATTTGCATTGGCTTGCAGCTTTTCGCTTTATTTGCATTATATCTTACATATCCCATGCAAGGGGACTATTTGAAAAAAAGAATGCCCATCGCTATTTATTTCGGCTGGACAACTTTTATTTTTATTATCAACGCTTGTTATTTGCTGGTGTATAACGAATGGAACAGATTCGGATTGAGCGATGCTTTGTGGGCTGTCATCATCCTTACATTTGCCACTTTGGTTGCATTGCACCTGCGCTACCACCATCATGATATCGCCTATCCCCTTGTTTTCGTATGGTGTTTTATCGGAATCGCCATTGCCAACGGCTTCGATGAATTGCTAGTGACCACTTCCGCCCTATTTTTAAGCGGAGTATTGATAGTCGGGGTATTATTCATGAAAAAAAATCCTGTACGTTCATAAACGTACAGGATTTTTTTTCAGGGAAATTTTGTGCATCCTAATGAAATTGATCATGAATCGGTTTCGTCATCGATTTTTGTTAGAATAATCGGCTTATCTTTTGTAACCACAATGGTATGTTCAACTTGGGCAACAAGGGACTGATCCGGTGTGACAAATGTCCAGCCGTCTCCGGATTCAATGATGTGGTCCGCTTTTTCGGAGATGAACGGTTCTACCGCCAGGACCATCCCTTCTTTCATAATGGTGTTATCCCAAGCATCATAATAATTCAAAACATGCTGGGGTTCTTCATGCAACGAGCGGCCGACGCCATGCCCCGTCAAGTTCATGATCACTTTCAGTCCATGGGCTTTTGCTTCCCGTTCAATCGCTTTCCCGATCTGATTTAACTTCGATCCCGCTTTCACTTTTGTCATCGCGCGATCGAAGGCTGATTGGGCCACTCGACAAAGCTTTTCCTTGTCTTCATATCCTTCGCCGACAACAAATGAAATTCCCGTATCGGCAAAATAACCGTTTAAAGAACCAGAAACATCAATATTGACTAAATCGCCTTTTTTAATGACTTTATTTCCGGGTATGCCATGGGCCACTTCATGATTGACGCTGATGCACGTATAACCCGGAAAATCATATTCCCCTTTTGGACCGGAAATGGCTCCGGCTTCTTCAAACATGCGGCCTGCGATTTCGTCCAATTCTTTTGTTGTGATGCCAGGCTTTGTTGCGGCTTTCATGGCATCACGAATTTCCGCGCAAATGCGGCCGATTTTTTTTAATGCTTCCAATTCTTCTTGCGTTTTGACTATCATGTAAAAGATCCTTTCCTCTGTTCAATTTCTCTTTATAAATAATAACATATTCTGCGGTAAATGGACGTTTGGAATGATGGAACCGGCACAACAAAACACAATAAATATATTAAAGCTTTTTTGGATGAACCGCAAAATCGCAGCACAAAAAATGGCGAATCGGAAAACAAACATTTTCCAATTCGCTGTTTTGCCAAAAGCTCCTAAATGCAGCCATTCAGTTTTTTTTTATTGTTTCAACAGCCGTGGGCCGGCCGTGAAAATTAAAGACGCCGCAATAGCAGTTAAAATGATTGACGGAACCATATAAGTGCCATTATAAACAATTGAATAAATCCATGCATTCTGATCGCCGGCATATTCCTTGAAGAAAATGGCTCCGGCAATCGTATGGCAGATGAAGCGCAGCAATCCGCCGACAATTGTTCCTAAGACAACAAACCATGCTATTTTCTTTTTATTATTTGCCGCTGCACCATCCAGCACTTGTTCCCGGACGAGCGCCGCAAATCCGACAAAAGTGAAGGCGAAAAGATAGTCCAGTGTCGCCTGGGCCCAATGTACAATGTAAGGGTTGATTGTCATATTCAATAATCCTACAATAAGCCCTGTAGCGAGGCCGGCAGATATCCCCCGGCGAATGGCCATCAAAACGATTGGAAGCATTGCCAGGCTGACGGAACCGCCTTGCGCCCAAACCGAAAATTTCAATTGATCCAACACGTACCCGATTGCACCAAAGATGGCAATTTCGATCATTATTAATAATTTAGTATTTCTCATTTCAGCAACTCCTTTCTCTTCCCAGCGTAAACCCGAGAGAAGGATAGAAAAGAAAAAGGCGCCCGGACAGATCCGAGACGCCAGACGTTTCGGTTTCTATCCCACATCCCTACGCAAGTACTAACTTACAGGTTCAAAGGGTTAGTGCATACGGCACACTCTCAGCTGACTTCATCAGCACCCCTTGTGGTTTTTCCAATGTTCAGTTGGATTTATTGTTATTTTACCAAAAGCTATTATTCTTTCAATAAAATACACTACTTTAACAAAATCGAAGTTTTGCTGTATCCCTCTTTTTTCTTTTCCACTTGCAGAACCGCAGGCATGGCCGATTTCAGTTCTTCCACATGGGAGATGACCCCGATCATCCGTCCGGTTTTCTGAAGCTCAATGAGCGTATCAATCGCCTTCATCAAGGATTCTTCATCCAGAGAGCCGAATCCTTCATCAATAAACAAAGTTTCAATATTGACATTTCCCTGATAACTTTGAATCACATCCGCCATTCCAAGCGCCAGACTTAAAGAAGCATTAAATTTCTCTCCTCCGGACAGCGTTTTGACATCCCTTGCTTGTCCAGTGTACGCATCGTATACATCCAATCCCAAACCGCTTGCTCTTCCGTGGGATTCCACCCGGTCCGAAACCTGCAAATAATATTGGCCGTTCGATAAATTTTTCAGGCGGAGATTGCTCGCTTCCGTAATCAGTTCCAAGTATCCCATTTGCACATAGCGTTCAAAGGAAATCCTTTTGCTGTTTTGTCCCCGGATTAAATTATAGAGATGGATGATTTGATTTGCTTTTTCTTCCATTTGGAATATCTCATCGGCAATTCTTTCAAGTTTTTCCGCAAAATCGATGCAATGCTTTTCGCACGCTTTCGAGTAATTGAGTATATCCAGCGCCTTCTCGTAGCCGGATTTCAAATCTTCCAATTCTTTTTCCGATTTTGTCAAATCCGCCTTTGCTTTGCCTTTGAATTTTTCTTCATCTTCTTCAACCTGTATTTCCAGCAAATGAAGCTCCTTCATGAAATCTTCATACATCTTCTCCAGCTCATCAATTTCCTGCTGCGGCCGCTTGGCAAGCAAAAATTCGTCGATTGTGGCAAATTGCGCCTGGACCAGCCCTGCAATAAATTCATCTTTTGCTTTTTGCAGTTTTTCCTGTACACTTTTCGCCTGCCCGGAAATCTGTTTCACCGCTTCTTCGCTTGTTGCCAGTTGTTTATTGGCCTCTTGGTAATCTTTCTGCGCCTTCTCCCAGGACTCTTTTAATTTTTGTTTTACGCTCATCGCTTGCTGCAATGCTTCCTGCAGCAGGGAAAAACTGCTTAATTCTTTTGGAATGTTTTTCCGTTGCTGTTCCAAAATCGTGTTTTCCTGCGTGTATTTTTCATTGGATTCATTGTATTCCCGCTCGGTTTCCTTATATTGCTCCTCAATTTCTTCTTTTTCTTTCTGCAGCAATTTCAGCTGTTTTTTGCTGTTGGAAAGCTCCTCTTTTTTTCTTTCTTTTTCATGTAACGCCTCTTCGACTTCCCGCAAACGATTGAAGAATATCTGCTGTCCGTCAATCGGCGCAGACCGTTCCATTAATGTCTGTTCTATTTCTTTCAACATTTGACGTTTTGAATCCAACTTCGCCATAGCGGCATAACGCTTTTGCTGCGCTTCGTCCAAGGCCGCCTTCAATTGTTTCAGCTCCATCAGTTCAACGCCGTCATCCATCTCTTTATGTTCGATCCGATGTTCCGTACTGCCGCAAACCGGGCAAGGCATTCCGGGCTTCAGCTTTGCCGCAAGCATCGCCGCCTGGTTGTTCAGCCATTTTTCTTCTTCCCTTATATAATCTTTTTGAATTTTTTCATATGTCGCGGCCGCCTTTTCCCATTCCTTTTCGAGTTCGCGGACTTTCAACCCGGTTTCATGATATTTGGAATAAGTGTCGACGATTTCTTTTAGTCGCCGCTGCTCTTCCAAAAGTTCACTTAAGGATTCCGTATCTTCCTCAAGCTGTTCAATGATGTCCATTTCCTGTTTTATGGCCTCGTTCTTTTCTTTGATATGATTTTCCAAGAGATGCAATTGTGTTTGCAGCTCATTCTTTTCTTTCAACAGTTTTTCCACAAGCTTTAATTGTTCGTTCATTTGTTCATAAAGGGGGACAAGTTTTTCCAATTGGATTACCCGTTCATTCGCCCGTTCCCGCTCGTCCTCTAAATCCGCTTCCCGTTTGAAACGCTCTTCAGCCAGAGCAAAGGTTCTTTTCGCTTCGTCCAGTTGCCCGGTTGCATCTTTCATTTTTTGCTCAAGGACCGTTTTTTCATTTTCCAGTTCCATCATGCGGGAATAAAGGGGGGAAATCCGGATTGCCCGATTGGCCGCATCAATCGTCTCTTTCATTTGTTCATAATGGTCCTGGCGGGATCGCAATTGCATCAACTGTTCTTTCTTTTTTTCATAGGCTTCGATTTCTTCATTCAACTTTTTTTCCGCAACGTATATTTCATACTTTTCTTGATACTTCCGGTAGGCCTCGCGGTATTTATGTTCATCTTCCCGGATTTTTTCTTGGTAAAATTTCTGCTCCTCCGCCAACCCGTCAAGAATTTGATAAATGTTCGAATCTTTGCTCAGCGCGGAAAAAAGCGGCGATTCCCTTTCCGGCAACGCGCCTGCAATTTGATTGATATAACTGTTTTTTAACGCCTGCGCTTCGTTCAATTTCCGTTCCATTTCCCGTTTCTTTTCTTCCAATTTATCCGCCATTTTAATAAACCGTTCCGTCTTGAAGATTTTTCTTAAAATCTCTTCTTTTTCATCCGATTTTGAAGTCAATAATCTGCGGAACTCCCCTTGGGGCAGCATGACGATTTGGCAAAACTGATCATAGGTCAACCCGATGATTTCTTCCAGTTTTTGATTAATATCCGACACCCTTTGCCGCTCCACCGCCGGAACTTCTTCATTATTCGGCAGGATTTCAAACAGTTCATATTTTTCGCCTGTCGCAGTTTTTCTTCCTTTTTTCACATGCGGCAGCCGGCGCAATACCCGATATCTTTTGCCGCGGATTTCAAAAATGAACTCGACGGAAGTATGGACATCATCATCCGCAAAATCGCTGCGAAGCATTTTCGGTTCTTTCCTGTCCTGTCCGCTGGCATATCCATACAGGGCAAAACAGATGGCATCAAAAATCGTTGTTTTTCCTGCTCCCGTTTGTCCGGAAATGACAAATAATCTTTTCTCTTGAAGTTTCGTAAAGTCGATCACTTCTTCGTCTTTATATGGTCCAAAGGCGGTCATTTTCAGCAGAATCGGCTTCACTTCATCACCACTTCCCCTTTTGTTTCTCTTTCAGCCTGCAATAATTCTTCCAGCACTTCTTTAAAAAGCTGAAGGGCCTCTTCCGTCGGCTCTGTTCCCATAACTTCTTGGTGGAAAGCTTTGAACAGCGTTACATCATCCAATTGTTCCCGGCGGATGTTTATCATCTCCTCCGATTCATCCGTTCTTTGGATCGTTTTCCGTTCTACATGCATGGCATTCGGATAAACGGTGCGGATCTGTTCCATTGCTCCCACGACCGGCGTCAAATCTGTCAGTCTCACAAACACATAATCTTCGGAGTAATCATGTTTCAATATTTCATGGATGGATCCTTCGATAATGCGCAAATCCCTTTTTGGGGTAAAAATGCGTTTTTCGACGGCAACTTGCCCTTTTTCATCTAAATCGACTATTAAAAAACCCTTTTGATGATTTGCTTCAGATGCCGAATATTTTAATAGCGAGCCCGGATATCGTATCGTTTCGTCCAAAACGTAATGGGCCTTGTGCAAATGTCCGAGCGCTGTATAATGAAACGGTTGAAAATAATGGGCGTTGACACATTCCGAGCCCCCGATGGCCAAAGGCCGTTCCGATTCGCTCGTATTTTCCCCTTTTTCCCCGTCCGGTGTGACAAAGGCGTGTCCCACAAATACATGCCGTTTGGTTTTGTCCATTTTCTCTTCAATTTTTTCAATGATCGTTTTCATGGCATCATCATATGTATGAACCGAATCGCATTGAAGCACGTTTCTGACAGTGGAAGGCTCCGCAAAGGGCACTAAATGAAAATGAACTTCTCCATATTCATCATGCAAAATGATCGGCTCAAATTGATCATCGAGTTCACCGGCGATATAAAGCCCGCTTTCCTTCATCAATTTGCTTCCAAATTCGAGGCGGGTCGGGCTGTCATGATTTCCCGCGACGCAAAGAACTGGCACATTCCGCTTCAATACGATTTCCGCGAAAGTCTCATCCAGCAAATCCACCGCTTCCACCGGGGGAAGCGCCCGGTCATACAAGTCCCCGGCAATGACCACTGCGTCCGGCTTCTCTTCATCGATTGCCTGCAAAAATTGATTCAAAACATGCCGCTGATCTTCCGTCATGTAAACGCCTTGCACCAGCTTTCCCAAATGCCAGTCTGCCGTATGGAAAATTTTCAAATTCAATCGACCTCCACTTTCAACTATGTATCTATTGTAGCATGGGTGAAAAATAACGGCCACCCGATTTACGAATATCCGTTCCCCTTTTTATTTGTTCAAAATTTGTTTCTTTCCGAAAACGAAAAAAGCCACATCTCCTTTCTCAACAAGGAAAGATGTGGCTGCACGTTGATTTAAAAAGCCCAATTCCCTTTTCTGAAGACCGGCTCCCGGGTTCCATCCGGCAAAATTCCGTCAATATCCATTTCCGCGCTTCCTATCATAAAATCTTCGTGGGTAATCGAAACATTGATGCCCAAAGACTCCAATTGCTTTTCTTCCAAATCACGGCCTCCCACGTAGCAAGTCGGATAAGCTTCTCCGATGGCCAAATGGTTGGAGGCATTTTCGTCAAAGAGCGTGTTGTAATATAAAATGTTTGATAATGAAATCGGCGATTCATGCGGAACCAACGCCACTTCCCCCAAATAGGCGGATCCTTCATCCGTGCGGATCAATTCTTGCAACAATTCATTGCCGGTTTTCGCGTGGGCTTCAACGATTTTTCCTTTTTCAAAAGTGAGAGTAAACCCGTCGATGATGTTTCCTTGATAGACTAATGGCTTCGTATTGCGCACATAGCCATTGACGCCAAATTTCGAAGGGAGCGTAAATACTTCTTCCGTCGGCATATTGGCAATAAATGTAACCCCTTCCGGCGTTTTGCTGGAACCGGTGCACCATATGTGTTTTTCGGGAAGTTCTATCGTCAAATCCGTACCGGGCGCTTTGTAATGCAATTTTGCATATTTTTTGCGGTTCAAATATTCCGCCCTTTGTTCCAGTTCCCGAATATGCCGTTTCCAATTTTCCACCGCATCCCCTTCTCCGATGCGCACCGTTTTGAAAATCGCTTCCCAAAGCGCATTCATTTGTTCTTCTTCCGGCAAATCCGGAAACACCTTTGCCGCCCATTTTTTCGATGGAACCGCGATGATGGACCAGGCAATCAAATCGTTTATAATCGCTTTCCGATAATTCACAAGGGCTTCTCCGCTCGCTTTCTGTTGGGCAGATATGCGCTGCACGGGAATCCCCTTCAACAAATCCGGATCTTCCGCATCAATCCAGAGGATGGCTCCTTTCCGTTCAATGCATTCATTCCGCTGCGCAACAATCCATTCCGGGAACTTGGCGAATTCTTCCTCTGCCCCAAATTCATAAAACATGCGGGTAATCTCTTGATCTGTTATATGAACAGCCACTCTCCCCGCACCGACTTCGTACGCTTTTTTTACAACCAATCTTGTAAAGTCCAATGCGTCTGATGTCGTATTAATCAATAAATATTGGCCTTTTTGGATATTTACTCCAATTTTCACGGCAAGTTCCGCATATTGTTCCAATTTTTCTCCAAAAGTCATGTGGATCCCTCACTTTTTTGCAATGGTATTGGCGTTTCCTTCAATCAATTGCCCTTTGTAAATCACCTTTTGGACCGGTTTCTGCCCTACTTGCCTTAACAATTTCCTATAATTTTTTTCATCCTTATAGGATAAAAGGGTAAGCACTTCCCCGTCCGCTCCCGCTCTTCCGGTGCGTCCGGAACGGTGCAAATACTGCTCCACTGTATGCGGAAGATCAACATGAATCACGTGAGTAAGCCCTTCAATATCAAGTCCCCGGGCAGCCAAATCCGTTGCCAGCAAAATGCGCGCTTCGCCATTGCGGAATTCTTCCAATGACTTTTTCCGCTGTTCTTTGCTCATTTCCGCATGAAGGGATACCACTTTTGCATTTTTATATTTCAATTTCATCTCTTTCAACAACAACTGATCCAAATGGTTGATGAACGCAAGCCCCCGGATTCCTTCGATATTGGCAAGTTTTCTTAAAGCGTCCGTCTTATCCCGTTCTTCCACTTTCACAAAGGAATGAACAACTTTTCCGACCTTTATCATTTCTTCCGGCTTGATTTTGATACGGACCGGATCTTTCAACATCCTGCTGGCAACCAACTGTATTTCATCGGTGATGGTCGCGGATACAAGCGCTACTTGCCGGTTAGGAGATGCCCCTTCAATAAAGGATTTCACCATGACCCGGTAATCTCTGCTCAACAGTTGGTCGCACTCATCCAACACAATCATTTCAATTTCATTCAATTTTAATTTTCTCGTTCTCGCCAAATCATTTAATCGTCCTGGCGTACCGACGACGATCGTCGGTTTTTTCTTCAATTTTTCAATTTGGCGGGCCATGTTCGCTCCGCCGATCAGTTGTTGGACTGTAATATTCGTTCCGGCGCTCCATTCCCGGATGACTTCTACAATCTGCATAGCCAATTCTTGAGAAGGTGCTACAATCAAACCTTGCGTTCTTTTTTTCGAGCCATCCAATTTATGCAGCATTGGCAGAACATATGCCAATGTTTTCCCCGATCCTGTAGGGGATTCAGCCACAATATCTTTCCCTTCCAGCATGGCCGGAATCATTTCCTCTTGCACTTTCGTCGTGGATTTAAATTTCCATTTTTGCTGCAACGATTCATTCAATAAATCAATGACTGACATCGTCTTCCCGCCTTCCCACCAATAGTTTACCACAATTTAGCAGGCATCAATCGCCGCTTCAACTATTCTTTCCGATTTCAGCATGAAAAAAGAATCCGCTTTTTGCCGGAAATTCTTCTCCAAAAGGTCTTCTTTTCCGGGATGACAAATTCCGAAAAGCGAATTCTTCTTCGTGTTTCTATTCTTTTATTTCATAGCCACAGCGGATGATGGAGGTTTCCGCCAGCACAATTAACGAATCAATATACTGATTTCCCAATCCCAAATTTTTGTTTATAACAGATAATTCGGTGCATCCCAAAATCACACGGTCACAATTGAGCGCAAAGACGGATTCTTCAATCTTCTTCCACTCTTCTTGCGATACATCTTTTCCCGATTTTACGCCATCATAAATGACGGACATTACCATCTTTTGTGTTTGTGCATCAGGAATAACCGGTTCAATGCCTTCTTCCATTAATGCCGTTTGATAAACTTTCGAATGGATGGTGCCGTCTGTCGCTAAAATGGCCACTTTATGGGCGCCAAGCTCCTTTGCCCTTTTCGCCGTTTCCCTGATCATATGGATGACAGGGACGGGAGAACCTTGCTGGATTTCATCATAAAAGCTATGGGCCGTATTGCACGGGATGCATATGAGATCTGCCCCGCAGGCAGCCAACTTTTTGGCATCCCGAATAATGTAGGGAACCGGGTTTTCCTTGGATTTTCCCAATATGAAAGCAGTCCGGTCAGGAATCGATGTATCATTGTCGATAATTGTATGAACATGTTCTTGATCTTTGGATGCCTTCGTTAAACGGACGATCGCTTCCCCAAGGAACATCGTCGCAAGGGGACCTACACCGCCGATGATTCCTAAAGTCTTCTTCATTATTCAGCCAAACCTTTTTTATTAAAGTATTTTTTATATTTACGATAATAATTTAATTTATTCAACGTTAATTTGATCCAACGTTTGAAATTCATATCGTAAGGATAATATAGGGAGTTTGTCCATTTCCCTTCGCGGATCAATTGTTTTGCTTCAATTTTCAGCTTTTCATTTGATGCATATTTAAACAATACACCTTTAGGTATGACCAGCCAAAGGTGCTTGTTATCGGCATAAGTTAAATCCTGTTTAATATTAAATATGTGGTCATCCGCAACATATTTCATCAGATTATAGCCTGCCGCCGTTACAAAATAACTTGAACGGCCATTGCGCAAATTAATCTCAAACAGATTGTATTCCCCGGTTCTTGGATCCAATTTCATATCGAAATTCGCAAATCCGGTATAACCGATATCTTCCAGGAAATAGCGTACACGATCCATCAACTCTTTGTCGTATGTAGTAATAATTGCCGCATAGCTTCCAATTCCTTCCGGGGAATGTTCTTCTAAAATCGGGTTGCCCAAACACATCAATTTGACTTTTCCGTCTTTTCCTACATAGGCGTTCAATACGCGCATATAAGAATCATCGCCTGGAATGAACTCCTGGATAATTAAATTGTCTTTGTAAGTGGAGCTGTAAATGGCATCTAATATTGCATTTTTCTCGTTTTCATCATGGGCGACGAACACTTTTTTCTTTCCCGGGAACTTGCATGCCCAATAGGCTACGGAATTGGATGCTTTGATGATGATCGGATAATCAAACGGGATTTTAAATTCTTTGTAATTCTCATAGCTGATAATCGTTGTTTTTGGATATTTGAAGCCATACTTGTCGCACATTTTATAGAAGTTTTCTTTTAATACAATTTTATCCATCAACGATTCATCAATGTATGGCACTATGAAATATTTTTGAAGTTCCGGTTTATTTTTGATGATTAATTTTGCATAATCATCCCCGCAGGCAAGAAGCAGCAATTTTGTATCTTTGTATTTTTCGGCAATTTTTTTCAATGCAGGCACAAAAACTTCCTGATTATTAAAATTGTCAACCTGTTCAAAAATAATGATTTTGCTGTTTTGCGTTGCTGTTAAATGAGAACGCCCTACAACGAGCGATTTTATTCCATATGCTTCATGGAAGGCGCGGGCCATTCCGTATGCATTCATATCCGAACCGCACAATACCGGCAAAAATGGTTGATTCATCGTTTCTTCATCTCTCTTCATCATTATATTTAACAACTTTCCGACAAAATGAAAGTAGCATGAAATGGTATTAAAATCAATTATTTGGACAAAGTTCTATTTGTAATTTCTGCAATAATTATTACAAATTCTGTACAATGATGAAGAAATTTTTTCTTCCAGTTGCCAAAGTAAAAAGATGCAGTCGTCGCTGCATCTAAGCGTTATCAAAATGGTGCTTTTCATCGGGAGATTCTTTTCGGAACAATTCTTCTAGGAGTTCATCTCCTTCTGCTTTCACCCGTTTATTCAGCTCATCCACCGGAATGGCATCCACCGTCTGCATATCTTCATGCAAATCGAAAATGCTGATTCCATCGGATGGCACCCGATCCGGTTTCTCTTTATAAGGCATATCGGCAAAACGCTTTTTGGATTCCGGCAATGATTCTTTTTTCATCCCAACACACTCCTTTTACGATAGTATGTGTCGGGACCGGACCATTATACGCATTGGCTTATGCCATTAAGTACTGCAATTTTTCCGCATATGTCACATTATTCGGATTCCACTTTCTAGTTGGACACTGATACACTTTGTAAGGAAGTCCGAGACCTTTGACAAATTCTATAAATTTCCCGTCAAACCAAGGCGGACTCCATGCGCCGGAGCGGCAAATGTGGATGACGTTTGTTTTGATATCTTTTCTCAAATCCTCAAAATTAATAAACTCGACATCAAATACTTTTATCATGTCTTTAAAAAACTCCGGCGCTTCTTTTGTAAATGGGCTGTATATGATCTTGGCCTTATTGATGATTTGATTTTGCAAAAGCTTTCCAAGCCAATTGGCGCAGTTGACTTCAAATTCCAGCGAAGCAAGGCCTCCATATCCCAAATCGGAATGGGCGTCAAAAAGATATACTTCATCCACGCCAAATTTTTCAGCAATTTTATAAGATAAGGCATGAGAATCCGATACGTAAATTCCCACATCCTGATTCCATCTGAAGAATTGTTTGATTTTATCCCAGAAATTGTCTGTTTCTTCTGAAAGGACAAAGGATTTCTCGAAATCTTCGCCATAAGATTTATATTGAAAGTATTTTTTATACCATAAATCATTGATGGTTCTTTTGTTTTCAATGCTTGATACAACTTCATGATTTTCAGCGGAAATAAAATAGTCCCAGTCGATTGATAATAAGCAACCCACGACTATCCCCTCCAAAAATCAAAAAGTGTCCTTAACAAAATCGTAATACTCAAAAAATGGAATTTCAAATCATCGACTTCTTTTTTAAAAATAGCCATATTTTTAGAGAGGAATTTAATATTTTGGTAGAATTATAAATATAGAAAAATTTAGGAGGGATATCGTTATGTATGATGTAGCAATCATTGGTGCCGGACCTGCCGGAGGAAGCGCAGCGCTTTTCACGGCTAAAGCAGGCAAAAAAACGGTAATTTTGGACAGCGATCAAGGGATTACAAAACGCGCGATGCTTTATAATCACTACGGTGTGAAAGAAATTACAGGCCCTGAACTAGTCAAAACGGGAATCGAACAGGCAAAACATTATGGCGCAGAGCTCATCGAAGCAAAAGTAACAAACATTTCAAAAACAGAAAACGGATTTAAACTTCAATATGAAAATGGCGAAGTTGAAGCAAAACATGTCATCCTGGCTACCGGTGTGCTAACGGACCTTGCCGAAAGCATCGGGCTTAAAACAAAACCTGGCACAGAGCCAAGAATTAAAACCGTTTTTGATGTCGATGCAGATGGCAGAACAAATGTGGAAGGCATTTGGGCTGCAGGCACTTGCGCGGGCGTCAGCGTCCACACAATTATCACTGCCGGTGACGGCGCAAAAGTGGCCATCAATGTTCTCAGTGAATTAAACGGAGAACGTTATGTGGATCATGACGTATTAAAATAATAATAAAACGAAAGGCTGTCCCGGAAGCTTTCCGGACAGCTTTTTTTATGGATCGCCCAATCACGTTCCTTTTTTTCACAATCCTCCTTGACTCCAAATACGCTCATCATGCCGACTACTCCGAAGAGCTGATTGGAGCAAACCATGCCTTTACTTTCCACAAAATCTCAAAATTTTTGAATGCGCTTTCATGTTATAATATTTCCAATAAAAGGAGTGATTGGGATGCCAGGAATTTATAAAAACATTTTAGTCGCCATTGACGGTTCGAAAGAGTCTGAAGCCGCCCTTAGCGAAGGAATCGAAATGGCCAAAGAAAATCAAGCTTCTTTAATATTGGTAACGGTAATCGATACAACCCGTGTTGCAAGAGCGAAAAAATACAGGGACTTATTGACACGCAACATTGATGAAATAAATAAACGGATGGATGCTTACCGCAAACAGGCGGAAGCCCAAAATATAAAAAACGTGGAAGTGATCATCGAAAAAGGTTCGCCAAAAAAATTAATTCCGATCGATATCGCAAAGAGAGTAAACGCCGATTTGATCATATGCGGTGCAACAGGAATGACGCCTGCCGAACAAATCTTTTTAGGATCTGTCACCCAACAGATTGTAACGAATGCCGAATGCGATGTGCTTGTAAAACGGATAAGCGAAGAATAACGAAGGGTTTCCTGCAAGGGATGTCACCTTGCAGGAAACCCTTAATTCGTTCCTGCCCCCGGTTCTTCAATTCTTCCATCAGGATATTTGACAAATCTGCCTGCATTGCGATCATTGACCGGATCAGGCCGGTCCCATTTCCAGCCGCCGAATTTCGTTTTATTGTATTCAGCAAAAGTATTGTAGATTTCTTCTTTTGTATTCATCACAAACGGACCGAATTGAGCAACGGGCTCATTGATCGGCTCCCCTTCCAAAATGAGGATCGAACTGTTTTGTTCTCCATTTACTATTACGATTTCTTCATCGCCTACAAGTTTGCAACGGTAATTCGATTTTATAGTCACACCTTCCAATTGGATGGTATCCCCTTCGTAGAAATACAAGTTCCGGTTCATCGTACCGGATCCTTTCGGGATTGTGAAAGTTGCCCCAGGCTCCATATGTATCAAATAAATTCCTACATGATGGTTTTTGTCCTTGGCCCAAGATGCCGGATTCGGTTCCAATGAATGAATTCCATACAATTCGCCTGCAATGATTTTTACGATCGTTTTTTTGCCGTTGAAATGGTTTTCAATTACCGGTATATCCTCTCTCCAAAACATTTTGTATTCCGGATCCGTTCTTTTCCCTTTTCTGTCTAAATTCAACCAAATTTGGAACATTTCAAGAGGATTAGGCCCATCTTCATTGACAAGAGGGAACATTTCAGAATGTTGGTACCCCCGGCCCGTTGTCAGCCACTGCACATCCCCGTCGGCATACCGGCAGGACGAACCTTTTGAATCGAAATGATCAATGACCCCTTTTAAAATAATTGTCACCGTTTCAAACCCTTTGTGGGGATGAACCGGGAATCCGGGAACCGTTTTTCCATGATACATACGAAAGCCGTCTTTTAATTTGAAATCCTCCCCTAAGTCTCTTCCTTCCAGCCACTTTTCTTCCACTCCTTGCTGGTCAGTGCCCGGCGGATACATGTCTTTATGATATGTCACAGAAATAAAGGGGCTTTCTGTCGTCCATTGCTCATTTAATTTTTGCAAACCGATAATTTTGGGAGTTTCCATGAAAGTCACCTCGCACGACTGTTCTATTTCCATACTAGCAAATTTTGTTTATGATAGATAAATCAAATTTCGTACAAAATAATGAAAACGCCTCTAAAAAAGAGGCGCTTCCATTTTATGGGGTTGGTTGATTGTTTTTCGGTTGCTGCTGCGGGAATCCGCTTTCCTCTGCAATTTCTTCCCTTACTTTTTGAATATCAGTCCCGGCCGGTGTTTTCCCGGGTGCCGGAGCAGTCTGCGGCTTGCTTGGTCTTTCCAATCCGCTTTCCTCCGCTATTTCTTCTCTCACTTTCTGAATGTCTGTCCCGGCTGGGGTTTTACCAGGCTGGCTTGGCTGAGAAAAGCCCGGAGTCCCAAATCCGCCTTCCTGCGCAATTTCTTCTCTCACTTTTTGAGGATTTGTTCCAGAAGAACTGCTGCTTCCTTGGGCATTTTGTTGCTTTACCTCTTCAATATCTGTTCCTGTTTGTGTAAACCGTTTATTGTTATTTGCCATTTAAAACACCTCCTAAAGCGTTATGCCTTTATCATGTTAAATTTGCATTGAATTATTCATCATACCATCGTTCATTTTCTTCCAACTCCTTAAAAGCCCTGAAATGCATATACGTTTTTATCGCAAGATCAAATCATTGGGCATAACCGGAGGCCATCCTTTTTGCGTTTGGAAGGTATAATGCCGCGTTCATCGGCACATAACATATTTCGCATTTTCCGCCCTTCCCTTTCATACAATAGTGCATGTCCTTATATGGAGGAATGTTCATGTACTGTGTGAAAAAGGGAATGGCTATTCTGTTCGGAAGCATTTTATTATCGATTGGCATTAATCTTTTTCTGGCGCCTTACGAAATTTTGGATGGCGGAATCATTGGACTTTCGCTGATTTTGCATTACCTCTTCAATCTGAAAATCGGATTGATGGCGATTATATTGAGCATACCCATTTTTATTTTGGCATGGTTTAAATATAAGCATTACTTCTTTAACAGCATCCACGGCTTATTAGTCTCTTCTGTCATCATAGACATGTTAAAACCCCTCCGTTACTTGTTGGACATCAAAGCCATCTATGCGGCAATCATCGGAGGAGCCTTTGTAGGGCTGGGAATCGGTTTGATGTTAAAATTCGATACAAGCACCGGGGGAACCGACCTATTGGCGCAATTCATCAGCGATAAAACCGAATGGAATGTCGGCATCATTATTTTGATGATCGATTCCATTATTGTCCTGATCGGAGGACTCCTCATCTCCGCCAACACTTTATGGCTGTCGATTGTTGCCATCACCTCGGTCGGTATTGCGACAAGTGCCGTTGCAAAAAGAAAACATAAAAAAACCTTCATGTAAAAAATCCTGGAGCTATACTCCAGGATCCAATTTTCCGCTACATTATTTGATTTGTCTGACATCCTCCACTGATTTTCCCCTCAAAAAGTCCGGTTTCGTTTCAGCCAAGATGATGGCCGTTAAAATCAGAGCTGCCCCGATGATCATTCTTCCTGTCAATACTTCGTTTAATATGATTATGGAGAAAATCATCCCCCATAATGCTTCAGTGGATAAAATGATGGCGGTCTTGGTTTCGCCCGTATACTTTTGCGCCATCGTTTGGAAACAGTAAGCAAGAGCCGTCGAAAACGAACCTAAATACAAAATAGATAAAATTCCTTTCCATTCCAGCGCAAAATGAATTTCCCCTTTGACCATCACGAACATCCATGCAAACAGGGCAGCCGCCCCCATCTGTACAACCGTAAGCAATATCGGGTCTTCGTCTTTCACATATTTGGAAGTGTAATAAATTTGATAAGCAAAACCGACGGCGCATCCAAAGGTAAGCAAATCGCCCATATTTATTTCCGCTATGGATAATTCCAATGATAGAAAGGCAATGCCTATAATGGCCAAAAATGCACCGGCCAATTCAAATTTATCCACTTTTCTTTTATCCAGAAAAAAAGCGATAAACGGGACAATCACGACGTTAATCGCTGTAATAAAAGCATTTTTCGAAGGTGTCGTATATTGCAGTCCGACCGTCTGCAACAGAAACGCCGAATACAATAAAAAACCTAAAATGAATCCCCTCTTTATGGTCGGCTTCTTCAATCGCTTCACCCGCGGAAAGAATATAACGCTTAAAATCAATACCCCGACAGTGAAACGAACCGCCAATATTTGGTAAGGAGTAAAGTAGTCCAGTGAAATGGCGCTAAAAGCAAAACCGCTCCCCCAGATGATGGCGGTTGTCAGCAACATTATTTCCCCAATATATCTTTTCATAGCATCCTCCAAGAAAGTACCCTGTTTTGATTATAAAGAAATACGCTTTTCTAAAACAACCTGATACAAAGTCTAACATATCTTTGAGAATATGGTCATACATTATACAGGGTCTTTGCATATGTGCCGACAAGCATCATAGCCCCAAAAAATTCCTGTGTGACACTTATTCCAAAAGCACCGAATAAAATGTGTTTAGCGGATAGGTTGGAGGTGCATTCATGATTCACTATGTAAAACCCGGAGAAACACTTGTTCAAATCGCAAGGGATTATCGGGTCGAATATCTTCTATTATTGGAAAATAATCCGCAGATTACAAATCCGGATTTGATTTATGCCGGCCAACCGATAAACATCCCGGGTTTGCCGGATCCAAGTACGATTCCTTATGAAATTGATGTATCCATCAATAACCGCACTTTATCTTTATATCATAACGGCGTTTTAGTAAAAACTTACCCGATTGCAGTAGGAAGAATGCTTTATGAAACGCCCACAGGAAACTTCGTGATCGTCAATAGAGCCCCTAATCCTGGAGGACCTTTTGGTACGATGTGGTTGACCCTTTCCAAGGAAAGCTACGGTATTCATGGAACCAATGATCCGGGCTCCATCGGATATGCGGTTTCCAAGGGATGTGTTCGCATGTTGAATGAAGATGTGGAAGAACTGGCGAGCATCGTACCAAATGGGACAGCGGTATATATCCACTATTAACTTTGCGGGGGCGTCTATCTATATTTGAGATGTCCCCTTTATTATTTTAGCGCTTTGCAGATACATATGAAAAAAAGACGGGCGGAGTAATTGCACTCCTGCACCGCCATTTATCGAACTTCGTTATGTTTTGGTTTCTTGCGCATTACTTTCGGAATATAGACGCAATACGGTTCGCTTTCCATATAATCGCCTGTGACGCTATAGGCCCGTGAACGTGAACCGCCGCACACTTTGTTGAATTCGCATACACCGCATTTCCCTTTATACATATCCGGATTTCTCAAATTTTTAAAAATCTCTGATTCTCTGTAAATTTCGGCAAGCGGTGTTTTTCGTACATTCCCCGCTTTGATTGGCAACAGCCCGCTTGGATAAACATCTCCAATATGGGAGATAAACAAAAAGCCGTTTCCGTCATTGACGCCTTGCGGGGCCCGTCCCAATCCATCAATTTGGCCTGTTTTTCCTTTCATCAAAGCATCTTCATAATCAATATGGTCCCCACTCTTCACCCCCCGGCGTTCCCGGAGCTTCTGCTGGATGACTACCCGGCGATAATGCTGGGCGGCAGTTGTTTTTATGTCAAAAGGCACCCTCTTCGACAATTCATATAGCCACAGGAATACTTTCTCGTGCTCAGCCGGAGAAATCATGTCGGATTCTTTTCCTCTTCCTGTCGGGACGAGGAAGAAAACGCTCCAAAGGACGCAATTTAAATCTTCCACCATTTTGGCTATCTCCTCCAAATAATCGATATTATAACGGGAGATGACCGTATTGATTTGCAACGGCAAATCAAGTTCATGTATATATGAAATCGCTTTCATCGTTAAATCAAAAGAACCGCTCGTACCGCGAAAATGGTCATGCACTTCCGCACAGTGGCCATCAAGGCTGAACGCCCATCTTGCTAAACCGATTTCTTTTGCCCGTTGAATGGCTTCTTTAGTCACATTCGGTGTGGCAGATGGCGTCATTGATACCCTCATTCCTTTGGAAATGGCGTATTCCGCCAAATCAAACACATCTTCCCTTTCCAGCGGGTCTCCGCCTGTAAAAACAAGCATCGGATTATCCATCTCATAAATTTGATCAATCAACGCTTTTCCTTCTTCAAAATCGAGCTCCAACGGATGGCGGTGACGCTGCGCTTCCGCACGGCAATGCAGGCAATGCAGCTGACAGGCCCTTGTCAGCTCCCAAATGACAATAAAAGGATTTTGATTATAATCCCGTTTATACATTCCGATCACACTCTCCAAAAGAAATATTATTAATACATCTTTTGATTTTATTGTATCGAAAGCGAACTAATCACGAAGTGAGGAAAATCACACTTTCAATAAAAAACGATCCTTTTCTTAACATGAAGGATCGTTGCAAAATTAATTTCTTCAATTGTGGGCCCAGTTGCTGACAGCCACCTGATTCTTCTGGTTGCGTTTAATAATGATGCTGATTTTTTTATGCCAATTCCTGCATTCTTTCCAAATTTCTTCATATTCTTCAGTATCTTTTTCAATGCCGCGCTTGTCCTCAAAAAATACGAATTCGATAATGGGGTTGGATAAATCGTCCACAGCGATCTTTAAACTTAATTTTTTGATCGTATCTTCTTCTTTGAAAGCTTCCTCATTATATATTTCTACATCATCATTCAATATTGACCAGCCATGTATGCCGCCTTTTGAAATCAAGGAGCAGATGCTTCCGTTCACGGCAATCGCGCATTCATAGATTTCGTCAAATGAATAACTCTTCTTTTTAAAACCCGATTCCACGTCATCTCTTTTCAGATAGTAAAAAGTTTTCGAATGCTCGTCCAATAAGATTGCGGTTAAACAATCATCGGAAACCGCTCTTCTGTTATGGGGAATCCGTTCCAGTCTCCGGATCGTATCCTGTTCGATTTTTTCCCTTCTGAGCCTTGCCTCCTTCCTCATTTCATAAATCCACCAAAGAAAAATCCCCAATGCAATAAAGAAAAAAATCTTGTTTCCGGATCCCATCCATAAAAACAAATAAACTATCTCCAGCACACAAATGAAAAGGGGCATTATCACATCACCTCTATTAAAGTCATTCGCTAAAAACTTCTTTCCTTCTATCAGGTTATTACCATACTATTCGGCAAAAAGAGATTTATGATTGATTTATAAAATTTTTCTTGCCACAATACCCATATAGGTAATTAATTAACGAAATAAACAAAACGCATATTATTGTACTTTATAAATGTTTTTGTATATTATACTTATAAGGGTATAATGCAAAAAGGGGGATTTTTCTTTGAAGAACGTAACCGTTTATACGACAAACAGTTGTCCATATTGTGTGATGGTCAAAAATTTTTTGAAGCAGCAAAACATTCCTTATAGAGAAATAAACGTTGAGATGAACCCTCAAGCGATGTTTGAACTCGTAAACAAAACGGGTCAAATGGGCGTACCTCAAATAGAAATCGATGGACAATGGATTGTGGGATTTAATCCACACGCCATCATGCAAGCTTTGGCCAATTAAACGGAGAGCCTGCTTCCTGCAGCAGAATAAAGGGAGCAGGCTTTTGTTGTATACGAAATAAAAGAATATCCCATACTGAAGGATGGAAATTTGATGGAGCGAGGGGATGATGTTGTCATCTACAGGCATGCTTTCTGTCTGCGCATTAGGCGGCATTAATGAAATCGGGAAAAATATGTATGTCATTGAATACGGAGAGGATTTAGTCATTGTCGACTGCGGAGGAAAGTTTGCAGACAGGACTTTTTTGGGGGTTGATCTGATTATCCCTGACTTTACCTATCTCGTGGAAAATCAACACAAAATCCGCGGAATCATCATTACCCATGGCCATGAAGATCATATTGGCGGCATCCCATATTTGCTGAAAAAAATCAATATCCCTGTCTACGCCACACGTTTTACTTTGGGATTAATCGAATTAAAACTGAAGGAACATAAAATTTTCCGCGAATCCACACTCATTGAGATTCATTCGGATTCCAGATTGAATTTCGGAAACATTCAGGCTACCTTTTTTAAAGTCAGCCACAGCATCCCGGATTGTTTAGGCATCGTTTTCCATACGCCGGAAGGAAAAATAGTCCATACCGGGGACTTCAAATTCGATCTTACACCGGTAAACAAGCAGTTTACGGAAATTCATAAAATGGCCCAAATTGGGGACGATGGAGTTTTGCTTCTGATCTCCGAGAGTACGAATGCGGAACGGCCAGGTTCGACCCCCTCCGAAAGGGAAGTGGGGAAACAAATTGAGGAATCCTTTTTTAATGCTTCCGGGAAAATCATTATTTCTACTTTCGCTTCCAATGTCAACCGGATCCAACAGATTGTGGAAGCGGCAATCAAAACGGACCGGAAGCTCGCCCTTCTTGGAAGAAGCATGGTGAACGTCGTCAGTGTCGCCAAAAAATACGGTTATATTGATATCCCGGATTGGTTGCTGATCGATGCAAGAGACGTCAAACAATGGCCTTCCGAAAAAGTCGTCGTTCTATGTACCGGCAGCCAGGGGGAACCGCTTGCCGCCCTTTCAAGGCTTTCCACCAACAGCAACCGGGATGTCCGGGTGGACCCGGGAGATACGGTGATTTTTGCCGCATCGCCTATTCCCGGGAACGAAAAAGACGTCACAAAAATCGTCGATAACTTATTCAAGCTGGGAGCCAATGTCATTTATGGCCCGGCCTCCAAAACCGGCATGCATGTTTCAGGACACGGCTATCAGGAAGATCTCAAACTGATGCTGACGCTGATGAAGCCAAAATATTTCATTCCGATTCACGGGGAGTACCGCATGTTGCATTTGCATGCCAAATTGGCGGAAGACGTCGGTGTCAAACCAAAAAACATTTTCATATTAAATAACGGCGATGTGGTGGATATACAGCACCAGGAAGCCCGGCAAACGAGAAAAATCCCCGCCGGAGATGCGTATGTCGATGCCTTTGGCGAAGAAGGAATTGAAGATATTGTGTTGAGAGACCGGAAGCAGCTTTCGGAAGAAGGTATGCTGATCATTGTCATCACCGTCAATAAAGCTGACGGAAGCCGGGTATCAGAACCGGACTCCATTTCCCGGGGATTTGTTTATGCCAAGGAATCGGGTGATTTGATTCGCAATATTAATGAAATCACCAAGAGCACAATTGATTCTTTCAAAGATAAAGATTTCAATATTTTTGCCATGAAAAAAGCCGTCAAAAAAGACGTAGGCCAATATTTGTATGAAAAAACAAAGAAAAAGCCGATGATACTGCCGATCATAGTTCCTATTTAAAAGTAAGAACGTTTGCCAGGAAGAATTCGGAAAGCAGCGAAAGAAGAGGTACAAAGGCCGGGAAACAAAATCCATTGAAAGGGCACGTTTCTTTCCATAAATAAAAGGAGAGTGCAGAAGGTATGCCCTTCTGCACCCTTTTTATCTCAAGTATCCTTGTTTCTTCAATTTTTTCAACTTCAGATATCCATAAAAGCATATGATCAGGGCACTGACTGAATCCACTATCAAATCCATCATCGTATCTTTCAAAGCATCCCTTCCACTGAGCACGGTCAGATCGGACGCAATAAATTTTTGCATGTTGGTTGATAAAATACCATCTGCCAAAAACTCATAGATTTCCCACATTGTCCCCATCGTCACCGCAAAACAAAAAGCAAAAAAAGATACAAAAAACGGAGACAATTGAACGTGGATGCGATTTGATTCATTTAAGTACCTCACTAATATGAATCCCAGCGCCCCCAGCATCACTCCGCTGAAAGCATGCAGGATGGTATCCCAAAATGGTACGAGATAATAAAAGTTTTTCACTTCCCCTAAATAAATGGCGCAAAATAAAAACATATAAAAAATGACTTCAATGGAGTCAGGAATGTCAACGGAATTTTTTCTTTCGATAATTGCAGGAATCATCATGATCAATAATCCGGAACTGCATTGCAAAAGCATCAGCACATAATCAGTCTTGACCTTTGCATGTTCTTCCATCGCTTTTAATTCTGCGGGAGCAAACACCATACGGGTGATAATAAAAATAACGGAAAACAATAATGAAAAAAACAAAATGGTCCAAGTAATTTTTTTCCAATTCAATTTTCTAAGCATGTTCATTTCCGCCTCTGAAAAGAAACCATAATCAATCTACTACCCTACAATTATATTAACAAAATTTTAGTAAAGTTACCCGGTATGAAAAACGATGAAATAAAAAAAATAAGTTCCACGTCTTCTTCCCATAAAATAAAAAATAAGAGCCCATGATACTTCATGAGCTTTCAAGAGGCCGTTACAACGTTTTTCTTGAATTTCTTTTTCCATCATAGGAATAGAGCACCGGCTTCCCTTCAACCACCGTTTCCAAATGGACGGAGCGCCCCCAAAGCTGATAAATATATGGCAATACATGTTCCAAATAATAAGGATCCAGCTCCATTCCTTCGTAACAGTGCTTTAAGTACAATTCCCCGTTTCTTTCATAATCTCCATCTTCCACTACGATGTAAGGAAATCCTCCGTTCACTCTCATGGATACCAGCTGATTCCGGACTTTTTCAAAATCCTTAGTCGTGATTTGATACGTATTTCCTTTTTTCTCGAATAAATATAAATCTTCCTGTTCCACAAGTTCTTTTGTTAAATAATTCCGGATGAAGGAAATATCCGATTCGATTTCCCGAACTTCAAAGATTTTTTCCCTTCCTGATCCCGGTTTTACCCCCATTCTTTTCATTTCTTCCGTCGGATTGTCGTAGCGCCTTTCAATATCTTCAAAGATTTTTAAACCTAAGTAATACGGATTGATGGAGGTTTTCGATGGCTGAAGCACTCCCGCATTCAGTTTGGCATATTCAATCGTTTCGGCCGTATCCAGATCCAGTTCCCGCATAATCCGCTGATGCCAGTAGGACGCCCATCCCTCATTCATAATCTTCGTCTCCAACTGTGGCCAGAAGTATAACATTTCCTCCCTCATCATCGTCAAAATATCCCGCTGCCATTCCTCCAGTTCGCGGCTGTATTGTTCGATGAACAACAGCAAATCCTTTTCCGACTTTGGAGGAAATTTCTTCTTTTTCTTCTTGGGCTTCTCTTCTTTTTTTCCTTCCACAAGTTCATCCAATTTCCACAAATCATCATATGGTGTCGGAATGATGATGCTGCTTTCATCTTCTTCCTCTTCTTCATCGTAGATCAACTGCGGACGAATGATGGACGGATCGATATGTTCCTGGATGGACAATACCGCATCCAAAAACTTTTCAACTTCATGCTTGCCATATTGCCGCTCATAGCTGGCAATGCGTTCAGCGGTCGCCGTCATGCTCTCCACCATATCTCTTCTCGTATTGGAGAAACGTACATTGTTTTTAAAGAAGTCGCAATGGGCCAGTACGTGGGCGACAATTAATTTGTTTTGCGTAAGGGTATTGGATTCCAATAAAAAGGCGTAACAAGGATTGGAATTGATGACGAGTTCATAGATTTGGCTGAGACCCAGATCATATTGCAGCTTCATTTTGTAAAATTGCTTCCCGAAGCTCCAATGGGAAAATCTTGTCGGCATCCCGTAGGCGCCAATGGTATAGATGATGTCCGCAGGGCAGATTTCATATCTCATCGGATAAAAATCCAGCCCGAAACCAATGGCAATTTCCGTAATTTCATCAATGGCCTTCTGGAGTTCTTTATCCACCTGAATCTCCCCTTTAAGCATTTTCCTCTTGTTTTTGGAACATGCTTTTTAACGCTTCGTAAACATCGCTTTTTTGGCGAATCACATAATGGCGGAATTTCGGATTCTTGATTTTTTTATAAGTATTCATCAAAGTGGAATAACGGTTTAATGCATTCACTTCCCCATATCCAAACATCTGGGAAACTTTCATCAGTTCATTGACGAGTTTCAAACATTTTTCATTGTCGCTGGACATGTTTTCCCCGTCTGAAAAATGAACAGGATAAATATTATAACGACTTGGACTATACTTTAACTTAATCAATTCAAGAGCTTTCAAATAGGCGGATGAGCAGATGGTTCCTCCGCTCTCCCCTTTTGTAAAAAATTCTTCTTCCGTTACGATTTTCGCTTCTGTGCTATGGGCAATAAATTCAATTTCCACCTTTTCATATTTCGTACGCAAGAAACGGGTCATCCAAAAGAAAAATGTCCGGGCACAATACTTCTCAAAATTTCCCATGGAGCCGCTTGTATCCATCATTGCCAACACGACCGCGTTGGATTCCGGTTTTATGACCTCATTCCATGTCTTGAACCGCAAATCTTCCTCGGTAATCGGCATGATTTGCGCTTTTCCCCTCAATGCATTGCGCTTCATCGCCGAAAGAATCGTGCGTTTCTTATCGATATTTCCCATTAAGCCTTTTTTTCGGATATCGTTAAATTCAATTTTTTCCGTTATAATATTGGACATTTCCTTTTGTTCCAAGTTCGGCAATTCCAATTCGCTGAATAAGAGGTTTTGCACTTCTTCCAGGCTCACTTCGGCTTCATAATAGTCTTTACCGGGCAGATTTCCGGCCTCTTTCCCTTTTCCCGGCCCTTGGGCTCCCTGCGAATCCCGCGCGACGATATCGCCGACCTTGCTGTTTCCTTGCCCTTGGCCAACATGTTTCATTTTCCCGTAGTTATAACGGATTTTATATTCTTCAAGAGAACGGATCGGAATCTTGATCACTTTGCGGCCATTGGACATGATGATGCTCTCTTCGCTGATCAAATCCGGCAGATTGTTTTTGATCGCTTCCCTCACTTTTTCCATATGACGTTGTTGGTCCTGGTAACCTTTGCGGTGCAAAGACCAATCCTCTCGAGAAACAATATAATCCTTATTATTTTCGTTCTTCATTTGTTCATCACCCATCTTTCATGATCTTCCCGAGTCCATCCGAAAATCACTTTTTTTATCATATGCGCGAGTTTTGCAGGATTACCACTACATTTTTTTCATAAAAAATGTGCTAAGAAAAAATCTTAGCACATACACTGGGTGTTTACTGCCTGCAATAAGTTTATCTGTTCAATAAACTGCCGACATAACGCAGCAATTCATTGGCTGAAGTGGAATTGTAGCCATATTCATCTATCAATCTGGCGATTACTTCATTGATTTTTTTCAACTGCGCTTCATCCGGTGTTTTTGTGGAAGTCGTAATTTTTACGACATCTTTCAAGTCTGCAAACAATTTCTTTTGAATCGCCTCCCGCAGCCTTTCGTGGGAATTATAGTCGAATTTCTTTCCTTTCCTTGCATATGCGGAAAGACGGATGAGGATTTCTTCCCGGAACGCCTTCTTCGCATTTTCCGAAATGCCGATTTGTTCTTCTATTGAACGCATCAGTTTTTCATCAGGCGGCATTTCTTCACCGGTCAGCGGATCCTTGATTTTATGCTTGTTGCAATAAGCCTCCACATTGTCCAAATAATTGTTCAACAATGTTTTGGCGGACTCTTCGTAAGAATAAACAAAGGCTTTTTGAACTTCATTTTTGGCTATCTCATCATATTCTCTTCTTGCAATGGCAATGTAGTTCAAATATTTTTCCCGATCTTCCGGTGTAATGGACGGATGCTGATCTAGTCCATCTTTTAATGACCTTAAAACATCCAGCGCATTGATGGATGGCACTTCTTTACGGATGATCGCCGATGAAATGCGGTTGATGACATAGCGCGGATCAATGCCTTTCATTCCTTCATTCGGGTATTCCTTTTTCAATTCTTCCACATCGGTATCGTTGAATCCTTCCACTGTTTCCCCATCATACAGCCTCATTTTCTTCACAATATCAATGCCTTGCTTTTTCGGCTCTTCCAGTCTTGTCAATACGGAAAACATCGCAGCCACTCTCAGCGCATGAGGCGCAATGTGTACATGGGCCATGTCGCTTTCTTTGATCATTTTTTCGTAAATGCGCACTTCTTCACTCACTTTTAAGTTGTATGGAATCGGCATGACGATAATTCTTGAGTGGAGCGCTTCATTCTTTTTATTGGCAATGAAGGAACGGTATTCGGTTTCGTTGGTATGGGCCACAATGAGCTCATCGGCTGAAATGAGCGCGAATCTTCCGGCTTTGAAGTTGCCTTCTTGCGTGAGTGATAATAAATGCCATAAGAACTTTTCATCAAGCTTTAACATTTCCTGGAATTCCATAAGCCCACGATTCGCTTTGTTTAACTCGCCGTCAAACCGGTAAGCTCTCGGGTCGGATTCCGAACCGTATTCCGCAATGGTCGAGAAGTCGATGCTGCCTGTCAAATCTGCGATGTCCTGGGATTTTGGATCGGACGGGGTAAAAGTTCCGATTCCTACCCGTTTATCTTCCGAGAAGAAGATCCGCTCTACCATGACATCTTCTATGCGTCCTCCATACTCTTGTTCCAATCGCAGTTGATTAAGCGGAGACAAACTTCCCTCAATGCGTATGCCATATTCTTTATAAAAATCGTCGCGCAAATGATGCGGAATCAGGTGCAGAGGATCTTCATGCATCGGGCAGCCTTTGATTGCATAGACCGCTCCTTCATCAGTGCGGGTATATTTTTCCAATCCGCGTTTTAACAATGTCACGATGGTTGATTTTCCACCGCTGACCGGTCCCATTAGAAGCAGAATCCGTTTCCGCACATCAAGTCTTTTGGCGGCAGGATGGAAATACTCTTCCACTAAGCGTTCAATAGTCGATTCCAGACCAAAGATTTCGTTGCTGAAGAATTTATAGATTTTTTGTCCATTCTTTTCTTCGATTCCTGCGCTTTTGATCATATTGTAAACCCGGGCGTGAGCAGATTGTGCAACTTCTGGACGTTTTTTCACAATTTCCAAATATTCGGCAAAAGTCCCTTCCCACTTCAGCTTCTCTTCTTCTTCTCTGTGCTCTTTGATTTTCTTTAAAATGTCGATAGCGCCTTCCCTCCATTCAGGGCTTTAATTTATAACATAGTATGATTGCGTTTGGTGTATGATACCTATGAATTTTCATTTGAGATTCTATAAGATAGAAAAAAGCTCTCCTAAGCACGCCTGCTTTAGGAAAGCTTTTTTCAAGATTTTCACTACCATTATATGATGGTTCATCATTTTTATGAAGAAATTTTATCCCCCATAATAGAAGCCTGTTTCTTTCATTGTTAGCGGATCTCCTTCGCGGTGAACGCCGGCATTGATGACTTCCCCTACATAAATGTAGTGGTCGCCTTTTTCAACTTTGTCCACCACTTTGCATTCGAAGAAGCTTAATGCATCTTTGAAGATTGGGCAGCCTGTCTCTGCCGTGTAGAATTCATATCCTGCCAATTTATTCCCTTCCGGTTGCAATGATTTAAAGAAGGCAGTGACCATATCTTTTTGGCCGGATTCCAAAATGTTTACGCTGAAGACGCCGCTTTCGGCAATTTGTTTTTGGGAGCGGGTGCCTTCTTTTACAGCGATGGCTACAAGAGGCGGTTCAAAAGAAGTCTGCGTCAAAAAGTTGCCCGCAAATCCGTTTACACCTTCATTGTCTTTTGTGCCGATAATGTAGAGCCCGTATGTGATCCCTCTCAATGCAGTTCTTTTCGCCTTCGGATCCATTCATAATCCCTCCTATTATTCTTTCAAAATGATTCCAGTTTTATTATACAAATATCAATCCCTTCTTTTCCACTTTTTAGGACTTGCCCTGAATGTAAAAAACGGAAAAAACCGTCCGGAGTAATCCGGACGGATTCAGCATATCGTTATGTTACTTTTTGCTTTTTCGCTTATATAAGATCCCTAACGTATTGGGACCGCAGTGAGTGGAAACAGTGCAGCCCGCATACGTTTCAATAATCTCTTCAAACTTGGCGTACTTATCAATGGCCTCTCTGACTTTTTGGACAGTTTCCGGTGAACAATAAGAGTGGGTAATGAACACTCTTGAATAATCGATATCATCATTATTTTCAAGGCGGTCTTTAACATAGTTGACAATGCAGCGGTCGAAATTTCCCCGATATTTTTTTCCGACAATCATTTTGCCATCGACCACTTCGATGGACGGCTTGATTTTCAACAGTGTAGCTCCAAAAGCTTCAATTCCGGAACAGCGTCCTCCCTTTCTTAAATATTCCATCGTATCAATGACGAAGCTTGTATCCACTTTAGGAACAATTTCTTCCAAATGCTTGATGATCTCTTCGGGCTGTGCCCCATTTTGCGCCATAATCGCCGCTTCCAGAACAACGTGTCCGCTTCCGGTCGATAAATTTTGCGAATCGATAACGTACACATTTTCAAATTGTTCTGCGGCAATTTTTGCATTTTGATGGGTGGAAGAAAAGCCGGATCCTAAGCTGATATGTATGACCGCATCATAATTCGGCGAAAATTCTTTGAAAAAATTTTCGTATTCAAAAACATTGATCGCGGCTGTTCTGCAGGATTTCCCCTCTTCGCTGACATAGCGGAACAAATCTTTCGGAGTAATGTCAACCCCATCCCGGAAATCCTCATCATCGATCAGTATGTGAAAAGGGATTAATGAAATGTTGTATTGTTCCAAAATTTGCGGAGACAAGTCGCAAGTGCTATCTGCCGTAATTTTGATCATAATGTTCACCTCTGGATCCCACAAAATTTCTTCAATTATATCACATTCTATAGCAGAAAAATAAACCCCAAGTATTTTCTTCCATATTCAATCAAAATTTGTTTGTCTAAAGCTGTTCAAAAAGTTTTGAATATTCTTTGAAAAAATTTCCCATTTCTTTTATTCATCATGTTTTTGGAGTAAAATTAAATCAAAGGATGAATGGAGTACAATTTGTAAAGCTTTTACATTGTTGCCCCATGCTTTAAGTATATCCTTTCGAAACCCCTTTCTTATCTACTCCATTTTGGTGCGGGATTTTCAGCCCGCACCCTTTTTTTATGTTCTCCCAGGCAATTTGCCAAAATTTATTTCCTCCTCATTTGATAATGCCATTTACATGTCGTTCATCTGCGGCTTCCAATTCTGATAATATTTCCGAATCAGTCAATATTACATAAAAAACGAATTGGGGATCTTCCCAATTCGTCTTTGTTTCACCTTTCTCTTTCCCAAGGTCATTGATCACCTCTCAATTTGGCCATTTCCTTGCGCTTCCCATTTTGCCACTTCTTCCCGGACAATTGGCGCCACTTCTTTTCCCAACAGTTCAATGCATCTCATCACATCCTCATGAGGCATCGAACCTACAGGGCAGTGAAGCAAAAATCGTGTAATGCCGACATTTTTGCGCAGGAAAATGATTTTTTCCGCTACCGTTTTGACATCTCCGCAATACAATGCCCCTTCCAAACTTCGGGCATAATCAAATGTCGCCTGCGTATAAGGTCCCCAGCCGCGCTCCCTGCCCAATACATTCATGGCATACTGGGTTGGCGGGAAAAACTTTTCCACTGCCTCTTCGGTCGTTTCCGCAACAAAACCATGGGAATGGGAAGCCACTTTTAATTTTGAAAGATCGTGCCCCGCTTCTTTGGCTGCTCGGTAATAGAGCTTTACCAGAGGCGCAAAATGCAATGGACTTCCTCCGATGATGGCCAAACATAAAGGCAAGCCTAATGCGCCCGCTCTTGCCACGGACTGGGGTGTTCCTCCGCTGGCAATCCAAATGGGAATTTCCCTTTCCGGTCTTGGATATACTCCGCGTCCGTCAATGCTTGGACGGAATTTGCCGTTCCATTGAACAATTTCATTCTTTTGTATTTTTAATAATAAATCCAATTTTTCCTCAAACAATTCATTATAATCCTTCAAATCGTACCCGAATAACGGGAATGATTCAATGAAAGAACCGCGGCCGGCCATGATTTCCGCCCGGCCATTTGAAATGGCATCGAGCGTTGCAAATTGCTGATACACCCGAACCGGATCATCCGAAGACAGCACCGTGACCGCGCTCGTCAATTTGATGCGTTTTGTCCTCGTTGCAGCTGCCGCAAGCAAAACCGCCGGAGCGGAACATGCATAATCTTTCCGGTGATGTTCCCCCACACCATAAACATCCAATCCTACTTCATCCGCAAGCTCGATTTCTTCCACCACTTCCCGAAGGCGTTGTGCGTGACTGATCACTTTCCCAGTCCGTACATCGGGCGTCGTTTCGACAAATGTCGTTAATCCTATTTCCATCACTTTTCCCCCATCAAGCCTTCATGGCTATTATCTCGAAATTGAAATGTTTTTCTTATCATACACAAAGAACAGAAAAATTATCAATATTTTTATCTCGGTATAGCCCATAGTTTTAAGAATAACTTGGACCCAATAAGCGAAAAATAAGACTAAAAACAAGGATGATTGCCATGAAAAATCGGAAGTTCGGCCATAAAGCGATTGAATTCATAATAGTGTCGATGTTTAGTTTCGGAATTGTCATCACATTTATCAGTTCATTTTCCGCAAAGCCGGATATTTATGATGTAAAATTGCACTTCATGTTATTCATTGCAGCCGCCATTTTTTACAAACCTTTTAGAACATCGAGTTTCCGTTTCATTTTCTACTCGGTATGCCGTTTTATTAAATTGATAAAATCCGGAAAAAAAGAGATTGATTTAAAACAAATCAACCGGTCACAAGATTTGGAATACCTCTATTTCTTAAAAAGCATTTTTGAAAAACAAGGTTATGTGGCCGTTGTATCCAAAGAATTGGAGTCCTTCGATGTAGATCTGATTTTATGGAAAGGCACAAAAAAATATATTGTACAATCTATAAATTCCCGAAATGCAGCGGATATCCGGAGCATACAAATTGTCCAATCCAAGAAAAAAACTTATGGAGCGGATGAGGCCATTATTATATCCGGCCAATTTACCGCTTCCGCCAAACGATACGCTTCATTGCATCATATACGGTTAATAAAATCCGATGAATTGACGGAAACGGCAAGTTGCGAAAATAATAAAAAATACATTTTCCAATCGGCCTTGTCCTACATTTTGCCTGCGTTTCCGGATTCCAATTTATGGACACCAAAAAATTTATTTTATAAAAAATCCAATCGAATATTTCAAATTTTTCTATATTTCTTATAAAATAAAGATACGGAAGCCATTTGAAGCCATAATCATTATTGCTTTTCCAAATAAAAGAATATACAATGTATATAATTATACATCGACTTATTTCAATTCAATATTGTGTTGAAGTAAGGATAGAGGCGCAAAGACCAAGAGTACACAGTGTGAGGATAATGAGGTCCAATGATCATTGTGGAAAGGGGGATTTGCCGAAGTCCCTGGAAACTCATTTTTTCAGGGGCTGGTCCTGCATTGAATAAGTGCAGGACTGTCATATAGGAAACTATATGGAGGGCTATCTTACGCAAAAATTTTCATTTTTTTGCAACAACGGGGCTCTTCGTTGTTGCTTTTTGCGTTTATTAGAAAATTGCCCTTCTCCATTACAAAAAAATGAAAAGGATGTGGAGAAGAAATGAATTTCGGGAGAGTATTAACAGCAATGGTGACACCGTTTGACCAAAACGGTGAAGTGGACTTTGACGCAGCAGAAAGGTTAATTCATCACTTAATGGCCAACGGAACAGACGGTTTGGTTGTTTGCGGAACAACCGGGGAATCCCCTACATTAACAGAAAACGAAAAATTGGAACTTTTTAAATTTGCAGTAAAAACTGTCAATGGCAGAATCCCGGTAATTGCAGGTACAGGATCATATAATACAAGGGCTTCCATTGAACTTACAAAAAAAGCCGAAGAAATCGGTGTTGACGGTGTAATGCTCGTTACTCCGTACTACAATAAACCTAACCAGGAAGGCATGTATGAACATTTCAGAAGCATTGCCCAAAGCACAAAGCTGCCTGTAGTTTTGTACAACATTCCTGGACGAAGCGTCGTAAATTTATCCGTTGATACCGTTGTCCGTCTTGCGGAGATTCCGAATATTGTGGCTATTAAAGAAGCAAGCGGCAATTTGGATGCAATGGCACAAATCATCGAAAGAACACCGGATGATTTCTCCCTTTACAGCGGAGATGACAGCTTGACATTGCCTTCAATGGCGGTAGGAGGTACAGGAGTTATTTCCGTAGCTTCCCATATTATTGGAAACGAAATGCAATCCATGATCCAGCATTTCTTGAACGGCAATATCCAAGAAGCTGCAAAAGAACACCGAAAACTTTTGCCGATCATGAAAGGAATGTTCATCGCGCCAAACCCTGCACCTGTCAAAGCTGCCTTAAATCTAAAAGGCATATCTGTTGGAGGAGTACGTTTGCCATTAGTGCCATTAAATGAGGAACAACAAAAAACAATCGAGCAGTTGCTGAAAGACATAGAGCCGCAATTGATTTCATAAATTCCCCTGCCAATTGATTGGCAGGTTTTTATTTTGCACATATTCAGGAATCGATAGGAAAACAAAAATCAATATAGTAAAATAGCACTTGTGAAATTTAGATAATCCTATTTCAGCTGAGTTTGGATGGAGGCAACGATTTTGCTTAATTTCATTTTGGCCATTTTCATTTTCACCATCACCCTTGTCCTCGTGATAAAACAGCCAAAAAACATCAATATCGGGTGGATTGCCTGCGGCGGTGCGGTGCTTGCGTTGATCGCCGGAGTGGTGGACCTGGAAGATGTTTTCGCCGTTGTAAGCATCACCTGGAATGCCACATTATTATTTATAGCCATCATTATCATTTCACTTATTTTGGATCAAATCGGCTTGTTTGAATGGTCTGCCCTGCACATGGCCCGCATCGCGAAAGGAAACGGAGTGCGGATGTTCATTACCGTGACGGTTCTCGGGGCTTTTGTGTCAGCCTTTTTCTCCAACGACGGAGCGGCTCTGATTTTGACACCGATTGTTCTTGCCATGGTCCGGAATTTACGTTTTAGCGAAAAAATGATTTTTCCATTCATCATGGCCAGCGGGTTTATCGCGGACACCACTTCCCTTCCCTTTTTAATCAGCAATTTGGTGAATGTGATTGCTGCCGATTTTTTTGGTGTCAGTTTCAAGGAATACGCTCTTCGGATGATCATTCCGAATTTGTTTTCTTTAACCGCGACGATTGTTGTGCTGCTTTTATATTTCCATAAATCCATTCCATCAAAATATGATGTAGCGATGCTGAAAAATCCGCGGGAAGCGATTCGGGATCGAAAATTGTTTCTGTTGGCCTGGCCGATGATGGCAATATTATTAACCGGTTATTTTACAGCAGAATTGATACATATCCCCGTTTCCTTCATCGGTTGGATTATGGCGCTTTTCCTGTTGGGAATGGCCTGGAAAAGTCCTGCAGTCAATACAAAAGCGGTGTTAAAAGGAGCTCCATGGAATATTGTATTTTTTTCCATCGGGATGTATTTGGTCGTTTATGGTCTGGGAAATGCGGGATTTACAAAAGGATTGGCATCTGTCATCGAGTGGACATCCCGGGGCGGATTGTTTGCCGCTACCATCGGCATGGGATATATCTCGGCTTTCCTGTCCTCTGTGATGAACAACCTTCCTACCATCATGATTGACTCGCTGGCCATTGCGGAAACCGATACATCCGGCGCCATCCGCGAAGCATTGATTTTTGCCAATGTCATCGGTTCTGATCTGGGCCCAAAAATTACGCCCATCGGCTCCCTTGCCACCCTTGTTTGGCTACATGTCCTTAAAAACAAGGGAATCAGAATTTCCTGGGCAACTTATTTTAAAATAGGGATTGTGTTGACTTTGCCGATTTTGTTCTTCACATTGGCCGGTTTATATTTCACATTGTTAATAAATTCTTAAACATTTTCTGTTTTACATATGAGTAATATCATTCATAATGGTTACAATAATAGCGGGCTTGCAGCAAATGAAAAAAGAGCGAAATTTTATTCGCTCTTTTTTCTACTCTGATGATTTATTCAGACTTCCCTTGCAATTGTTGTTGAGCCATTAGCACAAGACGTTTCGTAATTTCCCCACCGACAGAACCGTTTGCACGGGATGAAGAATCCGGTGAAAGATTTACGCCAAACTCTTGCGCAATTTCATATTTCATTTGGTTTAAGGCCGCTTCTGCACCAGGGAATAATAATTTGTTGGAGCTGCGGTTCGCCATGCCGTTCACCTCCTTGTGCCATTAGAATGCACAAGGGGAAGTTTTTAATACTTTAGAAATGCAGGGAACATTGAGAATCGTTGGAAATCCATTGATTTTTGCCGCATATAATTGTTGTTTTTTTCTGGATGTGCATTTTTTTCCTCCCAAATGGTATGATGTAATTAACTTTATAACGTTGCCTATGGGAGGAAGCTCATGTTTAAATTACGTGGTCACCATCTGTTCTGCCTCATCGGTTTCAGGGGGATGGGGTATTCCGAGGAATTTGCGGAAAATATGAAACGAATACATACTGAATTGAGAAAAAACCCGAAAACATTAATTGAAATTATTGACGGGGTTGATCAAATCTGCGAAAAATACCCTGACTGCAAAGACTATCATTGCCTGGACAAAAACATTTTTGAACGGGACAAAAAAGTATTGGAAAAATTAGGATTAAGCGTCGGACAAGTCATCACTTGGGAAGAAGTGGAATCCCGTATCCGGAAATATGTGACTCCGGAAGATATAGATGTTCTCTGTTATACGTGCAGTTGGAGGTCATATGGCCTCTGCAAAGGAGGAATCCAAAGAATTTTGAATGGAGCCGGTTTGTGGAAAGTAAAATAACAAAATTATCATAATTTTGAAATCTCCTTTTCAGGAGATTTTTTTATTTAATCAAAATACATTTACTATTTTGAAATTACAAATTTCTTCGGATTTGAAATATTCATGCTAAACTATATTTGACGATGTCCTTTCGATGAAAACAAATGTATTTTCAGAGCAAAATGTGGAGGTTTTTTATGAAAAAAGTTTGGAATACCTGGTGTCGGATCAGTCTGGTCAAACGGATATTGGCCGGATTAATTTTAGGAATTATTCTTGGCATAACAATACCAAAAGCAATCAGTTGGATTTCCGTTTTTGGAAGTCTGTTTGTCGGGGCATTAAAATCGGTTGCGCCTATCCTGGTTCTGGTGCTGGTAATCCAGGCGATTGCCAATCATAAAAGCGGCGCGAAAACCAATATGAAAATGATTTTAGTTCTTTATGCCATCGGCACATTTTCCGCCGGGGCGGTCGGGGTCGTTGCCAGCTTCCTTTTCCCTGCGACCATTAAACTTAAATCGGGCGCTGAAGATATAACACCGCCTCAAGGAATCGGGGAAGTGTTTGGAACCTTGCTTTCCAATATCGTTTCAAATCCTGTCGATGCGCTGGTGAATGCCAATTATATCGGAATTTTGGCCTGGGCAGTCCTCCTTGGAATTACGTTAAAGAAAGCGTCGGACTCCACTAAAACGATGATCGATGACTTTGCGGAAGCCGTTTCGGCAATTGTGAAATGGGTAATTGAATTAGCGCCGGTCGGCATTATGGGGCTTGTATTTGAAGTGGTCGCAACAAACGGAATTACCGCTTTGGAAGATTATGTAAGACTTTTAGCCATTCTTCTTGGCTGCATGTTCTTTGTGGCTTTAGTGATCAATCCGCTGATTACCTTTATTTTTACGCGGCAAAATCCATATCCCCTCGTTTGGATGACATTAAAAGAAAGCGCAATATTCGCGTTCTTTACCCGAAGCTCAGCAGCGAATATTCCGGTCAATTTGGCTTTATGCGAAAAATTGCGTTTGGATAAAAACACATATTCCGTATCCATTCCATTAGGCGCCACGATTAACATGGCCGGTGCAGCAATTACGATTTCCGTTTTATCGATTGCGGCTTGTCATACGTTGGGAATTGATGTAGATGTCATTACGGCCATTATCCTGGTAGTGCTCTCGGCAATTTCAGCCGCCGGCGCATCGGGAGTTCCCGGCGGTTCATTGATGCTGATTCCTGTCGCATGTAGCCTGTTCGGCATTTCCAACGATATCGCCATGCAGGTGGTGGCTGTCGGATTCATCATCGGCGTATTGCAAGATGCTTGCGAGACCGCATTGAATTCCTCATCCGACGTATTGTTCACCGCTACTGCGGAAATTGCCAAAAAACGCAAAGAGTCAAAAGCAAACTGAATTATGTATAAAATTATTAAGGCACTGCTCTTTCACCATTTCTTTTTAAAGAGCAGTGCCTTTAATCAAATTCGTCTATATCACCATACAATTCCACTTGTTTTTCCAATTGCTATGTTGCCTCCTTAAGAAATCTTTTATTGTTTTCCAAAATTTTAATGACTTGATGAAGTATTTTTTCCTCCATCATCGGGGTCGAATTGATTTCCTTCCTTATGATTTTGTCTAATTCCAAAATGGTGCTGACTTCGAGACGATGCTTTTCAGCCAATTGAAAAGCCCGCTCTAACTGACCGGTTATCATCCACATACCTCCCTAAAAATTTTATTGTTATCTATATTTTATGATGGATTTTTTATTTTTTCACCTCTATTTCGGCAAATTTTCTTCTTTTTACGTTAATTATAACAATAATTCTTCCACTTTTGCATGCGGCCAAGCCCAATTGATGCAGTAAGTTTTCATAAATTTCCAAAAATATGAATATACAATTAAAGAAAATCACGTTGAAAAGGAGAGTCATTCCTTGTATCGGAAACTTACCGGAATTACTTTAACCTCGTTTCTCTTTTTTGGAATCAATTCCATCGGCGGGGGGACGCCGGCACATGCAAATGAAATAATTCCCGGGGCCCATTCAGTGGAAGTGACTTATTTTGACGGACAAGACCTGCGCTGGCTGACAACGTTGAATCCGCGGCAGCTGGAGAAGGCCAATCTATATGGCAATAATCTATTAGCTCCTATTTATTGGGGAAATCCTGAAAAAGGGACAGGTTGGCATCAAATGTACAAACCGGCGGAAATAACCGGTACCCAGGTGACGGGCGCTTTTGAAGATGCCCAATTCATCATCCGGGTGCCTGACCATTGGAACGGCAAATTGGTCGTTTCCGGCATACCCGCTACAAGAAATGAAACAGCGACAGACTTATTATTCAGCGATTTTGTTCTTGAAAAAGGATATGCCTTCGCAGCAATCGACAAGGGAACACAGGGAACGGAAGTGGAAGGCGATCCATTGGCGAAAGTGAAAAATGCTCTTGTCGATGAAGATGATTCCGTCGCAGAGTGGCATTTCCGCTTCAGGCAAATTACAAAGGCGGCCCAGCAATATTTAATCAACAATTTCAGCGAAAAATTGATTGATCCGAATGATTCGTCAAATCCGGCAAGCAAATTGGTCCGGCCTGATCATAAAGTGCCGACTTACGCCATCGGCATCTCAAATGGCGGATATGTTGTGCGCTATGCTTTGGAAAATGATGACCCGAAAAAGACGGGGGAACCGAGATTATTTGACGGCGGTGTGGACTGGGAAGGCGTACTTTGGACAGAAAAAGCGCCAAATCTGATCAGCTCCCTGATTCCGGTCGTGAATCATGCTGAACAGGCCATCTATGGAAACGGGAAGGAAAAAGAAAAAGCGGTAAATGAATTATATAAGGCGGGCGTGCCAAAAGGCTCCGAAAAATTATGGGCATATCATGACCAAATCTATTGGTTTATCACATTGAACATTTACCGGGACCATTTCGACCCTGCCGCACCAAACCGCATTCATTGGCGCGACTACTTGAAGTTTGACGAAAACGGCCTCCGCGACCGCACTTATGATCATATTTTCAAAAATTATCGTTACAACGAAAGAAGAAAATTCATGAAAGAAAAAATAAAAGAGATTGAAAACACCGGCCAAATTGACGTTCCTCTCATCAGCATCACCGGTTCTTTGGACGCCCTCATTTTCCCGGACATTCATGCAAAAGGATATGAAAAATTGGTTAAACGGGCAAAAAGAGGACATCTTCATCGTCTATATATCATAGAAAAAGGAAATCATGTAGATGGGCTCGTATGGAACCCGGCAACGGATCCCGAAAAAGAGCTTCAGCCGTTGTTGCCCTATGCACACCAGGCATTTTTGTTGCTGGTGGATTGGGTGGAAAATAATGTACAGCCTCCAGAAAGCAAAATTATCCCAACACCGAAAAATCATGAAAAAATCATTGATATCAAAACGGGTGATGAAATCGATCCGCGAATCGAATAGATAAGGCGGAGACGGATTCAATAATTGCCCGAAAATCCTTCAGTCGTGGATAAGCACATTTCTGTTCCAATATTGAATAAACTGTACTAATTCTAAAATCGCCAAGAAAGGTAAGATCTATGAATAACGATCGATTGACGGACGGCACCTTTCAAAATTTGACTCAAAAAAACATGACATTCGATCAAGTTTTTGAAGCCATTGTACAGTTTATTAAAAAAGATCCGACCGGGAACTTTACTTTGATGTTTGGAACAGATTCGCAAGTATACAGCAAAGAAACAAAATTTATTACCGGCATTGTCATTCAGCAAAAAGGCAAAGGTGTTTGGGCATGCTTCCGCAAAGTAATCGTCCCAAGGCGAATGACAAATTTGCATGAGCGCATCTCCTATGAAACCTCTTTGACGGAAGAAGTCGTTTCACTATTCACGGAAGAAAAAAAGGAACAATTGATCAATCTTGTCCTGCCTCATGTGTACAAAGGTGCAAGCTTCACGATTGAAGGCCATATCGACATCGGATGCGGACAAAGGAACAAAACGAGCGTCTTTGTCAATGAAATGATTGCAAGGATGAATTCTCTCGGCATCGAAGCCAAAATTAAACCGGATTCCTTCGTTGCAAGCACCTATGCCAATCGTTTTACAAAAAAATAATCCAAGGCATCCTGCAACTCCATTTGCATTCAATATGATAAAATTGGAAAAAAGAGCATGCGGAGGAATTGATATGTTAAAAAATTTCGATGAACTATTAAGAAAATATGCGAAACTATTGGTCGCAAAAGGAATCAACGTACAACCGGGCGATTGGGTGAAACTGACGATTGCCGTTGATCAGGCGCAACTTGCCCGTTACATTACGGAAGAAGCTTATGCATTAGGAGCGGAAAAAGTCATTGTCAAATGGAATGATGACGAAATCACAAAATTGCATTATCTGCACCAGCCAACCGAGGTTTTAACGGACATTCCTCCATATGAAATCGAGGAATCCGAAGACCATGTGTTAAATAAAAAAGTTTCAAGACTTTCCATCCTTTCCAGCGACCCGGGCTTGCTCGACTCAGCCGATCCCGCCAAAGTGGCCGCGTTCCAAAAGGCGGCAACCCAAGCATTCCACGCCCAGCGAAAAGCGACGCAAAACAATGATATTAAATGGACGGTTGCGGCAGCAGCCGGCAGCGCCTGGGCGAAGAAAGTCTTCCCGCATCTGAAAACTGCCGAGGAACAAGTCGATGCTTTGTGGGATCAAATTTTTAAAACTTGCCGCGTATACGAAGACGATCCGATTGCAGCCTGGGACAAACACAAAAATATATTGAACGAAAAGGCTACAAAATTGAATGAATATCAATTTGACATGCTGCATTTCAAAGCGCCCGGAACGGATTTCAAATTGGGATTGCCGAAAAATCATATCTGGACATGTGCGGAAAGCTATAATCCAAAAGGCGAAGAATTTATTGCCAATATGCCGACGGAAGAAATTTTTACCGCCCCGGATACTCGCCGGATGGAAGGAATCGTTCGCAGCACGAAACCTTTAAGCTATGCGGGACAATTAATTGAAGGCATTGTTGTCCAATTCAAAGATGGGAAAATCGTGGACATTTCCGCCGAAAAAGGCGATGAAGCAATCAAAAAACTTGTCTTTGAAAATGAAGGGGCAACCGGCTTAGGGGAAGTGGCCCTTGTCCCGGATCCGTCGCCGATTTCCCAATCCGGCATCACATTCTTCAATACATTGTTTGATGAAAATGCTTCAAACCATATTGCCATCGGTTCCGCTTATCCTTCGACCATCGAAGGCGGAACAAAAATGAATGAAGAAGAATTGCGTGCGCATGGTTTAAATATCTCCAATGTTCATGTGGACTTTATGATCGGCTCCGCGGAAATGGATATAGACGGCATTACCAAAGATGGTTCCGTCGTGCCAATTTTCCGCAAAGGCGATTGGGCGATTTAAGCAGAAATTCCACAGTCTGGTTCTTTAAGCGGCTAAACCCTTGAAAAGCGGTTTAGCCGCCTGCTTTTTATTATGAAATCTTACGCCTTTAACGCATGAATACTTTTTACTCCAACTATTCAAACACAAATAAGCGATCGGCATCCAATCGGAGAATTTGCCCCTCCATTACAGGAAGGATATGATATTTACGAGGTGGAAACCGTCGGAAAGTAGGGAAAACCGCTTTTGTATTCGATGTAAAAGTTCATTAAATCATGCATATGGAGGAAGTTTTTATGCAATATTTGATTGATATAGGGGTCAACTTAACGGATAAACATTTCAACAACGACCGGGAAAAAGTCATTGATCGGGCAATTCAAAACGGCGTCGTTCAAATGATATTAACCGGCTCCAGCTTAAAAAGCAGCCGGCAAGCACTGGAAATCGCCAAACAATATCCAAACATATTGTTTTCAACAGCCGGTATCCATCCGCATGATGCCAAAACCTTTACAAGTGAAACCATCGGGGAATTGGAGAAACTGGCGCAGCATAAGGAAGTCGTGGCCATCGGGGAATGCGGCCTGGATTTCAACCGGATGTATTCACCCCAGGACGTTCAGGAGGAATGTTTTGAAGCTCAACTGCACCTGGCAAGAAAGTTATCAATGCCTCTTTTTTTACATGAACGGGACGCCCATGAACGCTTCTGCGAAATCTTCGCTAACTTCAGGGATTTGGCCGAAACCTCCGTGGTCCATTGCTTTACCGGCGATGAAGAACAAGTAAAAAAATATGTTTCAATGGGTTTTTATATAGGCCTCACCGGATGGATTTGCGACGAGCGAAGGGGCCGGGATTTGCAAAATGCGGTCAAATATATCCCGCTTGACCGTTTATTGATTGAAACCGACGCTCCTTATCTTCTTCCGAGAAACTTGGAAAATAAACCGAAAAACCGGAGAAACGAACCGGCTTTCTTGCCCCATATTGCAAAAGAAATCGCAAAATATATGGGCGTTGAACCGGAAATCGTTGCAAAACATGCAACCGAAAACACCAGAAAGTTATTTAATCTGCCCGAATGTTGAGTCAAAATGAAGCTTTCATTCAGACCCGTTTCCAGTCATGAATGAAAGCTTTTTTAGATGGATTAAAGAGATTAACACTTAGACCATAAACACTGTATATCCTTTAATTTTTTCCAATGATTACTTTCCAACGTTCAGGCCCTTCTTCAACGTACTCCCAAGAAAATTCCCCTTCCCGTTCAATCATGAATTGATAATATAAGGGCTTCGGATCATGATCATTAATCAATTCCATATACTCACCGGATTTTAACCCTTCAAAAGTTTCAAATATTTTTGCATGCCGGATTCTTGGTTCATAATCCGGGGCATGGATGCTTGCGGAAATTTTTTTCATGATGGCACCTCCATGTTTTATTGATTATCAGTACAAAATAAATCATAGCTATAAATAAAAGTTTTCGTTGTGAGATAAAGCACACTGTTTCATTTTTTCTTCCTTGAACTTCTGTTCCTGTGTTAAAGTAATATATAAAATGCATGTTTAAAGGGCGTGAAAACTTTATGGAAAACCAATCCATTCAATCTCTGCTTCAGCAATTTCCCTTATTTAAAGACTTATCCGATGAAGAGATGATGCCCATTGTGAATCTGGCAAAATCACATAAATACAGGGCAGGCACCCATGTATTCATGCAGGATGAACCGTTAACCAATGTATATTTTATTCAGAAAGGAAGAATCAAAATTTATCGAACCGATTTACAGGGAAAAGAACAGATCATTAACATACTCGTATCCGGACAAATGTTTCCCCATCAAGGTTTTTTCCGGAAAGGAAACTATCCCGCTCATGCACAAGTACTGGAAGATTCTTCGTTAATCTTAATTCCCATTCAGTCCTTTGAAGAGTTTTTAATGAAGAATCCCCAAGTCTGTATAAAAATTTTCCGGATACTGGGAGATTTAATCGTCGATCTCCAAAATCGTTTGGAAGAGAAAATTTTACAAAATTCCTACGAACAAATCATCTCTCTTCTTATCCGTCTGGCATCAAACTACGGGGAAGAAATAGGGGAACAGATTTTCGTTATAAAAAATCAATTTACGAACCGCGATTTGGCCAATATGATCGGATCAAGCCGAGAAACAGTCAACCGGACACTAAATCAATTAAAGAAAAAAGGACTTCTCCGTACAGATTCTGCAGGGCATTTTATCGTAAATATCGAAGCGTTAAAGAATGAGTTATCAATTGAATAAACGGTTTTACGCAAACAAAAAAGGAGAACTTGAATTTCTCAAATTCCCCTTATTTTAAGGCTTGTCCTCTTACCTAAATCAGAGTTTTCGTATCCGTCCAGACAGGCCGCCGTTTTTCAAAAAAGGCGCGGATTCCTTCCTGGGCATCCGGATGTTTGCTATTTAACGCAATCACTTCTGTAGCATAATTAAGCGCCTGGAAATCCTCCATATTAATTTGCTGATAAAATTGCCGTTTTCCTAATTCGATGATGTTTAAACTTTGCTTTGTCACTTCTTTTGCGAGCTTCTCCGTTTCTTCATCCAGCAATTCGGCCGGAACCACTTTATTTACCAGGCCATGCTGCAAAGCTTCCACAGCGGTGATGAAATTTCCGGTAAACAGCATTTCCACCGCTTTTTTTCTTCCTATATTGCGGCTTAAAAATACCGCAGGCGTGCTGCAGAATAATCCGCTGTTGATGCCCGGGGTCGCGAACTTTGCATCTTCGCTGGCGATCGCCATATCACTGGCAGCCACCAATTGGCATCCGGCTGCTACTGCCGCTTTCTTCACTTTGGCGATAATCAGCTGAGGCATTTCACTCATTGTGCGCATTACCTGCTGGCACGTTTGAAAAAGCTTCAACACTTCATTTTCAGTCATAGATTCAATCTCACGCAAACTATGCCCCGCACAAAAAACTTTGTCGGAACCCTCAATCACCACAACCTTCACTTCCCGCTCTTTCGCTATTTGTTTCAGAAGTCCATCCATTTCTTCCAGCAATGCCATCGTCAATGTATTGAATTCCTGCATATTGTCGATGGTAATATAACCGATATCCTCTGTTTGACGGTATTGTAAAAATTCCATTTCTCCACCCCTTTTCATTGATATTTCCATTTTGAATCTTCTGATTTTTGAGGTCAAGTCAATTTTTTCTACTTTTTTCACCATATTTCATTCAAATGAAGTCTTCCCTAATTGTCCCCATTTGCCGAATTGGAAGAACCCCTGCTTAATACATGAATATATTACTTTTGTACGTATGCCTAAATGGTGTACTTATTATGTTCATTAAAGGAGGAAATTCTATGTCAATGCCCAACATCCCGGACATCTCCCCCGCCATCAGCATTGACCGGGACGATGTCATCAATCTTTTATTGGCATCCATCGCATTAGAAGAAATAGGGCTGGCCCACATTATCAATGCGGAAGGCGAAAAAATCCAATTTGCCATCCAAAATTTGAATGATGCACCTTCTCCTCCGCCTACTGCCGCAGAATTAATTTTAAAAATAAATTCAAGCGTCAATGATACTTTGGCAGCCGCCATCAAAAAAGAGCTTTTATTAGATCAAAAATTAAAACAAGTCATCGATCTGTTAAAAGATGATTCTAATGATTAATCATTTTTTTAATTTTATTAAAAAAATCTATGATGTCCGTAATCTTTGCAAAATAGGCATTTATTCCCTATCTCCTTGCAGGTGCCGAATAGATTAGTAACGACCGTTTCACCGTTGATGATCATCTTTACGCATCTGTTCTGGTTTGGAATTTTCCACATGTGGTGAAGCGTTTCACTTTAAAGGAAAGGAGAAATGGAATGTCACAACCCAATTTGCCGAACATAACCCCCGATATTACCATCAACAGAGCCGATGTAATTAATTTGCTTCTTGCTGTAAACTAGCACATTATTTCAGAATCCCTTTTTCAAATTATTTCAGGCGGATTCGGAAATAATGTGCAAAATTTTTGCGGATTGTTCCGGATTTTGCACATTCTTTCGGAACGTTTGCACGCTCTTTCAGATGAAGATTTCCAGCGCGCCTGATGGATCGATGGAAAAGAGAAAGCACAAAAGAGGCCGATTCGGCCCCTTTCGTGCTAATACCCCATTTCCTCTGCGGCCATGCGCACCATTTCTTCGTCAATGGCGTCCTTTTTCAGCTGGTACCCGTATAACAGGCACGTCGTGGCCAACGTGTTGATCACCCGAGGCCATCCCCGCGACTGCAGGGCAATCGACTCTAACGCCGATGGGGTGAAGATCGGATGCTTCGCCCCGGCCTGTTTCATCCGATGTTCGATGTAGCCCGCCACCTCTTCCTTCTCCAGCGGCCCCATCCGGTATCGCATGATGATCCGCTGGTCGAGAGGGCGGTGCTGATTGAGCCGCAGCTTCCCCTGTAAATGGGGCAGCCCGGCCAAAATCAAGACAAATGGGTTGGTCGAATCCATCTCAAAGTTGAACAAGATCGCGATGTCCTGTAAAAATGCATCCTTCGCTAAATGCATCTCGTCCAAAATGAACACCGGCGTGATCCGCCGTTCATGATACAATCGCTCGATCGCCTGCTGGATTTGGCGGAAGAGGTCTACCTTGCGGTACTTCGGTTCCTCTCCTAATCCCAAGGCCAAACCACGGTAAAAATCCATCACGCCTCCGGTGGATAACGGAAAGTAGACGACATGATACAATGATGGATTCAATGACTCTTTCAGCGCCCGAAGGGCGAACGTCTTGCCCGCCCCTGGCTCTCCGATTAACAGCCCGATCCCCCGGGTTCGTTTCACGTACTCCAGCGCCCGCAACGCTTCCTGAAACGGCGCCCCTTGATACGCCTCGGACGGGTCTGTTTCTTTCGCAAACGGCTCCCGCGAAAGGGAGTAAAACGATTTATACACCGTGTTCTCCCTCCTTCGCCGGAATCGCCGCAAACGGGGACCGATGGCGTTTTACATAGGCGTTGTCCTCCAAACGAACCCGAACGGCCTCCGCCACCTTCCTTCCATCTTCGTACACATAGACGCCCCGTTCGTCATAGCGGAGTTCAATCGATTGCCCAATGAACCGGGGCGGCACTTCATACAGCTGCTTGTTCAAGGTGATCGTTCCATCGGCTTTGACCTTGCGGTGCTCCCGCTTCAGAAAAATCGCATCCAGCCAATCGCCATCTTCGATGAACGACACGAGATGCACTTGCGATTGAAACACCTCATGCGGCGTTTTTCCGTCCAGCGAGGCGTGCGGTTTTCGATGATACTCCTCTTCAAGCCACCTCCAAAAGCGCTCGTTCAGCTCTTCGAGCGACTTCGGGGGATCCAACTCCAGCAGCGGATAAAACCGCGTCTGTACGGTGCGGAAGAACCGTTCGATTTTCCCTTTGCTTTGCGGGTCATACGGCTGGGTGTGGATGAGCGTAATTCCCATCTCGGCGCACGCATACTGCAGCACCTCGGATCGATAAATTTTCCCGTTGTCCGAGTAAATGCGCTTCGGCTTCCCGCAACGAAGCACCGCTTCCTTCGTGACGATCCGCAGCCCGTCAAACTTCTCCGAAGGGAAAAACTGCGCGTACGGCACAAACCGCGAGCAGTCATCGATATAGGCGATCAAAAACGTTTTCTGGGCTTTCCCATTGACTCGAATCGTTGGTCCATGGGATAAGTCCCCTTGCCAAAGCTCATTGATCTGGTCATACGCAAAGCGCTTTCGCTCCGGCATGGGCAAGATTTCTTTCCCGACAAGGTTGTGTTTTTTCAACAATCGGTATATAGTAAAGTAAGAGGTATGATTTTCTGGGATTTCCCCCTGCTCGATCAGGTGTTCGTAGAACACCGTCACGGGCATGGTGGGATGTTCTTTTCTTAGGGCTAAAATATGATCCTCATCATCGGGCGACAGACGCCTTGAGTGGCCGCGGTCCGAACGGCGCTTCGGCTTTAAGGCGTCAAAGCCCCCTTTTTTGTATCGGGTGCACCAATCGAGGATCGTCTTGGCTGCGATTCGTTTGTCGCCCTGGTGGGGAACATGGTGCACTCGCTCGCTCACCTCTTTCAGATACGTCTTCGGTTCCACCTGCCCATTCACCAACGGAGCGATTAGCCCGTACCGAAACAGGGCAATGTCGTGTCTCATCGACTCATCCATTCGAATCTCCTCCTTGTCTCACTTGGAATCAGGACCGTTCCGGTCCGTCTGCCCTTATCGTACCGGATCGCTTTTTCTCCGTCGATAGGAAAGGTTTGTGGGAACCTCAACTATTTCCAATTTAGGATATGTATGTAAAATCAGGATCCCATTTGATTCGCAAAAGGGTGTCGGAATCCGTCCTCCCACATGTCTCTGATGACCGAATAGAGACCGTGTTTCTCCAACGTCCGGATCCACCAGGAAGCCCGTTCCTTTTCTTTTTTCACGATAGGGCCTATGATCCTCCACCGCCTCGCAAAAAAGCTGTGAAGGTTTGATAGGTTTCGGCAGAACCGCCGGACATAAAAGATGATGCCGTCCTTTGTCGGGAGAAACGGAGCCCGGTTCGTCCCCTCGGTCAATCCCAACTGCTCTTTCACGACTTGCCATATGGCGGACAACGTATACTGAAAATACGGGAGGAGAAAGGAAGGCAGCACACTCACCGTCTTCAAGCATTCCCGACAGCGATACCGGACAATCCAAATGCGATAATCACCATGTGGGGTCAATGCGTTTCGCTCATAGTAACCGTGGCGGTGCAACGGGCGCTTGGCCCGGCAATGCGGACACTTTTTCAGAAGAGGGAAGTCGTTTTCTTTTCCACGCTCTGCATACGTTTGGACGTCAATGCCAAAGTCATGAAATTGAATCACGTCCTTCTCCCCCTCCTATGAACCGATGGATTTTCTCTTCCGAAATAATTCACAAAAAATTTAGCACATTCTTTCAGAAAAGGGGAGAGGGCTTTCTGAAGGAATGTGCAAAAAAATGGCTCTTTTGTTCCGAAATAAAGTGATAATTTACATCTTGCTTCCATTGCGATGGAAGAACTTAGTTTGGCACATATCCTGAATGCAGAAGGAGAAAAAATCCAATACGCTCTGGGAACGATTCCAGGCATTTCCGGTCTTTCACCTGCAGCAACACTTGAAGATTTATTATTGGTAAACAGCACTGTTCAAGACACGATTGCAATGTCCATCAAAAAGGAATTGTTATTAGATAATAAATTAAAACAGGTTACAAGACTAATTACAGATACTGGGGGAACAACAGGACCTACTGGACCTGCTGGACCGACGGGACCTACTGGACCTACTGGACCTCAAGGTGACACTGGCCCGACTGGACCTACTGGACCTCAAGGTGACACTGGCCCGACTGGACCTACTGGACCTACTGGACCTCAGGGCGATACGGGGCCTACTGGACCTCAAGGCGATACGGGACCTACTGGACCTACTGGACCTCAAGGCGATACGGGACCTACTGGACCTACTGGACCTCAAGGTGATACGGGACCTACTGGACCTACTGGACCTCAAGGTGACACTGGCCCGACTGGACCTACTGGACCTACGGGACCTCAAGGCGACACTGGCCCGACTGGACCTACTGGACCTCAAGGCGATACGGGACCTACTGGACCTACTGGACCTCAAGGTGACACTGGCCCGACTGGACCTACTGGACCTACTGGACCTCAGGGCGATACGGGGCCTACTGGACCTCAAGGCGATACGGGACCTACTGGACCTACTGGACCTCAAGGCGATACGGGACCTACTGGACCTACTGGACCTCAAGGTGATACGGGACCTACTGGACCTACTGGACCTCAAGGTGACACTGGCCCGACTGGACCTACTGGACCTACGGGACCTCAAGGCGACACTGGCCCGACTGGACCTACTGGACCTCAAGGCGATACGGGACCTACTGGACCTACTGGACCTCAAGGTGACACTGGCCCGACTGGACCTACTGGACCTACTGGACCTCAGGGCGATACGGGGCCTACTGGAGCTACAGGACCTGTGTTCGCAGAAGAAGGTTTCATAGCAACCACACAAGCAACTGGTGTTAACGCTACTACTCAAATTGGTGGTTGGACGGAAATCTATAACAGCGGTAACTTTGCTCCAGCTACTGGTGTCTACACGGCACCGGCATCAGGCAGATATATGATTTCCGCTACGATCAGCTATCAAACAACCGCTGCTATTCAAGCACAACTTGGCGCTGGAGTTAACCCTGCGTTTGTCATCAGAAAAATCGCTCCAGGTCCGCAAGAAGACCTGATTTCAGGCTTGTTCCCTATCTTGGATGTTAACATCTTATTACTTATCACGCTAAGAGTCATTCTAGGAAGCGGAACAGTCACAATTGTTGGAGATGTCCAATTAGACGCGGGTGACGAAGTAGCGCTATTCTATGTAGCAAACGGATTAACAATCGGTTTAAACTTGGGTGGAGGTACTGCTCCTCCAATCCATTGGTCCATCCATCGAATTGAATAAACGAATTGACAAACTGCAGACACACTTGATCCATTCAAGTGGTCTGCAGTTTTTTATTTAAATCGGCAATAGTCCTCAATGAACAACACCATATATTTTTTCCCGATTATAAATGAAATCATAAAAAGTAGGCACAAAACTAATTTCCTTTCAATACACTAGAAATTGTATAGGAGCTGTTTATGCCACTTTGTATGGTTTAATTTATAAGGAGGTCACCTTACATGTCATTGCCTACCATCCCCGATATCACGCCCCAAATTACATTGGATCGCTGCAAAACCATCGACTTGCTGCTATCCTCTATTGCAATGGAAGAAATCGGGCTATCCCATATTTTGAATGCCGAAGCGGAAAAACTTCAAGCTTTTCTAAAAAAATCTCCCTGCGATTTTTACAAATATTTGGCCATCAATGATAGCATTAATAAAACTTTGCGGACAGTTGTAAAATCACAAATCTTGCTCCAATTCAAATTGGAAGAAGTAGTAACGTTGGATTACAAATCATGCTGTCCCCCTCCCCATCCAAAAAAACCATGCAAATGCAAAGATCAGGATGGGAAGGATTGCAAAAAGAAAGATTGTGTAGAAGTATTCGATTCATCGTTATGTTACTGCCCTAACAAAAAGAACAAAAACTGCAATTGTCCGAAATGCAAACCCCATAAAAAATCGCACGAATAAATCAAACCCATTTATTGAGGGGGGTGAACAATGCAACAGAATGATCAAGTTGAATTTTTCCAAAGTTCCATAAACTTTACTTCATTTATCCATTCTTATGCCCAATTTCTATTAAACTATTTTGAAGGGTATCCTCCACCGGAAGCATCAAAAAAAGAACTGATACAAAGCGAAAATCAAATAATCCAATCCTTGGTACTGATCGAAAAATTACATATGCAGCAGTTTTTATATTTTTCAATTCTACAAATCCACTTTTTTCCCAATGAATTTACCAACCTTTCCCCAGATGCGGAAATCAAAGAAATCTTTCAGAAACTAAACAATCTTATTGATCAGCATCCTTTTCTTATCGAAACAAATCGAAGCATCGCCAAAAAAACCGTGGCTCAAATTTTGAATTATTATCATGGATCCACTGATGATGAAACAATCCGCATAATCTTTACCTTATCACCCTTGCCTCCTCCTTGGCTGGCGAATCATTCGCAAATAAAACAGATAAAGGAAGTGTAGGTTCATTGTCTTCCCCTTCCATCTCGCTATGCATGATTGTGAAAAATGAAGAGGATTTTATTGAAAGATGTTTAAAAAGCGTTCAAAACGCAGTGCAGGAGATTATTATCGTGGATACAGGTTCAACCGATCAGACCATCGAAATTTGCAAAAAATATAATGCATCCATTTTTCCTTATCGTTGGAACCATCACTTCGCCGATGCCAGAAACTTTGGCTTATCGAAAGCAAGCGGCGATTGGATTTTGTGGCTCGATGCGGACGAGGAACTGGAAACCGGCCATGAAGAATTTTTGATGGAGAACTTGAAAAATAAAAATGTGACCATGTATTATTTGCCGGTCATCAATTATTATGGCGAATCTTTCCCGGTAGACCCCGAAAAAGCTTTTTTGTATCATCAGCCACGCTTATTCCAGAATCATAAAGGCATCCAATTCTATAATCGCATCCATGAAACCCCTATTTTCCCAAAGAACCGCGATTCCAGTTATACAGTTGATTATTTGAAAGTGCCAATCCATCACTACGGATATATTGAAGAGTTAACCAAAAAGCGCGGTAAAGGGGAACGGAATCTGCAGCTCATTCAGGAAGAATACAAGGATCCCAACCACAGCCCCTGGATTGAATATCATTTGGCAAATGAATATTACCGCCGCGGAGACTACCAAAAAGCGTTCGATTATTTAAATGAATCCATTTTTCGTTTCTTGTTGAACGGCGTTAAACCGCCTTCCATTCTCTACCGCTTGAAATATGGCATCCTGGTCGATACAAACAGCTTTGAGAATGCCTTGGAGGGCATTGATAAAGCCATCGCCCTATACCCCGATTATGTGGATCTGCATTTTCTAAAAGGGCTGATTTACTATCAAACAGAAAAATTCAGCGAGGCTCTTGCATGTTTTGAAAAATGCCTTGAACTTGGAGAACAAAACTCAAAATATTTAATTTTAAAAGGGACCGGCAGTTTCAGGGCGCAGCAGTACAAAGCCCAATGCTTAGAAAAGCTCGGCCGGCAACAAACTAAATAAGAAAACGAGGCTGTATCGGATGGATACAGCCTCGTTTTTTATTTTTCAGCCTTCTTTTCTTCCATATATTGTTTAAAAAACTTTTCATTGTAAAGGATTTTTGGATCGTTTGGACGATATTCTTTCGCTTTTCTATGGCATTCGAATGCCAATTCTTTATTCCCTTTATGCCAATGGCAAATGCAAAGCTGCATGTATGGATACCATGTGGAGTAGGCTTTTTGTACAAATCCCGGTATTTTTGATGTATCGACCATGATTGCAAACTGATACCACATGATTGCTTTATCATACAGTTTTCTTTCGAGATACAAATCCCCCATCCGGCACGATACTTCGGGCCTTGGGACATCATATTGAATTGACCGGATCAGGGCTTCGATTTCCTTCTCCAAATTGCCTAAGCTTCTATAGCAAGAAGCCAGATTGATGCAAGCGCGGATTTTATCTTCCACCCAGCCGTCTTCCAGTTTCAAAAACTTTTCATAATGCTCTATCGCTTTTTCATATTGCCCATGGTCTTTTAATTCATTGCTGTAATAAAATAAATCCCTCGGTGTCAATTCTTCGCCTTTTTCCAAGCGTTTTTCATAGATTCGCAGATTTCGATCGCTCCGCCCTTCCTTTTTTTCTCTTCGGTGCGTTATCGCCACATCTGAATGAAGAATCCTTCCGCCAACTTCCAAATATTCATGGACAGGGCCTTTCCATTTGAAATTCTTTTCCCTTTTGACCAAACGATATCTTCTATAGCTGAACGTCGGATTATTGTACTCGTCAAAAGCGATATGATAAAGCATCGACACTGCATCCACTTCGGGTTTCAAAAAATTCTTCAATTTTTTAAATTTCTCCCGGTCCACTTCCGTGATGACATCATCCGCATCAATCCAGAAAATATAGTCTTTTGTCGCTTGTTGAAATGCAAAGTTTCTTGCCGCGGAAAAATCATCGCTCCATTCAAAATCATAGACTTTTTCCGTATATCGCCGGGCAATTTCCTTCGTGCGATCCGTCGAACCCGTATCGACAATGACAATCTCGTCGACAAGATCCTTTACGCTGTTCAAACAGCGTTCCAGCACCTTTTCTTCATCTTTGACGATCATGCACAAACTGATTGTAACCATGCATCAACCTCCGCAACACAGAATCCATATTAGTATATGAACCCTATTGGATTCTGTGAGCGGGCTTCTCATTAAAAACTCTTGTTCCAACAGTTTTTATGCGGGATTCTTCCCATCATCATCACTTCTTCCCACGCATCTCAAAACTATCTCTTTGTTACGACATACATATTTTCATCAACCTTCTAGATTGAAAACTGTTCAATGGAAAAATCATCTAATCCGGCATTCCGCATACTCACAGATTATAATAAGTTATTTAAGGATTTTTTGAATCAATTCCCGATTACGTTGATAGAAAATTTCGTTATGGGTAGACACCATCCCTGTCGCTTCCGCGTCAGGCTGAACATAGAGTTTTGCCCTGTTCACGGCGTTGACGGCGTCTGTATAAGCGCCGGCGATCAAGTGGACTTTCCCATCATAATCCACCGCATCACCGACGGCATAAAGCCCCGGTACGTTGGTTTCGCAATGCACATTCCCTTTGATGTAATATTCATTTACAAAATCAACCTTTAACGGCCCATGTTCAAACAATGATTTCTCCCTTGCAAAGCCATGGTTTACAACTACTTCATCCACGGTCAAATAAGTGACTTCCCCGGTTTCGTTATTGGTCAATTCCACCTGCTCAATGGCCGTGCCGTCCTGGTTGGGAATTAATCTTGTAATTTCAGTGTAAAACAGGCACTCCACAGAGCTGTTCAGCAATTGGGTCACCTGGGCTTCATGGGCATTCAACCGCCCTTTTCGACAGCTCAAAAAGACTTTCTTCGCAATCGGCTCCAGCCCATTGCACCAATCAACCGCCGTATGGCCCCCTCCGGAAACAATCACCACTTTATCTTTGAATTTTTTCAATGATTTAATAGTGTAATTCAAATTGGAACTATAAAACTTTGAAGCTCCTTCCACTTCCAGTTTCTGAGGAGTGATGATGCCTCCACCGATAGCTACAATCACCGCTTTTGAAAAATGAGTTCGTCCCCGGTCCGTTTTCAATACAAAGACGCCCTCATCATTCTTGGAAATTTCCGTCACTTTTTCTCCTAAAACAACAGTCGGATCAAAGGTCATGGCCTGCTCCACCATTTGTTGAATCAATTTCTCCCCGGAAATCGGGGGCAATGCACCGATATCCCAAATCAGTTTTTCCGGATAAACGTTCACCTTCCCACCCAAGTAATTTTGGGCTTCGATAATTTTTGTCTTCATTTCCCTTAAACCGCTGTAAAAAGCGGAAAATAACCCGCCAGGTCCGCCGCCGATAATTGTTACATCATATAATTCGTGTATTCCCATTATTGAATCCTCCTGGATGAACATTTGGATGATAACGATTATCAATTTCATTAAGAATTTTAACACACTAAAAATTTATAGGGAATGGGTATTTTATGTGGACATGGCCAAAATAAAAAAATCGGCCAAAAAATAAGCAAGGCCAAGTAAGCAAAATAATCCGCCCTGCTTCTTTTCCCTTTATTCAATGATCGAATTCTCGCTGGCATAATGGAGGATGATTTCTTCCAATACATCAATCCCAATCAAAATATCATCCAATTCGGTAAATTCATCAGGGTGGTGACTGAGACCGTTTGCCGATGGGACGAAAATCATGCCTGTCGGACAAAGCTTCATCATATTCATGGCATCATGTCCCGCCCCGCTTGGCATTTTTTTATAAGGGATGTTTTTCTTTCTGCAAATTCTTTCAGTTGTTTCAATGATTTCTTCTGAAAGCAGCACGGGTTCTTCATTGCTTAATTCTTGGACGATTATTTCCAGTCCCCGCTTCCGCTTCACCAATTGAATCGTTTCATGCAAATGATCGACGACCCGGCTTCTGGACTCGATTGACGTTCCGCGGATATCCACTTTGATTTCCACTTCCCCCGGCACTACGTTCATGGCCCCGGATGCGACTTCCAGCACTCCTACCGTTGCCACCGTACCGTATCGCTGTTCTTTCAACGCGGTTTTTTCCAGCTCCAACGCGATTTCGGATGCTCCAAGCAAAGCATCTTTTCTCATATTCATGGGAGTAGTTCCGGAGTGGGAAGGGGAGCCTATGATTTTGATGGAATAACGGACAGGTGCCGCAATTCCGGTAACAATGCCAATCTTTTTATTTTCCTTTTCCAATACCGGTCCTTGTTCGATATGCATCTCAATAAAAGCCTTAATGGGTTCGCCCCGCCTGCTGGCTTCCTCAGCCGCATCAATTTCCAGGGCGCACAAAGCCATCGCCTCTTCCAAGGTGATGCCGTTACGGTCTTTTAAATGCCGTAATTTTTTTTTGTCGAACAATCCCGCCATTGCTTTGCTCCCCAATGTCGACACGCCGAAACGGGAGGATTCTTCACAGGCGAAAGAAATGATTTCTATTGGATGATCCGTTACAATGCCTTTATCATTTAAACGCCGCACCACTTCAAGCGCGGCCGTTACACCGACAGACCCGTCATATTTCCCGCCTTGATATACCGTATCTAAATGGGACCCCATTAAAACGGGGGGCAATTTTTTTCGTCCTTCTCTTCTGGCAATCACATTTCCGAATTGATCCATGCGGACGGCCATTCCCGCATCCATGCACATTCGCATAAATGCTTGCGTACAGGCTTGCTCTTCATTCGTAAATGCGACTCTTGTGATTCCTTTTTCTCCGGAATTATACTGGTTGATTTTATCCAGCAGCGTTTTATATCTTTCTTTCAGATCCATATCAAATCGCCTGCCTCACCATTTAGCTATATTTAACAATTATATGTCAGCTTGCCAAAAAAAATAAACTATGACAGATTTAAAAAAACAAAATGCTGAATCCCCAGGGATTCAGCACATTTTTCAAAGATGAAATTATCCATCTTTTCCGTTTCGTTCTTTCTTTGTGAAATAATTTGCTTTGTGGAATAAATCTTTCATAATCGCGGCTGCGCCGGCCACCAATACTCCCTGAACGAACGCTTCTATAATAAAACCATAATAGCCGATGCAAAAGGCAATGCCGAGGACCACTTGAACCCAAGGCGTAACCCACGGAGGAACTTTCGGTGTCCGGTTTAAAAACAGCCCGAGCAAATATAGCACCGGAATAATTACAACAGATTCCGGATAAATATAATCTTCTAATATAATAAAATCCATTTTTCATCCCTCGTCCATGCGAAGATTAATAGAGAAAAAGCTATATAAAGTTTTCCCCTTAATAGTTTATGTGGGGATGAAAAATAAGGTTCAAATTCTATTTATCGAACCGGCATAATCATCATCCCGCTTTTGACGGAGGAAATAACCAACATTTCATTGATTTAACTGCAGCGGCCAAATAGCCTAAAATGATTACAAAAGAAATCAAGCTCCTTGGAAGCATCGGCGGTACTGTGGAAGCTTAGAAAGGCGTATACGATTGTTTCATCACGGGTAAAATGAGCCCTAATTTGATTGCAATTCCGTTTGAAGGAATCGACAAAGGTTTGGAATAATTAAAAAACCATGAAGTCAAAGGGCGCCTGGTAGCAGTTTTTGATTAATTTAAGAGCGATGATATATGATCGAAAAAAATCAGGTTTCTTTTACAGAAACCTGATTGATTTTTTCATTTTCTAAGTGAATGCAATACTAATTGTTATGAAATAATTCTCTGATTTGTTTTTTAATGATTTCTTCCAGCCTCCTGATCTCTTCTATATCAGTGATTGGAGAAGCGATGCTTTTATTTCCGTCCGATCCTTTGCTTATTTGCCTATCCTCCGTGAAATCTTCCCTTTTATCCTTTTTGTCTTCACCGTGATGTTTGTCGCCTTTTGATCCTTGTCTTTTATTCCCTTTTGACCCTTTACTTCCTTGTTTGCCGCCTTTCGAACCTCCACTTTTGGCCCCTTTGGATCCCTTGCTTCCTTGTTTGCCGCCTTTTGAACCTCCGCTTTTGGCCCCTTTGGATCCCTTCACACCTTTGCTTCCATGGGACTTCTTATTTTTCGCTTCAACTGTTGTTCCAGCCAAATTCATGTCTTCAACCGGATTATTGTACATATACTGGATTATCCCATTTTCTTTTGCAATTTCGGCCAATTTCCGTAGATTATCGTCCATTACAGTACGAATCTTCATCCCCTCCAAATACCAAAATCCGTTCATTTTAGTGTATGAAACAGGTTTCAGAAGCGCTGGGTGATATTCAACACTGAATTTCTATTGGGGAGGCATTTGGGTGGAATCCTATTTTATTGAAATCTCAAAAAACAATTTAAGAAAACTCTATAAAAACATTTGGACAGAAACTTATGTATTTGCAAACCTGATAATCGAAAACAAACGGTATGACGTTCAAATCGGTTTTAGAGGGAATCAGCTGAGGAAGCATAAAAAAAAATCCTACCATATTAAATTTCAAAGGCCTTTTTTTATGGATGGACATCATGAATTGCATCTAAACGCGGAATATAACGATCCTTCCTTAATGAGAAACAAACTTTCCTTTGACTTCTTTCAAAAAGCCGGGGTGCTCGCTCCTGATTCGAACCATATTCAATTGTTCATCAACGGAAAAAGTGAGGGCATATATCTGGCCATCGAGTCTTTTGATCAATATTATCTAAAAAGGCGAAACTTGCCGGAAGGTTCCATTTATTACGCCACCAATAATGATGCCAATTTTTCGCTTTATACCCCAGAAGGATATTTGAAAGAAACTTTATTGGACGGATATACCCCAAAATATACTTATCAAGATGAAAATCATTTAAAAAAATTGATGCTTATCATCAACACCAAACCCAAGGAGCAATTTGATGAAGAAATCGAAAAAATACTGGATGTTGAAAAATATTTGCGTTGGCTGGCCGGGGTTGTTTGTACTCAAAATTTTGACGGGTTTATCCATAATTATGCTTTATATCACAATAGCAAAACCCGATTATTCGAAATTTCTCCATGGGATTATGACGGCTCCTGGGGGAGAAACTTGCATGGGGAGCCCCTTGAATTAGAATATGTTCCGATCCGGGGATATAACACATTGACGGCCAGATTATTGGAAAACAATGATTTTAAGCGGAGATATCGCCAAATTATAGAAATGTTGTTGCAAGAACTGTTTACCCCTGCAAACATCCGGCCACAAATAGAGGAGCTGCAAACATTGATTTTGCCCTATATTGAAAAAGATCCATATATTCAAAAAAATAGAGAAATCTTTATTGGTGAGAAAGATTATATTTTGGAGTTTATTGAAAAGCGCAGCCAATTTTTAATGGAACAGCTTCAATTGCTCGCATAAATAACTTCTCCCCCTCTATACGGCACAAAAACTTTGCGATAGAGGAGGAGAAGGATGAATATGCTTATTAATTTCTTTACACCTCATCATTTGTTTCATATCGTTTCCATGCATTTTACAGAATAAGCAGCACCCACAAATATAAACTTAGCAAACTGACGATTAATGCGGCCGGAACGACTAAAACGGTAACACCGATATATTTTCCCCAAGTCATTTTTATATGGTGTTTTTTTAATATAAACATCCAAAGCAATGTTGCCAATGTTCCAATCGGAGTCAACAATGATCCGATATCGCTTCCTATGACATTTGCAAGATATGCCACTTGCAATAATGTAATATTTAAATCCATTTCGGTAATCGCCAGCGTCCCAATCATGACCGCCGGCAAATTGTTAAAAATATTGGACATGATGGTCGTCAATAACCCCATGCTCAAAGTTGCATGGAAAGTTCCCAATTCTACAATATTCCCGAATGATGAAATAATCAATGTATTTAGCCCTGCATTCTTTAACCCATATACGAGCACATACATGCTGAATGCAAATATTAAGGTATGCCATGGAGAATTGAATATAACATCTTTGATTCCCGCTTTCGTTTTAACCCACCGGATCAGAATCAACACGAACGCGCCAAGCAATCCAATCATTTCAAGCGGAATTCCAAGGGGGGAAAGAACGAAAAATGCCCCTCTTGTCATCACCACTACAGCAATGCAGATTTTAAACAGATTTCTATCTATTTCATTTTTCACTGATGGATCAAGGGGATGCGTAAAGGGATTCGTCATTTTTTCATTGAGTGTAATGAACCCTAATTGTTTAGGAATATGTTTCCTGAATAACAAAAATAATAATATGCTTATTGTCAAAATACCAAGCATTGAAGGGATAAACATGATTTTGACATAACTGTTCAAATCCAGACCGACGATTTTTAATGCGATCAAATTGGAAATATTGCTTACAGCAATTGGAGCGCTCGAAGCGGTTGCAATCAGCGCCCCGGAAATTAGATACGGGATATATTGATGGGGTTTGAATGATAAAAATCTGATGATGTGAATAATAATGGGGGTTGTGATGAGTATGCTGCCGTCATTATTGAACAGCATTGTCATAAAAAAGCATAGCAAATTGATATATATATAAAGTCTGATACCGGAATTATTAGACTTCAGGATGATATTTTGTGCAATCCATTTAAAAAATCCGATGCTCTCCAGAACGATGGACATCATGATAGTAGAAAGTATTGTAAGTGAGGGGCCACTTACAATACTTAGAATACTTTTTAAATCTTTAAAATCTACTATCCCAAGTATAACTATAAACGCAGCCCCTATAGAAACCGGAATCGTCTCATTGATTCCTTTAGGCCTCCAAAGCATAAGTGCAATGGAGAACAAAAATATGGTTAACATTAATATCGTTGAAAAATCGACCATTTAAACAGCCGCCTTAGATTGTTCATAAGTTGATTGATTCGTGCCTGCCACAGTTTCTTCTTTTGCAGGTAATGGCGATTGTAAAAATAATTTATAAAACAAAACACCTACAATTGAGAAGTAAAGGAGCATCATCTTGTTTCCCTCCTTCTCCTATCAACCTCAGTAATATCGTCTCTCCTTTAATTGCGAATACATCTTCTCGGCATGTTTCATGATAGCTCTATATTGGTTTTCGATATGATACATTTTTTCCGCAAATTTCATTAAGGCATAGTATTGATATTTTAATAGTCTTCTATTGTCTTCCATTAACATTTTTACAGGTGTATGCAGATATTCGTTTTCTTCGTCGGATAACTCCATCTCAAATGGTTCCAACTTTTCTTCTGAAACGTTTTCTTCCTGGACCGCCACAATCTCTCCTGAATCCCTCTGAATTTCAAGCTCTTTCTTAGCTTCATCCTGCGTCTCTTCCAAAGGTTGCAACGTATTTTCAAGTTTAATTTCTTCTTTTTCTTCGGTCTTTGCGGTATTTCCCTCCGTTCCATCTTCCGTTTTATTCATTTCAGCCTTATTCTCCATTTCTTCTATTTGATCATCCTGATGAGGAGAATCTTTAGTGTCAACCACCGGGATTACATCCCACGTGCATTCTTGCATCGGAGAGTTGAATTTCACTTCTTGAAAAAATGCTCTATTTTGATTTTTCTTCACTTTTTTGTCGGCAGCTTTGTTTTTCTCTTCCCCAGTTGTTGGCGACGGCGATGCAGCTTCTGTCGCTTCTGCTTTTTCGTTCCGGAGAGCGGATTGAATCTGCTGCTCGGAATTTTTCTCTCCTTGTTTTTTGGCTGTTGCATCATTCTTCTCTTCATTGGCAGATGCATAATGCCCCTTTTCTTTATGCCGGAAAATCTGATTCTTTTGTTCGCTAATGATATTTTCTTGTGTGCTCAACTGGACCTGTTCTTGGGTCAAACCCGAATCAGATGAATTGTCAGCGAACCCGGCTGATTGTGCCGAATCCATTCCGGCAATGTGATTTTCATCCACTTGTTCATTCAGAATATTTGTAATCTGGGATTTCAGAATCAAGTACTCTTTATCGCCATTGATCAACACAATATAATCTTTTGAAATTTCACTGAGCACTCCCGAAAAGTTCTGTTTGTTGAAACTATTGACCGTAATCCATTGCAAATACATCGATTTCAAAATTTCTTCAAGATTTATCCTGTCGACCTTTGCATGATTCGTTTCCTGATTTGTGATGACCGTTTCTTTGATGTTTCTTGATAAAGCTTTGATCTGGTTGATAGGGAAATATAAAATATTTTCTTTAACTTTCACGATCAAATGATCTTTTTGGACACTTAACAATGTGCCTTGAACGGAATGGTTTTCATCCAGAAATAACCCTATTTCTGCTCCTTCCAGACTTTTTATGGAATCCAGCAAATTTTCTGCATTCAACATGAGGGCCTCCTTTTACATGCAATCCGCAGAAAGTCTCCCCATTTGCATTAGAAGAGGCTATTGTGTTGGTTATTTTCATGTTCCTTTTCTTTTTCCTTATCCGGTTTTAAGCCATAGCTTACATTTCGGATATGGAACATCGCCGAGCGGATGACTTCTTTATCGGAAACGATTGTCACATATTCATCGAATACTTCTTCCAATACCCCTTCTACCGACTCCGGACCTCCACGGTTTATTTTCACCCAATTATGGCGCAATTGATTTAATACGGCTCTGAAGTCTGTTCCGGTGATATATTTAAAATCTTTCGGAACCTTCACTTTAAACGGCATTTCATTTTTGGAATTTTGAGTAATACTCTTAACATGCTGGTACTTGTAATAAACGACTCCATCTTCCTCTGTTAACAATACGAAATAATCGGAATGGGCAGAAAGCACTTTTCCGACTCTTGACTCAGGTCCACCGCGATCTACTTTTACCACTTTGTTTACTAAAGAATTCATTAACTCCCTGTTCATCGTTGTTCCTCCCATTATAAAATTCATTATTATTTATACGTGTAAAGGCAAAGAGGTACATAGTTATCCGCCTATACATCGACAATAAATTGGGGATTGGCGTTATGTTATTGTATGAGACTCGGCGGGAATCTGACATTATGATTTCCCAAAAAAAGAGATGTTGAATTCCATACGAAATTATTGAAATGCTGAAATTGTAATTCTTTGGCCTAAACTAAAAAATGCAGCGCTTTGCCCAAAATCGGCAAAACGCTGCATTTTCCAATTCAAAAATATCGGCTTTTTGGTGTCCGCTCAGATATTAGCGCAGCTCCAATGAATAGCTCTCCACTACCGGAACCGGGGTTCCTTCATCAAGATGTTTGGCTGCAGATGCGGTCCCCAACACTTTTCCGTAAATTTCCACCCGATCATTTACATTCACTTCGGCATCCCATTCTTTTCTTTTCACATACACTACTTGTTTTTTGCCTGGTTCCTTTGACATGTCAATCATCAAGTATTCACCGCCATCTACCAGAAACACTTTTCCAATAAAATTGACCAATTGTTTTCTTTGGCTTCCGTACCGTTCAAAGGCAATATGATGCAATTCATCATAATCCACTTCCATTGCGTGGTCCTTAAGGTAGTTTAAAGAATAATCATCCATTCCTTTGTCTTTGTCTCCATTCGCCATCCCGACAATCATTAAAAGTCCGACCATAACCACGCCCTGGATCAGTATCGATTTCATCATTTCGCCGTAACCGCTTTTCACAAAAGAGACGATGATATAATACATTCCAAAAAATAAATGAATAAAGAAAATGACGGAAAAAATATTTGCCACACTTTCTTTTTGATAAACGGAAATGGAGATTGCGATTCCGATTATTAGCAACTCCATGATTAAAAAAACCCAAACATTTTCGCTTAACCGTTTCCATTTCGATCCCGGCTGTTCCGGCCGTTCTTCCAAAAATACCGTTTTGTTTCCGCTATAATGATGGCCGCATTTTATGCAATAAATCGTATGATTGCTGTTTTCTTCATTGCAGACAGGACATTTCCAAAAATACAGTTCTTCATCCTGTCCCTCTTTATAATATCCGCACTTCAAACAGTATGTCGCATGGCTGTTGTTCAAATGATAGCACTTCGGACAGCTCCATTTTGGCATTCTTTTTTACACATCCTCATAAGTTACTGATAATACAATAATACATAGAAATTTCTGATAAATCCAAAAATGAATTCTCCATACATCTTTTTCTCCATGAAAAAAGGGCCATCAATAACTCCGATGGCCCTTCCTTTTCATGTGTTTATTTTACAATGGCATCCAAATCAATCCGCTGCTCGTATTCCGCAAGCAACTCCCTCACTTCATCCGTGGATTTCGTATTCATCAGCCGATTTCTTAACTCACTCGCTCCCCGGAAACCTTTTACATAAATTTTAAAGAAACGGTGAAGAGCTGTGATGGAACGTGGAATTTCTTCGATAAACCGATCATGCAAATCCAAATGGTATTTAAATAAGTCCAAATACTCCCGGACTGTATGTTCTCTCGGCTCTTTTTCAAAAGCAAAAGGGTTTTTGAACACCCCTCTTCCAATCATGATGCCATCCACACCATACCGTTCAGCCAGCTCAAGTCCCGTTTTGCGGTCCGGAATGTCCCCGTTGATGGTTAAAATCGTTTCAGGAGCAATCCGGTCGCGCAATTTTTTGATTTCAGGGATGAGTTCCCAATGGGCAGGGACCTGGCTCATTTCCTTTCTTGTCCGCAAATGAATGGAGAGATTGGCAATGTTTTGTTTCAGAAGGTGAGTCAGCCACTCTTCCCATTCACTAACGTCCGTATATCCTAATCTCGTTTTTACACTGACCGGAAGCCCCCCTTCTTTGGCAGCGTCAATCAACTCGGCCGCCACATCGGGACGCAAAATAAGCCCGCTCCCTTTTCCACGGGATGCAACATTCGGCACAGGGCATCCCATATTAATATCAACGCCTTTAAATCCTTCTTCCGCCATTCCGATGGACATCTGCCGGAAATATTCGGGTTTGTCTCCCCAAATATGCGCCACAATCGGCTGTTCGTCTTCCGTAAACAGCAAACGTCCCCGGACACTGTTTTTTCCATCCGGATGACAATAACTGTCGGAATTTGTAAACTCCGTAAAAAACACATCCGGTCTGCCCGCTTTGCTGATGACATGCCGAAACACTACATCCGTTACATCTTCCATTGGGGCAAGAACAAAGAATGGCCGAGGCAATTTCAACCAAAAATTTTCTCTCATGTAATTCTCAATTCCTCTCATGATGAATATCTAATGATAAAACAATTTACTTAATTTTTATATATCAGGTTTGATCAATCGTTATCAAACTTTAGAAATTATAAATCATGGAGAAGTATAATCATATTCTTTCCGTTCATCTCCGTTATTAATATAATATAATTCCCCCTGGAATAGCCAATCAAGCCATCCATAATTAATAGCTGCAACGATGAGCTAATCATTAAAAGCGGGGCTTCCCCAGGTAAGGAACTGGGTGAAGCCCGCAAAATTATTGATATTTAAATGCGGAGACGGCTGATTTTAATTCTTCCTCCATGGAAGAAAGGGATTGTGCTGCTTTAATCTGTTTCGCCAATGCAACGATATCCGTCGCTTTCGATTGGACCAAATCATTAATGGCTTCATTCATTCGGGAAACATTATCCGATACATCACCCAATATTCGCTCCTATAATTTCTCCTTGGCGGAATGGTAAGAATACACACCGATCAGCAAAGAAGAATAAGTCACTTGTTAAATTAAGGAAATCCGCAATGGATAAATTGGGGATTTTAATTGAGCATTAAACGGGTGCATTTTCCGAAAACACTTTTGTCTTAACAAATGAAAAACCATCGATTAGGGCTATGATTGGAAGGGCTGCAAATAATAAAAAAGGAAGACCTTTTCTTGATGATGAAAAAGTCTCCCTTTATTTTATACTTTCACAGAGGAAGCATTTTTCCGGGTGAACAGGATGCCGATCAATATAAAGATGACTGTGCAAATGATCGTTAACAGCAATGTTTTCAAATAATATTCGTTTTCGCTTTGCGTTAATAATTGGACGCTGTAATCCGCCAATTTCCACGGTGAAACGTTCCAAAACTGACCGATCAACGACTGGACCAGGACGCCTATGGGCAAGACAATCACCGTGAATGTAATGGAAAGGGCAGTTTTGAACATCGCACTGAACATAAGGGCGATGGTGGTCGCAAATAAAATCCATACACAATAACTTGCAACCATTTGAATAAAAAGAAGAGGCTCAACGGCCCCATATAAAATGGCTGTATAGTACATGCTCGCCCCATACCCCAAAATGACGCTTAAGACAGCAAGCAAATTGATTACCGCCCACTTGCTGAAATACAGGGCTGCAAATGAAATGGGCCGTACATAGATGAAAAGCGCTGTTCCATTCTGCCTCTCCCGATTGATCATTCCTGCCGCAATAACGACAAGCACAATCAAACCGATGGATTGAAACTGGCCAGTGGAAGCAAGCAAAATATCCGCAGGCGCATAATCAGGCAATGTGATGGTGAACCCTTCCGGCAAATTTCCCACCGCATTTAAAATATCTTCCATATAATAATTCATAATTGGATCCGAGATGCCAAGAAATATAAAAAGGAGCGGCATCCATAAAAATTTGAAACTGCGCCAACTTTCCCGCAACTCTTTTTGGAATAACACAGCGAATGTCCTCATGGTGATACCACCTTCATGAAAATCTCTTCAAGGCTCAACCTATCCCTTTCCACCTTTACTACCGTAAATGGAGAATTGGAAAGCTCGCCCATAACTTGCTGCATTGTGGGGAAATGATCTTTTATATAGACATAAACAACATTTCCTTCAACCTCAGTGGGCCACTCCGTTTGGGAAGAGTATCCGGCCGCTTCTTCAACTCCCGCAAATTGGATACGGATACGGGGTACATCAAATTTTTCCCGAATTTCATTTAACGAACCTTTTTCCACAACCTTCCCCTTTTTCAAAAAGAGAAGTTGATCGGTCATTTCTTCCGCATCATTTAATATATGAGTCGAATACAATATCGTGGATCCGCGCTGCAATTGTTTCAACAGATTCATGATTTCCCTTCTTCCAACCGGATCGAGGGAAGATACAGGTTCATCCAATAACAGCAGCTTCGGTTTATGAACAATCGCCTGCGCGATGCCAAGCCGTTGTTTCATCCCTCCGGAGTATTGAGCGGTTTTTTTGTGGATGGCGTCTTTAAGGCCCACAAATTCCAACACTTTTTCCGCTTCTTTTCTGGCCCCTCTTGCAGAAATTCCGCTTAACTTTGCCGTCAGTTCAATGAATTCCACTCCCGTCAGCCATGGATAAAATTGTGGATATTGGGGCAAAAAACCGATTTCTTTCCGGATATCTTTTATTCCCTCCATTTTTACGGATCCGCCGGTTGGCTTCAACAAACCGGCAAGCATGGACAATATCGTTGTTTTTCCTGCGCCATTCGGGCCAATAAGCGCCGTAAAGGAACCGTCTTCAAGGGTGAAGGAAACATCGGATACCACTGTTTGCGCACCAAAATTTTTCGTTAAATGTTGAACGGTAATCATGATTTCCTCCCAAAGATAAAATACACAATCGGCCCAAGGATATTAAAAAAGATGATGACCAAAGCCCAAACCCACTTCGGCCCGTTCGTCGATTCAATGCGTATTAAATCAACCAGCGCAACAATCAGCAAAACCACTTGAATCACCAATAAAGGGGCAACTAGCGCCCAATTGATATCCATCATTATCGAACCTCTCCACCTTTCAATGGCATGCCGGATTATAAATCCGCCGCTTTTTGCTGGAAGGGAAAAAATCTGTTCTTTCCAAAGTGTCAGAACCAATCCCTTCTTTTCTTATGATAATGAAAAAAAGAGCAAATTAATATAAAATAATAGTTACGATTTGAACATTCATAATTGCAGACTGACAATAAAACAAAAGAAAATTATATAGAAATAAGATTTTGCCAAAAAATTTTGTCGCCCGTTTTTGCTGTGAGTAGAAGTAAACAAATATGGAAAGAAGTGTTCTTTATGATGGATCCAAATCATTTTAATTACCACGGCCAGCTGGAAGATAACAAAAATAAAAATGCGCTAAAATGGGCTTTTATTCTTATCACCGGTTTTATGATGGTCGAAGTGGCTGGAGGGCTGATCACAAACAGCCTGGCTTTGTTGTCGGATGCCGGCCATATGTTGACGGACTCTTTATCTTTGGGATTCAGCTTGTTGGCCCTCATCATTGGACAAAAGGAAGCGAACAGTAAAAAAACTTACGGATACCGCAGAATTGAAATATTCGCCGCCCTCCTGAACGGGATGACATTGATTGGCATAGCTCTTATTATTGTGGTTGAGGCAATTCACCGCATTACGGCACCGCCCGAAATCGCCAGCACGGGAATGCTGATTGTGGCAGTGATCGGCCTTTTGGTCAATATAGCGGTTGCTTTTATTTTAAATAGAGGAAAAGGAGATAATTTAAACGTGAAAAGTGCATTTCTCCATGTATTGGGAGATATGCTCGGTTCCGTCGGGGCGATTACCGCGGCTCTCATCATCTTGTTTTTCGGTTGGAAGTTGGCAGACCCCATCGCCAGCATGATTGTTGCGGCGGTCATCAGCACCAGCGGTTTTCGGGTGGTGAGGGAATCTTTCAACATATTTATGGAAGCCGCACCGAGGGAATTATCGACCCTTATCATTAGAGAAAAACTGCTTGAGATTGAAGAAGTAGTGGATGTGGCCGATTTGCATCTCTGGCTGATCACATCCGACTATCCATCTTTCACTTGCCATGTAGTTGTTGCACAAGATGCGGATGAACAGGCCGTTTTGCGGAAAATCCAGAAGATGCTTCACGATGAATTTTCATTGCATCATATGACGATCCAAATTGAAAAGAGATAAAAAAGTGCCTGGCGCTTCAAGGTGCCCGGCACTTTTCGTTGATAGGAAAGCACTCCCTGAATCCGCATATCCCAAGAGATTAAGGATGTTATTCTAAATATTTACATTTTCTCTAACCTCATCAAATTCATAACATCCGCATCCGTTTTGCTAAAGGTACTCATCAGGTATAGGATATTTTACCTCCGAAAAGTTCTTGATCAGCAATTCTTCTTTAATCATTTTTCCTGTTCTCTTATCGTATGTTTTTCGCCAAATTTCATTTTGGCGATAGTTTTTCCCTTCTCTTTGCAAAAAACGATGATTTCTTTCTTCGATATGATATGAGTACGGCATTTCTTCATTGGCATAGATGGCCCCTTTTAAATGCTTGTCAGTCACCCATACTTTGATTTGAAAAGAGTAATCGGTCGGATTATAAAACCGCAAATCCACATAATTATAAAAGACGCTTGCCCCGCTTCCAAACGGAAGGATGCGCCCGGAGTCAGGAAACGGGTCGAAACTATGGTGATGTCTTTCTATCACTACGAGTGGCGTATGCAGGGCCATCCAATAAAGCAGGTTGGCTAGTTGGCAAATTCCTCCGCCAATCCCCGTTTTTACTTCTCCCATTTTAAGCAGCATGCCTTCAATATAAACTTTTGACTTCGTTGTCCGCTCGACAAGTTTCCAGAAGGAAAAGATTCCCCCGGTTTGATGATGACGCCGTCAATTTCACCCGTCGCAATCTTTAGATTGGTAATTTTATTTTCTTGCAACCGGGGATCGCTATTTCCCAATTTTCTTCTTAATAAGGACTGGTGTTTTTTGCAAGTGTAAGGAAAAGTGGAGTTTAATTCCCGCGTTTTGGCAAAACGCTTTCTGTCTTTTAAATCCGCGATTGTCCGGAAAAGCCTCTTTTGTTCTATTCTGGCATGATAGAAAATTGGATGAATTTCAGATAATCTCAAATCAATCCATCTTTCTATCAAATCATATTACTTTATTTATATTAAATATATGACAAAGTGTTTTGTAAAAAAATATAAAAAATTTGAAATTTTAGAAAAATAATAGAAAAAAGCAGGCCGTAATCTCTCATTTGATTTTACAGCCTGCTTTTTATTGCCAACATTTTGCTTGCGAAAGTAACATCTGAAATAAGGAATATCCCCGGTTTAAATTAATTCTTCTCCTTTAATAATCTTTCGATTCTGCTTAGACGTTCATTTATATCATCCGCCCGGTTTTTCAAAATGATATTTTGTTGTTTTTCAAGCATTATCAGCTCTTCTAAACGTTTTTTATTTTTCTTATACATGTTCAATAGTAAAGCACCAATCATAATCATTATTATGATAAATCCCAAAAGAAAGATTGCCGCCAATACATCTCCGACATTTCCTACCGTCGCACCGAAAAGCATCATCGCCATCCCTCCCATTCCCTTATCTTTTTATTCAAACGGAAACCATCTTATTCAATATTTCTATTACGAATAGAAAAAAACCTTCAAAATTCCCATATCATCTTAAATTCGCAAAGTGATTTTTATATAATACGTTGTAAGAATTCATCCAAAGAAAGGAAGCAGCCAAATTTGGAAAATTATTATCTGTTTGTCCTCATGAGCATTTTTCTAATTATTTTGCCAGGTCCGGATACCGCGGTTGTGACAAAAAATACACTCCTTTGCCATCGGATTGGAGGAATAAAAACTTCTTTGGGCATCCTTTGCGCCCTGCTGATTCACACAATGGCGGCCGTACTTGGCTTATCGGCAATTATTGTCAAATCGGCCATTTTATTTTCCATCATCAAATATGCCGGAGCAGTCTATTTGATTTACCTGGGCGCAAAAATCTTGTGGTCATTAATGAAAAAGGGGGAAAAAGAAGAAGTTCACGTGATGATCCCTGACAATGAAAAAACCCCTTGTTTTAAACAGGGGTTCCTGACGGATATCCTCAATCCGAAAGTCGCCATCTTTTTTCTATCCTTTTTCCCTCAATTCGTGAAACCGGGAAGCGGCACCGTTTTTCCCTTTTTAATCATGGGCATCACCTTCACTTTATTGTCGGCCGTCTGGCTGTTCATCTATATTTATTTAATCCATCATATCAGCGCATTGATGAAAAAACCCGTTGCCAAACATCTCATTGAAGGGATTACCGGTTCCATCATTATCGGGTTTGGAATCAAATTGGCATTGGAAAAAGCAAATTAAACGTCGACAATTCAATAAAGCAAAGGGATCCGGCTTCCAACAATCAAGAATAGAAACATTCCTGTAACGATTACCTTCGCAATTTGACGGGGGGATTGATATAAAACCAATATCGTAGCAATCCAAAGCAGCAATTCCAACGGGTTTATCAAATCCCAATACCAAAATCCGAACACAAAAGTCTGGCTTGCCATCACCATAAGGATCACGGATGAAATGATGATTGAAACAATGCTGTCCCCTTTTGCATACCAACAAATTCCTGCCATTATCGGAGAAAGGAAAGTCAGGAATACCCAAATCATCATATAGGACTTCGGAAAAAAGCCGGCTACCGCCACGGTATAAACATAATAACTGGCGACCATACCGGCAAAAAACAAAAATACATTCAGTCCCGCCCTTAGTGGGGATTTGCTGTATACGGCAATTACCGTTCCCAAGAAAATCCAGACTCCCAAACGTGAAAAGAAGTTTCCTAAATCCAAAGTTTGCAGGAAAGAAGGCAGGCCATTGACGGCCGTCATATCCAGGAACTTTGAAATAATGCCCAGACTGATTCCGCAGAGCAAAATAAAACCGGTATACCATATCTTTTTGGATAAAGGAATCTGTTCCGCTTTCCGAATGTTCATGAATATCTCTTTCATTTGACACACCTTAATCTCCTTAGAATTCCACTTTTCTATTTTAAGTACGAATAAAACCTTGAAATGGATTCGATTTTCTGCAAAAAAGAAAGGGCCTTGCAATCATGCAAGGCCCTTTCTTTTCCGTTCATGTTTGATACTGATTAAAAACCTGAAACTTGCTTTCGTTCATAAAATTCTTCCCAATCATGATAAATGGATCGAAGTTCATCATCGAGGTAAGTCAGCGCCTTTTCTTTCAAGTCGGCCGGGACACCATAATAGCTTTCCGCAATGGCTCCGCTGATGGCGGCCAACGTGTCGCTGTCGCCGCCAATCGAAACGGCCGTACGCACGGCATCCTCAAAGGAAGTGGATTCCAGGAATGCTTTGATTGCTTGCGGAACCGTTTCCTGGCAGGACAATTTAAACCCGTAGGAATCCCTGATTTCATCAATCGTAAAATCCAATGGGTAATAATTGCTCTCAATTTTTCTCCGGATTTCTTCTTTTGAAAACCCGTTGCGAGCCATATAAATGCTGACAGCCACCGCTTCGGCGCCTTTTATTCCTTCTTGATGATTATGGGTCACCCGTGTAACCGCTTTGGAAAGCAGAGTCACTTCTTTTTCCGTCTCCGCTGCAAATCCGACCGGGCTAATCCGCATCGCCGCGCCATTCCCAAAGCTGTTGTAAGGCTCCGGCTTGTCACTGTAAACCCATTTTTTGAACATGCCCCCATAACCGCAATTTGGATATTTCCGGCCAATTTCTTGCATATATTGAACGCTTGATTTTTCAATTTCCAAATAATAAGCGGGATTTATATTTCTATAGGAAGGTTTAAACTTTTTCTCTGTTTCCATGATGGCTTTCGCTACTGCAAGTGTCATGATGCTGTCATCCGTCACTTTGCAATCTTTTGTAAAAAGGTCGAAGTCTTTATTTTTATAGTTATTCAACTCGAAACGGGAACCTGCGATATCACCAATAATTGCGCCAATCATCCGGCTTCAATTCGCACTCCTTTTAAGTTTCCATTGGGCATTTGTACCTAATTATCCCTACCATTAATTATAATCACTTTTCCATTGAATGGAATCAAAAAGCTCAATAAACCCCCTTCAAAAAATTTTTCTAAACACCCCTTCCTTATAGCTTCATAAATGAATTCAAAAAAATTTTTTAATTTTCTCCTTGCTTTCATTTTATTTTCAGAAACGCCGTCTAGAATGAAAGACAAAAGGAGGAGAAGTGAAGATGAAAACGAGAATTTCAAAGTGGGTTGTTTTCTGCAGCATTCTCTGTCTTTTGTTTTTGTCTGTGAATGTTATTGCCTATGCGAAAGATCACCACAAATATAAAGATGACTACAATTATCTCAACGTTGATCATGACGGTTACTACAAAATTGATAACTACAAAGTTGATCAAGCGGATTACCACTACCGCGAAAAATTCGAAAAATATGATGACAATGATGATTATTTCGGCGAGAAATTCAGAAAACATGATGACGACGATGACGATGATTACAAATGGGGAAGATCCGAATACAATTTCCAAGGAAATTTAGGCCGACCTTCCTACTGGAACATTTGGACAAGAGATACGAACGTCACTGTAAGCAATAACCTTCCTGTTCAGGAAGCGAAAACCGTTCCTTTTGAATTGGACGGAAAAACAACAAACCTGTTAGTACTGCCTTCTGACGGACAATTGCTCGTTTCCGGAGAAAAAATGGCCGACTTTCTCGGAATCAAAAGCAAATTCTACGGCCAAAGCCGAATTTTGGAACTTTCGAAAAATGGAGAAGAATTGATCGTAAGAGCCGGTACGAATGCCGCTTACGAAAACATGGTCAAAACACCATTGCCAACCAAAGCCATTTATTATGAAAAAACTGTATATCTTCCTGTTTCTGTGATTGCCAATGCCTTTGGATACAGCGTAGACTGGGACGAAAGCACAGGTACATTCACTTTGGAGCAATTTAAATAATGAGGTGATGGAAATGAAACCAGGAAAAAAAGCGAAATGGATCGTCGGCATTGCAGGTACTGCATTTACTGCCTTTGTATTAGGGCAATTGGATGATACACCAGTTTATTCTTCAAACACGAACAATATCGGCATGGTTACGGAAGTCAATGATTCCATGAGCGAACGCGAAAAAGAACTTGTCCAACTTGATTGGAGCAACTTTACTCTCGAACAAAGGGCCGATTACTATGATTTCTCTACTAGAAGATCATAATAACGCTGAAATGGAGTCCCTCCAATTAAATATCATGAATACCACTTTTCGTATAAACATCGAAAACCACAATGGAATTGAATGGAAGGGGGAAGTCATTTCCTTCCTGGAATATATCAATCAGGAATTTTCAAGATTCCGCAAAAACAATGAACTCTGGCGTTTTAATGAAGCCAAACGGAATCAGACCATCCGTGTTTCCCCCATTCTTTACGACATGCTGAAAAAAGCTGAAGAGTATCGGCAAAAAACAGGGGGCAGATTCTCCCCCTACATGCTCATTCCTTTGGAAAGCCACGGTTATTCCCGATCCTTCCCTTTTGTTTCAGCAAAACATGAAGAATCAGCCATCCATTATCAATATGAAAACAACCCGCTCGTTTTCAAAGGAGATTTTCAAATCACAAAAAATACGGACCAAAAAGTTGATTTAGGCGGAATCGCAAAAGGATATGCAGTCGAAGCTGCCGCAAAATGGCTGAAGCAGCATACCGGCAGCAAATACGGCATCGTGGACGGCGGCGGCGATATGGCCATTTGGTCGGATGGACAAAAAACATGGAAAATAGGAATCAAAAATCCTTTTGATGAAAGCCGGACGATCGGATCATTTTCCATCCAAAACGCGGGAATTGCCACATCAAACATCGTGTACCGCAGCTGGATGCAAGGAAATCGGAAAAAACATCATTTATTGGACGGAAGAAACGGCATGCCCGTTGAAACGGACATTGTCCAGGCAACGGTAGTAATGGAGCATTGCATCGATGCCGAAGTCGGTGCCAAAGTTTGCTTTATGTCAAAGGATGATTCGATTGATTCGATTCTTTCCAACATCAGCAAAAAGTTCAGCTATGTGCTTGTGAAATCCGATGGAAACATCATAACAGGAGGGAATAAAACTTATGGACGTGTTTACTAACTGGAACCTCATACGCGCTTCAGGCTTTCTTGCCTATTTTCTATTGACCCTTTCCATTATGGCCGGCGGTATGCAGAAATTATCCGATTTTCAAAACCACAAACCGCTTTTGATGGAACTCCACAAAATCAGCGGTTGGACCGGAGTATTGACCGTTGTGTTCCATGGAACTTTGCTATTGGTAGACAAATATGTTCCTTATAATATTGTGGAATTGTTGATTCCATTTGCGGCTGAAAACGAACCTTTCCATTCCGGAATCGGAACCCTCTCCTTCTATCTGTTCTTAATCGTCATGGCCACTTCCGATTTCTTCATGAAAAAACTCGGTTTTCAGCTTTGGAAAAAACTTCATTTCCTTGTGTTCCCTGCCTGGGTCTTCATGACTCTCCATGGCATCTTCATTGGAACGGATTCCGGACAGGTCTGGGCCATCTTCATCTATTGCGCGAGCATCGTTTTGATTACGGCTTTGCTTGTTATGCGGATTCTTGAAGGCAAAGTGAAAGCCGTAAATAGCCATAAAGCAAGTTAATCTTTTGAAAACCGTTTTTCCACCCTTGCAGTGGCCATAACAAACCCATCCTAACACGAAAATTGAACCCCTCATTCATATAAATCGTGATTTGGAGACGAATCCTGACGCTGCAGGGGTTTTTTTTATTCAAATTAAAAAGAAAAGGCAACCGGAAAGATTTTTCCGGTCACCTTTTCTTTATTTTTTATGGAATGTAATAATAAACTCGGTTCCTTTCCCTACTTCGCTTTTCACCCCAATCTCCCCGCCATGCGCCTCTACAATCGTCTTGGCAATGGCCAGTCCAAGGCCCGTTCCGTTTCTTTTTCTTGAAGCATCTCCACGATAAAAACGTTCAAAAATATGCTCCAAATCTTTTGGCAAAATCCCGATTCCCGTGTCCTTTACGCTCAGTACGATTTTTTCCTCCCGGCAAACCAGCGAACAAGTAATGGAACCTTCTTTTGTGTAGCGGACCGCATTATCCAGCAATATATAAACGAGCTGCTGGATTCTCGCCTTATCCCCTTTCATCACCACGCCGTCTTGAATCTTTTCTTCCAATGCAAGATGGGATGGAAGGGTTCTTTTAAATCGATTTAATAAAGAACGGATCATTGAAGAAAGATCCAATTCCTCTATATTCAGTTCAACACGGTCCTGGTCGCTTCTTGCCAAAAACAATAAATCATCCAGCAATTTATGCATCATTTCCGCTTCCTGTCTCATATCTTCCAGCACTTGTCTGCCAAACGGGCTCAAATTTTCCTGTTCTTCGCTTTCCAAAACATCAATGGAGCTATAAAAAACGCTTAGCGGCGTACGAAGTTCATGGGAAGCGTCGGAAACAAATTTCCTTTGTTTTTCATAAGACCGTTGAATCGGCTTCATCGCCTGCTCTGCAAAGAAACTTCCGGCCAGGGCAAACAGCAAGCTAAATACAACCGTCAGGAACAATAAAATCCAAACGATGTTTTGAATGAGATGCTTTTCATCTGTTATATTCTTTCCGACAATCACACTGCCGATTAATTGCCCGTCAATTTTAAGAGGATAGTAGATAAAAAGCACATGCGCTTTGTTCCACTCTGTTTCTTTTACTATCGCTGAAGCCTGTGGACGGAAACCCGTTTCTCCAATATATTTTGCAAAGTCTTGGACGGTTTCTTCCCCTTCGATTAAACGGAAATCCGTGTCAAATACGTAGTAAAATATATCCCTTTCCGGCCTATATTTCACCGGTTCAATTTCTTCAATTTCCTCTTCGTCGTAGTCAGGTTCTTCGCGTTCCGGTTCTCCATACTCTTCCACAATAACTCTTTTTTTACGTTTCCCCTCCAGTATTTGTTTTATTTCACCTCCCCTATATCTTTTAAATAACTCTTCAATGAATTCATGGCGTTCGCTTTCATAATAACGTTCCAATTCTTGGACTTCCTGTTTGTTAATCGCATTGGAAATAAAAAGATAGAGCACAGTAATGAAAATAATTAGGATAAGTAAAAGCGATCCCGTGTAAATCAATGTAAGTTTCAATTTGACCTTCTTAAATTCCATTTTGATCCCTCAATTTATAGCCGACGCCTCTCACATTTTTAATGATGGACGGTTTTCCGGGCACATCCACTTTCTTTCGCAGCAGTTTCACCAAGGCATCCAAAGCGTTATCTGTAATTTCCGCATCAAATCCCCAAATTCTCTCGATAATCATTTCCCGCGGCAATACTTGATGCTTATTTCGGAGCAACAATTCCAGCAATTCGTATTCTTTTTTTGAAAGTTCAATGACTTTGCCGTTTCTTTTCACTTCATGGGTATTTAAATTCAGCTCCAAATCGTCAAATGTTAAAGTCTCTTCAAAAGGTTTGTCGACTCTTCGCGACAATGCCCGTATCCTTGCAACAAGCTCTTCAAATTTAAAAGGCTTGATCAAATAATCGTCCGCCCCCGAATCCAATCCTTCCACCACATCTTCAACGGAATCTTTGGCGGTCAAAAACAAAATGCCTCCATTATAACCGTTTTCTCTTAGACGTTTGCACACTTCCAGGCCGCTTAATTCCGGCATCATCCAGTCCAAAATGATGACGTCATAGTCCGTGAACATGGCATAATCATAGGCGCTTTGGCCATCCTTTACCCAATCCACCCGTCCATATTCCTTTTTCAATAAATGATAGACCATTTTCCCCAAGTGCTCATCATCTTCGGCAAATAATATGTTCATTCATCTTCACCTTCTTGAGTACAGTCTTTTTTATTAGCGTATCAAAAAAATCTGAAAAGAAATTGAAAATTTCTTATACTTCAAGGATAATTAAAGGCTTTTTATTTTATATCTGCATTCGGCAACCTTATTTGTACGGAGTGATTCAATTTTTCTGCACAACTTTGATAAAGAAATGGGCCGACCTGTCCGAATGCTGTTTCATCCGGCAGCCCAAAGAAAAACTTCTCCTCCGGGAATAATAAAAAACGCTTAAGGTCAGCCCTTAAGCGTTTTCTTCAACGTCTCGAATGCACTTCATAAATGGCGAATTTCAAATAGTCCCCTTCATCGGCGGCGAGCAATTTGGGATGGTCATAGCCGGCGCCGCTCCAATACACTTCGCGCAACACTTTTTTGGCATCAAACGCCGCATCGGCAATCATCTCCCGGAACTTGTCAGGGCGGACATGGTATGAGCAGCTTGCAGTGACTAAAAAGCCGCCGTCTTTGACAAGCTTCAATCCATTAAGATTGATGTCTTTATAACCGCGCAGCGCTTTCCGGACGGCATTGGCCGATTTCGCAAATGCCGGCGGATCAAGGATGACGACATCCCACTGTTTGCCGTCGCGCACTGCCTGGCGCAAATAATCAAACGCATTGTCGACCACGAAGTCGACGTTTGTAAAGCCGTTTAAGGCCGCGTTCCGTTTCGCCGTTTCAATCGCATGTTCGGAAATGTCCACGGCAGTGACATGTTTTGCCCCATATAGGCAGGCGTTTAACATAAATGAACCGGTATGGGTGAAGCAGTCAAGCACCGTTGTGTCCGGGCCGATCAGCGGGCGGATGGCGGCGCGGTTTTGCCGCTGGTCGAAGAAAAAGCCGGTTTTTTGGCCATTTTCAATATCGACAATATATTTGACGCCGTTTTCCTCGATTTCAATTTCCGTTTCCGCTTCCCCATACCAAAAACCTTTTTCTTTCTCCAAACCTTCCAATTCCCGTACGTTTACATCATTGCGCAAATAAATGGCCCTCGGTTCAAATACTTCAAGCAAACCGGTCAAAATCCAATCTTTATTTTCCATTCCGAGCGCCAATATTTGCACCACAAGAACGTCCTCATATTTATCGACAATGAGACCCGGCAAAAAATCAGCTTCCCCGTAGACGGCGCGGCAGGAACGGACACCCGGTATCATTCGTTCGCGGTATGCCCACGCCTGGCGGATGCGGTTGACAAAAAACTGTTCATTCAGTTCATCATCGGGGTTCTGCGTCATCACACGCACAATGATTTGTGAAGCCGGATTGATATATCCTTTCGCCAGCCAAAATCCCTCATGGTTATAGATATCAACGAAGTCTCCGGGCGTGATTTCTCCTTCGATATAATCGACTTCGCTTTGGAAAACCCAAGGATGGCCTTGTTCAAGACGCTTCTTTCGTTTCCGGTTCAAAACAACTTTTGCCATCTATCTGTTTCACTCCCATTCGATTGTCAGTCGTTGCGTTTTAATAATAGCGAATCCCGCAAAACTGCGCAAACATTGGGCAGAAAGTCGGTTGACAACCGGCAGTGGAGTGATATGATAAACGTAAATTAAAAATTGCATGATGTTGAAACATCCACTAGGGGTGCCTTCAGAAAGGCTGAGATCAAAGTGTGCCTTTGAGACCCTTAGCACCTGATCTGGGTAATACCAGCGTAGGGAAGTGGAGAGGAGTTTACAAGGGCAACATGGCGTTGCCATCATAAATTGTGGGCTCATGCCGCTTTCTTTACGCTCGTCCGTAAAGAAAGCGGCTTTTTTATTATAGAAACTGCTTTATATTGAGGGGAGAGGTTCAAATGAGTGTTCAACATTATGATGTCGTGATTGTCGGCGGCGGGGTAATTGGTGCCGCGGCAGCCTTCGAACTTTCCAAACGGCAGCACCGGGTCGCCATATTAGAAAAACGGACAGCGGCTTGCGAAGCATCAAGTGCGGCAGCCGGCATGCTGGGGGCGCAATCGGAGTTTTTCTCGCCAAGTCCGCTCGTGCCGTTCGCCCTAAAAAGCCGGGCCCTTATGCTATCCTTGGCGGTAGAGCTGAAGGATCGGACAGGGATTGATATCGGCCTTGTGGAAAAAGGAATGATCAAAGTGGCAACCACAGAGAAAGAAGCGGAAGAGCTCCAACGCCATTTTGAATTCTGGCGAGAAACGGATTATCCGGTGCGCTGGCTGACGAAAGAGGAAGCGGTTGAGATGGAGCCGTCTCTTGCAAAAGAAGCAATTGTTGGAGCCATGTACATTGAAGGCGACGGGCAAGTGAGCGCTCCGGATTTGGCCAGGGCCCTCGGATATGCCGCGATTTCGGCCGGCGCCCAGCTGTATGATTATACAGAGGTATTGAACATTCGTTCCGAAGACGGCATCCATCTCGTCGATACAACGAATGGGACGTTTGCCGCCGGGGCGGTTGTCATCGCCGCGGGTGCCTGGACTGCACGGCTCGGGGCAATGATCGGCCTTCCTCTTGCCATGTATCCGGTCAAAGGGGAATGCCTCATGGTACGCACACAGGCTCCATTGCTGCGGACAACCATTTTTGCCAAAAACGGCTGCTATATCGTACCGAAGCGGGGCAATCAACTTCTTATTGGCGCGACCTCTACACCGGAGACATATGACGGCCGTGTGTCCGCTGGCGGAGTGCTAAGTCTGCTTCACCGCGCAACCGCTCTTGTACCGGACATCCAACAAGCTGAATGGATCAAAACATGGGGCGGAATCCGTCCGCAGACAAAAGACGGCTTGCCATACATCGGGGAACATCCGGAGCGGCAAGGACTGTTTGTCGCGGCAGGCCATTACCGGAACGGCATTTTGCTTTGCGCACTCACCGGCCGTCTGATGGCAGACTTGGTTGAGCGGAAAGAAACGGGGATCGATTTATCGCCGTTTTCATTGACCCGGCATGCAGAACAAGACACAATCACTCTGATAAACTGAAAATATACGGCTCGAATCTTTTTATTTATTCGCTCTTTTCGCAAAGTTTAATTTCAAAACAACAAAGCGAATGGGAGAACCTTTTTCTCTTCCCATTCGCCTTATTTTTTTGAAAACAGTAAAGTTCAGATTTTAGACATGAGTAATAATCAAATATAATTTTACACTCGCGCCAATTTCTCGGCAGTATAATCGTAGCCAACAACTTCTCCCTTTGGAGCGCCGGTTGATTTTTTATCTTGCTTATAACCCAGCAATGGGAATACAAGCTCTGCAAATTGATATGCTTCTTCTAAATGAGGATAGCCTGATAAAACAAACTTATTGATGCCAATTTCCTGATATTCGCGGATGCGTTCCGCCACTGTTTCCGGATCTCCAACAATTGCTGTTCCGCAGCCTCCGCGCACAAGGCCGACCCCTGCCCATAAATTTGGGTAGATTTCCAGATTGCCGCGTTCCCCTTTGTTCAATTCTGTCATTTTCTTTTGTCCGACTGAATCGTAGCGTTTAAACACTTCTTGGGCTTTTTTAATCGCCTCATCATCAACGTATTTAATTAAGTCGTTTGCCGCCTTCCACGCTTCTTCATTTGTTTCCCGGACAATGACATGGACACGCAACCCAAATTCTACTTCACGGCCATGTTTTGCCGCTTCTGCCCGGACTTTTTCAATTTTCTCTTTCACTTGTCGAGGCGGTTCCCCCCATGTCAAGTACACATCGGAATGCTTTGCCGCCACTTTGATTCCCGCATCGGATGAACCGCCGAAGTAAATTGGTGGGTGAGGCTTTTGGATGCCAGGGAACATGATTTCCCCGCCTTCCACTTTCAAATGTTTTCCTTCATAATCCACTTTTTCTTCCGCCAACAAGGCGCGCCAAATATCCAAAAATTCATCTGTGATTTCATAACGTTCATCATGGGAAGCGAATATGCCGTCTCCGGCCAGTTCCACCGGATCTCCCCCGGCAACAACATTGATCAACAAACGTCCATTTGAAATTTGATCGAGCGTCGCTGTCATACGTGCCGCAACAGTCGGTTTCATCACCCCTGGACGAACCGCAATCAAAAATTTTAACTTTTGAGTCACTGTTGACAACGCTGACGCTGTTACCCAAGGATCGTTGCATGATTTTCCTGTCGGAATCAATACTCCTTCGTAGCCCAGCTCATCAACCGCTTGCGCAATTTGCTTAATGTACGGGAAGTTCGTTTCGCGGGCGCCTTTTGTTGTTGCTAAATATCGGCCATCTCCATATGTTGGAATAAACCAGAAAAAGTCCATTTAAACCTCTCCTTTTTTATGAATATTGTTTATTATTCAACACCTTCAAAATTTGTCCGCCATTTTAACAATTTTTTCTCCAATAAACGGACAAGGGAATCAGTTAATTTTCCGACCACTCCGAAAATGATGATGCCGACGAATACCTTATCTGTCTGGGAAAACTGTCGTGCATCCATAATCATATATCCGACCCCTGAACTGGATCCCATCAACTCAGCCACAACAAGGCTGAGCCAAGCAATTCCAAGGGATAGGCGAATTCCGACAAGAATATGGCCAAGGGCTGATGGCAGAATTAATTTAGTAACCTTTTTCCATCTACTAAATTCCAATACTTGCGCCACTTCAAAAAGTTTCATATCAACAGAACGTATGCCATTATAAGTGTTTACATATAACGGAAAGAATGACGCAAATGCGATGAGCAATATTTTCGATAATTCATCGAATCCAAACCACAAGATAAATAATGGGGTTACCGCTAAGCTTGGAATTGTTCTCAGCATTTGCATCGTTGGATCTAAATAGCTTTCAAATTGCTTTGAGAAACCTACAAGAAAGCCAAGAATCAAGGCGATGCCGCCTCCGAGCAAAAAGCCTGCTGCAGCACGATAGATGCTAATCTGCAAATGTTCCAATAACACACCGCTAATAATCAACTGATAAAAAGTTGATACAATTTGAAGAGGACTTGGAAGAACTGTTACGGAAACAAGACCGCTTGAAGAAACTATTTGCCAAATGATGATTACAAGCAGCGGGAAAACCAATCCTTTTCCCCAAGCCGCCGATGATTTTTTTGCTTTTTTCCCGCCGGCAATCGGCTTATTCAATGCCTGAGCCCGGACCATATCACTCACCACCTTTTAATAATTTCTCAATAAATCGGTTCTCCACTACTGTTTCCACATCGATTTTGTTGCCAAATACGCCTTGTTCCACAAACAAATCCGCCACTCTCTGTTGGCTCTCAATGACATCTTCCTCAATGACTTGCATCTCATATGGCGTATTTTTTAAGACTTCCTCCACAACGACAGGGTCAAGCCCTTTTAAGTCTGCAAAAAATTGCACCGCTTCCTCAGGATGCTCATTCAGCCAATCGGTCGCCTTTTTATATACTTTCAGATAAATAGATACCAGCTCAGGATTTTCTTCTATAAAATCTGTCCGCGCAATGGTGAACAATGGACTAAATACACCAATATCCTCACATTTTATCAGCGCTTTTGCATGATTCCCTACAGTTTGATAGGAAATAAACGGTTCCCATGTAGCCCATGCATCCACTGTGCCATTTTCAAATGCAGGCTGCGCCTCATCCGGCTGAAGCTGGATAATCTCAACCTTTGACGGGTCAACCCCCTCTTTATCAAAAGCTTCATATAACAAACCATAAGCGCTGCTGCCTTTCGCTACCGCTACTTTTTTGCCTACCAAATCTTTAACGGACTTAATATCGCTGTCTTCCGGAATTAAAATGGCGTTATTGGTTTTACCTTTGGACAATAAGGCAATTTCTTTAAAATCAATTCCTGCTGCTTGCCCAGAAAGCGGCGGTGTATTTCCTACCTCTGTAATATCCAGTTTCCCTGCGGCAATACCTTCAAATTGAGGGGGGCCGCTTTGGAATTCAGTCCAATTGATTTTAACTCCGACTTCTTCAAACGCTTCTTCCAGCCATCCTTTTTCTTTTGCTATCCACAAAGGGGAAAGGACTTGCTGAATTCCCAGATTAATAGTTTTTGTTGAAGATGAACTGTTTTTATTTTCACTTTCCGAATCAGATGAACAAGCAGCCAATAACAAAGCAAACAATGCTAACATAAATAGAAATCGTTTTTTCATAATCCATACCTCCTAGATGCCTTCTCCATCCCGATATTTTTCATATTCCGTTTTTTCAAATTCCTGTAATACCCGCTGTCTTACATCCTGATATGAAGGACTTGTTCTTGAGCGCGGATAACTTAATTCAACAGGGACGAGCTTTTCCACTCTTCCCGGATTTGCACTCAAAATCGCAATATGTGTCCCAAGATACACCGCCTCGTCAATATCATGGGTTACAAGCATCATCGTGATCTTCTTGCGTTGCCAAATATCGATGAGCACATCCTGCAAATGTTGGCGTGTGAACGCGTCCAATGCGCCAAACGGTTCATCGAGCAACAATATTTCCGGATCCCGGATAAGAGCCCTCGCTATCGCTACCCGTTGCGACATACCGCCCGAAATTTCGCTTGGATATGCTTTCTCATAGCCTTTGAGCCGGACAATTTCTATTATTTCATCCACTTTTTCGCGGACTTCCGGATCTTTCAGATTTAAGTCTGCCGCGATATTTTGCTCCACCGTCATCCAAGGAAACAAACGATGTTCTTGAAAAATAAACCCTTGAGCAATCCCCGGCTTTTCCACTTGACGTCCATTGACGATGACGGCACCGCGGTAATCCGTATCCAGTCCGGCCACGATTTTCAGCAACGTACTTTTGCCGCAACCGCTCGGCCCAATAATCGTTAAAAAATCTCCTTTATTAAGCGTCAACTGAATATCGTCGAGCACAAGCTTCCGTTCTTGTTCAATGCGAAAGTTCTTTTCTTGAATCGAAATCTTTACCCCCATACATAAACCTCCCCCAATAAAAAAAGACAACAAGAGACCTTCACCATGCGTTTATCATGAATGGCATGTATGAAGACCTCCAGTTGTCTGGCAAGTCTTGTTTATTATTTCTGATTTTACTAAGCAGAGACTTAATATTGTTTAATACCTAGTAATTTTATATGTTTAATATAAAATAATCGTATAAAAATGTCAATACTTTTTCTTTGCTGGTTTTCATTCGTTTTTCTCTTGCATTATCACAAACTCATTATTTCAGTGCCTTGACACTTCAAAAAGGACAAAAATTCTCAAGCAAGATCTAACAATGCAATGATTTTCCTTCCTCAGATTCTCTATGATATTATTTCAGTAAATATGAAAGAAGGATAAGTGAATGCCATGGGATTTTCAAATAAAACCGTGATTGTTACAGGTGCAGGAAACGGGATTGGAAAAGGGATTGCGTCGCTTTACGCGAAAGAAGGCGCGAATGTCGTTATCGCTGATATCGATGAACATGGCGGAAATCAAGTTCTTCAACAAATCAAAGGACAGGGCGGAAAAGCAATTTTCGTAAAAACCGATGTCAGAGTGGAAGAAGATATTGTCCGGTTAATGAAAGCTGCCCATGAAGCATATGGCCGCATCGATATTTTAATCAATAATGCGGGCATATCGGTATTTAAATCCCCGTTCGAATTAACGGTCGAAGAATGGGACAACATTATCAATACAAATTTACGAAGCGTCTTCCTGGCTTCGAGGGAAGCGGCAACATATATGCGGCAGAACCGGGATGGCGGTGCAATTGTGAATATCGCCTCCACGCGCGCCATTATGTCCGAACCGAATTCGGAAGCTTATGCGGCCTCCAAAGGCGGCATTGTCGCTTTGACCCACGCCCTGGCCGCATCATTCAGCGAATATCGGATTACCGTCAATGCCATCTCTCCGGGCTGGATTGAAACGGGCGATTATTCAAAATTGCGGAGAATCGACCATGAACAGCATTTCTCAAAACGTGTAGGCAAACCGGATGATATTGCCAGAGCATGCCTCTATTTAACGTCAAAAGAAAACGACTTTGTTACAGGCATCAATCTGGTTGTCGACGGCGGTATGACGAGAAAAATGATTTATGTGGAATAAAAAATAGGAGAAGCCTGAACTATGCGGGTTGTTTTCATGGTTCGCGGCTTCTCCTTTTTTATATGACATTTTTACGCCAGCATCGGTTTTTTATGTTTCGAATCCGCAGGAAAAACGCGGCAGCCCAAAGAAAAGACACCGACCAAAGAAATCGGAAAAGAAACCCCCGTTTCCGACCGTGGATGAACGGGAGATTGCCGCGCTGCACAATAACAAAATCAATCCCGTGCTTCTCCAGAAAGGAATGGCTTTCTTCGAATGAATTTTCATTAGATGAACCCGGTGATATCAAGAGTCTCCATTTGCTACAGAAAGTTAATGTTGTTTTCTGCCGCCTCCTGATGCTGATATTTGTACTCTTCCCATCGTTTCCGGGCAAAGTTCCGGTATTTATTTGAAATTTCCCTGCCAGTTAACAACCGGGAAAATCCCCTTTTCGCTTCCGCAAGATCCCCTAATCGGAGACTTATTTCCGCAACCAAATATTGTATTTTTTCTTCGCTCTCTTTGTTGGCTGCGCGGGACTTATTGAACAAGTCCCTTGCCGACTGCAGATAGCGCTTTTCGGACATCCGATCTTGTTTTAACCGATACAGCCAGGCAATTTTTAAGGCGAAATTCGCCAAGACAAGTTCTTCTTCCATGGAAGCTTTTGCGACCAAATAAGCCATTTGATAACTTGCAACGGCTTCATCAATTGTCCGTTCTCTGCAAAGGTTCATCACCTTTTGCAATTTGTTGATATAACTTTCACCGGCGAGGGAAAGAAATGGCCCATAAGTCCGCGTCATCGACTTATGATAGGCGTATCCGCAATGCGGACAAACAGCCACTTCATATAACAAGGGATTCACCCCTTCGTATATCGGCATAAAATCCATATCCTGCCCTTTCACTTTAAAACGGCCGGGGCGGACTTTATATGTTGTATAACTCTTCCTGCAAAAATTGCACACCATCTTGCTTTCGTAATAATCCAGATTAAATGACATATCATACCAATCCCTTTAAATTTTTCAAAAAAATGGAGAATAATAGGAAATTTATAACAATGAATAAATAGACTATGAATCCAAGGTCTTTCTTTATATTATAACTTTTAACCCTGATATTTTGATGATGAAAATAGGAAAATTTCATTAAAATTGCAGAAATTTATGAAGCAAGAGAGATTTTGCAAACGCATAGTTTGACCATGAAATCAAAAAACGCACACCATCCGGAATGGTGCGCGTTTGCAACTTTATTAATCTGGCAATGAATTTTTCATATCATGATTCATTCTTTTCCTGCCCGATATTCCATATCTTCTCCAAATCAATGAGGAAATGAGGAGAATCAAACCGGCCGAAGCGCCAATCAGCTGGTCTAATAAAAGCTCGCCTTTTGCGAAATAGCGGATCATGAATACGCCGCCAAAAATAATCATGATAATTACTGACAATCGAATGAAAAATAAATTTACTTTCATAATCAATCCCCCTCCATTTTTAATGAGCCTGAATCCGAATGCTGTATTTTTGAACATTACTCCAAAGCAGGAGGAAGCAAAGAAAAGCTTAAATAACTGCTGATTCCTAAAACCGCAGCCAGCCCGAAATAAATCAGAAAGGTAAAAAGTTTGGTTTTACCGTCTGTTTGATAATAGGAAGCCGTTTGTTCAACCCGTTTATGTATGTTCTCCACTTCCCGTTCAAAACCAGAAATAAACGCCTGTTTCTTTTGTTCTCTTGTTCTTTCCCTTTCTTCTTCCGACATTTCTTTTTCATGTTCTTGTTCATCATTTAATATATCCAATGTTTCCAGCAATTCCCTTTCTTCTTTCAGATTCTTTTCCAAGGATTTGGCGAAATATTGCAAATGTTCGTAAGTGGAAGTTTCCGCGATATTTTTCAATGAAGCAAGCATCTCTTGATATTCTATTACACGTTTCCGGTCGTCACTAATATTTTTTTGTATTTTCCGAATGGAAGACCATTGAAAAAGCCCCAAAAACATCATGACAAACGCCAAAAAACTTTGGCTCCAAATGGCAAAAACCAAAAGCAGAATCAAACCAAGCCCCCACAATTTTGTACTGATGGCGGAAACAATACGTCCCCCGTCAAGAGGTGTGATCGGAATCAGATTGAACAGGTTAAGGATTGAACCCAACACGATTACCAATGCCCAAAAACTGTCTTTTGTAAACATGTACAACGGTACGGCGGGCAAAAAGGCAAGCAGCCCAAATAACGGACCCATATATGCTATAAAAGCTTCTTCCTTGGCATTCTTCGGCTGTTTCTTCGTTCCAACGACCGCGCCCATGAAGGGGATAAAAATCGCCGGACTCGTCGGGATGTTTAATTTCCTTGCGGCATAGAGATGGCCGCATTCGTGAGTATCATCACAAATTTTATAAAAAGTCATCTTATGTAAAACGTTTAATTTTAAATACGTTTATTATAGCGAAATTGTTTCATCCTATTCATTTCCATCGGCTTTTATACACTTTTCCTCTCATCGGCAACTGCGAAATAAAAAAGCAGAAGACATTTTATATCCAATGTCTTCTGCTTAAGGGAAATGAATTTTCCTCTTAGCTTGCGGGCCCTCCAATAAAAGCAGGCCTTCGAAGATCAGGATTTTGATCCGTTTTATTAAAAACTTTGCCAAAGACAGTCCTTTTCCATATTCCGCATTTTTCTGATCAGCCCGGCATCAACCTTCTTATTCTTCCGCTTTCAATACCAATTTCACGATGGATATAAACGCCCCGTAAAGCACACCTGCCACCGGCCAAACCACCCAGGTAACCTCCCATTTCATGCCAGTCAAAGACCATGCAAGATAAACCGCAACTACGACACACCAATACGCACCGCTGATTCTGCCAATCACGACGGATGATTTTTTCTTCCCTATTGTATAATCCCCTTCTTGAAGCAGTTTTTCATAACTTCCTTTCACAATGCCGACCCTTACAAACATGTTTACGGCAATCGCAATCATTACCAGAAGCAAACCGACCATCAAGGTGATAATATAGGTTTTATCTGTAAGCAAGCCGCTGATGATGAGTGGCAAGCAGCTTAAAATACATAGGACCACACCGATTGACACGAATAAATTAAACTTGCCGGTAAACGCGTTCTTTTTCTCCCGCACCATTCCGCTGACGCCATATTCCGTTTCAATCGCTTCTGTATTGAGATAGTCGTACTTTTGCGATTCGTTGGCGCACTTGATAAAGATAAACACTCCCACGGTAATCATAAGCAATAAAGCGGTGATGCCTATACCGCCGGCAACCTTGTCGGTAATGCCAAAGAGTTTGTCGTCCGCCAATCCCGAAAGGACGATTAATATCGAAGGAGATAAAATGCAGAGCGATACGCCGAATGCAATCAAAGGTGCCTGTTTTTCCTGCAATTTCAAAAAATCCACCGCTTCTTCCATGCTCACTTTGCGAATGTTTCTTGACTCTTCCGGCGCTTCATCCATTGGAAGCGGAGATGCCATCTGCCCCAATTCATCTTTCAACAGATAATCGGTCGTCACGCCAAACAATTCGGCCATTTTTAAAATGCGGTTCAGATCCGGCACCGATTGGGCGCTTTCCCATTTGGATACAGCCTGCCTTGAAACGCCGAGCTTTTCCGCCAATTCTTCCTGGCTCCAACCATTCTTCTTTCGTTCTTCCCTGATTTTGTCTGCTAAAATCATTTTTCATCATCCTTTTTTATTCATTATTTGCTTTTCTTTTTTCAATCACATCCTACCCAAAAGGAAAGTTGCATTCTATAAAGTCCGTTTGGAAGTTTGTCAACTGCCGGTTGCAACCCGCGCCGCCACTGTATTTTTGCATGTATCCAAACATTTTGAATCTTTCTCGTTACACTCTTATGTTAAGAACTCTTTATTATTATTTTTCTTCGCCGCACTGGCACATTCCTTGCAGTGACACAAACCCTTCAAAAACATCTTCAAGTGAAATATCCATAAATCTGGCCCGTTGGTGATTATGTTGAAGGCGCTTTCAAATCAAATTCTTTGTATGACCAAAAAAAGAACGAATTCAATAAAGAATTCGTTCTTTTGAAATATTCCACATTATCCGAAAAAGAGGCTATTGAACAGCCCTTAATTCAATTTCGCCAAAATCTCCCGAATAAATGCAGGTTCATCTTTCGGCGTGCGGGATGTGATGAGGTTTCCGCTGACAATGACTTCTTCGTCGCGATAATCCGCCCCGGCAAGTTTCACATCATCCCGAATGCCGATGTAGCAAGTCGCCGCTTTTCCTTTTAAAATATCCGCGCTGATCATTACTTGCGGACCGTGGCAGATTCCGGCAATCAATTTGCCCTGTTCATTGACTTCTTTTACGAAACGGACCACATCGTCATTGACCCGCAATGCTTCCGGAGAACTTCCGCCCGGAATGATCACGGCATCGAAATCCTCCGCTTTCGCCTCACTTGCGCCTATATCCGCAGTATAAGTGACGGTGCCCTTTTTCCCTTTGCACTCCGCACCTTTTTCCAAGCCGACAATCACCGCTTCGTGGCCCGCTTCTTTTACCGCTTCATATGGATTTTTCATTTCCGAATCCTCGAAATTATTTGCAAGTAAAAATGCAACCTTTGCCATTAGAAAACCTCCTATTAGTAATCTTATAATATTAGTATAATTTATTTTTGTATAAAATTGCAAAATATGAAGTTTCCTATAATTTCATTGAATCGGTTATCTCATCCGTTTCCTTATCCAATAGTTTTTAATTTGCCTATGGGAATGCCACTTTTTAATTACCACGCATAAAGATTTTCCAGCTAGATGAACGTGTGTTTTAAACACCAATGGCATACCCCAAAAATGAATCCGGCCGTCAAGAAAAATGAGTGGAACAGCATCGATTCAGGCGACAATAAATCAAAACTTCCAAATAAAAGGTTCAGAAATAATGTCGGTATAAAAAATACAAGCATGCAGCCAAGAGGATACAGAAGCCCTTTGTATTGATGAAAACATTTATCGATCAAATGGATAACTCCTAAATAAATTGGAAAACAGATTGTTAAAAAGATAATTCCGCCATAAAACAAGATGGCAGCCAAATCCCCGCCTAACGTTTCATTCCACACCCATTTTAAAATAAGCATGTATGAGAAGATTCCGGCAATAAACGATAACACAGGGCTTAAAATATACAATCCGATATTTCTCATCAACGCGCGCCCCCTTTCCAGTTATTGTATATGCTTTTAGAAGAAAGTAGAATACAAAAAACCAAAAATATAGGCGCAGCCACCCCTGCAAAAACATAAAAAATCAAACCCCTTTTGCAAGGGTTTGATCACAAATTCCATTTATATAAGCTTAATTTAATAATCACCGGATTTAATCAGCTGTTATTTTATTTTCCAATAAGTCCGCGTCCTATTATTAACTAAAACCACATAAGTCGGCACTTGAAAAATGATAAGAAATAAGGTGAGCAGATCAATGGAAGAGGCCGCTGCATTTAAAAGTATGAAAAACTTGAATGCCGGTGTAAGCAAGCCAAATTTCCCCAATAATAGCGGGAACAGGACTGAAATGATTAGGTAAGGCGTTACCGTAACCAGAATAAATCTCCGTTTGGTTATTTCCTCTTCTGTTGTGACAAACGCTCCAAATCCATTTATTCCCACATAGGTTTTCTTCGATTGAATAAAGTTTGGTATAAAAATTAAATGAAGCAATTCGTGCAGCACCAATAAAAGAAGCAACCATAAGAATGGACTGATAGGAATCGAAAAACGGATCCGGTCATCATGAATCCCAAACTCACTAAGCGAAATGCCAGAAAAGGTTTTGATAATCCAAAACGAAATGCATACCGCAATCACCATAAAAGGGATGGATAATAAAAATGCTCCAAGAAAAGTTTTTGGTTCTTTTAAAGGATGCCATTGCGCCCGAATCAGCTCTTCGTGTTTAACAGGATCCACATTGGGCAATTTCCTCACGAATTTCATTTCCCTCAACCCGCTTTTATTAACAAATATCAATTTTCCATTGTTTATTTTTATGTTCCAAATAGCCTCTCACTTTTGCTCTTTGTTTGTTTCGTTCCAGATTGTTATACATCTCATCCTGATTTAAAGAACTGCACTCTGTTTTTCCTAGAAAAAAACAGGAGAAGGAAACCGATGAAATAGGCAATGCAGGATGCAGAAAACAAACGGAAGATCCCCGGTGTTCCAAACAAATAAAAACTTATTGGCAAGGACAAAATAAAAGCGATGAACATCAGATACTCTTTTTGGATGAATGAAGAAAAGATTGCCAATAACGCAGGGAGACACAACATCAAAAATGTCGTCATCACCGTATTTCCTTCAACTGGTGTGGATGAATAAGGATTATAAAAAACAAAAATAACCCACAAGCCAATACTGAATAATCCAGCTATTACACCAAAAAGGATGCCGGCAAGCCTCACTTTCAACCCCTCCTCTGTTTTCAAATCCGTCATCGTTATTCCCGCTAAAAAGGAACCTTTCAGTATTTTACTGCAAAATATCCCTTAAATTTCAAGGAGAAGAAAATATTTTCAACCCTTTTCTAAAATCGTACCACTATTAATCATTTTAAAACATCTCTATCTAATAAAAAATTCTGACATTTATTTCAAAACGAACTTTGGGAATTTCCTATTCATAATAGTGATCTGTTTCTCTTAATGGGACTTCAATCTGGCATGATACTTTTCCCTTTGGCGATTATGTTCTTCTCATCGGCGATTTTCTTATCCAGATTGGCGATTAACTGACTTTGGAAAATGTTTTATATTAACAGCCTGAAAATAATCGAGCAGCCGTTTTCCAAACAGTCAATGCTTTTACCTTTTTATCTAAGTATTTTCATGTTATTCAATCTTCCGCCATATAATGATTGTTGTATGCCAAGCAAAGGAGGAAATGTGTGCAGGAAAAAGAAGTGCGTCTTCAAAAGATTCAACACCTTGCCCATGAAATTATGTATGAAATCAATTCTTTGGAAGACCAGAGGCAGTTTGAGGATTTAAGGGTTGTAGTTGACAACCTGTCCCGCGCAATCGGTGAATTTGCGGATCCATACGGCTGTTTTTCTTTGGATTACATTGAAGATAAATTGGAAAAATCTCATTCGATCATAAACCCCCTTTCCCTTGGGCATCAGGGTGTACATATATGCTCACTTCGCCGACACCTTTATAAACCTCCCTTTGAGAAACGGGGGTAATGGATACCCAACCGAAAATTGTTCCATTTTCGTCATAGACATATCGAAGGGATGGATGATATTTTTTATCCCATTCATCCATGGAAGGTACGGTTGTTTCAAATGTCGCTATGCCTGTATCAATTCCTGATTGATAAATTTTCAGCACTTCCGGAATATCCTTCTTTTCCAAAAATCTGATCATTGCACATAACCCCTTTATTTTTGACACATTGATCCTTGCCTGAATAGTTATTTCAATGTTTCCCAATCAACATCAGCCGCTGCTTTTTTCGAACTGGCATTCCCGAATTGCAAAGCTAGACTATTTTCAAACCCTATCCTACTGGTGCCCACATGGTGGAATCCTCTTCAATTACCAATGCATGTAAGGATGTTTCATCTTGGAGTTCTTTTTAACCATATTATCAAATTCCTCTTATTTTCTGTTAAAAAATATGAGCTTCTTTATTGCAAGGGGGGACTTATGTATCATTTTTTTACAAATCAACAATACTTTAATCTTTTTATGAAAACCCTTACATAATAAGCTATACTGAATAAAAAGGGGGTTTGATGTTATGGGCAAATTAACCGGCAAAGTAGCAATCATTACAGGTGGAGCTTCAGGAATTGGCGCAGCAACCGCAAAACTTTTTGTGGAAGAAGGCGCAAAAGTTGTTATTGTTGATGTGAATGAGGAAAAAGGAAAAGCCTTTGAAGAAGAATTAAAAAATCAAGGCGGAGAAGCGCTTTTTGTACAAGCGGACGTAACCAATGAAGAAGATGTTCAAAATGTATTCGCAAAGGCAAAAGCCTCTTTCGGCAAAGTTGATATTCTTTTCAACAACGCCGGTATTGGGGCTGTGAAACCGACAGATGAACTTCCATTCAGTGAATGGCGGAAAACAATTGCCGTTGACTTGGACGGTGTATTTCTGTTTGCACGTGCAGCCATCAAAGAATATTTACAATCCGGCGGCGGTGTCATTGTTAATACCGCTTCGATGTACGGCTTGGTAGGTGCCGCAGGAAGTGCCGCCTACAATGCAGCAAAAGCCGGGGTTGTCAACTTTACCCGTTCCATTGCGTTGGAATATGCTAACCGAAATATCCGGATCAATGCGATATGCCCTGGATTTATAGACACTCCAATTTTAGGGGATACAGATCGGAACGGTTTAATTGAGGCGACACCGATGAAACGCTTGGGTAAACCGGAAGAAATTGCAAAAGCCGTCTTATTTTTAGCAAGCGATGATTCATCCTTCATGACCGGAAGCGCCCTGGTTGTTGATGGTGGCTATACGGCGCAATAAGGCAATTCATTTCTATAAAAAAGGTAGAGGGTCAAATCCCTTCTACCTTTTATTTATTATTTTCATTTTGACAATCTTTTCCGTATAAATGCCGGTTCATCTATCAGAGTATGAGGTGTGATGATATTTTCACTCACAACGACAATAGCCTGCACTTTCAGTAGAGTATGTTGCGGCATTTCCTTTTTGAAATCCTGCACTTCCGAGCTGTTTTGCCACTTTTTTATTGCCGATAATCACTGAATCCCTAAAACGGATGGGCAATACTATTTTATATCTTCCTTCATTTTTACCATATTATACCATACAACTCCGCCATGTTGTGATTTGGATATGCCATGATTTGCAAATCCCAGTTTCTCATAAAAAGGAACCAATTCCAGTTTACATGTCAAAGTAATTCCTTCCCTTTCATTTTCTTTCACCAGTTCTTCCATTTTCCTAATCAGGATTTTGGCGATTCCCTGTTTTCTGGCGCGCTTATCCACGGCTACCCCCAAAATGCTTTGATAGCCACCTTTTTCCGGATTTCTATTGATCCGCTTAAACAGATCGTCTGTAATGTACGGTTGTTGAATCACCGGCCCATTAATATACCCGACAATTTCCCCATTCTTTTCCGCAACAATAAACGTATCGGGAATCATTTGAATCCTTTCTTCAAAAGCTTCTTTCGTTGCGGCCTCTTTCTTCAAAAAAGCTTCATTTTCAATGCGCAACAAATCTTGCAGATCTTCGGAATGTACATTTCTTAAAGTAATCATCTTTTCTATTCCCCCTTTCAATCAATTATTGTTAATAGTTTACCATATTATTCCAAGTGTTTTTCAAGGATATTTCTGCATATTTTTCCATCTTATCTTTTAAAAAATAGCATATCATCTGACCATATAAAATTTTATATTTCTGATTATTTTAATATTGCCACTATGATGTTAATTTGTAGAATATCAGAAATAGAAGGAGGGCCCTCAATGCAGCATATTCAATCCGGAAAAATAACAACCATACGTTTGACAACTTGCGCCATGTTTATGGCTATGATTGTAGCCCTTAGCTCTTTTGGACTCCCTGTTCCTGGAGGACATCTGTATTTCGTTGATATTGCCATTGTTCTTGCAGCCATCCTGCTTAACCCTATTGAAGCCCTTATCGTGGCAGGTTTCGGATCATTTCTCGGGGATTTTCTTTTTTATCCGCCTCCAATGTTCGTTTCACTTGTCACTCATGGACTGCAAGCTTTTGTCATCTCGCTTTTTTCCCACAAGGTGCTGAAAAGCAAACCAATCCTTTCTTCCGGGATTGGTGTAACGATTGGTGTCATCATCATGGTAACAGGTTATACCCTTGGAAAAATTTATGTATATGCCACTTTGGAATACGCCATTTTGAAACTTCCATATGAAATCGCACAAGGAGCAATCGGCGCCATATTAGGGATGATTTTATGCTGGAAATGCGGAATTCATAAACTGTATGACAAAATGATTCTCAGTAATAATTAATTGTGTATGGAAAATGTTCATTCAATATTTCCCATTTTTAATAACCCGTTTTCCACAAAATGAGTTTCATAGTACAGCGATTCCGAATATCTTCTGTTGGGAAATATAAAAAGGGATTTTGCCTATCGATCCAAATTCTGATGATTAGGCAAAATCCCTTTGTTTCTGTGTTTTTCATCTTAATAAATCAAGTGCAAGAAATCTTCCTTCGTCACGCCTCCGAAGTATGTAGGGATTTCGACATCCGCCAATGCTTCTTCAATGTCTTGATAAGCGTAGCGGACCCCAACTAAACGTTGCTCGACTTCTTCTACATCCCCCATGCCAAAGAAATCACCAAAAATCTTGATTTCTTCAATGATGCCTTTGTTCACTTCCAAACGGATATCAACTTCCCCTGATGGAAAGCGTTTCTGCTTTTGCATATTAAAGCGCGGGGATTTTCCATAGTTCCACTCCCATTTTTGGTAGCGTTCTTCCGACAAAGCATAAATTTTTTCCCAATCCTGTTCTGTCAACTCATAATATCGGATATTCTCCTCGCCGCCGAAAATGGATTTCAAAATTTCCATCCGGAACTGTTCAACGGTAATTTTTTTAGGCAGGAAATCGATGATGTTGGCAACACGGGAACGTACGGATTTGATGCCTTTGGACTCAATTTTGTCCTGCTTCACTTTCAACGAATTCGTCACCGCATCCAGATCCAAATTGAACATTAATGTACCGTGGCTGACCAAACGGCCGCGCGTTACATATTGCGCGTTCCCTGACACTTTCCGTCCTTCCACTAAAATGTCATTACGGCCGGAAAGTTCCGCCTTTACCCCCAATTTTGCCAACGCGTCCACCACAGGCTGCGTGAATCTTTTATAGTTGCTGAAGCTGTTTCCGTCGTCTTTTGTGATAAAGCTGAAGTTTAAATTATTTAAATCGTGGTACACCGCTCCACCGCCGGAAAGCCGACGAACGACAATAATGCCATTTTCTTCAACGTAGTCTGTGTTGATTTCTTCAAATGTGTTTTGATTTTTGCCGATAATGATCGACGGTTGATTAATATAGAACAGCAAAAAATCATCCTGCTCAATATCCATGTTTCTTATAAGATATTCTTCAATCGCCAAGTTCACCCTTGGGTCTGTAATGCCTTTATTATCAACAAAATACATCTATGTAGCCTCCTATGCAAATTGTCCATATCTATTTTACACGAAAAATGGCTCATACTGATTTTTTTAGTATGATTGAATTTTTCCTCAACCATTGCAAATTTTGCTAGATAGATTCCGGTTCAACACTTTCTGAAATAAGGTTGGGCATTTCATCTGGTTGGATGAATGTTGGAAAAGAAATGAAGAAAGGCCAAAATCTATGCATTTCTTCTATCTATTATTTCTCCAATAACGGATGAAGATATTGTGCAGAGTATGAAACTTGTCGGATTGCGTCCGGATATAAAACAAAAAGTGAGAAATTATTCACTGGGAATGAAACAAAAATTGGCCCTTGCCCAGGCCATCATGGAAAACCAGCAAATCCTCATTTTGGATGAACCGTTCAATGCATTGGATTATAATAGTGTACAGCAAGTGCGGGCATTATTAAAATCGTTTAAAGAGGAAGGAAGAACCATCCTATTGACAAGCCATCACCACGAAGACATCACGTTGCTATGTGATGAAGTCTATCGGATCAATCATTTTAAATTGGAAAAAGACGATAAGGCATTCAGTTATATAAATTGATCCTCTAATAAAATCTTGTACAGCTGAATTGATGGGCCATCTTATCTCCGTTTCTTCTCTCAGTTTGAATTGAAAAGTTGTCCACACTTTCAATCTAAGGAGAGAACAAAACGGATGATCAAGATGGCTCCATTCATATGTAGACTTACGTGAAAATCCCTGATAGTGTACATCCTTTTTTCACTAAGGCATCATCATATTTAAAACATCATCGCCATACATTAATAAGCAGAATACGGAGAGGAGGATTTTTTGTTTACCCAATATAAATATTGGTACCCTTATGTCAGTCCACACGATCCTTGTCCCCCTATCAAAATCAAAAGCTATTCTACTCCCCCTCAACTTTATATAGCATTCCAACCAATTGGATTACCTCAATTTCCAACCGCGAAAGAAGCATTGATGCACGGTACATTATGGCCTCAGCTTTACAGTCCTTATCCAAATCCACAAAAAAGGAATGAAAAATCGTGAGTAAAACAATGCCCCCGGAGTATTATCGGATGCTGGAGGAAATTCAGGCGATCGATTTTGTCATTGTGGAGTTGAACCTATATTTGGATACTCACCCTAACGATTTTGAAGCCATCAAGCAATTCAATGACTTCACTGAGAAAAGTATGAAATTGAAAATACAATTTGAAAAGAAGTTCGGGCCGCTGATGAATTTTGGCAAAAGTTTTTCGAATTACCCGTTTAATTGGGTGGATACCCCTTGGCCTTGGCAGGTTTAATCACCTATATTCGTTAGGAGGAACAAATGGTGTGGTATTATGAAAAAAAGCTTCAATATCCGGTGAAGGTAAGTACCTGCAATCCAATGCTGGCAAAGTATTTAATTGAACAATATGGAGGCGCTGATGGGGAGTTGGCAGCCGCATTGCGCTATATGAACCAACGCTATACCCTTCCGGATAAAGTGGTCGGCCTATTAACGGATATCGCGACCGAGGAACTTTCCCATCTTGAAATGATTGCCACGATGATTTACAAACTGACAAAAGATGCGACACCGGAACAATTAAAGGCGGCGGGGCTGGCGGATCATTACGTGAATCATGATAAAGCCCTGTTCTACCAAAACGCGTCCGGCGTACCATTTACCGCTTCATATATTCAGGCAAAAGGCGACCCGATCGCCGATTTGTACGAGGACATTGCCGCAGAAGAAAAAGCCCGCGCAACCTACCAGTGGATCATTGATTTGTCTGACGATCCGGATTTAAATGACAGTTTGAAATTTTTAAGGGAAAGAGAAATTGTCCACTCCCTCCGATTCAGAGAGGCCGTCGAAATCCTCAAAGAAGAACGGAATACAAAAAAATTCTTTTAAAAGTAAATGCTATCTAAAACAATCAAGTTGGATTTTCAACTTGATTGTTTTATTTTAATCAATTTGTATATTTTTTCTGGATATATAATAAATCTGCTTTTATCCAATGATGATGTATAAAATTTTGTGTAAAGCATTTTGCTAGACCAAAAGAAAAAAGGTAGGGTATTCTCTGATTGAACCCAAACATTCCAGAGAAAGGAGAACCCTACCTATGTCTAAAAGTATACCGAATGTCGACTGGGCAAATCAACTGGAAAGTGTCATTCGTCAGTTTGTAAAGGAAAAATTAGAACTGATCATGCGGGAAGAAATCAAGAATTTCCTCGAAATAGAACAGGCCGGAACATCAAATATGAGAAACGGCTACTATCAACGAAATCTAGATACGCAATATGGTCGGATTGAAGGTCTTTTGGTCCCTAGAGACCGAAACGGAGAATTTCAAACCCAATTGTTCGCTCCTTACCAACGCCACACCGGCTGGCTGGAGGAAGCCATCATCAGGATGTATCAAAGTGACATGAGTACGCGTGAAATTGGCAAGTTTATTGAACGAATTTTAGGCAATGCCTATTCTCCAGCGACGATCAGCCGTATTACCGATGTCGTGAAAGAAGACATCGAGAAATGGCACACTCGTCCACTGCACAAGCGTTATTCCGTCTTATATTTGGATGGTTTATACGTAAAACTTCGTCACGAAACCGTGGAGAAAGAAGCCGTTTATGTGGTGTTAGGGGTGAACGAAGAAGGATATCGCGAAATTCTTGATTTCTTTGTGGGAGGACAAGAAAGCACCTATGTATGGCAGGAGATTCTTCAACAACTATACAACAGAGGCGTAAAGGAAGTGCTTCTGGGCGTATTTGATGGACTACCGGGGCTGGAGGAAGCCTTTAAGTCGGTGTATCCGAAAGCCGATGTGCAGCGCTGTGTCGTGCACAAAGTCCGCAACACCCTCAGCCGTGTTCGGAAAAAAGACCAATTCGAAGTGGCCGAGGATCTCAAGCTGATTGATCGCGCGCCGAATAAGGAGATGGCGTTACAAATGTTTCAACAGTTTGAGTCGAAATGGTCCAGCAAATATCCAAGAGAAGTTCAATCTTGGGCCAATGAGTTGGATGTCCTCCTTACATTTATGGATGATCCAAGCAGTATTCGAAGTGTGATTTACACGACGAATGTCATCGAACGAACGATCAAAGAGATTCGGAAACGTCTAAAGCCGATGAACAGTTTGAGCAGTTTAGAAGCCGCGGAAAAAGTCGTGTATTTGACCATCCAAGATTTTAATGAGAAATGGGCAGGGCGAAAGTTAAGAGGATTTGCCGAAGCGCAGGAAGCCCTCGAGCGAATGTTTGAAGAACGTTATCATTAACCAAATACTGTAAATAAACAAAATAGGGGGATTCTCCCTTTCCACACAGGAGACTGAATATTCAGTCTCCTGTGTGGAGAAAATCAGTCCCCTATCAATTCAAATCCATTTCAGAGAAACCCTACCCCATTTACATTACACAAAATTCTTGACGGTACCTGACGAAATTTAAAATTTGAAGTGCTCATTTTTTAAAAGTTGTGGAACGATTTCTTGGTTAACTAACGGGGCAGGTTTGTTGAAGATGGAATACTCTAAAAATTATTATCAACAATAGTCATTAACATAGCCTAAATAAAAAAGAAGGACGGTTAAATCATATGAACTCTTGTCCCCATACGACAAACACCTCCACAAATCGAATGGAGTTATACATTCGATTCAGGAGGTGTTTTCTTTTGGATTACTTCATTCTGCTAGGCGTTTTTTTATAAAATGATAAATTATAGGGTCATTACTTTGAAAATACTTATTAAGGCATGATATAAAAAATCAACAAAATTATAATATTGATAGGGAGACTAATTAACAAAAACAATCCTATATAATTTTTAGGACTAGGACCTTTTTTTGTTATAGCAAAATACTCAACACCCAAATTACTGATTGTAATTAATAAAACAAAGATGGCATAAAGCAAAACTTTTTCCTTAAACATGCTTGTGAAAAGGGGAGAAAAGATAATTAGAAAAGTGAGTTGCTGAAAAGTGCCTCGAGAAAAAATATCTACCTTTCCACCCAGAAATGCTTTAAAGTCACTTTTGCTCATATTATCCCCCTTACTATCGTAAGCAACCAGCAGCAGCACTAGCCCCTAACCATACCGCGGCAACACCAGTTCCTATTGCCCAACCAGCTGGACCACTTATTCCAGCAAGAGTCATAAGACCAGTAAACGCAGTAGTATGCGCGAAACCTGCAATGGATGCTGCTCCACAACCGCTGATTTTTTGTATCGATACTATATTATTATTTTGTGTATTTACTTCTTCTAAAATACTTTCTTTTAAGTTTTCACCTTCAGCACTATTTATAACTTTGTTAAATTTTTTAATGACACTAACTACCTCTTTGTATGATGGCGCATTATTTATTAAATTTAGCTGTTCCTTTAACTCTTTCTTATTTGTAATAACAATCTTATTTTTCTTCTCATCGAATTTAGTATATGCAATCACAATATTAGTTATTTCTGAATTAATTTCTGAATGATCCGGAATATCATTGGAAGTTACAGCTTCGGATTTCAGTGGAGCGAGTTGTATTTTGCAATAGAAAAGTGCAGAGAAATGCAATGAAAAATGCAGAGGTTTGCCACCCATTTAATTCCTTTTCGACAATGCGTGGGACAGTCTATAGCTCTCGCCATGAAAAGAGATGATATGGGCGTGATGAATTAGCCTGTCCACTAACGCTGCTGTTAAACGAGAATCTGTAAAGATCCGGTTCCATTGACTAAATTCTAAGTTAGATGTAATAATTACGCTTTTCTGTTCATAAAACTCCGATATAATTTGGAATAATAATTCAGCTCCTTCTTTACTAAATGGTAAGTATCCATCTTATTTCCTCCTTAAGTAGCCCATACAAGAATTGTTTCGGAGTTTCAAACGGTATTTGCTCGTATACATCCGCAACATAAGCTAACCTCAATGACTTACACAATTCTTTAATGTCCTGTTTCAATTGACAGCCTCCTCTCTAGGAGCTAATGAATCGTATTTACTCCAGTCCACTTCATAAGGATTATTATCACTAGGTAGCTTATCCTGTGCAATTAATTCATAGAACTCTTCATTAATCTTCTTCATGTCATGAGAAACTAATAAACTAGCTAGAGCTTCTAATCGTTTTCGTCGAATAATTAAATTATCTACCAACAAAAATTCTTTAATTCTTCCCGGTAAATACTTATTATAGCGCGAATATTCTACAACCCTTGGTTTATGAATCCATGTTTTAATTATTGAAAGCCATGGTAATGCTTTTCGCTTTTTCATATATGGCCGATAGTCATCCAATAATATCTCCCCATTAGGTGAAACAATCTTTAATTGATCCCATGTTAATATCATTTGTAATTGACTATAGTTGCCACCCTTAGGGACATGAACCAACGTCTGATCCACTTTCACTTCATTATATTTGTTTACTTTAACAAGATGCTCTTTAAATACAGGATAGGGCTTTTCCGGTAATGCTAGAAGATAATCCCGTTCTTCCTGCCATAAGTCCTCAATACGTACGTTTTTGGCATAATGAATTCTATTTCTGTCCGCCTCTAATTTATGAAATAATTGATCAGTTAAACCCTCATAGCTGTCCATTATTGGAGCTGAAGTAAAAAAGTTATAGCGTATATATCCAACTTTATTCTCAACATTTCCTTTTTCATGGCCACTTCTTGGATTGCATACCTGCACATCAAAGCCATAATAATGCTGAAATTGAACAAATTCATCAGTTAATTGTGCTTCTTCATTTTTTGTCCTTTTTTTCTTCACAGCGGGGGTCAAATTATCGATTCTTATCCTTTTAGGTACTCCCCCAACCTGTTTAAAAAGAATATTGAGACCATGTAAGAAGCATTCTTGATTTTCAGCTGGTAACGGTACTGCAAATCCAGCATTACTATGAGGAAACGTCATAACTAAAGCATGAATATCCACAATTTCTCCATCTTGTACAGCTTCCATTACTCCAAAGTCTAATTGAACTTCACCCGGAGGATGTTCTAATCTTTCATACCCTTTATCCTTTTCTTCTTGGTGAGTATTCATCCATTCAGAGATAAAGTAACAAACAGTACGATAAGAACCTTGGAAACCCATTTCCTTTAGTTCTTCAAATATTTGTTTCTTTGTTCTTCTTAATTTTTTCCTTAACTTTAAATCCTCAAAAAGCCAATCTGAAACAATTACTCCCCACTTTTCCTCATACATCATCCCTTTCTTTTTAAATGATTTCTGTTTAGGGAGTTGATCTTCATCCGCATACTTCTTAGCTGTTCGCCAATTAATTCCCATTGTTCTTTGTATTTCTGAAATAGATAAACCTTTGTTATTTCTTAAATGTTTGATACAATTAATATCAGACATTGCTAGCATCCTTTCTTACCTCCACTACCAATTGCTTGACACAATTACTGTAGTGGGACTTGGGGTGACTGGCAAGTCTTTTTTTGTTTATGCACAAAAATTTAGTGCAGGACTCTGCATTTTTCCTTTGCAAAGCTCTGCACTTTTATTTTGCCATACACATCGGATTTCTATTAATCTCGGAAGCCATTACAAAAGATGTACTAGTGAAAAAAAGAAAAAAAGTAACAAAAAATACTAGTAAATGATTAATTAATCTCATCTCAAATACCTCCCTTTTTTTACCTAAATGGTATAATATTGGTATATAGAAATCAACAAAAAATTTGAAAATAGGGTGATTAAATGAAAAAAAAATTTTATTTAATTATCATTATATTTTTTATTTTATTTTCTAGTAAGCTTCTTCATAAGGAATATGTATATTTAGGTGAAGAGAATGGGGTTTTAGTTGAAGTAAAAATTAATAATTATTTACTATTTATCACCACATTTCAAACAAGAATTTATAATCAAACCGATGATGAAATTAGGGTGGCTAAGCCTATCACAAAATTATATATTAGTTCTGGAATTAACGTACCGAGCGGAATCCAAAATGATGTAATTAGATATGTGACAGTGAAACCAAATAGTAAAATAAATGGAAAAATCCATTTGAAGCTGATTTATCCGAAAAATAGACATTTTGCAACAAGTGTTAGTTATCAAATAAATAGTGAAGGATATACAATTCATATTGCTGATAAAATAAAATAATCAAGTGATGGAACTTTTCAGACACACCTTTCAAAAAGAAAGATCTTGGAGGAAGTGAAACATAAGAAAAGCATCTACCCGATTACAATGTAGATGCCTATTTTTTATTACGTCAAATAAAAATATTAATTACTATTCTTAATAAACGTTGCTACTATAATCTAATAATAGAATAATGCCATTTGCACATCCGAAAATTGGATCTACGTCAAGTTTTTGGACACAAAAAGATTAAGTTTTTTTGCACAACAACCATTCATGGATTGTTCCACATCCCAAGTAGATTGTCAAAGTGAAAAGAGCCTTTGACAATCTACTTGGGACGTGGAGAAATAAACCCATGGCTGTTGTGCCAAAAAAATGTGAAGGGGGGAAGTGTTCTGTACCCCATGTTTTACGCTGCTATTCGGCACATTTTTTCGTATTCATCCGGTGTCAAATAACCAATGCTTCCATGAATTCGTTTTCGATTATACCAACCTTCGATGAATTGAAATAACGCAATTCTCGCTGTCTCAAAGCTTTCGTATTTGGTTAGATACACTTCTTCTTTTTTCAATATGGCATGAAAAGATTCAATACAAGCGTTGTCATATGGACATCCTTTTCGACTAAATGACGGAACCATTTCATGTTTTTTAGTAGTTTTTGAAAGGCTTCACTTGTATATTGTGTTCCTAAATCTGTATGCACGATAAGACCAGGATCGGGCTTTTGATCTTGAATCGCATTCTGAAGTGCTTCCAGCACAATTTCTGATGTCATGGTACGAGAGAATTTATATCCGACCACTTTTTTTGTATGTAAATCAAGAACGGACGCTAGATAACACCAACCATCACGAAGCATATGGACATATGTAATATCAGCTACCCATTTTTCGTTGATTGTTGTTGTAGTGAAATCTTGATTTAATACATTTTCTCGTTCTTCTACGGGCTTTTGTGTTGGTGTTGGGCGGAATTTTTTTACAATACATGATTGGATGCCTGCTTGTTTCATCAAACGTTGAACTCGATTGATACTGCCTGTATAGCCTTCTTTTTTTAGTATTTCAAAGATTTTAGGGGCCCCATAACGACCCTTACTTTCTTTATGGATTGCTCGAATTCGTTCAAGCAGTTGTTCGTTGGCGACATGATAGCTATTCGGCTTCTTGTGAAACGATTGATAATACGTACTTTTAGGCATCTTTAAAACACGACACATCATTTGGATTGGATGATGTTCGCTTTCTTTTGTAATCAAGTCAATCAGTTCTTGCTCATCTATTTTCTCGCGAATATGGTCATAGCCTTTTTTAAGATTTCGATCTCCTGTTTTAATCGAAGATTTTCCTTTTGAATGGCTTCTATATCAGCCAAAGTTAATTCCTGTTCACATTCAATTGGAGAGAGTTGCTTAATCCATTTATAAATCGTTACTTCTGAAACACCATATTCGCTAGAGAGTTGACTGACTGGAGTGCCTGAGCGATAAAGCTCAACTACTGTTTGTTTAAATTCTTGATTATACCGTTTTTGACTCATGATTCGGACACAACCTTTCGTTAGTTTAATATTAATGACTTAACCAAGTTGTGTCCATAAATCTATACTACATCTACTTGTACCGCCCACACAATAAAAGAGGATTTTTTAAAAGAAACAATTCTAAATGACATAAAATCCTTAATTCATCAAATTGACAAAGAGCAATATATAAAGAAGATGGAGAGAAAATCGAAAAGTACAAAATCGGATTCTCAAAAGAAAATCAATAAGATTAACAAACAGATGGATGTTTTAAAAAATCGAAAAAGGAAATTCATCAACCTGTTAGCTGACGGAATCATTACCAATGAAGAATATCAAGAGAGTATTGAAGCAACGAACAAGGATTTAACTGAATTAATGGAACAGAAAAATGAACTTCTTTCATTGATGGAAAGCGAGGATGTAATCGAAACAATTGAAAAGCTCAAAAAGGAATTACTTCAATTCCTAAATTTCGATGAATTAACCGAGGATATTCTCCATCGACTGATTAATCGAATCGAGGTAAAAGAGGACGGTACACCAATAATTCATTACCGGTTTACCACACCAAAAATTGAATAGAGGCAAGAGAGAAACCTTATCTTGCCTCATTTTTTTCATTTTAAAACTATCTGCGAAACGCACTCAACGTGTGTTGACTATACAGTAAGAACAATTATTCAGAAGTGGATAGTGTTTGCTGTTTTCTTAATACCCGTGTTCAAGATGTTATTTCTTTAGAACTATATCCTGAAACAAGCAATTCTGGTGCTACTGCCGCATCATTCCGATTCGCTGTGGTCAACACAGGAGATAAAATGATTCCCTCGGCAGTGGTGGAGAGATGGAGCTTATATCCTTTAAACCAGTGGTATCGGGTGGCCGCTCCTCATTTTGCTTGCGAATCGTAAAAACTACTTCGAAGTTCCGTGCTGTCGGATCCACACAATTTGGGGATACCGTACTTCTAAATCTTTGAGCAGCTGTGCGCGAAAAACAGGAAATCCCTGTTCTCAACCACTTCGCCGCGCGGAAAAACGAGGAGGGACTTCCCGAAGCCCGCAAGCTCGCTGAAAATAGCGAAAACACCGGAGGATGGGCCTAACATAAAAGAAGTACACTTCATATCCAACACCTAATAATTTACATATAACCAAATAAAAACCTTAGTTCCCTATATGTGTAGTGGAACTAAGGTTTTCAGGCTTTCTTCTATAATCTATCATGTACCTTAATTATTTAAATTTAACGCACGATATAAGAACACTGCAAATTCAGCTCGTGTCGTTTTAGAACGTGGATCAAACATTCCACCTTTTCTACCAGTTGTTACCCCATTTTGATAAAGGATTTTTATATTTTCTTGATGAGCAGGCGAAGCGGATTTTAAATCAGATAATTTTACTTGAACATGGTTTTGAGCTTTTAAAGAAAACGCACGAACTAAAATAGTCGCCATTTGTTCACGGGTTAATACATCATTAACACCAAATGTTCCATCTGCTTTTCCCTTAAAAATGCCTTTTGCTTTTGTTGCAGCAATTTCTTTAGCATATGGATGATTTTCATTCACATCTTTAAAAGCGTTTAAATCAGTTGGAATCTCAAGATTTAATGCACGCTGCAACATAACAGCTGCCTCAGCGCGTGTAATCGCTTTGTTTGGATAGTAGTTTCCTTTATCATCTAGAGAAATGACATTTTGACTGATTAAATGTTGAATTTCATTATAAGCAAATTGACCCTCTTTCATATCGGCAGGAGTTTGTCCTGTTTTTGGTTTATTCACTTTTTTATTTTCTAAAATGTCAAAAATAATTTTCGCATGATCAGTGTTGTCAATTTTACCAGCAAAACGTTCAATTTGCGGTCCGTATCCATAAACCGCTACATCTTCTCCAGTATGACCGCCTGTTGTCCAACCAGTAACAGAACGGGTATTAAAAATTGCTTCAATCGCATCATCAATTGTTCTAAGGTCTTTCGTTTGCGCAGCGTCTTCTACGGATTTAATTTCTTCTTCCGTTAAATCAAGAGCAATATATTTCTTTAATGTTTCTCTCACATTTGCACCATTGACGATTTTTTCTGCCATAAAATCAGGTGTTCTTTTCGCTGCTTTGATTGGCTCTGGGAACCAGTTATAAATACCATTAGCTCCTAATGAGAATCCCCCTGTAGAATGGTCTGCTGTTAATACGACTAAGGTTTCACCGTCTTTTTTCGCAAAATCAAGAGCTACTTTAAAAGCTTGTTCGAAATCTTCCATTTCAGACATTGCCGCTACAATGTCATTATCATGTCCAGCCCAGTCAATTTGGCTTCCTTCAACCATTAAGAAGAAACCATTTTCGTTTTTACTTAAACGTTCAATCGCTTCTCTTGTCATTTCTTCTAGATCCGGAGTTTCTTCAGTACGGTCAATGCGTTTAGGAAGACCGCCTTCAGCGAACAATCCTAAAATACGTTCGTTATTGTCTTTTAACAATTCATCTTCATTTGTCACAAAACTGTATCCATCTTTTTTAAATTCTTCGACTAAACTCCGATCTTCACGAATGAAGTTCTTAAGTCCTCCGCCTAACATGACATCAATCTTATGTTGGCCATTGATTAATTCGTCATAGTAGTCATCCGCAATCGCATTCATGTTCTTTCGGTTCACATCATGGGCACCGTAAGCAGCCGGTGTTGCGTGCGTAATTTCTGATGTCGCTACAAGACCTGTCGACATTCCTTTTTCCTTTGCTGCTTCCAATACCGTTTTTACTTCCGTCTTATCATTATCAACCGCGATAGCCGCATTATACGTTTTAATACCGGCTGACATCGCTGTTGCTGCAGAAGCAGAGTCCGTGATATTTTGATGTTCATCTTCTGGATTTGTAGATTGCATACCAATTAAGTAGTCATCAAATGTTGTATTTTCGACAACAAATGTATCAGGGTTATCTTTCATATAACGATGTGCTGTTAGGTAAGAAACCCCCATTCCGTCCCCTATCATAAAGATGATATTTTTAACTTGCTTCGGTTTTGTCTCAGCTTTGACAACATCATGATTCGTTACTAAGCTGCTGACTCCTAAACTAGAAGCTAACGTGAACGCCGTTAATCCTCTAAAAAACTTCTTCTTGTCCAAATACAAAACCTCCTTACAATGTTTTATATCAATAATAAACATACAACGATTGTATTAATAGATTATGAATTTTCTATTAATATTTGTAAAATTTCCGAAAATACAATAACAATTAAACTTGACCAACTGTACAAAAACTGTTCATTCTAGACGTAATGCTTCAAAGAGATATGCCATTATTTTTACACCAATTTACATTCATTTAATTTATATTAAAAGAAAATTCATATTTCTTTATTATCATAAATTTATGCTACTTAAAAATTTCGTTTTAGGAGGAACACGAATGGTGAAATATGTTCCATTGATTTTAAGTTTTATGCTGTTATTTGGATGTTCAGCCAATCAAGATAAAAAAGAAGAAATAACCCGGACAAAAGCTGCTAATCAAAGCGAAATAAGAGAAAACGAAGCAAATAAGACCGAGTATTCAAAGACAGAATATAGCGGTAATCCTCAAGTTACAGACGATTCGTCATTACAAAAAGCCGGTGATTCGTTTTGGGATGAAAAAGGAAAATTGATATTAGAAGACATAAAAGAGGTGAACAAAACGTATAAAATCGGTCCTATAGAGTTAACCATATTAGATGTCAAAGTACTTCATTATCTTCCAGCATATAACTTAATTGATTTTTTCCATGGATTTACACATGAAGCAGAAGACTTTGATTTTATAAGAGTGCAGATGAAGATTAAAAATACAACAAATGAAGAAGTATACTTCGCACCAATCGCTTTATTAGAAACAAGCTCAGGGGAAAAGATGACTTGGGAAAATGATTTTTATCTTGAAGAATTAAACGGCATGTATAGCGGCAGCGAAGAGAAGATAGGCAACATGGGATTTCCTTTAAATAACCATGTTCATGGGCAAGAAGACAAAGCTAAGAGTAATCATTTAGAATGGATCAAACTAATGACAAGTGAAGTGCTAAATAAAGAACATAAAGAAATTGCCGGCAAAAAAATAATAGAAATAAAATTCTAATAGTGCGACTTTAACTTTGAAAAGAAGAGTGAAGTTCATTGATCAGCCTGAAAGCTGAATGAAATAGGTGTACTTGTTTATAGAAGTTTAGCCAAGAAAACCTGTCATCTTGCCGTCAGAATGAATCAGCTTTAGACAAGAGAGGACTTTCCCTCTCAATTGTCCGACTTTCATACTCTTTTGCATAGATCATCTACAACTTGCTTTTTCTTAAAAGCCGGTGACATTGGAATATGAAATGTTCTGCCTTTTTGTATTTGAATTGCGAATAACTTCATTCGAAAAATTCGTCTTTATTAAATTGCTTTAATGTTTGTTGAGCAGCAGAACTCATTAACTTTAACTTATAGTTTTAGTTTTCGCTCGTTTTGCATTTATGATGGTTTCGAAAAAGTGTTGTCAAACAGAATAAAGACCGAAAAATAAACTTTTGACATGGAAAAGGGGAAAGGGCTTGAGAAATAAGGATTTCCCTTCCCCTTTCCCTTTTTTCTCGCAAAACTTTATTTTCATTTTCGCACAAGTTTATTCAGTTTCTACAATTTCAAGGCTAGTTTCGCTACACACTCCACATGCAACGAGCGAGGTGGATTGATGTCTTTTACATTGTCGGTAGGCGGAAACACGTCATCGCCACTTTTTGCACTATCGGTAGGCGGGAACATATCCACTAAATTTGCATAGTTAAACCGAATGTGCTTTTCAGCACAAATAGAATTTATCTTTGGGATGTTTACCCACAGGAATCCTCTACTTCTCTTCAGTGTATCTTTCTTGCAGCAAAAATCCCTTGGCCTCGCTAGGGCGTAAATCCCAATATTTTTGCAAAAGGTAAATGACTTTCTCATCTTCAACTTTAGCTTCCTTCAGAGCCGCAGCTGCCTTTTCAATCCCAATGACTCTTTCTTCAAAGGCAGCTTCATCTAGCCTTGCATTGCCATCTTCTCTTATTCGTTCCAACAGTTCACTTCCAAATCCCGAAAGGGAAGCTCTAATAGAACGTGCCATATCTATTCCTCCTCTAAATTCTAATTTATTGCACTATTGATAGACAAATTGGAATTTGTTGGTTACTTGTATTCACTCGGAATAGGAATATTAAATCTCTCACACAATAGTTTTACATCATGCACATCATTTTCATCATGCTCATAGCCTAGATGAAATAACACTTGATATTCAGCATCAATACATCTGACCATTTTATCGCCTATTTTCCCAATGCCGCTAAAGACTTCTGGAGGATATGCTTCTCCCTCAAAAACAATGTATCCTTGTTCGTTGAATTTAAATATATGAAGATCAATTATCCTACCTTTACTATCCTTATAAACCTTATGAGATGTGGTAGTATATGCTTCGATAACTTCAGCAAAGCCATTTTCTTTTAATATTTCAATAAACTTTTTACCATTACTTTCTTCCACAAATAAATCAATATCGTTGTGTACTCTTGTTTCTTCTTCTAATAGTGCATCTACTCCCCAACCGCCATCAATCCATATGTTAATTCCATTTTCTTCAGCGTACGTTATTATCTCAATAGCGTCAGTTTTACTTACCATGTAATCCCTCCGTTCAAATTCCTATCTAATTTCATAAAATCCCAAAAAGTAGCCATGCTAAATTCCTCCCAAGTAATACTGTTAATTCATATAATCTAACTTAATAGCGCCTTTTCATATCCTCTTCGTAGGCGGCTAGAATACGCTGATATTCTTTTGGGTCATCATTCTCACAGTCCAGTTTTATCACTCGATCCACAATAGAATCTAAAGAATCAGGGTTGTACCAAGGTTCCTTAATTGTAAGATAAATGATCTTTTTTGTCTTTTGACGTTCGGCCATTTCTTTCAGCATCTGAATCTCTTTTTCATTTTTTGTTACACTTTGAATTGGCCATACAATCATAAAATCGAAGGCATAATTATCATATTTATCACTACTACTTTTAGTGGTCAGATTATCAAAGAAAATTGTAAGATTGGATAATTTCATTCCTTGCCCATATTTCTTCGGTACGTTAACTTTATAAAGTTCCGCCCATCGAAAGAAATTCTCCATTCCATCTTTTGTTGTATGAATTAAATTAATTAGTCCTTTCAAGTTCCCTTGAGCATTCAAAGCTTTAAGAAGGGCCTGATGCTTTTCCTTATCAGCGATACCTCGTAGTAATAATGTTTTCTCTGTTTCATTGTTCAAGAAATCAATAATCTGATCATACGCATTTTTTACGTCGGACATTTTATTCACTCCTTAACTAATAAAAATCGCTATTTGTTTTTTGAATATACCCAAAATAAAATGCTATCAGTTAATCTCAAACAAAACAGCGCATCTTCAACTGTCGGCAATTCAATAGCATTCTCATTTCTGTGGGTTCCGTAATCAGACATCATAGAGTAAATCATATAAATTGTTTTTGTCTTTGTCAGCTTTCCATCTTTATTTTCATTAAAAAATTCTGCTAAATCTTCTTTTCTTAAATCTGATTTAAGGGCCCTATCTAAGTCAGCGACTGATGCAGTTGCACTGTCTCCACTAGTATTAAAGACACCTCTCATCCATTTTGCAAACTTTTCAGTCCCCTTATATTTTGAAAATATACTTACAATACACGTCCTACATGATTCAATACAAGCTCCTGAATGGCCTTGTGTATAAGCGTCAACTGCAGATTTGTAAGCATCATATACTTCTATATGGTTACTTTTTATCCATGATTCAACAGAAAACATCTCACTTACTCTTACAAAGTCACTTTCCATGCAAGCAGAAACTTTAACTTTTTCAAATTCAATGGATATGTTTAATCCTAAAATCTCGTAAAGTTTAGCTAGTTCTTCAAAGTCTTCAACGCCATTTTCGCAAATGTATCTTACATTGAAAGATTTTGTTATTTCTTTTAGCAGGTTGATAATATCCTCATGCCTGTTTTCCTTATATAAATCCGAGAAAATACTATCTAAACCTAAGAACACATCGTATTCTTCGTTATTATTCTCGAATTTGTGCGCATAACCTTGATTATAAAAATATGGCACCAGATAGTCTATATATTTTTCGTAAAGGTCATTAAGCCCCACACATTTTAATCTGGCCTTAAATTCCGAGTTTTTTCTTATAAAAAAGCCTGGTCTGCTAACTATTTCTGCAATTTTTGAAAGAATTATTTCTTTATCATTCATTTTTTTCACCTCACCTAATATTTAATAACTATAACTTTTTCAAAGTAGGTAACACTTTCTCTAAATATTCCTGCCAATATCCCTCGTCATCGCCTTCCATATCGTGAAGCCAATAGTACATAAATAATATCTCAAATTCCTGCTTTCTACCTTTTATAAAGGACTTTTTCGGCATTTTTCTATACAAAGAATCAAGATTAAAAAGGTTACTTTTTTGCCTATAATCATAATCGTACTTTCTCCAATTATATTGACTCTTTCTTCTATGTGTTGAGGGCCAAATATCCTCATTATCAAAAAAACTGTTTATCCAATCATAAGCAAAGGCAAGAAGATTTACTTGATGCTTTGCCCAGGTTTTCTCAATCCAATCAGTAATTTCTTCCGATATTGACGGTATCCCAAAATTAAACTTTTGCTCACTTTCTACCCTATGATATTCTTTTATAAAAAGAAAAAGCATTTCTGTCTGATCCTTAAGAAATGGTAACCTTTTAATTAGTCGTGAATAACAATCATATGAAGCATTTCTAAATTCACTATCAGTATTATATAAAAAGAAAAGGTCATTCTCCTTCATGATGTTTCCAATGTATCTGTGTATTTGCTTCCCGTACTCATTATAAATACTAACAGCCCATTCTCTAACTTCAGGATCGTACTCTCTTAGCTGCTTACGATATTTCTCCAACTTTTCATTATGGAGTACTGTTTTTTCCTCAGCTTCCGTAATATTCAGATAGTTGTTAAAATACTCAAATACATAATCAACACAGATTTTAATATTTTGTGCACGTGCATCAATGTCAAATTCATTGAGTTTATCTTCCTTTTTCCTTCGTGCAATGTATTCCTCAATGCTTAGCATTCTTTCACCACCTCTCGCATGTGATTTTGCTATTCTTAGGAAGATTAATATAAAGCCAATAAATCATTTCGGCTAGTATCCAGAGTTAATCTTTTTATATCTCTGCTGATTAGATGAAGTCTTTTCAATTGCCTTTATATTACCTTCCATTTTATTTACGTAGTTTAAAAATAAAGTCCCAAGCAGAAGTCGATCCTTTCTGGGTATTCTATTCCATACATAACCCTTGAACAGATCTTTAACAAGAAAGACTTCACCTTCATTCAAGTTTTCAGTTTCCTTAATAGCTTCTTCTAGTAACTCATTAACATCACCCATGTTGTCATCTCCTTATCAATAACAATATCAACAACATTGTTAATAAGATTATATGCCTTTTACCAATTCCAGTCAATGAAAGAAAACCACCAATCAAGAGAATATATCTCCTGAATGGTGGTCATTCATGAAGGTTATGTTTATACATCTACTTCTACACCAGATTTAAATTCAATAGTTAGTTTATCATCATAGACCGTTATTTTCTCTATAAGTCTCCTTACTAGTTGCTCATCATACTCCTCAAGGAGGGTGGATTGTTCATTTAGGAATTTTTCCATATCTTCTAGCCTTTGCTTGGAGCCTTTTTTGCCAGCTTCTTCTGCTAAAGCCTTATGCCTTTCCTCTCTGAGCCTGTAAATCTCATCAGCAATGTCGTTATAATCCTCTTTGGAATTGGCCAGTCTCAAAAGGTCTTTTTGTAATTCCTCTAGCTTTTTATCTATCTCGGAAACAACATTATTGTCCGTTTCACTTATCACTGTTTCTATATTTTCCTTTAAGGTAAGCAAAAATCCATCCTTTTGCCCTATCAGTTTATTAATTGCATCCACCGTAGCAATACCTATCATATCCTCCAGCACGGTTCGGGAATGACAAGCTAACCCTGTATTCTCAAGCCTACTGACGCATCTCCAAACAATCGATTTTTTACCTCGGTTATTCCAATGAACTCTACGGTATATTTCGCCACACTCTCCACAGAAGATAATTTGCGAAAATACATGATTTGAACTAAAGTTTCTTTTCTTTCCACTAGTACTTATATGTCCTCTACTTCTACGAACTAACTCTTCTTGTACCTGCATGAAAATTTCACGCGGGATAATGGCTTCATGGTTATTCTCTACATAATACTGAGGTACGATTCCGTTATTTACAACCCTCTTTTTTGTAAGAAAATCTACCGTATAAGTTTTTTGGAGCAGTGCATCACCAATGTATTTTTCATTGCTTAATATTTTCCTTATAGTACTGGTATGCCACCTTTTTTTCCCCGCGCCTGTAAGTATGCCATCAGCTTCAAGTCCTTTTTTGATTTTATCCATACTGGAGCCTTCAAGGTACTCTCGGTAAATTCTTTTTACTATTTCAGCTTCCTCCGGCACAATTACTAATCGCTTATTTTCATCTTTGGTATATCCTAAAAACCTAGAACAATTGACCATTACCTCTCCCTGTTGGTACCGGTATTGATAGCCAAGCTTTACATTCTGGCTTAATGACTGGCTCTCTTGTTGCGCTAAGGATGCCATAATGGTAAGCATAATTTCACCTTTGGCATCCAGTGTATTGATATTTTCTTTTTCAAAATATACCGCTACATTTTTATCTTTAAGTTTCCTGATGTATTGTAGACAATCCAAGGTATTTCTAGCAAATCGGCTTATTGATTTGGTAATAACCATATCAATTTTCCCAGCCATGCACTCATCAATCATTCGATTAAATTCATCACGATTTTTTGTATTTGTACCGCTGATGCCATCATCAGCAAAGATCCCTGCAAATTCCCACTCTGAATTCTTCTTGATAAACTCTGTATAGTGTTCAATCTGCACTTCGTAACTACTAGCCTGCTCATCACTATCTGTAGAAACTCTGCAATAAGCAGCGACCCGAAGTTTTGGTGTTTCATCTTCTTTTCGATTGTTGCCTACACGTTTTATTGCAGGTATAATCATTACATTTTTATTAACTGCCATCTTGCTGCACCTCACTTTCTATTAAGCTGTATACATATCAGCTTGTGTAAAAGGATTTGTATACTTCTGAATTACTTGTCCTATGGTATCTTTTTAATTATCTATCCTGCCTTCTCAACCCCAATAAAAAATCTAACCTATCAACTCGATCCCTATCACTTTCATGGTAGTTGACATGTTTCCTCAAAGAATAAAAATAAGGGTTTCCCGACATTAACGTCCTCGACAAAGATGTCATGAGAAAAATTCAATGTCAGGAAACCCTTTATCTATAAGTGCTTAAAGTATCTTTATTTCTCAACCCTTGACATCAATACCACGCACTCCACATGCGTCGTTTGAGGAAACATGTCCACTGGGGTAATCTCCATCGTTTTATATCCCCCGTCTTCCAAAATGCGCAAGTCCCGCGCTAAAGTGGAAGGGTTGCAGGATACATACACCACCCGCTTTGGTTTGAATTCGATGATGGTGTTCAGCAATGCCTGGTCGCAGCCTTTGCGCGGCGGGTCGACAACGAGGACGTCCGCGCGTTTCCCTTCCTTGTACCAGCGGGGAATCACTTCTTCCGCCGGGCCCGCTTCAAAATACGTGTTGGCAAAGCCGTTCAGTTCCGCATTTCGTTTGGCGTCCTCGATGGCTTCCTCAACGATTTCGACGCCCATCACTTGTTTCGCTTTTTTCGCCAGAAATAAGGAAATCGTCCCAATGCCGCAATAGGCGTCGATGACCGTTTCTTCCCCCGTCAGCGCCGCATACTCCAACGCCTGGTTGTACAGCACTTCCGTTTGCACCGGGTTCACTTGGTAGAAGGAGCGGGCGGAGATTTCAAAGCGGATGTCGCCGATTGTGTCTTCTATTGTCTCTTTCCCCCAAAGCGTCATCGTTTCTTTTCCTAAAATGACATTCGTTTTTTCACTGTTCACATTTTGTACGATGGATGTGACGTGTGGAATGAGTTTTCGAATCACTTCCACCGCCGCATCCTTCTGAGGAAATTTGCGTTTTTTTGTAACGAGCACCACCATCACTTCGCCGGTAGCTCTTCCTGTCCGTACAATCACATGGCGGAGCATTCCTTGATGAGTCGTTTCATTGTAAGGCTCGATCCCGATCTTCTCCAACTCTTTTTTCAAATTGGCCATGATGATATCCGCTTCACTCATTTGGATGAGGCAGCGTTCCATATCCACAATGTCATGGGTTCTTGATTTGTAGAATCCCGCAATCGGACCGGACTCACCCATCGCAAACGGAATTTGCGATTTGTTGCGGTAATTCCAAGGGTGTTCCATTCCTTTAATCGGACGCACCGGCGCTTCGATTTTCCCGATGCGTTTCATCACATTGCGGACCATGTTTTCTTTCCAATGCAATTGGCCTTCATAAGATAAATGCTGCAATTGGCAACCGCCGCATTTTCCAAAGTACATGCAAGGCGCTTCCACCCGGTCCGGTGAAGGTTCTTTCAATTCTACAATTTTGGCAAAGCCGTAGCTTTTTAACGTTTTTAATACATGCACTTCCGCCGTTTCTTGAGGCAACGCTCCATGGATAAATAATGGATACCCATCCACTTTTCCCACGCCCAGGCCTTCATGGGTTAAATCTTCTATATAAACCGTTACTCGATCATTTTTCTTTACGGGTGCTGTCATACATTCCGTCCTCCATTTCGTTTTTCTTTGTCGCACGGAGTTTTTATTAAAATCAAACAAATATTATTCTACCTCAAAATAGAATAAGGATATATTGAAATTTCATTTTTTCCGAACCGCTTGTAAAATTGAAGTATCACTATGTATTGGGTGGATGAAGATGGACTTTTATCTTGTCGCATTGTTTTGCATTGCCATTACCCTTCATAATATCGAGGAAGCCATTTGGTTGCCGGAATGGTCACAACAAGCTTCGATGTTTCATAAACCCGTTACCCCGGGTGAATTTCGTTTTGCCGTGACTGTCATTACTATACTGGCTTATTTATCCGCATTTTATTTTTTCTATAAGCCTGAATCAGAATTGGCCAAATGGGTTTTCATCGGATTTTTAGGTTCCATGATCGTGAATGCGATTTTTCCGCACCTGATTGCAACGATTTTGATGAAACAGTATGCCCCCGGGCTTCTCACAGGATTATTCCTGAACCTTCCCATCAATACATTCATCATCGTTCGAATGTTCCAAAACCATTATATTACTTGGAAAGAGCTTATCATATCGACCATTGCGGTTGGAAGCCTTCTACTCACCTTGATTCCGTTATTATTTAAAGCGGGCGGAAAAATGGCTTTTTCCCGTGAACCCAAATAAAAAACTCCCGCAGTTTGAGCGGGAGTTTATTTTTCTTCTTCCCTTACCCCTTGATCCAAAGGGGCCGTAAAAAAGGCGACCACCAACGAAAGCAGGACCATCAAAAAAGGGGCCACAAACATCATAAATTCATTCATCGCAAACCCTCCTACGCATGAAAATCTTTTTGGTTCCCCGTCACGTACTCCTTGTTAAACACAAACAACCGGAATATTAAATAGAGGGATGGAATGAGCAGGCAGAGCCCTGCAATAAAGGCAATGACCAACGCGATGGCCATTTCCTGATTCGTGAATCCTTCGTAAATGGTCAAATATGGATACAACAAATACGGATAATGGGAAATGCCGTATGCAAAAAAGGCGAATAGAAACTGAAGAATCAACAATCCGACCGAAAGCCCGAGACCCCGTTTCTTCCACAACAGCCAGACCGTCAACAAAAATAAAATTGCGGAAACGCCAAACATCGGCCAAATGGAAATCATATTACGGAACCGGTCCGGGTTATGCTCCTGCATTTGAATAATGATCGCCGCCGCCATTAACATTAAGGGACCCGACCATGTGAGCGCGTATTTTCTCATCAGTTCAGAAGCATTCAGATCTTGCGCCTTCCATGCATACCATGTTAAAAACACGGCGGAAATATACAGTACGCTGGCAATGCTTAAGAGAACGATGCTCCACGTCAAAGGGCTTGTGAAAAGCGCCCAATAATCAAGGACAGGGGAGCCGTCAACGATCTCCACAAATCCCCCTTCCGAAATCGTCAGCACGACGGAAAGGGAGGATGGAATCAATAAGCCGGATACCCCATACGCGAAGGCATATCCTTTATGCCCCCTCGACCCGTATGATTCAAAGGCGTAATATGAACCCCTGATCGCCAATAAAATGATCGCAATGCTTACGGGCACCAACAAAACCGTGCCGTAATAAAAGGCGGTTTTGGGAAAGAACCCGACGATGCCGACAAAGAAAAACACCAAAAAAACGTTGGTCACTTCCCATACCGGCGATAAATACCGCTGAATGATGTTCGATAAAATATGGGATCTTCCCGTCAATAAGCTGTACGCATTGAAAAAACCGGCGCCAAAATCAATGGAAGCCACAATGACATATCCGAAAAGAAAAATCCATAACACGATTATTCCCAACACTTCAAGACTCATCGCCCGACCCCTTTCATTTCAGCCATCCGGTCTTCGATTTCCCGCTCAATCGGGTTTAAACGGTACATTCTTCTTAATACAACGACACTTCCAATCCCCAAAACAAGATATAAAATGCAGAATAAAATAAACATCAGATCCACCTGATCGCTTGTCGTCGCGCCTTCCGCTGTCCGCATATATCCCCGTAAAATCCACGGCTGTCTCCCCACTTCCGCGAGCCACCAACCCGCTTCAATGGCGATGATGGTTAATGGCCCGCCCAGAACGGTAACCCATCGGAACCAAGGACGGTGAATAAACCCCCATCCCCTCCATACTCCTGCCACATACAGAACAGACACAAGTATCATTGCCGTTCCTATCAACACCATGAGGTTAAATAAATAATGGATATAGAGCGGCGGAATTTCATCTTCCGGAAAGTCGTTCAGCCCGGTCACTTCCGCCATTGGATTTCCGTAAGCCAAAATGCTCAACAGATAAGGGATTTCAATGGCAAATTTAATATTTTGCTCCTCATCCATGAATCCCATTAAAATGAGAGGAGCCGCTTCTTCCGTTTCAAAATGCCATTCGGCTGCGGCCAATTTTTCCGGTTGATATTCCGCCAAAAACTTTCCTGAAAAGTCGCCGATGACCGCCGTGGCGATGGAGAAAATCAAGCCCATCTTCATCATGAGAAACAACGATTTTTTATAATAGGGATGATTTGATCCCCTCAACAACCGATAGGCTGCAATGGATGCCAATAAAAAGGCGGAGGTCATGTAGGCGGAAGCTAAAACATGGGCCACTTTCGTCGGCATGGATGGGTTGAACATGGCAACAAGCGGCTGGATGTTCACAAGTTGGCCGCTCACCACTTCAAATCCTTGCGGCGTATTCATAAACGAATTCACGATGGTGATGAAAACGGCGGAAATGGATGCGCCAATGGCAACCGGAACGAGAAGAAGCATATGCTTTTTTTGATTATCAAACCGGTCCCACGTATATAAGTAGATCCCCAAAAAGATCGCCTCAAAGAAGAAAGCGAATGTTTCCATGAACAGCGGCAGTGCAATGACTTGTCCTGCCAGCTGCATAAAATTGGGCCACAGCAGGGAAAGCTGCAAACCGATCGCCGTTCCGGTCACCACCCCAACAGCCACCGTAATAACAAATCCCCTCGTAATCCTTCTGGCCAGGAGAATATAATGTTCATCGTTCTTCTTCATCCCAACCCACTGGGCAATCATAATCATTAAAGGCACTCCAACGCCAATCGTTGCGTAAATAATATGAAAGGTTAACGTCAGCTCTGTCAACAACCGGCTCCAAAACACGGCGGACTCGTTCATTCGTGGCACCTCCTAACTGCCGAAGATTCTCCCGATGATGGAAAGAAGCATAATGATGGCAACGCCAAAGGATAAATAAATCAACCATTTTTCCTGCTTTTTATACATTTTCTATGAACCCCTTTCATCCCCAGTTATTTTGCGTCAATAAAAAAAACCTATACAAACGCTTCATAGCATTTGTATAGGTTCTTCCATCGGAAATTACACACGGTCGAGTTCACGGATATTATCAATCGGCACAAACACTTCAATATGCCGTTTCAAGTTTTGGAAAGTGGCCGGCGCTTTTCCTCCCAATTCACCATCCAAATTGATCAGCACTTCTTCATCGGACGTCACTTTCACGATGCTGGCTTTGCGATAAATGACATTCGGGTCGCTTAAATGTTCGCCGCGGAGAGCCGATGTCAGCACTTTGATGAAATCGGCCAAACTGCATTTTTTCAAAATCATCATCGTGAATTTGCCGTCATTGATGCTGGAATCGGGAGCGATTTTTTCAAAACCGCCGACGGAATTCGTAAGGGCGCATAAGAAGGCCATCACTTCCCCTTCGAATATTTCATCATCAATTTCAAAGCGCATGTTGGTCGCTTTGATGGAAGGAAGCATTTCGAGCCCTTTCAAATAGTATGCCAACTGACCCAAAACCGTTTTCATTTTGCTTGGCACTTCATAGGTCAATTCCGTGATGCGTCCACCGGCTGCGATGTTGATGAAATAGCGCTCCTCATTTAATAATCCAACGTCAACCGGGATTGTGTCACCTTTTACAATGACATCAACGGCATCCTCAATTTTTCTCGGGATATGGAGGGCACGGGCGAAATCGTTCGTTGTCCCCATTGGAATGACACCGAGTTTCGGACGATTTTCAAATGGACTGATTCCGGATACGACTTCGTTTAATGTGCCATCCCCGCCTGCTGCAACAACAATATCAAATCCCCGTTCCACCGCTTTTGCGGCTGCCTCCTTTGCATCCCCTGCTCCCGTCGTTGCATGGCAGGAAGTTTCATAGCCGGCCATTTCCAGCTTCTCCAGCACTTCTGGTAAATGCTTTTTGAAAAGTTCTCTGCCTGATGTTGGATTATAAATAATTCTCGCTCTTTTCATATTTTCGCCATCCTATTTTATTATCATTTAATTTATCAACGCTTATGTAATCAGGAAAGTTCCAGGATCAAAAAGAGATTGAACAATAGAAAATTCCCCGTCCAGTGGAAGGGAATTTTTTCTTTCTATCGATGTTTATTTAAGACAACATCTCTATTATAACTTTTTTCATATCTTCATAAACCCATTTCGCGCATTGCGGGTCTTTGACAAATTTCTCCTGCAATGTAGTATACAATTCTTTTTGCTTTTCTTCAAATGTTGGATCATCTTTTTCCGGCAATTTTGCTCTAGCTTCCACCACCATTTGCTGCAGTTCAGGTGCTCTTGGCCCCCATTTTCCAATTACTTGTCCGTTTTGATCGAGAAATAAATAGATTGGAATGGCCCTTCCTCCGTTTGTCAAGTAACGGTCGATCAAGTCTGTGTCTTCATCCCGGTAAACGCAGCGAATGTCTAGTTGGGCAGCTTCGGCAATTTTGCGGATGATCGGGTTATTGAGCATGGCATCCCCGCACCAATCTTCTGTAATGGCTAAAATGTGCGGCTTTTTTTCTTTCAGTAGGGCGATGAGTTCGTCATTTTCATCAATCGGAAAATTGTTGTAGATTTCAAAGCTTCCTTCTTTTAAATTCGTTTTCATTCTGTCCATGTATTCCACCATGGAAATCCCTTGTTCGAAATATTGTTGTTCTGTTTTCACGTGATAACCCCCTTTTGTTCTATTCTGCATGGAAAGGGAGGGATTGGCAATGTTTTTGATTTTGCAGAAGTTGAGTAGATATATATAAGAGTGAGGATAGTATCCGCACCAAATGTGGTTCCATCCGAACTAATTGCTGTTGTATATGCACTAATTGAGGAAGTAAACGCACGAATTGAAGTTGCATACGCACAAAATATAGGAACAAACGCACGAAACGAAGCAGTATCTGCACCAAATAAGAAGGTACACGCACTAAATAAAGCAGCATCCGCACGAATTAAAGTAGCAAATGCACGAAATGGGTCCTCATCCGCACGAAATGTGGAAGTAAGCACACTAAATAAAGTGGTCTACGCACGATTTGCAATTCTACAATCCTATCAACTATCAGATAAAGCCCTCATTCAATTCAAATAATGAAAAGCCGCATAAGCCATAACAGCTTATGCGGCGCAGAAAAACCTCTTAACTTATCGTTTATTAATTTCTTCAAGCAATAATTTGTTGACCATTGGCGGGTTGGCTTGTCCTTTTGTGGCTTTCATGATTTGGCCCACCAGGAAGCCGATTGCCCGGTCTTTACCGTTTTTGTAGTCTTCGATGGATTGCGGATTGTTGTCGAGCACTTCTTTAATAATTGGAAGAAGTACGTTCGGATCGGAAATTTGGATTAATCCTTTCTCTTTTACGATTTTTTCAGGGTCTCCCCCGTTTTTCACAAGCTCATTGAATACTTTTTTCGCGATTTTGGAGGAGATGGTTCCGTCCGAGATGAGTTTTACCAATCCTGCCAAGTTTTCCGGCGTTAATTTTGTTTCTGTGATTTCCACTTGTTCCGCGTTCAAGTATGCGGCTACGTCACCCATCAGCCAGTTGGCGGAAAGTTTTGGATCTGCCCCTAATTTCACCATTTCATCAAAGAAGTCGGAAATGCTTTTGTTTACTACGAGCACATTCGCATCGTATTGTGACAAACCAAGCTCTTCCATATAGCGTTTTTTGCGGGCATCCGGCAGTTCAGGAAGGGATGCTTTCACGCGTTCGAGCCATTCATCATCGATCACGAGATGAACTAAATCAGGCTCTGGGAAGTAGCGGTAGTCTTCTGCAGCTTCTTTGACGCGCATCAGAATGGTTTTGCCTGTCTTTTCATCGAAACGGCGAGTTTCCTGCTTGATGACGCCGCCGCTCATCAAAATTTCCGCCTGGCGTTTTTCTTCATATTCAAGCCCTTTGCGGACAAAGTTGAAAGAGTTCAAGTTTTTCAATTCCGTTTTCGTACCGAATTCTTTTTGTCCGTATGGGCGAAGGGAAATGTTCGCGTCGCAGCGCAATGAACCTTCCTCCATTTTCACATCAGAAACGCCTGTATATTGAATGATAGATTTTAATTTTTCAAGGTATAGATAAGCTTCTTCCGGACTGCGGATATCCGGTTCGGAGACGATTTCCAAAAGCGGCGTTCCTTTGCGGTTAAAGTCCACGAGCGAGTAGCCGTCGCCGTGCAATAATTTACCGGCGTCTTCTTCCATATGAAGACGCGTGATGCCGATCCGTTTCTTATACCCCGGTCTTCCCTCTTTTTCAGGCACTTCGATTTCAATCCAGCCGTCATAGCCGATCGGTTTGTCGTATTGTGAAATTTGGTAGCCGCTCGGGTTGTCCGGATAGAAGTAGTTTTTACGGTCGAATTTTGTGTGCTGGTTGATTTTCATATTTAACGCAAGAGCCGCTTTCATGGCATATTCGACCACATTTTTATTTAAAACCGGAAGCACGCCGGGATATGCAAGATCGTAAACGGTTGTATTGGTATTCGGCTCCGCGCCGAATTGGTTTGGCGCTGTAGAGAAGATTTTTGAATTCGTTTTTAATTCAACGTGTACTTCAAGACCGATGACTGTTTCAAAATTCATGATTATTTGCCCCCCAATCCAGGAGTTTGTTTATGGAAATCGGTTGCTTGTTCAAAAGCGTAAGCTGCACGGTAAACCGTTTCTTCGTCAAAGTGTTTGCCGATGATTTGCAATCCGAGCGGCAAGCCATTGTCAAATCCGCATGGGATGGAGATGGCAGGCACGCCGGCCAAGTTGATTGGAATTGTTAATATATCGTTTGCGTACATTGTCAATGGATCATCGATTTTTTCGCCAAGTTTGAATGCCGGTGACGGCGTTGTTGGCCCTACAATGACATCGTAATCTTCAAACACTTTATCGTAGTCTTGTTTAATCAATGTACGGACTTGCTGCGCTTTTTTGTAGTAAGCATCGTAAGTTCCCGCAGAAAGCGAATAAGTTCCGAGCATGATGCGGCGTTTCACTTCATCGCCGAATCCTTGCGCGCGTGTCTGTTTGTATAAGTCCATCAAGTTTTTCACGCCTTCCGCGCGGAAACCGTAGCGGATTCCATCATAACGGGCAAGGTTGGATGAAGCTTCTGATGATGAAAGAATATAATAAGTAGCCAAAGCATATTTAGAATGAGGAAGGGATACTTCTTCCACTGTCGCGCCAAGGCTTTTGAACACCTCAAGGGCATCCAGTACGGATTGGCGCACAGATTCGCCTACGCCTTCACCCAAGAATTCTTTTGGAACGGCGATGCGAAGCCCTTGAATATTGCCGTCCAATTTTGAAACATAATTTGGCACCGGAACGTCTGCACTTGTAGAGTCGTTAGGGTCCACCCCGGCAATCACTTCAAGCAATAAAGCATTGTCGTACACATTGCGGGTGATTGGCCCGATTTGGTCAAGGGATGATGCGAACGCAACTGCGCCAAAGCGGGATACGCGGCCATACGTCGGTTTCATTCCGACAACGCCACAGAATGCGGCAGGCTGGCGGATGGAACCTCCTGTGTCTGTTCCCAATGCAAATGGCACTTCACCGGCCGCTACACTTGCGGCGGAACCGCCTGAAGAACCTCCTGGCACCCGTTCAAGATCCCAAGGGTTTTTTGTCTTTTTATAATAAGAAGTTTCTGTTGAGGATCCCATCGCAAATTCGTCCATGTTGAGTTTTCCGACGATGATCATGCCTGCTTCTTTAATTTTTTTGATGACCGTCGCATCATAAATCGGAATAAATCCTTTCAAGATTTTGGAAGCGCATGTCGTTTCGAGCCCTTCCGTCACGATATTGTCTTTGATGCCGATTGGGAGACCAAACAAAGGTCCTCGCTCATTTGGAGGAACTTGGTCTTTTTCTTTCGCTTCTTCCAGCGCTTTTTCTTTATTTAAAGCAAGAAACGCTTGTACATCCCCATCGACTTCTTCAATTCTTTGATAGGTTTCATTTATCAGGTCAACCAGTTTGAATTCGCCTTTATGTAAACCTTCCTGCAATTCTTTCGATGAACGTTCTAACAACGTCATGAAATTCCCTCCTTCTTAAAAATAGGCATCGGCAAAATTGGAAAATACAAGCATTTTTCATATACATAAAAATAATGGCCTTTGCCATTGAACTTGCGAAATTATTCTTCTTCTAAAATTGGCGGCACTTTAACAAGGCCATTTTCATGTTCTTTCACATTTAATAAGACTTTTTCCAAATCCAATCCTTTTTCAGCCACGTCTTCGCGCATGACATTCACGATTGGAAGCACGTGGGAAGTCGGTTCTACATTTGTCGTATCCAATTCATTTAAAGTTTGCACATATTCTGTAATGGCTCCAAGCTGTTCCGTGAACTTTTCCACTTCTTCATCCGTAAGCGCCAATCGGGCCAAGTGGGCAACGTGCTTTACTTCTTCCTTCGTCAACTTTGTCATTGAACACACCTCCACATTTCATAAACCTGGCAATAATAATACCATTTTTCCATCGAAAAATCACACGTTTCTTGGAAAATCCTTTAATAAACCAATTACTTTACAATTATCCCCAAAAACCGTCAATTTTCAAACATGACTTCACAAAAATAAACAATTGGAAACAGTGTCACGTCAATCGCAACACTGTTTCCAAGAAGCTATGAACCCTCATATTTCAATGAAACGGTCAATATTCATAAATATGGACAAACGGTTCTTTATCATCACGGTCTTTCAATATTAAGGCCTCTGGTCCGTTGATGGATGTTATGCTCACTTCGATATCGATGCTGTCGGGAAATCTTTTCATTAAAGTACCTGTCAAATATTGGGTAAACCCGATAATCTCCGTCGTTCCATAGAATTGGATCGGCACTTCGATGGATAATTTGACAAGCTGGCCATTTTGGTAAAACCCTTTGCCGATTACATTTGTATAGTTGGAAAAATATTTTAAAATATCCTGTTTAAAGTTCAGGAATTTCGTGTTCGTATCCCGGTAAATGTCTTCCGGATTTGACATAGGGAACGATACATATTTTTCGTCGATTGCAATCCATTGGCCCAATTCCGTTTTTCCGGGTTTCGCTACACTATAAGCAAAATACGTTCCCGGAACGATGGAATTGCGGGCCTCCTGTTTAAACAGCGCAATCACGATTGGAATATCCTGCAATTCCGCCCTTGCTCTCAGCCGGCGGACAATTTCCTCCGCCATTTCTTTTCCTTTCTTTTCCAATTGTTCTTGAGGAATCGGCTCATCGTACCATTCCCCATACTGTTCCTTTTGATAATAGTAAATGGAATTTAATGCAAGGCCGATGGAAATTCCTCCGAGGGCCACCTTGTCGTCCCTCGTCTTCTTCAAGTAGTTTTGCTCAATGATATGGGCCAAATAGATTGGCGCTTCTTTCGCCCGCTTCACAGGATCCATTCCTTCATCAGCCGGAGGATTCAGCCCTTCCGGTTTTTTGGCGCTTTTTCGAGCCAGCCAATTCCCCACAGTTTCGCTGTCCAAATATTGGCCTTCCTGGAAATAGTAGCTGTCCGTGCCGAATTCGTTTTGCGAAATGCGCATTAATCCTTCTTCCGCTTCTTTAATGTCGTATTTCGTATAAATGTTGGATACGACAAGTCCGCGGGCGGCGCTTTCTTTATATGGAATTAGCGTCTTGTAATAGTTGTCATCCAACTGCATATTTGGGATGATTGTCGTTTCAACTTCTGCTTCAGATTCCTGATTTGGTCCCACTACTTCCTTATTTTCGCGAAAGGATGGTACACAACCTGCAAGCATTGCAACAACGACCATCGCCGGTATCCAGCGAAATCGTTTCATCGTTTGAATCCCCTTTACTTTTCTAATTCTTCCATAAAGCGGTTTTCGTCCCAAATTTCGATGCCCAGTTCTTGCGCTTTTGTCAATTTTGAACCTGCATCGGCTCCTGCAATGACAAGATCCGTCTTTTTGCTGACGCTTCCCGTCACTTTACCACCTAACTCTTCTATTTTCTCCTTTGCTTCATTGCGTGTCAATCGTTCCAATTTTCCCGTCAATACGATCGTTTTTCCTGCAAACGGACTTTGCGCAAGCGCTTCAGTATTCTTTTTGCCTTTATAAGTCATGTTGACGCCGGCTGCTTTCAGCCGGTTAATCAAGTCTTTGGCTTCCTCTTTTTTGAAATATGAAACAACAGACTTTGCAATCTTTTCGCCGATTTCATAGATGGACATTAATTCCTCTTCCGTCGCTTCCATGACACGGTCCATCGTGCCGAATTCTTGGGCAATGAGTTTTGCCGCTTTTTCGCCGACATGACGAATGCCAAGGCCGAACAATAGGCGTTCCAACGAATTTTCCTTGGAACGTTCAATCGCATTGATTAAATTCGATGCAGATAGCTCCCCCATCCGTTCCAATTTTGCCAGTTCTTCCGCTTTCAGATAATAAAGATCCGCCACGTCACGGATATAGTTTTCTTTTAGCAGCAATTCCGTTATTTTTTCTCCCAGACCGTCAATATTCATAGCATTTCTTGAAACAAAATGTTTGATGCCTTCAGCTATCTGAGCCGGACAGGAAGGATTGACGCAGCGAATGGCCACTTCGTCATCGATGCGGACAAGTTGGCTTCCGCAGGCGGGACAATGTTCAGGCATATTAAACGGAACCGTTCCTTCCGGCCGCTGCTCGAAAATCACCCGGACAACTTCCGGAATAATATCGCCTGCTTTATGAACGATGACGGTATCGCCGATCCGGATATCTTTTTCACGAATCAGATCTTCGTTATGAAGGGAAGCCCGCGAAACCGTCGAACCGGCAATTTTCACCGGCTCAAGGATGGCTGTGGGCGTCACAACCCCCGTGCGTCCAACGGTTAATTCTATGTCAAGCACTTTCGTACTGGCTTCTTCCGCCGGGAACTTATAAGCGATTGCCCAGCGGGGGCTTTTCACTGTATTTCCAAGTTCCTCCTGTTGCGCAAAGCGGTTCACTTTGATGACAATGCCGTCGATTTCGTAAGGCAAGTTTGGACGATCTTCGGTCCACTTTTCTATAAACGCCAAAACATCATCAATTGTTTCACAAACCGCTCGTTCTTTATTGACTCTGAATCCAAGAGTTTCAAGATAGTCAAGCATTTGCGCATGATTGTCGATTCCAAAAGCTTCTCCGTTGCCGCCAATCCCGTAAATAAACGTTGCCAAGTTTCTGGAAGCGGTAATTTTCGGGTCAAGCTGGCGCAAGGAGCCTGCAGCCGCGTTCCGAGGATTGGCGAAAAGGTCTTCGCCATTCTCCTCCCGCTCCCTATTCAATTCCGCGAAAGATTTCTTCGGCATGTAAGCCTCTCCGCGCACTTCGATCGTTACCGGCTCCCTCAAGCGCAAAGGAATGTCTTTAATCGTTTTTAAATTCACCGTAATATCTTCGCCCACTGAGCCGTCGCCGCGGGTGGCCCCTTGCACGAAAATCCCGTTTTCATATCGCAATGCAATCGCCAGACCATCGATTTTCAGTTCGCACACATAGTTATAATCATCTCCGATGGCCTGCCGGATTTTCCGGTCGAAATCCCGCAGCTCCTCTTCGTTGAAGGCGTTGGAAAGGCTTAGCATCGGATATCGGTGGGTCACTTTTTTAAACCCTTCAAGAGGCTTTCCTCCGACCCGCTGAGTCGGCGAATCGGGATAAACAAGCTCCGGATGTTCCTTTTCAATTTCCATCAATTCCAGCATCAGCTGGTCGTACACTGCATCGGGAACCAGCGGCTTGTCCAACACATAGTAGGCATAGGCATATTCGTGCAAAAGCTTGTTCAGTTCAGCAACGCGTTTTTCGAGATCCTTCTTATCTTTCATCATACTCCTCCAGCACTATCCAATTTCTTTTAAGCTTTTTTGATCGGGGCGAATTTCGCAAGCAGCCTTTTGATTCCTTTGTCCGGAAAGGCTATATCGAGCTCCATGTCGTCGCCTTCCCCTTTGATGCTTACGACGACGCCTGTTCCCCATTTAGCATGGACCGCTTTGTCCCCGACTTTCCATTGAAACTCTTCGCCGCCGGTCAACTGCGGTGAGGCAAATTTCACTTTCGGTTGGACATTTCTTCTTATGTTTTGTTGAACTTTCTTTTCCCTAAAAGGCAACTCTCGTCTTCCATAATCAAAACGATATGATTTTGAATCAATGATGTCATCCGAGATTTCATCAATGAAACGTGATGGCAGATTTGAATTGGAACGGCCATAAAGGGTACGGTAGGAAGCGCATGTCAAATAAAGGCGTTCTTCGGCTCTTGTGATTCCCACATAGGCTAAACGGCGTTCCTCTTCCATCTCTTCTTTATCCCCGATAGCGCGGGAATGAGGGAAAATATTCTCTTCCATGCCGATGATGAATACCACCGGAAACTCCAATCCCTTGGCGGAGTGAAGCGTCATTAAGACGATGCTTTCATTTGAATCCTTTTCTTCATCGAGCGAATCGATATCCGAAATGAGGGCAAGGTCGGTCAAGAAAGCGACAAGGGACTTGTCTTCGCTTCTTTCTTCAAAGGCCTTCGTTACAGATAAAAATTCTTCAAGGTTTTCCAACCGGCTTTGGGATTCAATCGTATTCTCCTTCTCCAGCATCGCCCGGTAACCCGATTTTTCGATGACCTCTTCCACCAATTCCGTCACGGATAAATAATCCTGCATTTTCGTAAAGCCTTCAATCAGTTCACGGAATTGTTCAATGGCATTGATCGCGCGCGGGGTTAAACCGATCAATGGGGCCTCATACAACGCCCTGAAAATGGACATGTCATTTTCGAGGGCATATGCCGCCACTTTTTCAAAGGTCGTTGGCCCGATGTTCCGTTTCGGTTCATTGATGATGCGCGCAAGGGATAAATCATCGTCATTGTTTGCAATCAACCGCAAATACGCCAACAGGTCCTTGATTTCTTTCCGGTCGTAGAATTTTGTGCCGCCGATGATGGTATATTGCAAATTGGACTTTATCAACACTTCCTCCATCGCGCGGGATTGGGCATTCGTGCGGTAAAGAACGGCAAAATCCTTCAACGTGCGCCCTTCCGTTTCCATCAATTCTTTTATTGTTTTGACGACGAATTGCGCTTCATCCTGTTCATCGCGGGCTGTGTAAAAAACGATTTTTTCCCCTGTCGGATTATCCGTGCGGAGCTTTTTCGGATAACGGCTTTCATTATTGGAAATGACATCGTTTGCCGCCTGCAAAATCCGCTTTGTGGAACGGTAGTTTTGCTCAAGTAAAATGACTTTGGCATTTGGATAATCTTTTTCAAAGGACAAAATGTTCCGGATGTCTGCTCCGCGCCAACGGTAAATGGACTGGTCGGAATCTCCCACAACACAAATGTTTTTGAATTTCGAAGCGAGCATTTTGACAAGTTTGTATTGGGAATGGTTCGTATCCTGATATTCATCGACATGAATGTACTGGAACTTGTTTTGATAATATTCCAGGACGTCCGGAACCCGCTCAAACAGCGTAATCGTCATCAGGATCAAATCGTCAAAGTCGAGGGACTGGTTTTTCCGAAGGATTTTTTCATAGGCTTCATAAACATCCGCGACAATTTTTTCAAAAGGGCTGAATGGACTGATATTCTTTTTATATTGTTCCGCCGTAATGCATTCATTCTTTGCGGAACTGATAGCGGCCAGCACCGATCTGGGATCGTATTGTTTTGTATCAATATTGAGCTGTTTAAAGACGTTTTTGATGGCTGTCAACTGATCGGAGGCGTCAAGAATCGAAAAGTTTTTGGAAATGCCGATTCGGTCGATATGTCTTCTTAAAATGCGCACGCACATGGAGTGGAAAGTGGAAACCCACATGCTCTCCGAGATGCCGCTGCCGAGCAGCGCGTCAATCCGTTCGCGCATTTCTCTGGCGGCTTTATTGGTAAACGTGATTGCCAGAATATTGGATGGATACACCAGCTTTTCCACAATTAAATATGCAATGCGGTGGGTCAGTACCCTCGTTTTTCCCGAACCCGCGCCGGCCATTATAAGAAGAGGGCCTTCCGTAGTCTTGACGGCTTGCTGCTGTTGCGGATTCAGACCGCTGAGTAAATTTTTCGTTAATTGTTCCATGGTGCACCTCTCTATACCAAACATTTGTTCTATTATACTATAACACTATTATTTTCGCATCGGTTATTTGGACGCGACACTTTTTACCGCTTCCACCGTTTTCAATGCCTCATTCAAGTCTTCATAAATCACATTCCCGACAATGACGGTATCGGCAAATTGGGCCATCTCTTTGGCCTGTTCAGCAGTGCGGATGCCGCCTCCATAAAATAGCCGGGTTTCATTCAATACTTCCTTCACCGCCGAAACGATTTCAACGTCCCCATAAGTACCGCTGTATTCGACATAAAAAATGGGAAGTTTAAAATAATTTTCCGCAAGCCTTGCATAGGCCACGACGTCTTCCTTTGTCAAATCCGCGTCCGCTTCGGTGGCTTTCGCCGCTTTGCAATCAGGATTCAATATGCAGTAGCCTTCCGCAATCAGTTCGTCCCACACCATAATATCTCCATAATCCTTTACGGCCTGGTGATGCAAATCTTTTACCCATTTTGTGTCCGTGCTGTTTAAAACCGTCGGAATCAAATAATAGTCAAAACCGGGCGTAACGGCTTCAAGCGACGAAATTTCCAATGCGACCGGCACGGCGAATCTTCTGATTCGCGCGAGTTTCTCGAGCACATTGTCCAAAGTGACCCCATCCGTGCCGCCCACCAAAATGACATCCGTGCCGGATTCGCACACTTTTTCCAAATCTTCGTCCGAAATTTCTTTTGCCGGATCGATCTTGAATGCATGTCTCCAATTTCTAAAATCCATAAAGGTCTCACCTGTCTCTTATCGTATTCTGTGCTTATTTTAGTATATCCCAAAGTAGATTTTACCGAAAATCACAATCTTTTGTTGTATCAAATGTCTGTTTTAAAAACCGGTCACAAAAAAATTGCCTTATGCACTTCAACATGCATAAGACAACCGTCATCTCATTCATTTTTTCGGTTCATAAGGCTTCTCATCCGGATAGAGCCGGCTCAACATTTCCTCGTAGGCGTCGTTGCCATAATCAAAGCAGCGGCGCACACGGGAAATCGTTGCAGTGGAGGCCCCTGTTTCCTTTTTAATTGTTTCATAAGTTTTTTTCAACCGCAAAAGATGGGCTACTTCAAATCGTTGGGCCATTGACTGAATTTCGCTGATGGTGCATAAATCATCAAAAAATCTATAACATTCTTCTAGGTCTCTTAATTCCAGAATTGCTCTGAAGAGTTGATCTGTTTGAGGACCACGAATTTTGTCAACCTGCATTTTCTCCATCCTTTCAACTAGCCTGGTCTGATGTATATGTGACAGATGCGGCAATTCCCGGATTTGAAGGGATAAAATGAATCCAAGTCTTTCCTGGAACAAGTTTCGCTTTGCTTCCGTCGCTTTCAACCGCCGTTAAAACGCCATCGATATTCTCCCATCGCACTTCTCTCATCATTCCTTGCTGGAAGAGATAAGCCCTTCCTCCCGAGTAAATGTCTATATCACGGCGTCCCTGGCTGTCAATCACTTTGTGAGCCATTTCAAACACCAGCACATTGGATACTTTCACCGGCTCTCCCGTCAATAAATCCGTTGTAACCGTTCCAGCAGATGAGCGCTTATACGTATTGCTGGCCGGATCATAGGCATAATTGCTGTTAAAGTTTTCATTTCTGCCATAACGGACCTGGATTTGATCCGCTTTTTCGCCTATTTTAACATTTTCATCTTCTTTATAATAAGTATACGATACTTTTTTCTGATAGAGAAGTGAAGCGTTCACTTTTTCAGCGGCAGCTTCCAAATATTCGGTGATAAAATAGGAGTTGTGCGGCGCCACCCGATCTTTGGAACGTTTGAAATAAGAACCATCATAGTACATGCCGTTAATGTTATCAACCATTCCGCTCTGCAGCATCCTCTTGGCTTCCGGACTGAAGCCGTGCGCAATATAAAAGGCATCAAGGCCCTTTGCGATTTCAACGAAGTAGGACCGGGCGCTCCGGATTGGACCGATTTTTTCAGGGATTTCGGATTGGTATAATGCCAAAAATCTTGTCACGCCGCCTTCCGCGAGCATTTCATAAACCACATCCGCGCTGGAAATGCCCGATTGAGGACGGGCGGCAGGATGATTATTAATAGTGGCAAGAATGGGCCTCATGGTGATTTCTTCCGGCACCATTTCACCTGTAAATGGCGTTGGATACAGCACTTTCTTTTCTTCTTCAACCGGCTTCACCGGTTCCTCGGTATCCTCCACAGTTTTTTCTTTTTTTCCGCATGCCGCAAGAAGCAAAATGCAGGAGACAATTAAAATCAACATTTTTTTTGAAAACATGTTTCCTCATCCTTTCAACTAGCGCATCACCGAAGGAATGATGACTTCTTTGTTCATGACATCAAAAATTCCTTTTTGGGTGATGCGGATATATGGTAAATGGATCGATTCCAAGAAGAACAAAGTATAAATCGCATCTTTATGCTTATATCCTCTTTCGCCCAGTGCCGCTTTCAACGCAGACTCTTTTTCAATCAGCTCGTCCATGCTCCCTAAGTAGAAAGTGCCCGAGCCGGCTAAAGGAAGCGACACAACGGCTTGTCCGTTTTCTACGAGAACAATTCCTCCCTTCATCTTCTTCAGTTCTTCAAACGCGTGTTGCATATCACGTTTCTTTTTTCCGATCAAAATAATGTCGCCCGTTATCGAGTATGAGGATGCAAACCCCATCACATCCGTTGCGAAGCCTTTCAATATGGCATTTATGCGCCATTTGCCATTTTTATCAATAAGAATTAAAAAACTTTCATCGGAACCTGGCGGAAGCTCGGTTTTGAACACCTGAGAGCTGGAAGAATAAGGTTTTGTAATGACATCATTGATCAGTTCAATTCCGATCGGCGTCGATAGTTGGAAATCTTCATCCTTTAAATCAAAAGAAAGTTCAAGAGGCGGATAATACCGGTTCCAATCGGTATTTGAAAAAGCTTGTACTCTTTTTCCTTCCTTTTTCAGCCAGATTCCTTTCGATAAAACGGATTCCGGATTTGGATGGTATTCATCTTTCAAAATATTCAGCGTCGCAAATCGCCCTGTAGCAATTATGCCATGTAAATGGGATAAATTGTAATATCTGGCAATATTGTATGAGGCCATGTTGTAAGCATCAATCGGATCCACTCCGGCTTCAAGGGCCTTTTCTATGCATAGATTCATCACGCCATCGCGGTGAAAACTCGGTGTCGAGCCGTCTGTCGTCAACATTATATGATCAAATATATTCAACTTTTTTTCTATTATTGCTTTTAAAAGATTGGGAAGATCCGGACGGATGGATGAATATCTCAACGTAACCCCGTAGCCATGTTCAATCCGCTTTTCCACATCCTCTATCGTCATCGCTTCATGGTCGCCATCGGCTCCAAGAAGTTTCATTCTCGCAAGCGTTTTTTCCGACGCGCCCGGAAAATGCCCTTCAATTTTCTTGCCTTTTTTCTTGGATGATTGGATCCAGTAAAGCATTTGGTCGTCGCCGCGCAATAGACGGGGCCATCCTGTCAATTCCCCGCCAAGCAAAACATCATCCCTTTCCATCCATTCAAAAATGGATTTGTTTGTAAAAAGCTGCTCCTCTTCTGCAAGCTCGGTTTGCGAGTCGTATCTTGTCCACCAATAAAAAGAAAAAGGCAATGCTTTCAATCCTTCCATAATTGAAAACGCTTTCTTTCTTGGGAGATGTACAGCAAAATGCAAATTGTCGCTGATGAACATCGTCGTGCCAAATTGTGCCGCATAATCCGCAAACGACTCCGGATTATAAAGTTGAAAGGGATGAACATGCGGTTCGATATAACCTGGTACTACCGTCTTTCCTTCTAAATCGATTACCTCTGTCCCGTCCAGATTTACCGGCATCTCCTTTCCGGCATACACAATCCGGCCCCCAAAAATCCATATATTTCCGTATTTCCACTGTTTTAACATGCTATGTATGTATCGGGCATTTTTTAAAACAATTGTTGGCGCTTTTTTTCCTTCGACCACCGCAACCTGATCACGGATTTCCTGTATTTTCCATATTGAAGGTGGCATATGTTACACACCCTTCTATCATTTATTTGTTTATTTGCATCTGTTCCGCACATACTAACAGTGCTGAAAGGCAGCATCGCTTGTTTTTATCGTAACACAGCACTTTATTAAATTAAAGTGCGTACATTTTTCAAATTTATGAGCAAAGGAGTTGATTATTTTGTTGGAAGAAAACATTTCTGAAAAAAGCGCTTTTGTCCGTCTTGTATTAGGGATCGGCTTAACAGCCTGCGGAATCAGCCAATTGGTGAAAGAAAACGGAAACAGAATGTTAGGAACCCTGACCGTTACTGCCGGGGCGTTAAAAATTGCGGAGGGGCTCTTTTTGTATTGCCCTGCCAAAGCATTGTTTAACAGAAATTTAAAGGATGCGGTTACCACTTCCATCCAGGAATTCGTCGATGGCGACAGCTTAATGTCTGCCTTCAATTCCAGATATAGCGGAGCAAACAGTCAACAATCCCACCATTCCGGCCATAGCGGCACAAGCAATCAACAATCCCAATCGCAAAACTCCAATGGAGACGAAGCGGATCTTTTGCAAACGGTAGCCAACGTAGCCGGGGCGGTCACAAGCACTACAACAGCCGGAACTGCTGCAAAACAAGCCGCCAACACCATCCAAGCCGTTGCCGGCAGTCAGAATAAATCAAGATAGCACCTCGTGTTAATGTTTATAAAAAAGCACAAACCATTTTCATTTTGGTTTGTGCTTTTTTAATTAAAACATTATTTAAACGTTCTCCAGCCGATATCTTTTCGGTAGAAGAAGCGATTCCAGGAATATTTTCCAATAGCCTCATATACTTTTTCCTGTGCTTCTTTTAACGTTTTGGCTTTGGCCGCCACCAACAGCACACGTCCGCCATTACCGACATATTGTCCGTCTTTCCATTTTGTTCCGGCATGATAGACTTCCAACTCTTTGCTGAGTTCTTCCAGGTTTGGAAGAGGGTTTCCTTTTTCAACCGCTCCAGGATAACCTTCCGCGGCAATGACAACCCCGAGCATCGCCTCGTCAGACCATTGCAAGTCGAAATCTTCGCCTTCCATTAACGCCTTCATAAATTGTCCAAAATCGGATGTCATGCGCGGAAGCACCACTTGCGTTTCCGGATCGCCGAAGCGGGCATTGAATTCGATGACTTTTGGCCCTTCTTTTGTCAGGATCAGCCCGGCATATAAAACGCCCGTAAAGGAGGCGCCTTCCTGCTCCATCGCTTTTACGGTCGGCTCAATGATTTCTTTGTATGCCCGATCCACCATCTCTTGAGGAATTTGCGGAACAGGAGAATAAGCTCCCATGCCGCCCGTATTCGGACCTTTGTCGCCATCGTAGGCGCGTTTATGATCCTGGGCGATGACCATTGGATAAATTTTTCCTTTATGCACAAAAGACATGAAGGAAAATTCTTCGCCTTCCAAATAGTCCTCAATAACCACTTTTGATGATGATTCGCCAAAGCGCTGATTGCCAATCATGTCCGTTACGGCATCAATGGCTTCCTGTTCTGTCATCGCCACTACTACGCCTTTTCCGGCTGCAAGGCCGTCCGCTTTAATCACGATTGGAGCGCCTTTTTCCTTGATGTAGTCAATTGCTTTATCCACTTCCGTAAATGTTTCGTAAGTTGCTGTCGGGATGTTGTACTTTTTCATCAGTTGTTTTGCAAAAGATTTGCTGCTTTCAATTTGTGCCGCTTTTTTTGTCGGTCCAAAAATCGTTAATCCTTCCTCTTGGAAATAATCGACAATCCCCGCGGCAAGAGGTTGTTCCGGTCCAACAAAAGTTAAATCAATTTGCTGTTCTTTCGCAAACTTTGCCAGATTTTCAAAATCCAATACATCAATCGGCACCAGTTCCGCACAATCGCGCATTCCATCATTTCCGGGCGCCACGTACACTTTTTCAACAATCGGAGAAATGCTGAATTTCTTTGCGATGGCATGCTCGCGTCCGCCGCTTCCGACAACTAAAACTTTCATATGGTCCCCTCCAATAGAATCAAGACTTTTTTCGGTTGTATTGCCGTGTCTATTCAACCAATTTCGATGAAGCTTTGAAAAATCCTTGCTTACTTTAGAAAAGACGGCTGCAGACCGAGCCGTCTTTTATTCATTAATGTTTGAAATGTCTTACTCCGGTAAATACCATCGCGATGCCCGCTTTGTTCGCCGCATCGATGGAATCCTGGTCGCGGATGGATCCGCCAGGTTGAATAATTGCCGTAATTCCTGCTTTAATGGCTTCTTCCACTGTGTCAGGCATCGGGAAGAAGGCGTCAGATGCCAATACAGCCCCTTTTGCCTTTTCTCCGGCCTGTTCCAAAGCAATTCGCGCAGCGCCGACACGATTCATCTGACCTGCGCCGATTCCCAATGTCATCTCTTTATTGTTTACCACAATGGCATTGGATTTCACGTGTTTTACCACTTTCCAGCCAAGTTTTAAAGCTTCCCATTCCTCTTCTGTCGGTTCGCGGTCAGTCACCACTTTGATGTCTGCGTCTTCAAAACCGTACGTATCATCATCTTGTACGAGCAGACCGCCTTCTACGGAAACCACTTTGAACGGATCTTTTTTCTGTTGTGAGAAGTCGATTGTCAATAAGCGGATGTTTTTCTTCTTCGTCAAAATTTCCAATGCTTCTTCCGTAAATGAAGGCGCAATAATGATTTCCAAGAAGATTTTGCTTAATTTTTCCGCCGTTGCCGCATCGACTTCACGGTTTAATGCAACAATTCCTCCAAAAATGGAAACCGGATCGGCTTCGTATGCTTTATCAAAAGCTTCTTCAATTGTGCTTCCTACTCCGACGCCGCAAGGATTCATATGTTTTACCGCCACTGCTGCCGGCTCTTTGAATTCTTTCACGATTTGAAGGGCCGCATTTCCATCCTGGATGTTGTTATAGGATAGTTCTTTTCCATGCAATTGAGTGGTATAAGCAAGGGAGAAATCGGATCCTAAACGTTTTTTATAGAATGCGGCTTTTTGGTGAGGGTTTTCACCATAGCGCAAAGTTTGCTTTAATTCGTAAGTGAGCGTCAATGTTTCAGGGAACTGTTCCTCTGTTAAATAGTTCGAAATGTACGCATCATAGCTTGCTGTATGACGGAACACTTTCGCAGCAAGTTTTTTGCGCGTTTCAAAGGATGTGGCACCGTTTGCTTTCAATTCGTCAAGAACCGTTTGATAGTCGTTGCTGTCCACAATCACTGTCACATATTTGTGGTTTTTCGCAGCCGCACGCAACATCGTCGGACCGCCGATATCGATGTTTTCAATCGCTTCTTCATATGTCACATCCGGTTTTGAGATGGTTTCAACAAATGGATATAGGTTGACACAAACAATTTCTATCGGTTCAATGCCATGTTCTTTCATTTGTGCCTGATGGGAAGGATCGTCGAATTTTCCGAGCAGCCCCCCGTGAATCATCGGATTTAACGTTTTTACCCGTCCATCAAGGATTTCAGGGAATTTCGTTACTTCATCCACGCCTGTCACAGGTACGTCATTTTCTTGAAGCAATTTTTTTGTACCGCCTGTAGATAAAATTTCATACCCTAATGCAACCAATTCTTTTGCGAATTCAACAATTCCTTCTTTGTTTGATACACTAATGAGCGCACGTTTTGCCACCGTCAAAGCCCCCAATTTTTATTTTGTTTGGAATGAGCATGGGAAAAGCACTCCCGCTTTTCCCCGATTGTTTATCGTTCAAATAATTGTTTTAACGTATTTGGATAGAGTTCATGTTCCACTTGATGGATGCGTTCTTCCGTTGCTTCCCGGTCGCCTTCCACGACTTCCACAGCTTTTTGTGCAATAATTGGACCGGTATCCATCCCTTCATCTACATAGTGGACAGTGACGCCGGTCACTTTCACCCCGTGACGAAGCGCCTGTCCAATCGCATCCTTTCCAGGAAAAGCCGGCAAAAGAGATGGGTGAATATTCACAATTTTATTCGGATACTTCGATAGGAGGGTTTCGCCGACAAGCCGCATATAGCCGGCCAGCACAATCCATTCCACTTCTTTTTCTTCCAATATTTTTGCGATTTCGGTTTCATATGCGGCTTTTGACTCGTAATTTTTCGGCGAGAAAGAGAAAACCGGGATTCCGAATTTTTCCGCCCGTTTTACCACATATGCTTCCGGTTTATCCGTTACGAGGATTTCGATCTTTGCATCCAATTCTCCGCGTTCAATGGCTTCTTGGATCGCCTGAAAATTTGTTCCGCTTCCTGAAGCAAACACCGCTATTTTTGTTGTCATTCGCTCAAGCTCCCATCATGATCGCCTTCAAAGATGACTCCTTCACCTTTTACGACACGGCCGATTTTATAAGCTTTTTCTCCATGTTTTTCCGCGATTTCCACCACTTTGTCCGCATCTTCTGCAGAAACGGACAGCACAAAGCCGATTCCCATATTGAACACATTGTATAAATCCCGATCCGCCAGGGAACCTTTGTCCTTCAGGAATTCAAAAATGCGCGGAATTTCCCATGTTCCTAAATGGATTTCTGTTGCGAGACCTTCAGGCATCATGCGCGGCAAGTTTTCGTAAAATCCTCCGCCCGTGATGTGGGCCATGCCGTGCACATCCACTTGCTTCAATATGTCAAGCACCGGTTTTGCGTAAATTTTCGTCGGTGTCAGAAGCGCATCGCCAATCGGCCCTAAATCTTCGTATCCATCAATGATCTCATCATATTGATAGCCGCATTCGTTAAATACGATTTTGCGGACAAGGGAGTAGCCGTTGGAATGCACTCCGCTTGAAGCAAGCCCGACAAGCACATCGCCTTCAACGATTTTTTCGCCCGTCACCACATCGGATTTTTCGCAGGCACCAACCGCAAAACCGGCAATATCGTATTCATCCTCGTCATACAGGCCGGGCATTTCGGCCGTTTCCCCGCCGATTAATGCAGCGCCCGCCTGCACACAGCCGTCCGCAACGCCGCTGACAATTTTCTCGATTTTCGCCGGATTGGCTTTTCCGACCGCTATATAATCCAGGAAGTACAGCGGCTCTGCTCCTTGGGCAACAATATCGTTCACGCACATTGCCACGCAATCGATTCCGACCGTGTTATGTTTATCCGCCATAAATGCCAATTTCAATTTTGTCCCGACACCATCTGTACCGGAAATGAGCACCGGTTCTTTATAATTTAATGAAGATAAATCGAACATGCCGCCGAAGCTGCCAAACGCTCCCATGACGCCTTTCCGCTTCGTTCTTTCGACATGGGCTTTCATGCGTTTTACAGCTTCATAACCCGCTTCGATATTTACCCCCGCTTGTTCGTATGCCTTCGACATGATTCTTCCTCCTTAACGTGAAAGTTCTTTTAAATGCGGCAAGACAGTGTCCGGGAAAATTTCAGTTGGATATTTGCCGGTAAAGCATGCCATGCAAAGACCGCCATTTTCATCGTCAAAAGGTCTTGATACGGCTTCGACCAATCCCTCTGGCGACAAAAATGTCAAGGAATCCGCACCGATTGCTTCCCGGATTTCTTCTACCGTTCTTCCGGCTGCAATTAATTCTTCATCCGATGAAATATCAATCCCATAGAAACAAGGATTGGAAATTGGAGGAGAAGTGATGGCCACATGCACTTCTTTGGCCCCGGCTTCTTTTAACATTTTCACGATACGGCGCGAAGTCGTTCCTCTGACGATGGAGTCATCCACCATGACGACCCGTTTCCCGCGCACTACTTGAACGACCGGAGATAATTTCATTTTCACTCCGCGTTCACGCAATTCCTGTGTCGGTTGGATAAACGTTCTGCCGACATAGCGGTTTTTGATTAATCCCATTTCGTAAGGAATTCCGATTTCTTCGGCAAACCCGATGGCAGCGGAGATGGAAGAGTCCGGAACTCCCGTCACAACGTCCGCGTCAATGTGCCCCATTTCTTTGGCCAATTGTTTACCCATCCGTTTACGGGCCATATGAATGTTGACATGGTCGATATTGGAATCAGGACGGGCAAAATAGATATATTCCATTGCGCACATTGCCCGTTGTTCCATTGGGGCATAGCGGTCTTCTTCAATGCCGTCGTCCGAAATGATGACAATTTCTCCAGGCTGAACTTCCCGGATAAATTCTGCGCCGATCAGGTCAAAAGCGCATGTTTCGGATGAAGCCACCCATGCGTCTCCCAATTTGCCGATGGAAAGCGGGCGCAAACCGTTGCGGTCACGGGCAAGCAGCATTTTATCTCTCGTCAGGATGATGACGGAAAAGGCGCCTTTCAATAGCGAAAGAGCTTCTTTTACTTGCTCAATAAAACGAGGCTTTTTGCTTTTTTTGATCAGATGCACAATGACTTCTGTATCCGAAGTTGAATGGAAAATGCTGCCCGAACGTTCCAGATGTTGCTTCAAATGATTGGCATTGACCAAATTTCCGTTATGAGCTACGGCCATTGTACCAGTGGAAGAACGGAATAATAACGGTTGTACGTTATCAATTCCCCCTCCTCCGGCCGTTGTATAACGAACATGGGCAATGGCCGATTTTCCTGTCAGGCTGTTTAATTTTTCTTCATTAAAGACCTCATTTACAAGACCTTCACCTTTTACGGATTTGAAGTACTGGCCGTCCGTTGAGACGATGCCAGCACCTTCTTGTCCGCGGTGTTGCAATGCATGCAGGCCGTAATAACTCAATTTGGCAGCTTGATCATGCCCCCATATCCCAAATACTCCACATTCTTCGTTTAAGCCTCTGATTTCAGCAAGCATGGGATAGCTCCTTTCCAAGCACTGTAAAATTCTTCGACTGTTCCTTCAATCAATACGCCGGATTCTCCTTCGATTGTAATTTTTCCGTCGTTTGTTACGACACCGATTTTCTTCGCTTCCGGTATCATGTTTTCAAATGCTTGGGCGTTCTCTTCTTTTACTGTCACGATGAAGCGTGATTGAGATTCGCTGAATAAAGCTGTCACGGGCGAACCTTCCAATTTCACATGGATTCCAAGGCCGCTTTCATTAAATGTTTTTTCGGCCAACGCAACGGCTACGCCACCTTCAGCCACATCGTGGGCAGATTGTACAAGTCCTGCGCGAATTGCGGAAAGCAGCGCTTTTTGACGCGACGCTTCCGTTTCCAAATCGATGGATGGCGCTTTGCCAAAGATTTTTCCGTACACTAATTTTTGGAGCTCGGATCCGCCGAATTCCGTTTTTGTCTCACCCAGCAAATATACAATGTCTCCGGATTGTTTTACGTATTGCGTTGTTACATGGGATAAGTCTTTTACAAGTCCAACCATGCCGATTGTCGGCGTCGGATATACCGCCTGGCCGGAATGTTCATTATATAGGGATACGTTTCCGCTGATGACCGGTGTTTCCAAAGCGGTGCAAGCCGCTGAAATTCCGTCCGCACTCTTTTCCAGCTGCCAGAAGATTTCAGGTTTTTCCGGATTACCGAAATTCAGGCAGTCTGTAATGGCCAATGGTTCGCCGCCGGATGCCACTATGTTGCGGGCAGCTTCTGCAACTGCAATTTTTCCTCCTGTTTCAGGATCCAGGTAAATGTATCGGGAGTTGCAGTCAGCTGTCATAGCAAGGCCTTTATTTGTTCCACGGATGCGCAATACTGCCGCATCGGAACCAGGTGTTACCACCGTATTCGTACGCACCTGATAGTCGAATTGGTCGTAAACCCATTCTTTAGAGGCGATTGTCGGCGCTTGCAGCAATTTCAGGAATGTTTCCTTCAGGTCGGCAACTTCCGGTTCCGTATTCTCCATTGCCTGAAATTCTCTGAAATATTCAGGTTCTTTGGATGGTTTATGGTAAACCGGGGCATCTTTTGCCAACGCATCGGCAGGAACTTCCGCCACCACTTTGCCTTTATGGATGAGTCTTAGCATTTTATCATCTGTTACCCGGCCGATCGCTACCGCATCCAAACCGTATTTTTCAAAGATTTTTTGCACTTCTTCTTCGCGGCCTTTTTTCACGACCAAAAGCATCCGTTCCTGGGACTCGGATAACATCATCTCATAAGCCGTCATTCCCGTTTCGCGCTGAGGAACCAAATCCAGATTCATTTCAATGCCTGATCCGGCTTTTGATGCCATCTCGGAAGAAGAAGACGTAAGACCAGCAGCACCCATATCCTGGATTCCGACAAGTGCATCGGATTTTACTACTTCCAAGCATGCTTCAAGGAGAAGCTTTTCCATGAACGGGTCTCCCACTTGAACGGCCGGCCGTTTTTCTTCGGATTCCTCGCTCAATTCCTCAGATGCAAAGGTTGCACCGTGGATACCGTCACGGCCTGTTTTGGCTCCCACATACATCACTGTGTTTCCTACGCCTGCAGCCACGCCTTTTTGGATATCTTTATGGTCGATCAAACCTACACACATGGCGTTGACCAAAGGATTCCCTTCATAGCATGGATCGAATTGCACTTCCCCGCCGACTGTCGGGATTCCGATACAGTTCCCATATCCGGCAATCCCTGCAACGACCTCTTCAAATAAGTACTTCACCCGTGGTGACTTCAATTCGCCGAAGCGCAAAGAGTTTAGAAGCGCAACAGGACGGGCGCCCATGGAGAAAACGTCGCGGATAATTCCGCCAACCCCTGTTGCCGCGCCCTGGTAAGGTTCAATCGCTGAAGGGTGGTTATGGGATTCCATTTTGAATACCACTGCTTGTCCGTCGTCGATGTCCACGATCCCGGCGCCTTCACCAGGGCCTTGCAATACGCGGGGTCCTTTTGTCGGGAATTTGCGCAACACCGGTTTTGAATTTTTATATGAACAGTGTTCAGACCACATTACAGAGAACAAACCTGTTTCTGTCCAGTTTGGAAGGCGACCTAGTATTTTCTCGATCATCGCAAACTCTTCATCACTTAACCCCATGTCGCGGTAAAGCTTTTGTTCCTTAATTTGCTCTGCTGTTGGTTCATAATTAGACATGTGTTTCCCTCCACTGTTTCACAATTGATTTAAATAACGCCAGTCCGTCAGCACTTCCAAGTAATGCATCCACCGCGCGCTCCGGGTGAGGCATCATGCCAAGTACATTGCCCCGTTCGTTCACAATGCCTGCAATGTTTTCCAAGCTTCCGTTCGGGTTTTCTCCCGCATATGTGAAAACGATTTGATTGTTTTCTTTTAATTTTTTCAATGTTTCTTCGTCACAATAGTAATTTCCTTCGCCGTGGGCAATCGGAATATGAATGATTTGTCCTTGATCGTATTGATTCGTGAACATTGTTTGATTGTTTTCAACTTTCAACGGAACCGTACGGCAAATGAACTTTAAGTTTTTATTGCGAAGTAATGCGCCAGGAAGGAGGCCAGCTTCCGTCAAAATTTGGAACCCGTTGCAAACTCCTAAAATCGGTTTTCCTTCTTCAGCTGCTTCCTTTACCGCTTTCATCACATTGGACTGGCTTGCCATGGCGCCGCAGCGCAAGTAATCCCCATAGGAGAACCCGCCAGGAATTAAAATGGCGTCAAATCCGCTTAAATCGGTTGCATCATGCCATACGAATTCCACCTCTTCGCCCAATTCGTCCTTAATGGCATGATACATATCAACATCACAGTTCGAACCTGGGAAAACGAGTACAGCAAATTTCATAATCAGTTAGCCTCCTCGATTTCAAAGCGATAATCCTCAATTACAGTGTTCGCAAGCAGCTTTTCGCACATTTCTTTTACCATTTCGTTGAGATCGCGGTCAGTGTCATTAATCAACAATTCCAAATATTTACCTATGCGGACATCTTCCACTTCTTTGTATCCCATGTTTACCAAAGAACCTTTTACGGCTGATCCTTGCGGGTCTAAAACACTTTCACGCAAAGTAACATAAATTTTAACTTTCTTCATTTCAATTTCCTCCAAGTCTTGAAAGTATAATCTGATATACATCTATTAGATTTCCAAGATCCCGTCTAAACACGTCTTTATCAAGTTTGGTTTTCGTTTCTGCATCCCAAAGCCGGCAAGTATCCGGCGAAATTTCGTCGGCAAGCAGGATGTTCCCGTCCTTGTCGCGGCCGAATTCCAATTTGAAATCAACCAAAATAATGCCGATTTCATCAAAAATTTTCCGCAATGCTTCGTTAACCTTCAATGCCTGATCCGTAATCGTTTGAACTTCTTCTTTTGTGGCGAGACCCAGAATCTCAATGTGATCATTATTGATTAACGGGTCTTTTAAATCATCGTTTTTATAATAGAACTCGACGATCGGCCGTTTTAATGGCGTACCTTCTTCTATGCCGAGCCGCTCTGCAAAGCTTCCGGCGGCAATATTGCGGACAACCACTTCAAGCGGGATAATGTCCACTTTTTTCACGAGCTGTTCGTTTTCTGATACCCTTTGAATAAAATGGGACTCAATCCCTTGCTGTTTTAATCGTTCAAAAATGAGGGTGGAAATTTTGTTGTTCAATATTCCTTTTCCCTCAATCTCCGCTTTTTTTAGTCCATTAAAGGCAGTGGCGCTGTTTTTGTATTCGACAAACAACACATCTTCCTGGTCTGTGGCATATAAACGTTTTGCTTTTCCTTCATATAAGAGTGCGCCTTTTTGCATACCCGTTCCCCCAGTATTTCAGATTGTAAAAAGTTTTGTAAATCGAATTAATCATTTAAACCTAGGCGGTCAAAAATATAATCGACATTTTTCAAATGCCAATGGTAATCGAAGCAATCATCAATTTCTTCTTTCGTCAGAAGCGAACTGATTTTCTCATCCGCTTCAACAAGCGGACGGAACGGTATTTGCTCGTCCCATGCTCTGGCAGTAAGCGGTTGAACCGTATCATACGCTTCTTCTCGGGATAGGCCTTTATCAATCAGTTTTAATAGAACGCGCTGTGAATAAATCAGGCCGAATGTGGCTTCCATGTTGCGTTTCATATTTTCTGGGAACACGGTCAAGTTTTTCACAATGTTAGTGAAACGGTTCAACATGTAGTTAAGTGCTATCGTCGTATCAGGAATAATGATCCGTTCCGCTGATGAATGGGAAATATCCCGTTCATGCCACAAAGGAATATTTTCATAAGCTGTAACAACATGTCCGCGTACGACGCGGGCAATTCCAGCCATATTTTCCGAACCGATCGGGTTGCGTTTATGAGGCATCGCCGAAGAACCTTTTTGCCCCTTTGCAAATCCTTCTTCCACTTCGCGGACTTCGGATTTTTGCAATCCGCGGATTTCCGTTGCGAATTTTTCGATGGATGTCGCAATTAGAGCCAATGTTGCGATGTATTCTGCGTGGCGGTCCCGCTGTAAAGTCTGTGTTGAAATCGGCGCAGGGGTGAGGCCTAATTTTTCACAAACATACTTTTCTACAAACGGATCGATATTGGCGTAAGTGCCGACAGCACCTGAAATTTTTCCTGTTTCAATCGTTTTTGCCGCTCTTTCGAAACGTTCTTGATTTCGCAGCATTTCTTCGCGCCACAAGGCAAGCTTTAAGCCGAATGTCGTCGGTTCCGCATGAACGCCATGTGTGCGGCCCATCATCACGGTATATTTATGTTCTTTTGCCTTTTCCGTTAATACATCAATGAAATTTTGGATATCTTTTCTCAAAATGTTGTTGGCTTGTTTAATTAAGTAAGAAAGGGCCGTATCCACAACATCCGTTGAAGTGAGGCCGTAGTGCACCCATTTTTTCTCGTCTCCGAGGGACTCGGAAACGGCGCGGGTAAACGCCACTACGTCGTGTTTTGTAACTTGTTCGATTTCATAAATCCGGTTGATTTCGAATTTTGCGTTTTGGCGCAGCTTCACTACGTCTTCCTTCGGTATCACACCAAGCTCTGACCAGGCTTCGCAGGCCAAAAGCTCCACTTCTAGCCATGCTTTGAATTTGTTTTCTTCCGTCCAAATTGCTCCCATTTCTGGTCGTGTATAACGTTCAATCATTTCTGAATCTCCTTTTCTTATTTTGACCAAATTCCAGAATCTTCAATTTCCTTTAATGTTGCGTCGATATCGTCTGTCAAAATGGTTACATGTCCCATTTTTCTGTTCACTTTCGCCTCTTTTTTTCCATAAATGTGGATAGACCAATCCGGATATTTTGTAATCGAATTGATCAACGGCGCCACATGTTGACCCAAAACGTTCACCATCACGGCAGGGGAATGCAGTTTCGGTTTGCGCAGCGGCCAACCGGCAATGGCACGGACATGCTGCGCGAATTGGGAAATATTGCACGCTTCAATAGAATAGTGGCCGGAATTATGAGGTCTTGGCGCCAATTCATTTATGATGATTTGCCCATCTTTCAGCACGAACATTTCTACCGCCAATGTTCCGATTAATTTCAAATGCTCTGCAATTTTCAGTGCGGCTTCTTCCGCCAGTTTCTTTGTTTCATCGGAAATCCGGGCCGGTACAATGGTTTCATGCAAAATGTGATTGACATGAATATTTTCCCCGACAGGCAAACAATATGTCTCGCCATTTCCGTTTCTCTGAATAATTACAGAAATTTCCTTCTCAAAAGGAACAAATCCTTCCACAACACATTGCGAGTGCTTGAATAACTCCTTGGCCAACGGTAAATCTTCTTTTGAATCAAGCTTCTGCTGCCCTTTTCCGTCATAACCAAAACGCGCAGTTTTAACAATGCATGGATAGCCGATTTGGTCAACATTTTCTACAAGTTCCTCATAGTTGTTGCAAACAATGTAGGGTGCCACTGGGCAACCCGCTTTTACTATCGCATCTTTTTCTGTCACGCGGTTTTGAGTGATGCGGATGATTTCAGCCCCCTGAGGAACATAAGCAATCTCGGTTAATTTTTTTAGTCCTTCATAATCAATGTTTTCAAATTCGAACGTGATAACATCGCTCACTTCGGCCAATTCTTCCAGCGCGGCTTCATCGTCATAAGGTGCCACAATTTGAATATCCGCAACTTGTCCGCATGGCGAATCCATTGTCGGATCAAGCACGGCAATTTTAAAGCCTGCTTCTTTTGCGCTGAGCGCCATCATCCGGCCCAATTGTCCGCCGCCGATGATGCCGATTGTTTGACCGGGGTAAATTGTTTTTGTCACTTCAAGTCACCTGAACTTTCTAACACTTTTTGTTTTAATTGTTCTCGTCTTGCTTCCAATTTTTCTGCGATTTCTTTATCTGTAATCGATAAGATTTGCGCCGCCAACAGCCCTGCATTGGTAGCGCCCGCTTTCCCAATCGCAACTGTGGCAACAGGAACTCCTCCCGGCATTTGCACAATGGAAAGCAATGAATCAAGCCCGTTCAATGCTCTTGATTGCACCGGTACACCGATGACCGGCAAAGTCGTTTTACTTGCAACCATTCCCGGCAAATGAGCAGCTCCCCCTGCTCCCGCGATGATTACTTGGATGCCCCGCGAACGGGCAGTTTCAGCATATTCAAACATTAGATCGGGCGTACGATGTGCGGATACCACTCGTTTTTCATACGGAATTTCCAATTCATCCAAGATGTCGCAAGCATGTTTCATCGTTTCCCAATCGCTGGAACTTCCCATAATGACGCCAATTTTAGGATTCATCCAAAACGCTCCTTTTATATGATTATTTTTCCTGAATATTCACTATATTTCCGAATAAAAAAACCTCAAATAGCCCGCCTTCGCTACACGTCAGAAAGCAGAGTACTTGAGGGCATAGCAATAGGAGGCTGTCTTATATTTTCAGCTTTTTCTCACCCAAGATATTATTTTCCGCATAATCCGACATTTACACGGCAGAGAAGAAAAATAAAGCATATTCTTAAACCCTTAATGGGACTTTTCCTTTGTTCATTGTAACAAGGGTAAAAGAGAAAATCAACGATGAAATGCGAACAATTATTTTTAATATTTTTTAAATGTTCGTATTTAAGGCCGTTTTCTATTTTTATACCTAAGTAATTTAGCCCCCAATTGAACTTAATGGCGAAAATCTGTTACTAGACCAATTAACCGTTGATGGCCTCCTTTTTTCAATCTTTTTACTGTTCTTTTAAACATTGCTAATACAATTCCACTCCAAAATTTATCCATATTTCGACATTTCTTCAATGGAATGCAGTCCCCATGAATGATTATTGGCCTTTATAAATAGTATGTTTTATTAATTATTTACCCTAATATTATTCATCTGATTGTTTATTAACTAATATCTTCGTATAGTGTAAATTATTAGTATTAACTTAACGACCTTAACATTTCTTGATAAAGCGAGGTTTATTTTTATGATTAAACCAAAGTTATTAAAACCGGGGGATACTATCGGAATCATCTCCACCTCTTCTCCAGTCGCCGCAGCTTGCCCTAATAGATTTCAAAGAGGAATTTCCGAATTAGAGAGAATGGGCTTTAAGGTGAAAGTGGGAAAAAATGCTCTGAAGCGCATTGGACATTTGGCAGGAACCGTTGAGGAACGATTAGAGGATTTACATGAAATGTTTCAAGATCAAGAAGTTAAAGCGATTATCAATACAATCGGCGGTTACAATTCGCACCAACTTTTAGAATACATCGATTATGATCTTGTAAAACAAAATCCAAAAATCATATTGGGGTACAGTGATTTCACTGCGATTTTATTGGCGATTCATAAAAAATCTGAACTAATCACTTTTATGGGGCCGGCGCTATTGCCCCAATTTGGGGAATATGGCGGAATGTTGGAATACACCAAAACTATATTCGAAGCTGTTTTAATGACCCAAAATGATGAGTTGCTCATTCCTCCCAGCAAATATTGGACAAGTGAATTTTTAGCCTGGGATAAAGAGGATATACGGCCGCGGCAACTTATTAAAAATGATGGTCCTCTTATTATTAAAGAAGGAAGAGCAAGGGGAAAAATTTTGGCCGGCAACATGGGAACAATGTTGCTGTTAGCAGGAACGGAATTTCTCCCATCCTTTGACAACAAAGTACTGTTTTTAGAAGAAGATGAACAAGAAAATCCTGGCACTATCGATCGTTATTTAACTCAATTACGGCATATGGGGGTTTTTGAAAAAATCAATGGAATTGTGGTCGGACGTTTTCATCCAAAAGTGGAATTTTCGCAAGATTATACATTTGTAGACATCATTTGCCAAGCTACGAAAGGATATGATTTTCCAATTGTGTACAATGTTGATTTTGGACATACGGATCCAATGATGACCATTCCAAACGGTATTGATGTAAAGGTTGAAGCTTCTAACAATAACGTCACCATTTTATTCCGCGAAAACCCGGTACAGGCGAGTTGAAAGGCGTAGTTAACTTCCTTCCGTGTTCCACATTCGTCAGTTTAATTAAAAAGAATGGCAAAGTATTTCATAACGGATTCTTAAATTTTTAAGCCTTTGACATTCCAATGAGAGATTGTCAAGGGTTTTGTGTAATGCAGGGCTAATTATAACTTTTTCAGTGCTGCCTTTGTGAAGCGCGCGTCTATCTCTCGCAGGGAATGCCCCCACTCCCGGCGCTGGCTCCGAAGCCTGTTGCTGATTTGAATTTCCTCATCTTTTTTGCCTGCTTCATTATCTTATCGGACAGGCTTTCAGTTCTTGATATTTATTATTAAACAAAAAAGCACCACTTTTTCAGTGGTGCCTTCTTGCGAAGCGACGTCCTACTCTCGCAGGGGGAAGCCCCCAACTACCATCGGCGCTGAAGAGCTTAACTTCCGTGTTCGGTATGGGAACGGGTGTGACCTCTTCGCCATCGTCACTTCACAATATGAGGGTTGTTCCCTCAAAACTGGATAACGGCATCGAAAGTGTTTTCTTGGTTAAGTCCTCGATCGATTAGTATCCGTCAGCTCCACACGTCACCGTGCTTCCACCCCGGACCTATCTACCTCATCGTCTTTGAGGGATCTTACTTGCTTACGCAATGGGAAATCTCATCTTGAGGGGGGCTTCATGCTTAGATGCTTTCAGCACTTATCCCGTCCACACATAGCTACCCAGCTGTGCCTTTGGCAAGACAACTGGTACACCAGCGGTGTGTCCATCCCGGTCCTCTCGTACTAAGGACAGCTCCTCTCAAATTTCCTGCGCCCACGACGGATAGGGACCGAACTGTCTCACGACGTTCTGAACCCAGCTCGCGTACCGCTTTAATGGGCGAACAGCCCAACCCTTGGGACCGACTACAGCCCCAGGATGCGATGAGCCGACATCGAGGTGCCAAACCTCCCCGTCGATGTGGACTCTTGGGGGAGATAAGCCTGTTATCCCCGGGGTAGCTTTTATCCGTTGAGCGATGGCCCTTCCATGCGGAACCACCGGATCACTAAGCCCGTCTTTCGACCCTGCTCGACTTGTAGGTCTCGCAGTCAAGCTCCCTTATGCCTTTACACTCTGCGAATGATTTCCAACCATTCTGAGGGAACCTTTGGGCGCCTCCGTTACTCTTTGGGAGGCGACCGCCCCAGTCAAACTGTCCACCTGACACTGTCTCCCAAGCCGATCAGGCTTGCGGGTTAGAATCCCAGTACAGCCAGGGTAGTATCCCAAGGGCGCCTCCAGGGAAGCTGGCGCTCCCCCTTCTACGGCTCCTACCTATCCTGTACAAGCTGTACCGGAATTCAATATCAGGCTACAGTAAAGCTCCACGGGGTCTTTCCGTCCTGTCGCGGGTAACCTGCATCTTCACAGGTACTATAATTTCACCGAGTCTCTCGTTGAGACAGCGCCCAGATCGTTACGCCTTTCGTGCGGGTCGGAACTTACCCGACAAGGAATTTCGCTACCTTAGGACCGTTATAGTTACGGCCGCCGTTTACTGGGGCTTCAATTCGGAGCTTCGCTTGCGCTAACTCCTCCTCTTAACCTTCCAGCACCGGGCAGGCGTCAGCCCCTATACATCACCTTGCGGTTTAGCAGAGACCTGTGTTTTTGATAAACAGTCGCCTGGGCCTATTCTCTGCGGCTCATCGGGGCTTGCACCCCAATGAGCACCCCTTCTCCCGAAGTTACGGGGTCATTTTGCCGAGTTCCTTAACGAGAGTTCTCTCGCTCGCCTTAGGATTCTCTCCTCGACTACCTGTGTCGGTTTGCGGTACGGGCACCTCCCGCCTCGCTAGAGGCTTTTCTTGGCAGTGTGAAATCGGGAACTTCGCGCGCAATGCGCTCCCCATCACAGCTCAGCGTTGCGGGAAGCGGATTTGCCTACTTCCCCGCCTTGCTGCTTGGACACGCTCGACCAACGGCGTGCTTTCCCTATCCTCCTGCGTCCCCCCATCGCTCAAACGGCGGGGAGGTGGTACAGGAATATCAACCTGTTGCCCATCGTCTACGCCTTTCGGCCTCGACTTAGGTCCCGACTAACCCTGAGCGGACGAGCCTTCCTCAGGAAACCTTAGTCATTCGGCGGATGGGATTCTCACCCATCTTTCGCTACTCATACCGGCATTCTCACTTCTAAGCGCTCCACCAGTCCTTCCGGTCTGACTTCTGCGCGCTTAGAACGCTCTCCTACCACCCGTGCGAAGCACGGATCCACAGCTTCGGTGAACCGTTTAGCCCCGATACATTTTCGGCGCAGCGTCACTCGACCAGTGAGCTATTACGCACTCTTTAAATGATGGCTGCTTCTAAGCCAACATCCTGGTTGTCTAAGCAACGCCACATCCTTTTCCACTTAACGGCTACTTTGGGACCTTAGCTGGTGGTCTGGGCTGTTTCCCTCTCGACCACGGATCTTATCACTCGTAGTCTGACTCCCGTGTATAAATAGCTGGCATTCGGAGTTTGTCTGAATTCGGTAACCCGAGGTGGGCCCCTAGTCCAAACAGTGCTCTACCTCCAGTATTCTTTACACGAGGCTAGCCCTAAAGCTATTTCGGAGAGAACCAGCTATCTCCAAGTTCGATTGGAATTTCTCCGCTACCCACACCTCATCCCCGCACTTTTCAACGTACGTGGGTTCGGGCCTCCAGTGAGTGCTACCTCACCTTCACCCTGGACATGGGTAGATCACCTGGTTTCGGGTCTACGACCACGTACTCCGTCGCCCTGTTCAGACTCGCTTTCGCTGCGGCTCCGCCTCTTCGGCTTAACCTTGCACGTGATCGTAACTCGCCGGTTCATTCTACAAAAGGCACGCCATCACCCGTTAACGGGCTCTGACTACTTGTAGGCACACGGTTTCAGGTTCTCTTTCACTCCCCTCCCGGGGTTCTTTTCACCTTTCCCTCACGGTACTGGTTCGCTATCGGTCACTAGGGAGTATTTAGCCTTGGGAGATGGTCCTCCCGGATTCCGACGGAATTCCACGTGTTCCGCCGTACTCAGGATCCACTCTGGAGAGGATGGATTTTCGACTACAGGGCTGTTACCTTCTACGGCCGTCCTTTCCAGAACGGTTCGTCTAACCCATCCTTTTGTAACTCCGTATAGAGTGTCCTACAACCCCAAGAGGCAAGCCTCTTGGTTTGGGCTCTTCCCGTTTCGCTCGCCGCTACTAAGGGAATCGAGGTTTCTTTCTTCTCCTCCAGGTACTGAGATGTTTCAGTTCCCTGGGTGTGCCCTCTTAACGCTATGAATTCGCGTTAAGATACTGTTCCATTACGAACAGTGGGTTGCCCCATTCGGAAATCTCCGGATCACAGCTTACTTACAGCTCCCCGAAGCATATCGGTGTTAGTCCCGTCCTTCATCGGCTCCTAGTGCCAAGGCATCCACCGTGCGCCCTTACCAACTTAACCGTCGGCTTGCGATTGCTCGCAAGAGCTTCACTTTCAATGCCGTTTATCCAGTTTTCAAGGAACAAGTTTGAAGGTGTATGAACCTTCAAAACTGAACCCAAAACGTCAATGCCTTCGTCAGTTGTCATCCTTAGAAAGGAGGTGATCCAGCCGCACCTTCCGATACGGCTACCTTGTTACGACTTCACCCCAATCATCTGTCCCACCTTCGGCGGCTGGCTCCCGGAAGGGTTACCTCACCGACTTCGGGTGTTACAGACTCTCGTGGTGTGACGGGCGGTGTGTACAAGGCCCGGGAACGTATTCACCGCGGCATGCTGATCCGCGATTACTAGCGATTCCGGCTTCATGCAGGCGAGTTGCAGCCTGCAATCCGAACTGAGAGCGGCTTTTTGGGATTCGCTCCCCCTCGCGGGTTCGCAGCCCTTTGTACCGCCCATTGTAGCACGTGTGTAGCCCAGGTCATAAGGGGCATGATGATTTGACGTCATCCCCACCTTCCTCCGTATTTGTACGGCAGTCTCCTTAGAGTGCCCAACCGAATGATGGCAACTAAGGACAAGGGTTGCGCTCGTTGCGGGACTTAACCCAACATCTCACGACACGAGCTGACGACAACCATGCACCACCTGTCACCGCTGTCCCCGAAGGGAAGGCCATGTCTCCATGGCGGTCAGCGGGATGTCAAGACCTGGTAAGGTTCTTCGCGTTGCTTCGAATTAAACCACATGCTCCACCGCTTGTGCGGGCCCCCGTCAATTCCTTTGAGTTTCAGTCTTGCGACCGTACTCCCCAGGCGGAGTGCTTAATGCGTTAGCTGCAGCACTAAGGGGCAAGCCCCCTAACACCTAGCACTCATCGTTTACGGCGTGGACTACCAGGGTATCTAATCCTGTTTGCTCCCCACGCTTTCGCGCCTCAGCGTCAGTTACAGGCCAGGAAGCCGCCTTCGCCACTGGTGTTCCTCCATATCTCTACGCATTTCACCGCTACACATGGAATTCCGCTTCCCTCTCCTGCACTCAAGTCTCCCAGTTTCCAATGACCCTCCCCGGTTGAGCCGGGGGCTTTCACATCAGACTTAAGAGACCGCCTGCGCGCGCTTTACGCCCAATAATTCCGGACAACGCTCGCCACCTACGTATTACCGCGGCTGCTGGCACGTAGTTAGCCGTGGCTTTCTCGTAAGGTACCGTCAGGGTGCGGTCAGTTACTACCGCACTTGTTCTTCCCTTACAACAGAGCTTTACGATCCGAAGACCTTCTTCGCTCACGCGGCGTTGCTCCATCAGGCTTTCGCCCATTGTGGAAGATTCCCTACTGCTGCCTCCCGTAGGAGTCTGGGCCGTGTCTCAGTCCCAGTGTGGCCGATCACCCTCTCAGGTCGGCTACGCATCGTCGCCTTGGTAGGCCGTTACCCCACCAACTAGCTAATGCGCCGCGGGCCCATCCTATAGCGGTAGCAGAACCACCTTTCAACACCGGAGCATGCGCTCCGCTGTGTTATCCGGTATTAGCACGCGTTTCCGCGAGTTATCCCGGTCTATAGGGCAGGTTACCCACGTGTTACTCACCCGTCCGCCGCTAACCTCATAAAAAGCAAGCTTCCTATGAGGTCCGCTCGACTTGCATGTATTAGGCACGCCGCCAGCGTTCGTCCTGAGCCAGGATCAAACTCTCCAAAAAGAATTTGATTTCACTCAAATTGTTTGTCCGAATCCGGTCCGCCGACGGGGCCGGCAAACGGAATTGTTTCTGGCATCAACGCTTTGGTGTTCAGTTTTCAAGGTTCATCGTTCACCAATAAAGTGAAGACTTTTATTAATCTATCACACTTGCATTCAAGTGTCAAATGTTTTTTTATCTTTTCTTGTTTGTTATATCGTGTTTGTCACACAACGTTTACAAATATACAACGTTTTTACGTTTTTGACAATAACAAAATTAAATAAAAAACAATTCAGAAAATTATCTTTCTCCAACAATGGAATTGTTTATAATGGTTCCTATTTTTTTATTACCCCCAAATATTCTCATTAAACATTGCCAGATTTAAAGTATAGTTCTAATTTTTGAGACGGCGAATGACGGCAGAAATTATCCATAATCCTAAAGCAAATAAAAAACGCCATTCCCCCCCCGGGTAATGGCGCTCATTTATTTTCAATATTAATGGGTCGTAGTTGCCAAGAAAATCAAGAATATGACGGCAAAGATATACATAATCCAATGGACTTCTTTTGCTCTCCCTTTAAGAACCATTGTTAATGGATAGAATAAGAAACCTACTGCAATACCTGTCGCAATGGAGCCTGTAAATGGCATCATGACCATTGTCAAGAAAGAAGGCACCGCAATCTCAAATTTCTTCCATTCAATTTCACCCAATGATGAAACCATCAGTACCCCGACCACAATAAGCGCAGGGGCAGTGACCGCACCGGTTACAACGCTCAATACAGGAGAAAAGAATAGTGCTAATAAGAACAGAAGCCCTGTCACAACTGAAGCGAAGCCTGTTCTTGCACCAGCCGCTACGCCGGAAGATGATTCAATATAAGATGTAACCGTTGATGTACCAAAAATTGAACCGATCATTGATGCAATGGAATCGGAAATCAGCGCTCTGCCTGCGCGAGGCAATTTGTTGTCTTTTACAAAACCGGCCTGATTCGCTACCGCCATAAGTGTACCCGCATTATCAAAGAAGTCTACAAACAAGAACGTCAAAATTGAAGTCAACATTGGAATCGTATAGAATTCCGGATCATTGAACGCCGTAAACAATTTTCCGAATGTGGGTTCAATACTTGGCGGCGCCGACAAAATCGCACTTGGCGTTTGAATAAGATTAAATATCATTCCGACGATTGCCGTTAAAACCATTCCAATGAATACTGCGCCTCTTACATTTAATACCATTAATATCACAATGGCGAAAATACCAAAAATTGAAAGCAGCACCTGAGGCTGTGTTAAATCTCCGATGGCAAGCAAATTGCTTGGATGGTCTACGACAATGCCTGCCGATTTTAGGCCGATGAACGCAATAAATAACCCTATACCGGCGCCTACTGATAATTTCAGCTCCAAAGGAATGGCGTTGATTAATTTTTCACGCAATCCGGTTAACGTTAATATGAAGAAGAACAGCGATGAAATAAATACGGCAGCCAAAGCGTATTCCCAAGGGAAACCGTGGCCCAATACCACTCCGTAAGTAAAAAATGCATTTAACCCGAGTCCCGGCGCCAACGCAAGAGGGTATTTGGCGAATATACCCATGATAAAACATCCGATGGCAGAAGATACTGCTGTGGCAACAAATACCGCATTTTGATCCATTCCGCTCTGCGAAAGGATGTCCGGGTTTACAACCAAAATGTACGCCATTGCCAAAAATGTTGTAAGTCCGCCGATGATCTCTTGACGATATGAAGTTCCTAATTCTTCAAATTGGAAATATTTTTTCATAATTTCCTCCGTATTTTCGTCGAAATGTCAAATATACAGTATTTCCCGTTTCTAAATATAAATTCCCGAGAACGGGTCTTTTAATCGGCTTCCATTCTAAAACAATAATTTTTTGACATTTTGCGACGAATTTTTATTTTTTACTCAAGTAATATATCACATTAAATTTCTTTCTTTCAATATGAATTCATAAAAAAACACGAACATTTCATCTTTCTTTTTCAATAAAGTTCGTAAAAATATTATAAAAAATGAATTATTTTCCTCTTTTTTAAACTTGCATTATTGACGGAATTTCTCAATTCCCCTCCGCACTTCATTCCTAACATTCTTGAAAAGCCCAAAACGCTCGCTCATTTCCCTAAAAAATGCATAAGATAAGACCCTCTTTTATTCACAAATAACCGTGTGAATAAAAAGAGAGTCTCATCTTGGAAAGGTGTCAGCCATCCTGACAGCCAACTGTTCAGCTCATTGATACCGCAGATTTTAAAGCAATTCTAATCATTCGGTTTTTTCATTACTCCCACTCAATTGTAGCAGGCGGTTTGGAAGTGATATCAAGAAGTACGCGGTTTACATGAGGCACCTCATTCACGATGCGCGTTGAAATTCTTTCCAACACGTCATAAGGAATACGGGCCCAGTCGCAAGTCATGCCGTCGATGGAAGTTACCGCACGGATTCCGACGGCATAATCATATGTGCGCTGATCGCCCATGACGCCGACGGATTTAATGTCCGGAAGCACCGTGAAGTATTGCCAAATTTCACGGTCAAGGCCGGCATTTTTTATTTCCTCGCGCAAAATGGCATCGGATTCCCGGACAATTTCCAATTTTTCTTCTGTGACCTCGCCAAGGACGCGAATGGCCAGACCTGGTCCCGGGAATGGCTGGCGCCAAACGATCTCTTCCGGCAAACCTAACTGAGTTCCCAATTCACGGACTTCATCTTTAAATAGCGTTTTGAGAGGCTCAATCAACTCAAAATGCATATCTTCCGGAAGCCCGCCTACATTGTGGTGGGATTTGATTGTTTGGGCAGTGGACGTACCGGATTCAATAATATCTGTATACAAAGTGCCTTGAGCCAAGAAATCCATGTCTTCCAATTTTTTGGCTTCGTCAGTAAACACATAAATGAACTCGTTTCCAATAATTTTGCGCTTTTGCTCAGGATCGGACACGCCTCTTAGTTTGTTCATGAAGCGTTCACGGGCATCGATTTTAATCACTTTCATTCCAAATTTGCCTTCAAATGTTTCCATTACGCTTTCCGCTTCACCTTTGCGGAGCAGGTTATGGTCAACAAACATGCAAGTCAATTGATCCCCGATGGCTTTATGGACCAAAACCGCGACAACAGATGAATCCACCCCGCCGGAAAGTGCGCATAATACTTTTTTGTTTCCGACTTGTTCGCGGATTTTTTTGATTTGCAATTCAATAAAGTTTTCCATTGTCCAGTCGCCTTTTGCGCCGCAAATATCAAACACGAAATGGCGTAAAATATCATTTCCGTAAACGGAATGGCGAACTTCAGGATGGAATTGAACGCCATAGAATTTGCGTTCCACATCTTGCATGGCCGTGATTGGACAGCTTGGGCTTGTCGCGATTGTTTCAAATCCTTCCGGTAATTGAGTCACCAAATCGCCGTGGCTCATCCAAACCACTTGCTGTTTTGGAAGATCTGCAAACAATTGGTTATCCTTTGTAATTTCAATTTCCGCCTTACCATATTCTCGGGTGTCGGCGCTTTCCACTTTTCCGCCAAGGGTATGGGCGATTAATTGCATGCCGTAGCAAATCCCCAAAATCGGCAATCCCAAATTGAAAATCTCTTCATCCACTTTAAAGGCATTTTCGTCATATACAGAGTTTGGACCGCCTGAGAAAATGATTCCCACAGCGTTCATTTCTTTAATTTCCTGCGCAGAAACGGTATGGGGCTGCAATTCGGAAAATACGCCGAATTCGCGAATCCGGCGTGTGATCAATTGGTTGTATTGGCTTCCAAAATCGAGAACAACGATTTTTTCTTGTTCTTTTAATTGCGTCGTCACGTTTTACACCTCTTCTAAATTTTCTGCCTTATAATTTTTTAAATTTTACTCTGACTGTTATTTAAAATCAACTACTTGTCCGATTGATTAAATTTTCCCAACATTCTTTCAGTTTTTCATAATCAATTCCGGTTTTATTTCCATAAATATAATTTTCATATGCTTCCGTAATTTGGGACATATACGGGAAATGAAAAATTTCGTCCACCTCTTTTGCAAAAGCCCCCAATGTTTGCCCTTTCTTCCGCTTGAACCCTTTTAATTCTAACATTTTTAAAAGTCTCATATAAACGGCTTCAAAGGTTGTTTCATTAATATTTTGATTTTTTAACCACCGGCTATACCATTTCAGCATCCATCGCTTGCGGAAAACAACCAATAGAATGCCGGCAACGGCAATCCCTGAAAATAAAAGATACAATACATATCGCAAATATTTGAAGAGATTTTGAAAACTTGCCAATTTTTCATTGTTTTCCCGGGCAGTTTCCTCCTTGGTTCCGTTTTTTTTATTCTCCGGTTCCGTATTTTCGTCCGCAATCAGCATGTCCTCCTGGGATTCATCTGTTTCAATATCGAATTGGATGGAACGGTTTGCCGAAAAGCCTATCGTCGGCTCAAACGGAACCCAACCGGCTTCCGGGATATAGGCTTCCACCCAGGAATGGGCATGGTTGTTTGTGATTTTATAAGTGTCCAATTCCCCTTCGCGATCAATCAAATCTCCCCCGGCAAAACCTTTTACCCACCGGGCCGGGATTCCCACTGCTCTGAGCATTACTACCATGGCAGTTGAAAAGTTGTCACAATAGCCGAATTTTGTTTCAAACAAAAACTGGTCCACATAATCCTGATTTTCTTCGGGAACCGGCACCCCTTTAGTTTCATAACGGAAACCGTTTTTTCCAAAATAACTTTCAATTGCTCGGGCTTTCTCATAATCGCTTTCTTTCCCTTTTACAATTTCCTCCGCAAGATCAATGACTCTTCGGGGAAGGGATTCCGGAAGCTGCAAATATTTCCTGCGCAAGCCGGCATCCAAAGGCTGTTCCATTGTCGACATCAAGTCGCTGTAAAGATACTCCGGGGTGCTATATTCGATATGATACATATAATTCCCGGTATAATTTGCCGAGATTTTCTCCGTTTCAACATTCATGGTAAGATTTATTTTATTTTCCATCCCCTCGCTTAGATGGATGGCCATCAATCCGTATGGCTGGATGATAAAATCATAAGGATATCTTAGTTCTATATGAGCGAATTCCTTTTGCTCATCCGGACCGACCGGCAGTGAATGATAAACGGTTTGTCCCGGAGCAATTTCCGCGGTTACATTCGCATCTGAAGATACCCATCCCTTTGAGGTATAGATATCTTTCGTTTCAACACGCCAATATTGTTTCTTCGTCGTTTGGGCAATGAAGACCGTTGTATCATCCCCGACAAAAGAGCCTCCCAGAACGGAATCGTCCTCATCATAACCTACCTTGTTCACCTTTTCCCCAAACAAAGATCCTTGTCCCGCCGCGGATTTAATATAAGGAACCGGATCCGGCCATTGGGGATCCGCTTTTGGCAAAAAGATGGCCATAAGCCCTGCCATCCCGATCAAGAGAATGGCCGGCAGCGCAATTTTGAGATAGTGTTGCCAACGGAAAGAAGCACCATATTGAACGATCAGTTTTTTGATATATAAAAAGACAAGCATGGCCAATCCAAGCAGCACGACTTCCACAATAGCAACTGTACCGTCATATTCCGTAAAGGTATCCAATACTCCGATAAAAATGACCGTCAATACAAGAAAATAAAAAATGTTCATCCGGATCGTCAGCCAATAATGCACGATGTAGACGAGCATCCACATGAGAAGAAAAAATAACATCGTTTGAAAAGGATTCGTAGTATAAAAAAATTCTCCATGGGCAATTAAAGCGAAGTTGGACAATAATTCACGCCAAAGAAATCCGATACCTTCCGGCGAGATAAAAGGGGCATCGCTGTACACATGGATGGTGAACCAGGAAATATATAAGATTTTCACCAACCATGATAGATAAAAAGGAATACGGAACAAACTGATGAAAAGGCAAATCACGATAAAAAACAGGAATAAGTTGACATATCCGACGCCTGTCAGCATCATGACCGGCAATAGCCATTCACGCAAAATAAAAAAAATGACAATATAATATAATGCGAGTTCAATTTTATTAAAAGTTTCATATTTCACGGTCTGGACACCTCCGTGAAGACGTCCCGGAACATTGTTTTCGCAACCGGGACCACTTTTACGTTGCAATAGCCGCTTTCCATTTGTCGCAGCAATGCTTCGTCGGTTCCGGCGACAAAACAAATAATCCCCTTTGTCTTTCTCGCGTGATATTTAAAGAAGTGATTCAACGAATCCGTCAGCTTTCCTGTAAATAGGAGGATGAAAGAATCCAACATCTTCCCTTCTTTTAATAAAAGGGATTCAATATTTTTATTATCATTCGCTTTCACCATTGCCAATTGCCGCATGACTTTCTCCAATTGCGTGCGCTTTACATGAGGATAAAAAAACTGTTCTTCTCCTGCAATGTAAAATGATACATCTTCATTTTTCCCCGCCAGCGTCTGCAGCATCGAAGCCGAAAAATCTACCGCTTCCTCAAAATGTTTTCTCACTGTCGCATCTAATATAAGCAAGACTTCTTGGCTGTGACGGACTTCAAAATCTTTCGTCCTCAAGGTTTCATCCTTCGCAAAAGACTTCCAATGAATCCAGGAAAAACGGTCACCCGCCTGATAATCCCGGAGGCTTGTGACCATGGAAGTATCTTTCAATAAAGCAAAAGGAGCCAAACTGCCTCCCTGATCATACCGCCTTTCGATTTCCCGGTAGTTCAACTTCATTAATCTTGGATAAACAATCAACTTTTGTTTGCATGGAATCAACTTATGGCGAACAGTCCAACCAAAAAAATCGGCAAAGGTAAATTGCAAAGCGGAAAAATCAATTACTCCCCGTTGCAGGTCCGGAATTTCATAAGACCAGGAAAAGTTTCTCCTCCAACCGACAAAAAAGATGTTGGCGCCTCCAATCATTTTTTCAGCAATACCATTATCGAGTCCAATTTCTTTTACAGTCAAAAAAGCTAACGGAAACCACGTTTTACTTTTGAAACAAACGGTAACGGACGCTTTATCGCCTCTTGATAATTTTGCCGGATGAATTTCCCTGCGCACTTCCTCAATACGAAGGGGAACAAAATTGAGAATCAGTGAATATAGCAAAAAAGGAATCAGAGTATAAAACAAAAACCAGCTGACAAAACCGCCTTGAAACATCGCATAACTGAAGGTGGCAGCCATTAATAAAAGAATGATAATAAAGCGTCCTAATCTGCCGATCAGTTTCTTCCCCGCGTTCATCTCTCCACAAACCTTCTGATCGGGATGACGGACCCGGCAATGATATTGTCTAATACATCATCCACCGTAACCCCTTCATAGCGCGCTTCCGGTTTTAAAATAATACGGTGGCCAAAGACAAAAGGAGCCAAATATTGGACATCATCCGGCTTCACAAAATCCCGATCCTGCATTTTGGCATATGCCTGGGATGCCCGCATCAATGCTATGGTCCCCCTCGGGCTGACTCCCAGGTAGACACCGGCATCCTCCCTCGTCGCCCGCGCCAATTGGACAATATATCCTTTAACCGAATCATCGACATAAACATTTCTCACTTCTTCTTGCAACTCCAGCAATTCATTAATGGTCACGACCGGTTCCAGATGATCGATTGGAACGGATTTTTCCGCGCGTCTTAAAATTTCAATTTCTTCCGATTCTGTCGGGTAGCCCATGCGAATTTTCATTAAAAACCGGTCCAGCTGGGCCTCGGGCAACGGGAAAGTCCCTTCATATTCAATCGGATTTTGGGTAGCCATCACAAAAAACGGCATTGGCAGCGGTATGACTTCCCCATCGATGCTCACCGATGATTCTTCCATGCATTCGAGCAGAGCGGACTGGGTTTTTGGGGATGTACGGTTAATTTCATCCGCTAAAATAATATTTCCGACTATCGGCCCCGGTCTAAACTCAAACTGCAATGTTTTCGGATTATAGATGGAAACGCCAAGTACATCAGAAGGCAATAAATCCGGCGTAAACTGAATTCTCTTAAACTCTGCGCTTACCGATTTGGCAAGGGCGCGGACCATCATCGTTTTGCCGACCCCCGGCACATCCTCAAGCAGCACATGCCCTCCGGCAAGCAGTGCAACAAGGCTGAGTTCAGCAACCTCCCGTTTACCGATGATTACTTTTTCTATATTGCCGATAATCCTTTCAATTTTTCTATGCATAAATGAATCCTCCTGCATTCAACGGAAATGTCAGAATTTACGAAAAAAATAACATAAATAAAGCATAAACGATAATTCGAATAAAAAACAACTGATGGACCCATATACGAAATAAAACGATTGTTACATTTCTATACTTTCCGCATTTTTCCTCAAAAATAAACAAAAAGCGAAGTATTCACTTCGCCTTAACCTGTTTCAACTGCACACACTGTATAAGACGCCCCTTGATGTTTTTGGGCTGCATTCTCCTTCATCAAGTTGCGGCAATCAGCGCAGGGAACATTAATTGCTAAATCGAATTGCGGTAAGTGCGGATGAGGGCTTCCCTGTTTCTTGCTTTTTGAATATTCCTTTGATGTTCCAACAATCTTTTTCTCATTTCTTCGACGGATTCGCCATCCAAGGGCAGCCCGATCGCCTTTTTCACGGTATTATGTTTCATCCCGAATCGGGATAATCGGGCTTGTTCTGCGCTTTTCTTCCGGTTTTTTTGCTGTTGCCGGGGATTTTTCGTAAAGGGGAATCCTCTCCCGTTCTTCATAATTGAAAATAACTGTCCATTGTTTGACCTCAAAAATTGCTTTGCATAAGTGCCGCCTGCAACAGGTTGAATGCGGGAAGTTCTCAATTTTCCCCCACCTCCGCTTCCAATCTGGTTACCTTATATTTTACCAGAATTTATCCGTTTTTAATGGAATTGGATTGTTTTTGAAGCGAATTCTTATCCGAAAACATTTAAGCCCCTATCCGGAACAGCTGAACATTCCGGATAGGGGCATCCCATCAATTGCCAACATATTCTTTTTATTTCCAAAAATCATCGAAAATTGTAATCGGCATGTGCCGTTTATGCCGGGATCGCAAATAATGGCCTTCAATGATTTTTCTCGCTTCTTCCGGCACGTCTTTTCCTTCCAAATAATCATCAATCAGATCATAGGAAACACCCAAAGCTTTCTCATCCGGCAACTGCGGCTTTTCGTCTTCCAAGTCGGCCGTCGGCACTTTCTTATACAAGTGCTCAGGACAGCCTAAATATTCAAGAAGCTGCTTTCCTTGCCGTTTATTTAACCGGTAAATCGGCACTAAATCCACTCCGCCGTCACCATATTTCGTATAGAAACCTGTCACCGCTTCTGCGGCATGATCCGTTCCGACCACGACAGAGTCTGTCATTAACGCAATCGAATACTGCACTTTCATACGTTCACGGGCTTTTTCATTCCCTTTTGCATAGTCGGTCAATATGATGCCCGCTTCGCGCAATGATTCAACGCTGGCGTCCACCGCCCTTTTAATATTGACGGTGATGACTTTTGTCGGCTGAATAAATCGAATCGCATCCTGCGCATCTTGTTCGTCGAGCTGTTTCCCGTAAGGCATGCGGACCGCATAACAAGAATATTTTTGTTCTCCAACTTCTTCATTCAATTCATTGACGGCCATTTGCGTCAACTTTCCGACCAAAGTGGAATCCTGGCCGCCGCTGATTCCCACCACAAAACCTCTGATAAAGGAATGTTTCTTGGCATATTCCTTTAAAAAATCGACGGATTTCCGCACTTCTTCGGCAGGGTCAATCTTAGGAAGCACACGCAATTCTTTTATGATTTTTTGTTGCAGACTTTCCAATAGAAATCCCCCCTTTATTACATTTTTTCAACCGCTTCACGAATTTCTTGGATTCTGCGCATTTTGTTATCCCAACATTTTTGGCTGAGGTCAACAGGATATACTTCAGGATTCAGCGAACGTTTATATTCTTCCCATAATAATTCCAGGCTTTCCTTTGCATATTCCCGCATTTCGATGACAGAAGGGCTTTCATATACAATTTCGCCTTCGTCAATGATTTTTCTATGTAATTCCCTCGCCTCGAAGTTAGTGACAAATTTGGAAATAAAGGTATGCACCGGGTGGAACATTTTTAAACGTTTTTCCTCCTGCGGATTTTCATCCGCCATTGCAATATAATCTCCCTCTGCTTTTCCATTTTCTTTATTGACAATGCGATATACCCTTTTCAATCCCGGCGTCGTAACTTTTTCCACATTAGAAGTAATTTTCAGCGTATCTTCCATTTCGCCTTGTTCATTTTCAAATGCAACGAGCTTATACACGGCACCTAGCGCCGGCTGATCGTAGGCGGTAATGAGCTTTGTACCAATTCCCCAGCAATCGACTTTGGCATCTTGCGCTTTCAAGTTCAAAATCGTATATTCGTCCAAATCATTCGATGCAAAGATTTTGGCATCTGTGAACCCTGCTTCATCCAGCATACGTCTTGCTTCTTTCGATAAAAAGGCGATATCGCCGCTGTCAAGCCGGATGCCCACAAAATTGATTTGCCCTTCCAGTTCTTTTGCAACACGGATGGCATTTGGCACACCGGATTTTAATGTATTGTAAGTGTCAACTAAGAATATGCAATCCTTGTGGCGTCTTGCATACGCTTTAAATGCTTCATATTCATCTTTATAAGCCTGTACAAAGGAATGGGCGTGGGTGCCGGATACAGGAATGTTAAACAGTTTTCCCGCACGCACATTGGAAGTCGAATCAAAGCCCCCGATGATCGCCGCCCGCGCACCCCAGAGGGCCGCATCCATTTCTTGCGCGCGGCGGGTCCCAAATTCCGCTGCCACTTCATCTTTAATGATTTGTTTGATCCGGCTTGCCTTTGTGGCAATTAATGTTTGGAAATTGACGATGTTTAACAGCGCCGTCTCAACGAGCTGAGCTTCTGCCAGAGGAGCCTCAACGCGGACAATCGGCTCATTCGCAAAAACGACTTCCCCTTCCACAACCGAATATAAGGAACCTGTAAAACGCAAAGATTTTAAGTAATCAAGAAATTCATCATTATATCCTAAACTTTTCAAATAAGCCAAATCCGTTTCGCTAAAGCGGAAATTTTGCAAGTAGTCGATCATCCGTTCAAGCCCCGCAAAGATGGCATATCCATTGCCGAAAGGGAGTTTTCTGAAAAAAATTTCGAAAACCGCTTTCCGGTTATGAATGCCGTCAGCCCAATAGCATTCCGCCATATTGATTTGATATAAATCCGTGTGCAATGCTAATGAATCGTCCTGATACATTTCTCTCATTTCGGATCCCTTCTTCCATTATTAGTTAATTCTAGTATACACCATTCCTATTTTCCATTCGAAGTTTTCCCTAATAATTATTACAAAATCTCCTTAATTAAAAAACATATTCGTTCGAACGGAAAGGTTTTCCTGCAGCTTTTAATAATAGATATATGTTAGTAAATCTGAACGTTTTTTTAAAGACAAATTTTTATGCAACGCTTAAAATATGGAATGGATTAATTTCTTCCACAGCGGGAAATATTAAAATTGATGGAACAAACTTTGATGAATTTGGACCAACATTTTGGCGGCGGCATGTTGTTATTGTTTTGCAATCCTTTAATTCACCAAACCACTCAGCGCAACTTCCCGGAAATGGCGGGCAGCCAAAGCATCCAAGGCGCCGGCTTGATGCAAGCAGTAAAATTTACTGTTGATTTTGTTTGGTTTGATCATGGCGGCTGAATCGGCCGGTTATTTAATAAGTTATTATGTGTTCCGATATTATGGAATGAGCAATTTCAATTCATGGATGACTTGTCACAAAAAAACAATAATTTAACGATTTGTGAATTTCGAAGAAAAAAACTCGTCTATGATATAATTATTCTAAATACATCTTTAAAAGAAAAGAGGAGATCGTTATGCCAATTTTACGAGACTTTTTCATCGCATTATCTGAAAATCAATTTTTAAATAAGGCTGCGCAAAAATATGGTCTAAAACTTGGAGCCCAAAGCGTGGTTGCAGGTACAAATATCCCGGAAGTCATCGAAAGCATTAAAGAATTAAATAAGCATGGCATATCATGTACGGTCGATGTCCTCGGCGAATTTGTAAACGATCGGGCAGAAGCTGTTAAAGCGAAAGATTATATCATCGAAACAATCGAAGCCATCCACGAAAATGGCGTTGATGCCCATATTTCCATTAAACCTTCCCAACTCGGTTTAAAAATCGACTTTGATTTCTGTTACGAAAATGTGATGGAAATTGTCGGTACCGCCCATAAATACAATATGCATGTAAACTTTGACCAAGAGACTTACGACTTGTTGGAACCGACATTCAAGTTAATGGAAAAAGTATCTGAAACATATGATAACGTGGGAACTGTTATCCAGGCATATTTCTTTAAAGCGAAAGAATATGCCGAAAAATATAAAAATTACCGCCTGCGCATCGTAAAAGGCGCTTATAAAGAGTCACCAAATGTTGCTTACCAGGATAAAAACGATATCGATTTGAACTTTATCGAAATCATTGAATATAGTTTATTGAATTGTAAATTCACTTCCATTGCAACGCACGACCATAATGTCATCAATCACGTAAAACAATTCGTGAAAGATCACAACATTCCAAATGACAGATTTGAATTCCAAATGCTATACGGATTCCGCAAAGATATGCAACTGCAGTTGGCAAAAGAAGGCTATAATTTCTGTACGTACGTTCCTTTTGGTTCAGACTGGTACGGCTACTTCATGCGCAGACTCGCTGAAAGACCGCAAAACATTCAGCTTGTAACAAAACAAGTCTTTAATAAGAAAACAAATACGATGCTTGCCTTGGTGGCCGGAGCCTTTGCATTGGGACGTCTCACGAAAAGAAATAAATAATATAAAGTAAAATCAAAAAATCTCATCCAAACCATTTTGGATGAGATTTTTTCAATTTATTTTTCTGATGGAAGCTGGCGCTCACTTATTCCAACCTTTTTCTTTAAACCGGGAAATGGCTTCAATCCGGTTTCCGACGCCCAGTTTATCCAAAATCTTGGAAATGTAGTTTCTGACCGTTCCGGTCGATAAATATAGTTCCTCGGCAATTTCCTTTGTGGTTTTCCCCTCAGCAACCAGTTCCAACACCTGGCTTTCGCGTTCTGTCAGCGGATTTTCGCTTTCTTCTTCATAAACAATATCCACCAGTTCAGGCGCATAAATCCTTCTTCCATCCATAATCATCCGGATGGCATTGACAAGCTCCTCGATCGGGCTGTCCTTCAACAAATAGCCGCGAACCCCCGCTTTTCTGGCGCGTTCAAAATATCCGGGTCTTGCAAAAGTCGTTAAAATAATGATTTTGCAATCCGTTTTTCCTTTTAATTCTTCCGCGGCATCCAGCCCTGTCTTAACCGGCATTTCAATATCCATAATACAGATATCCGGCTTCAATTCATGGACAAGCCGCACCGCTTCCTCCCCGTTTTTCGCAAGGCCGGCCACTTCCATATCCTCTTCCATGCTGATCAATGAACTTAATGCGCCAAGCAGCATTCCCTGATCTTCCGCAATTACAATCCTTATCATTTCGCACTTCCTTCCTGATGAGTGATGGTAAGCGGAACCGTAATCGTCAATTTCGCTCCAGGGTTGCTCTCAATCATTAATGATCCGTTAATGAATTCCAACCGTTCCCGCATTCCTTTCAAACCGTTCCCTTCAAATCTTGTCCTTTCAGTGATTCCTTCCCCATCATCCTCTATAATCATGGACATCTCATTTTGATTTTGCCGTATTTCAATGCGGCAATTCTTTGCGCCGCTATGCTTCACAATATTGGTCACCGCTTCTTTTAAACACATGCTCAATACATTTTCCACCAATACAGGAATATTCAATTTTTGCAGATCGCCGATCAGCTCATAGCGGATTCCGGCGGCTTCCAGCATTTCTTCCACCCGTCCCAGCTCATCGCTCAATTTTACCGCTTTCATATGGGACACAAGTTCCCTCACTTCTTTTAATGCAATTCTTGCCGTATGGCGTATTTCCTTAATTTCCTGAATGGCCGCTTTCGGATTTTTTTCCACAAGCCGGCTTGCCAAATCGCTCTTCAAACCGATCATGGACAATTTTTGTCCGAGGGTATCATGCAAATCCCTTGCGATGCGCTGCCGTTCTTCGTGGATGATGAGCTCCGCAATCCGCTCTTTTGCGCTTTCCAATTCACCCTCCAAATTTTCCTGCTTGTTCCTGCTGTAAATGGCGATCGGCAACATGACGACCCCGACGACGGTGATGATAATGAAAGGCGTTTGGCTAAGAAAGGACTCCAGTTCAATAAAATAACCCGCTGCAATGGACAAAATCGTAAATCCGATATGCAATCCGTACATAATATAGAAACCGACCGTGCTTTTAATGTTACCTATGAAGAAAGAGGTAAAGATGGACAGGTATACATATCCATAAAATAACGTCATCAAAATATTCAGCGCCATCCCGAAACTGACCCACATGTAGACGAGCCCGTTATTCGAAAGGAAAGAGAAGTAATAAGACAAAAAATAGAGCAATATAAGGACAACCCCGAAAAAGATTTGAAGGGGCGACAATGTTCTTACAAGAAAGTAGAAAGGGAGAATGCAAAAGATAATCCATATATAAATGCTGATCCATTTGCTTCTCGGAAAAATCATGTACCAGTGTTTCATCAGTTCCACGCCATTCTTTTTCTTAATATTATATATTGCAAAAACAGGAAAGTCCCAAAAAGAGTTTGCTTTTGGGACTTTTCTTTATGCTTCGGCAGACTTGATTTTCCTTCCGCTATACACTTTTCCGACTTCTTTAAAGGAGACAAACTTTTTCTTCTTTGGATCGTACAATTTGTAACGGACCGATTCGAGGCTCGTTCTGATCGTGATTGTTGTCGCCTTTTGAAGCGGAGGCACGGAGTTATGGGCAGCTTCCAAATAATAATTAGGGACTCTGGGGGCCAAATGGTGCACATGATGATATCCGATGTTTCCGGTAATCCATTGAAGCGCTTTTGGGAGTTTATAAAACGAGCTTCCCTCAACCGCCGCCTTTACATAATCCCACTCCGGATCATACTCGAAATAGGATTCTTCATACGTATGCTGAATATAAAACAGCCAAATGCCAAGAGATCCTGCGATAAATAAGGTGATGCCGTGAACGAGCAGCACCGCTTCCCAGCCAAAGGACACAATCAGCCCTGTTATCATAAGGGCAAGCGCCACATTTGTAAAATGCGTGTTCAAGCGTTCTTTCATTTTCGCGTCGTTCCGGTTAAAGCGGTTCAGAACAAGCACCAAATATAACGGCCCAAGTCCAAACATCACAAAAGGATTGCGGTATAAGCGGTAGAAGAAACGTTTTGTTGCCGAAAGGGCCAAATATTCATCGACCGTCAACATGTCGATATCACCGATGCCGCGTTTATCCAAATTGCCGCTTGTGGCATGGTGAATCAAATGCTCCCTCCGCCATTTCTCATAAGGGAAGGAAGTAAGGATTCCCGTTATGTTTCCAACGGCATCATTCGCCTTTTTGCTCTTGAAAAAGGAGCCATGGGTACAATCATGAAAAATAATAAATGTTCTTACCACAAATCCCGAAGCGATCACACCGCAAAGCACACTGACCCATGGATTGGTATTTGCAAAACTGTAGCCGATCCCCCAGAAAAAGAGAAGGGGCAGGATGGTATTGATGATTTGAATGACACTTTTCTTCGTTTCCGATTTGGCAAATGGGGCAACTTCCCTGCGAAGCTTTTTCGTCTTTTCTGCATCTGTCATAGACATAGGTTTCACCTGTTCCTATAAATTGTTATATTCATCGTACAATGAATTGCCGTTGACCAATAGAATCAAATATCATATTTTCCACATTACAAATGTCATATACTCAAAAAAAGATTCATCCCGAATCCATTGGGATGAATCCTTTTTTCAATAAAAATGCAATTGGTAATACACGATGTCCAGCCATTTCCCGAATTTGTATCCGACATTTTTTAACCGGCCCGCCAGACGAAACCCGAATTGTTCGTGCAACTTGATGCTGGCGATATTTTCTGAATCAATGACGGCTATCAGCGTCCTTACGTTCCGTTTTTTCGCTTCTTCAATGATTTTTTCCATCAGCCGCTTGCCGATTCCCTTGCCTTGGTACTTCGGCGCAACGTAAACGGAGTGTTCCATGGAATACTTATATCCTTCATTCGGAACGAATCGTTTGAACGCGGCGAATCCTGCGACCTCCCCGTTTTCTTCATAGACGTACATCGGATTATTTTCCTTTTCATTTTCAAAAAACCATTTCCGTTTTTCTTCCAATGTTTCAGGCTCTGTGCGATAAAGGGCTGTCGTGTGCAAAATGGCATCATTATAAATTTCCAATACGCTTTCCAAATCTTCCATTTTCATCGGACGGATCATAACGCATCCTCCCCTCCTCGTCTGTTAAAGTGTTTACAAACATTTTCAAGCGGAATGAAAACGGATTTTTTATAAAATAACCATTCATCAATGAAAAACATCCCCTTCCACGAGGGGATGTTTTTATTAAACGTTGAAATATCTTGCGCCCGGATGGGCAAAGACAATCGCCGAGACGCTTGCTTCCGGTTCCATCATATAGCCTTCTGTCAAATGCACGCCGATCTGTTCCGGCTTCAGCAACTTAAACAGCTTTTCCTGGTCCTCCAAATTCGGGCAAGCAGGGTAGCCAAAGGAGAAGCGCTGTCCCTGGTACTTCGCAGCAAACCGCTCTTTCATCGTAAAGTCTGTCGGATCCGGGAATCCCCAAACGTCGCGGATTTCCTGATGCAGGCGTTCCGCAAATCCTTCCGCAAGCTCGAGCGCTGTCGACAGCAATGCATGGCTTTCCAAAAATTTTCCTTCTTCTTTTAATTGGTCCGCCTTCTCTTTTGCGCCATGTCCTGCCGTCACCACCATGAGCGCCACATAATCCATTTCGCCGCTGTCCACGGATTTTAGATAGTCGGCAAGACATAGGTATGGCTCCTCTTTTTGGCGAGGGAAATGGAAACGCTCAATTTCTGTTTTCATATCTTCCGGATTGTAAATAATCACGTCGTCCCCATCGCTTTGGGCAGGGAAAAAACGGTACATTCCCGAAGGTTTGAGCACCCCGGAATTCAAAATATCCAGAACCAGATTGTACAATTCCGTCGCCCGTTCGTCTTTTTCTTCCAATAATTTTTCAACGTTGCCCTTCAAACCCAAATGATGGCCGAGCAATGTGCGCATATTGATATAGGGCAACAGGTGTTGCACTGAATAGTTTTTCTTAATATGCACTTTCAAATCTTTCGGCACAAACACCGGCGCATCCTCGACCGTGCGTGCCTGTCTTTTCGGAGCTTCAATTTTCGGCCGGTTTGCGCGCTTTGCGTCCGCAGCCAATCGTTTTTCCCGGGATTCCCGCAATTCTTCGAGCAGTTTCTCCCGCTCGTCCGGATCCATCAACCGGTTGGCATGATCTAACCCTTGCATCGCATCTTTGGCATAAATGACAGGTCCATCATATTCCGGGGCTATTTTCGTTTCTGTAAAGCGCTTCGTTAAAGCTGCTCCTCCGACGAGAACCGGAACATTGATTCCGGCCGCTTTAAAGTCCTGTACCGTCAACACCATTTGCTGCGCCGATTTCACCAACAGTCCTGACAAGCCGACAATATCCGGATTTTCCTTACGAATGGCTTCAATTAATTCTGCAGGCGTTACTTTTATTCCTAAATCAATCACTTGATAACCGTTGTTGCTCAAAATAATGTCCACCAAGTTTTTCCCAATGTCGTGGACGTCGCCTTTCACCGTTGCTAAAATCACTTTCCCTTTTCCGCCGCTATCTTCCACTTTCTCCATATATTGTTCAAGATGGGCAACGGCCGCTTTCATGACGCCGGCACTTTGCAGCACTTCCGCCACGATTAACTGGTTGTCATTGAATAAGCGCCCCACTTCCGCCATGCCGTCCATCAACGGTCCATTAATGATGTCCAGCGGAGTGTCGTATATTTTCCGGGCTTCCTCCAAATCTTCAATCAATCCTTCTTTCGTTCCTTCCACGATGTAATATTTCAGGCGCTCCTCCACCGTGGCAGGAAGCTCTGCCTTTTTCTCTTCTTTCTTTTTATCGCGGTAAAAGGCCGTAAACTTCGCCAATGTTTCATCGTTTGTATGGAAGATTAAATCGTTCGCCAGTTGGATTTCCTCTTCAGGCAAAGAGGCGTATCGTTCCAATTTCTCCGTATTCACGATGGCATAATCCAGGCCGGCCTGTGTGCAGTGGTATAAGAACACCGCATTCAACACTTCCCGTCCCACCGGAGGAAGACCAAAGGATACATTGCTGATTCCAAGAACCGTTAAAGCCCTAGGGAATTTTTGTTTAATGAGACGTATTCCTTCAATCGTTTCTTCCGCGGCGCCGATATATTGCTCATCCCCGGTGCCGACAGGGAATACCAGCGGGTCGAAGATAATGTCTTCCGGTGCAAGACCCCATTTTTCAGTCAGAATTTTATAAGAACGTTCCGCAATCTCCAATTTTCTTTCTCGGGTAATCGCCATTCCTTTTTCGTCAATGGTGCCCACCACTACAGAAGCTCCATATTTTTTCACGATCGGGAGCACTTTATCAAAACGTTCTTCCCCATCTTCCAAGTTGATGGAATTGATAATCGCTTTACCTTGTGAAAATTTCAACGCTTCCTCGATAACCCGCTCATCCGTTGAGTCGATCATGAGAGGCACTTTTACCTTTTTCACCACTTCTTGCATAAACTTGCGCATATCTTCGAGCTCGTCACGGTCAGGATTCGCCAAACAAATATCGATGACATGCGCTCCTTTTTTGACCTGTGCCCGCGCAATTTCTGCAGCTTCTTCATATTTCCCTTCAATAATTAACTGCTTAAATTTGCGGGATCCGATGACGTTTGTTCTTTCCCCGATAAACAACGGGCGCATGGATTCGTCATAAATTAACGGTTCAATTCCTGAAACTGCATGCCCGTGAGTGTGTTCTTTCTTCTGGCGCGGTTTATATCCTTTGACCGCTTCACGGATGGCTCTGATATGGGCAGGTGTCGTACCGCAGCAACCTCCGACAATGTTTAACCAGCCTTTTTCAGCAAAACCTTTCAATTTCGTTGATAACGATTCCGGCGTTTCGTGATAATGCCCTTCTTCATCCGGCAGGCCCGCATTGGGATAACAGCTGATATAACTTTCGGATATTTCGGAAAGGGAGCGGATGTGGTCTGTCATGAACTCAGGCCCTGTCGCACAGTTAAGACCGATTGAGAGCGGATGGATATGCTCGATGGAAATATAGAAAGCTTCAATCGATTGGCCTGCAAGGGTTGTGCCCATCGGTTCAATCGTTGCGGAAACCATGATTGGAAGCTCTTTCCCCGTTTCCTTAAATGCCCGCTTTACGCCAAGAGTCGCCGCTTTAACGTTCAACATATCCTGGCTCGTTTCAAGCAAGAGCAGATCCGCTCCCCCATCAATCAATCCCTTTGCCTGGATATAAAAATTTTCGGTAAGTTCATCAAAAGTGACCCCACCGGTCACAGATAACGTTTTTGTCGTTGGACCGATTGATCCTGCTACAAAACGCGGCCAATCGCTTGTGGAAAATTTCTCCGCCTCCGCCTTTGCGATTTCGGCCGCCTTTTTATTGATTTCATAAGCTTTTTGGCCTAACCCGTATTCATCTAACACGAGGGGAGTTCCCCCGAAGGTATCGGTGGAAATAATATCCGCCCCCGCCTCCAAATATGCCCTGTGTATGCCTGCAATCACGTCAGGTCTTGTTAATACGAGGTGTTCGTTGCACCCTTCATATTCTTCCCCGCCGAAATCTTCCGGTTTCAAATTTGCCTGCTGGAGCATTGTCCCCATTGCTCCATCGATGATTAAAATTCTTTTTTTCAACTGTTCTTCGATCGGATGGTTAACCATTTGCCTTTACTCCTTTGTTTTGCTCATCAAGTTGTTGAATGTATTGCAGTAATTCGATTGTTAGTTCATAGCGCATAAATGGCGTGATCAAATAGATGCCATTAAAGTATTCCGTTGCGGTGTCCAGCAACTCTTTCGCGATTTCAAGGCCGACCCTCGTTTCTTCCTCTTTATTCCCGCTCACTTGCTTCATTCTTTCTAAAACTTCGTCGGACAATTTAATCCCCGGCACTTCATGGTGCAAAAATTCCGCATTTTTAAAGCTTGTCAACGGCATGATTCCGATGTAAATCGGTGTTTCCAAATGTTTTGTCGCCTCATAAACTTCCACAATCTTTTCTTTTGTATAGACCGGCTGGGTGATGAAATAATCCGCGCCATGTTCAATTTTTTTCTCGAGCCGGCTAACCGCCCGGTCAAGCACTCTTACATTGGGATTGAACGCTGCCGCGACAGAGAAATTCGCTTTCTTTCCGAGCGATTTTCCTGAGAATGAAATTCCTTCGTTCAATTGTTTAATAAGGGAAATCAATTCCATCGACGATACGTCATAGACGCTTGTCGCCCCCGGAAAATCCCCGACCTTTGTCGGATCCCCTGTCACGGCCAGTACATCATGAAGCCCGAGAGCGTTTAATCCCATCAAATGGGACTGCAATCCGATCAAATTCCGGTCCCGGCAAGTAATATGCGGCATTGTGCGGATACCGTATTTCAGTTTTAAAATAGCCCCCATCGCCAAGTTGCTGATTCTTGGAGAGGCCAGTGAATTGTCCGCCATCATGATGAGGTCTGCGCCAGCCTCATAAAGGGCCTTTGCACCTTCAATAAATTTTTCGATTTCAAGATGTTTTGGCGTATCCAATTCGACAATGACGGAACGTTCCCGTTTGGCCTTTTCATGAAGCGGCTCGAAGCTGCGGGGCTCCGCTTCCCGGATAACGATTTCCCTATGAGGCTTCGCCGCTTTCTTCTCAACCGGCCGAAAATGGGCAAGTTTCTTTTTCATTGCCTCGATATGTTTTGGTGTCGTACCGCAGCATCCGCCAATCAGCCTTACGCCTTCCTTGCACAATTCCACTGCGGCCCGTGCGAAATAATCCACTTCCGATTCATACACGACACGGCCATCTTCAATATCTAATAGAGAAGCGTTCGGGTAAGCCGACAAAAAGGCGCGTTCCGGAATTTCCACCTCTTCAAAGGCCTGGATTGTGTGATAAGGACCCAGACGGCAGTTCACGCCTACAACATCCGCGCCCAATGATTCCAGCTGCTTCAATGCATCATTCAATTTCATGCCGTTCATTAGGACGCCCGGCTCCTGCATGGAAACCTGGGCGATGATCGGCATATCGGTCATTGTTCTGAGCATTGCCAACGTTGCGGTAAGTTCTTCAAAATCGTAATACGTTTCCAGCAATAAACCGTCCAAATTCCCGCCAATCAATACTTCCGCCTGTTCACGGGCCGCTTCCAAAATCTCATCCAATGTATGGTCAACTTTGCGTATGCCGCGTATGCCGCCAATCGAGCCTAAAATAAACACTTTATGCCCTTCTGCAGCGCGTTTGGCGATTTCAATCGCGCTTTGGTTGATTTCCGCTGTTTTGGATTCCAAGCCGTATCGGGCAAGTTTGATTCTATTGGCGCCATAGGTATTCGTCTGAATCACATCGGCGCCGGCCTGTATGTATTGACTATGAATCTTTTCAATGATTTCCGGTCTTTCAATATTCATTTCTTCATGGCAGTATTCTAGTCCATATGAATATAAAAGTGTCCCCATTGCCCCATCGGCAACTAACACTTTATCTTTCAGCGCATCCAAAAGCCCCATCCGAATTACCTCACTTTTCTTTACTTCATTAATTTTCAGTTAATTCGTCTAAAAGAAAAAGCCTTCTCGCGAAAGAAGGCTTGCCAATTCCTCAGAATTCCACCTTATCTTTCGGCAATTGCCGCTGGATTTAGCACCTTGCTAATGGCTAGCGGTTGCTGAAGCTTCCTTGGGCCAGTTCCCTCCACTTCTCTTGATAAGTGCTCTATTCTATTTTGAAATACCAATTTAATAGCATACATCTTAAACTGTATTCTTCATTTTGTCAAGTTGACAAATAGGAATTACTGTTCCAGCATGTTTGCAATTTTATTTGCTATTTCTTTTCCATTATCAATGCAGGCGCCGATTCCTACTCCGAAATAAGAGCATCCTGCGATGAACAGATTCGGATAGAGCTCCTCCAGCTTTGTCAATACTTGCTGCACCGCTTCATGATGGGCCAAATCATAAGTCGGCATGGCCTCGATCCATTTTGTAATTTTGACCACCTTAGGCTGCGCTTCAATATTCAGGCTGAGTTTAATATCATTCAATGCCACTTTAGTGAGCTCTTCGTCGCTCATTTTGATCAATTCCGGATACCGCGGATTGCTTTCTTTATAGAACACGCGGACGAGTAAATTTCCATCCTTCGATGTATGTTTCCACTTGCGGCTTGTCCAAGTGGATGCGTTGCATGTCAAATCGCTGTTGTGAGAAACGATAAAGCCTGTGCCATCTTGAGGCAAAATGGAATCCGGAAGATCGAATCCCAAATACATCGTGATGACGGAAGCATCTTTAAATTGATCGAAATACGGATTCAGTTCTTCATTGTTCAGCAAGTTTTTGATCACTTTATTAGGCAATGCCAATACCACAATATCCGCTTCGATCTTCTCTCCATTTGCCAATGCGATTTCATATCTTCCATCTTTCTTCTCCACCCGGACAGTTTCCGTATTTTTATAAATTTCTACATCTTCCAGAAGCTCTTCCATGCGTTCAAACAATTGGGATAATCCATTTTTAAAGGAAAGGAACTTCTTGTTCGCCTCCCGTTCAAACTTCTCCCGGTTCGCTTCCAATCCTTTCATGATGCTTCCATATTCATTTTTATAATCAACCAAATACGGAAGGGTAGAGGCGATGGACAATTGATAAATGTCGCCGGAATAAACGCCGGCAAGCACCGGGGCAATTTGTTTTTCAACGATTTCTTTTCCTAAAAAGTACTCTAAAAATTCGCCGATGGAGCTTTCCTTCGTAAATTTTGTGTTTGGAATGTCTTTTTCTTGCAGCACGCGCTGTTTTGCTTCTTCGGAAATCAATGTGCTTGCCTTTAATGATTCTTCTGTCATCGGGATGCCGAAGACGGATTCTTTCGGTATGGCATGCAATTCATTATTGGTATGAATATAGGAAATCCCCGTTTCGTTATAAACGACTTCCGATTCAAAATCGAGTTCTTTAATGAGTTCTTGGACGCTTGGATAACGGGCTACAATGGAATCGGCCCCCGTTTCCATGATGAATCCGTTTTCACGGGCGGTGTGCATTTTCCCGCCGAGGTACGGATTTTTCTCCAAGAGGATCAAACGGGCAGGAACATTCTTTTCCTTCAGTTGTTTCTGCAAATAATACATTGTGCAAAGTCCTGTAATTCCTCCACCAATTACTGTTACCGTTTTCATTCAATACAACTCCTATACATTCTTTTTTGCTAATTTTAGTATAATCGCATTTTTTATCTCTTTTTGTGTCGGCTTTAGCAATTTTCATTGAATAATAGTCGAAAAAATTTAAAAAAGCGGAAGCTATAAATAGAATTCCCGATCCAACTTGGATTTATGGCTTCCAAACATAGGAGTTGTATTCATTCAGAAAGAGGAACAAGCCCGAGCTATTATTGGTAATATTCATTTTCCCTTTGTCGTCTTGCCAATTCCCTCCAACGGGCTGCGGCTTTTTTGTCGACTTCCACATCAATTCCTTTTTCGTAAATTGATGCAATATTTAATTTTGCCTGATAATCGCCGAGCAAGGACGCCCTCTTATAGTAATACAGCGCTTTCTTTCCGTTTCTCTCCACTCCGATTCCATGCTCATACAAGAAGCCCAGATTATAGATTGAATCAATATGATGATATTCTGCCGCCCTTTCAAACCATTCGACGGCCTTTGATACATCCTTCTCCACACCCAACAATCCGTCCAGATAGATGGAACCCATCCGGAATTGGGCGTCCAAATCTCCGCCTTCCGCCGCTTTTAAATAATAATCAAGGGCTTTTTTCTCGTCTTTTTTGATGCCAATCCCCTGTTCATACATGATTCCCAATGTGAACATCGCCTCAACCACATTTTGTTTGGCGGCCTCTTTGAACCATTTCAAAGCTTCCCTATAATTTACCGGAACTCCTTCCCCGTTCAGGTACATATCCGCCAAGTTATTTTGGGCATCCGCATGCCCCCTTTTCGCCGCCTTTTTATATAATTGAAAAGCCTTCTGAATATCCTCTTCAACACCAAGCCCTTCATAATAGCAATTGGCAAGCTGGAATTGGGCTTCGCTGTTTCCTTCCCTGCTTGCTTTTTGCAGCCAATAAACCGCAAGAGGGTATTCTTCCATCACCCGGTAAAGATAGGCTAATTCAACCATTGCCTCCACATTCTTTTCCTGGGCACGCCGGTAAATCTTTCTTGCTTCATTCATTTGCTCATCCGTAAGTACATGTTGATAATGCTGCAAACGTTCTTCGAAACAATCGTATTTCTCCATCACTCGGACTGCACCTTTTCCTATTTTCCTTTAAAATACTCCACCAAATAATTTTTAAATTGATTCACAGCCGGAGACAAATATCTCCCGGCAACCAAAGATACTCCGATTTTTCTTTCACAAATCGGCTCTCTCACCGAAATTTTCTTTACATTATATTCCGATAAACCTTTAATGTCCGGAATAATCGAGACACCGTGGCCCGCGCTGACGAATCCGGCCACAGTATGGGGATCTTCCCCTTCAAATGTAATGTTTGTTTTAGAAATGCCTACATTTTTCAATAATTGGTCCACCATCTGGCGCAATGCATTCCCTTTTTTAATGGACACAAAAGGCTCATCTTTTATTTCGCACAAATCAATATGCTGCCTGCTTGCCAGAGGATGATTTTCCGGAACGATGACAAACAGTTCTTCAGTCCATAATTCAATCCATTCAATTTCCACGACTTTTGATTCAATCCTCTGGGACAAACATAAATCAAGTTCCCCTTTTTCCAGCAGTTCCAACAAATACATGGACGCGGCCTGCGTTAAAGTAAACTTGATATTTGGATATTTTTTGTGCACATGAGCCATTAATTCGGGCACAACTTCCATCCCCAATGTATGGATGAATCCAAATGAGATTTCCCCGTAGCCTGGCATGATGAGCCCGTTAATTTCCTGTTTTGCCCTATTGTACTCCTCCAAAATTTTATTTACGCTTTCCAAAAACAATTTGCCGTAACGGTTTAATACAATGGACCGCCCCTGACGGTCAAAAAGAGGCACTCCTATCTCGTGCTCGATATTTGAAATGGATTTGCTCAAAGCAGGCTGGGAAATGTTCAGCATTTCAGCTGCATGAGTCATATGTTCCGTTTCGGCAACCACTTTAAAATACTCCAATTGTTGTATTTCCATGGCAAATTCCCTTCTTAACAAAATTATAACCGTTTTCAATCAATTTGATAGAAATAATAAATTGTATTTATGTAAAGCTATTTCTATAATAAAGTTAAACGAAGCGTTTGAATACCAAAAAATCATAAAAAAAACAAGTTGTTTATAAAAATTTTCAATTTATTGTAAAATCAATTTTAAAAATTCTGTCACATTATTTGTAAAAGGAGTAGTTCTTCATAATGAGAATCGTTTCGCCAAAGCCATTTACGATTGAGGCGGGAAAGCGTGCTGTCCTATTATTGCATGGTTTTACAGGCAACACAAATGATGTAAAGCGTTTAGGCCGTTATTTGGCAGAACGCAATTATACGGTTCATGCTCCTTTATATAAAGGACATGGAGGTGACCCTTTGACCCTCATCCAAACAGATCCAATCGAATGGTGGAACAGTGCCGTTGAGGGTTACGATGAACTTCGCAGACGCGGCTACAAAGAAATTGCCGTGGCCGGTGTATCGCTCGGAGGCATTTTCTCGTTGCGCCTCGGGGAAGAAAGACCGATCAAGGCGATTGTTACAATGTCTGCACCGGCGCTTGATAAAAGTGTTGACAGTTTACAACAGCGAATAATCAGTTATACTATTAATTACAAGAAGCTAACTGGCACATATAATGAAGAAGTCGATAAACCGGAAAACATCGCAAGAACATATAAAATGCCTAAACTCCAATATTTGCAAAACATTATTAATGATACAAGCGCAAAGTTAAATAAAATCGACAAACCGGTTCACATTTTGCGCGGTTTAAATGATGATGAGTATTACTGCAAAAGTGCAGATTTTATATACAACTCTGTAAATTCTCGCATTAAATCCGTCAAAAGCTTTATCCGTTCAGGCCACATATTGACTGTGGATAAAGAACGCGAACTCGTTTTTGAAGAAGTTTACCGCTTCTTCGAAAGTTTGGATTGGGAAGAATAAAATACAGATTTTCCCGACATAATAATAATGTATCCCCTAGCAAATTCCCCAATTTGCTATAAAAATATATATTTATATGTCCTTGAGACATACATCCCTTTAGCAAGCTACGAAAAAAAACGATCCCCGTCTAATTATTTCGTAGCTTGTTTTTTTATGCAAAAAAACGTCCCAACCCCGAAACACGGGCCGGGCCGTCATCATTCCAATACTTTTCCGTACACGCCTCCTCCTCCCTCCGCTATCGTCAATTCGCCTTTCCGTGCCAAATCAATCATTTTCGCTATTTTCCCTGGCACCACTTCTTCCAATTGCTCCAATGACACCTCATGCAAAATGGCCATTTCCGTACCGAAAGCCTCCAATAACCGTTGGATCGTCTTTTTACCGATGCCTGGAATAAAGTCCAATGGCACTTGATGAATATAAGGCGGTCTTGTCCGGGTTGGCTGTTTGAGATCCGACAATTCCCGAATCCTTATAGAAATGCCTTTTACAAATTCACGGCTTCCGCATTTTGGGCATACATCGCCATGCCCAACCCGTTCCCCGCATGCTTGGCAGGCAGTGGAAAAATATTTTCCTAATCTGGGATTCAATCCGTAGTTGGCTGCAATTTTCCTTCCTTGCGCTTCTTGAAGAGCGAAAACAAGCTCCCGAAAATTTGGTTCTTCCATCTGCACTTTTTGATATTCCCTCGCCAATTTCCCCAATGAATGGGCATCCGAATTTGTGACGAATGTATATCTCTCCAATTCACTTATTCCTTGGGCCATATATGTGTCGGAACTCAAACCCAGCTCAATGGCATCAATTTTGTCGGGATCGAACACTTCCGTTAAACTTTTCTCCACCCCTTTGCCATATAAACTTTTAAAAGGGGTAAACACATGGGCGGGTATGAAAAGGCCCCCCAATTCCCGGACTTTATCCTGCAAAGTTTCCCCATCACAATAAATGCGCTGGGAGCTTAAATGAATATTTTTCACAAACTCTGCCATCCAACCCGAAAATTCCTTCATCAAATCAAGGGTCGGAAAAAAGGCAAGGACGTGAATCGGTCCTTTGCAATGTTCATCAAAAATTTCGATTTCCGATCCCGGTATAAGCGTCGTATTTTCAAATCTTAAACCGCCTTCCGAAAGAGCACCCATGCTCCCTTCTTCAATCAATTGTTCGATTTCTTTTATGACTTCAGGCGAATGGCAATCAATCACTCCGATGATATCAAGCCCTTTTTGGCTTGAGGCGGTTTTTAAAATATTTTTCAATGTCAGTTCTTTGCTTCCGGTAATTTTTACTGCCCGTCCACTTTCCGTTCTCCCGATATGAATATGCAAATCGACATAATAATTCTCCAATTTTATCCCGTCCTTCTTAATTGTCTATTTTATCATGCATCTTCAATCAACTGCCATGCAATGAACACTTCATCCGTCCTTATGATTTTTCATTCGCAAATGATTTTTCTGAAAAAATCAAAATATTCTGTCGAAAATAGATTTTTTCCTGAAATTTAAGTAATATCTTATTTTTTTGCCGGAATTGATGTATGATTAATATATAGCGGCTTTTTATTGCGTTGAAGCGTTGAAGCGTTGAAGCGTCAAAGCATTAAAGTGATAAAGTTTGTAGGGGGATCATTGTAATGACAGTTAAGTTTTACTCCGGGGAAAATATACCTTTAGAGATGCACAAAGTCCGCATCATTCAAAAACTTAATCTACTGCCGGTGGAAGAGCGTCTAAATGCAATGAAAGAAGCCGGATATAATACGTTCCTTTTACAGAACAAAGACGTTTTCCTGGACATGTTGACAGACAGCGGCGTAAACGCGATGAGCGACCGCCAGCAAGCTGCCATGTTAATCGCGGATGATAGTTATGCAGGAAGCGCTTCTTTCACCAGATTGGAAAAAACAATACAAGAGATTTTCGGCAAAAAATATTTCCTTCCTGCGCATCAAGGCCGTGCCTGCGAAAATATTTTAAGTACGGTGTATGTCAAACCTGGTTCTTATGTTCCGATGAACTACCACTTTACGACAACCCAAGCCCATATTACAAAAGAAGGAGGCACAGTGGTTGAAATTTTCACGGATGAAGCATTGAATTTAAATAGCAATTATCCTTTCAAAGGAAACATCGATATCGGAAAATTGCTTAAGCTCATCAATGAAGTGGGCGCTGAAAACATTCCGTTTGTCCGTATGGAAGCAGGTACAAATTTGATCGGCGGACAGCCTTTCTCATTAGCAAACTTGAGGGAAGTCCGCAAAGTTTGTGATCAATACGGAATCAAACTGGTGCTTGACGCAAGTTTGCTTCAAGACAACTTGTACTTTATCAAACAACGAGAACCTTCATGCAAAGATATGACAATCCGCGAAATCACGCGGGAAATTTCCGACTTATGCGACATTATCTACTTCTCTGCGCGCAAACTCGGCTTTGCTCGTGGGGGCGGAATCATTACAGATAGCGAAGAAGATATGCGCGCAATGCGGGAGTATGTAACTTTATACGAAGGATTCTTGACTTATGGCGGAATGAGTGTACGCGAAATTGAAGCCATTGCCGTCGGTTTGGAAGAAACAATGGACGAAGAAATGATCAGCCAGGGACCTCTTTTCATTGAATATATGACAAATGAATTCATCAAAAAAGGTGTCCCTGTCGTGACGCCGCCTGGAGGATTGGGATGCCACATCAACGCGATGGAATTCTTGCCTCATGTTCCGCAAAACGAGTATCCGGCCGGCGCATTGGCGGCAGCCATTTATATTGCAAGCGGAGTGCGCGGCATGGAACGGGGTACGATGTCAGAAGCGCGGGATGAAAATGGTGTAGAAAAACTCGCCAATATGGAGCTGGTTCGCCTTGCAGTTCCTAGACGGGTATTTACGTTATCCCAAATCAAATATGCAGTCGACCGGATTGCATGGCTATATGAAAATCGTGACATCATCGGCGGATTAAAATACGTCGATGAGCCTAAAGTATTGCGTTTCTTCGTCGGAAAATTGGATGCATTATCCGATTGGCCTGAACGGCTTGTGGAAAAATTCAGAGCAGATTTCGGCGATAGTCTATAATAACAAAAAAGGATATTTCAAAGGGACTCCCTTTGAAATGTCCTTTTGTTTTGCTATGCTTCCTTCTTTTCCTGCGTTTTCCGCTTTCGTCCTGAAGGCTTCTTTTTTACTTTCTTCAAAGACGCTTCGAGGGCGCTCATTAAATCCGTCATATCCGGCGGAATCGCCGGTTCTTTCTCCTTGGCGGTTACCGTTTCCCCCGCTTTCTTCTTCTCGATTAATTCAAGAAGGGCAGTCCGATAGTCATCATGGTATTTTTCAGGATCGAATTTGACCGTCAATTGGTCGATTAACATCAGAGCCGTTTCCAACTCTTTTTGCACCACTTTTTCTTCGCTTGGAATATTCGGTACATCCTTCGCGCTTCTGACTTCATCGGGATAATATATCGTTTCCATTAACAACGTGTCTTCATAAACCCGGACAACCGCGAGCTGCTCCTTTGAACGAATCGTGATTTTCGCCACACCGATTTTTCCCGATTCCTTCAACGCTTGCCTGAGCAATGCATAAGCTTTCATTCCACCAGTATCCGGAGATAAAAAATAACTTCGCTGAAAATAGATCGGATCGATTTCTTCAAGCTTTACAAATTCCAGAATTTCAACCGCTTTTTCTTCATTTTCTTTTTTTATTGTTTCCAAATCTTCCTCATCCAATATCACGAATTTGTTCTTGGCATATTCATAGGCTTTGACGATTTCCTCATTTTTCACTTCCCGGTCGCAAACAGGGCATATCTTTTTATAGTTAATGGGCGTATTGCACTCTTTATGAAGCTGCCTCAATTTCACATCTTTATCTTCTGTAGCGGCATGCAATTTGACCGGGATGTTGACCAGGCCGAAACTGATGCTGCCTTTCCAGATCGTATGCATACTATCACCTGCCTTTTTCTTATTATGCTTAGATGAACCATAACTATGTATAACCTTGTCACTCCGTCTAACAATAATGAACAAGGAGGTTTTTGCCATGAAGCCAATGCTTCTTACATCCGCGGATGAATGGCCGACCGGGGATGAGTGGATTTACGAAGCAAAATATGACGGCTTTCGGGCAATCTTGGAATGGGAAGATGCAGTTCCTGCCATCATCAGCAGAAATCAACGCGACTTATCCCCATTGTTCCCCGAACTGATTGATTTTTGCAAACAGGCATTTCCAAATGTAAAACCTTTTCTTCCGTTAGCCTTTGATGGGGAAATCGTCTACTTGGAAAATAATTACCGAAGCAATTTTTCCATAGTCCAATCCCGGGGAAAAATGAAAACAAAACAAAGCATCCAACAAGCAAGCAAACGGTTCCCATGCCAATTTATCGTTTTTGATCTGCTTAAAATGAATGGAAACGAGATGAATACGCTCCCCCTCGAAGAACGAAAAAAACGGTTGCTTGAACTTTTTCAAAAAGCAGATCTTCCGATGAAAATCCAATTTTTCCATCGGGGACAAATTCAATGTATTGAAAGTTGCGAAGATGGCGACGCTCTTTGGAAAATCATCAAAGAGCACAACGGAGAAGGAATGGTCGCCAAACGGAAAGCAAGCCCATGGATGAGCGGACAAAGAACAACCGACTGGATCAAAATAAAAAATTGGAGATATGTTTCCACTATCGTCCTTTCTTTCAACAAAGCAAACGGCTACTTTACCGGAGCGGTTTATAAAGATGGCCAATTGGTGGAGGTCACCGCTTTTAAACACGGTCTGACCGATGAAGCATTTCAAACATTGGCTTCTTTTTTCCAAACAAAAGGAGAAAAAACTTCCAACTCCATCTGGACATTGCCTCCATCCATTTGCGCCGATGTTGCCTGCATCGATTTCGATGGAAAAAAATTAAGGGAACCGAGATTCCATTCCTTCCGTTTTGACTTATCACCGGAGGAATGCAATTGGACAACCCTTCAAAAGCAACTTCATCCGTTGCCCGAGAAGGTTCAAATCACCCATCCCGACAAGCCGGTCTGGCCAAAATTGAATTTGTCGAAAGAGCATTATCTGCTTTATTTGGAACAAGTTGCCCCTTATTTGCTTCCTTTTCTGCAGAAACGGGCACTGACCGCCATCCGTTATCCCCATGGCGTTAGCGGCGAACATTTTTATCAGAAAAATGTTCCGGACTATGCTCCGGAATTTGTACAAACAAAACGGATAGAAGATATTGATTATATCGTTTGCAATGACCTGCCCACATTATTCTGGCTTGGCAATCAGCTTGCCCTGGAATTCCATATCCCCTTTCAAACTGTTGACACTGATTGCCCCACGGAAATCGTCTTTGACCTGGATCCCCCATCGGTCAACGAATTTCCGCTTGCTGTTGAAGCCGCTTTAAAAATGAAAGCCATCTTTGACCGGTTTGAATTGCAAGCCTTTGTCAAAACATCCGGAGGAAAAGGATTGCAGGTGTATATACCGCTTCAAAAAAATGCATTTACCTATGATGAAACACGGATTTTCACCGAATTCATCTGCAAATTTTTGGTCAATGAAAATCCTCAACTCTTTACTTTGGAAAGATTGAAAAAGAACAGGGGAAAAAAGTTGTATCTGGATTATATACAACATGCCGGGGGGAAAACCATTATCGCCCCATACTCGTCAAGGGGAAATGAATACGGCTGTGTTGCTGCTCCACTTTATTGGGAAGAAGTAGGGGAAAAGTTGCATCCCCACAACTTTACCATTCCAGTCATCATGGAAAGATTAAAAACATGGGGAGACCCATTCAGCAATTTTTTTGAAGCAGGGGAAAAACAACCATTGAAAACAGTCCTTGCCGAGTTGAAAAATTTATTGAAAAATCAATAGCCTCCATCTTTGGAAGATGGAGGCTAAATTTAATGATGATGGTGGTGGTGATGAATCCCATTGTTTTTGCACAGCACGGAATCATCGTGGACATGATTTTCATCTTCTATTTGCACCGTCATATGGGCAATACCTAAATGCAGCAATTCATGTTCGATGTTCTTTAATATATTCTGTATTTCTGTCAAAGACAAATCGTTTTTCACTACCGCATGGCATGACAGGGCATTTTGTCCGCTGGTGATGCACCATACATGCAAATCATGGATTCCAATGATCCCCGGGGTATTATTGAACAATGTAATAATTTCATCGATATCGACATTGCTTGGAGTGCCTTCCATCAATACATGGACGGCATCCTTCGTCACCCTGTAGCCGCTTGTTATGATGATGAACGCAACAATGATACTTGCCAGCGGGTCCATCCATCTCCAGTCGAGAAGAAGGATGAAGAGTGCCGCCACAATTGCCGCCACCGACCCTAGCATATCTCCCACTACATGAAGGAAGGCTGCCCGCATGTTCAAATTATCATGCGTATCGCCACCGCGCATTAAAATCCAAGCAACAAGAACATTCACCGCCAACCCGACCATTGCAATTCCCAACATGCCATAAGATGAGATTTCCGGGGGATAGAAGAAACGCTGGATGGCTTCAATAAAAATAAAAATGGATATGACGATTAACGTGGCGCCGTTGAAAACGGCGGCTAATATTTCAAAACGCCGGTATCCGTAAGTCCGGCTATAATCAGCAACCTTCTCCCCAAATTTGAAAGCCAGCACTCCGACACCTAATGAAACAGCATCGCTCAGCATATGGCCGGCATCGGAAAGAAGCGCGAGACTGTTTGTGAGAATGCCGCCAATTGCTTCAATCAGCATGTAAACGGCTATGATGAAAAACGCAATCGTCAATGTTCTTTTATTGGCACCATGGGTATGGTCGTGGTGTGCATGATGATGTCCATGTCCCATCATCATACCTCCTTTATATTAGTATATGCTCATAAACTTCAATGTTTCGAATGCTCAATCGTTTGGTACAGCATATGTACAATGTGGTCATCATCGATAGAATAATACATTGTCGTTCCTTCCCTGCGATATTTGACAAGTCTCAAGTTCTTTAAAAAACGCAATTGATGGGATACATTCGGCTGGCTAAGATTTAATGTTTTCGCAATTTCATTCACTGAACATTCTTTTTGAGAAATTAAATATAATATCCGGATCCGCGTTGGATCGCTCAACGCTTTAAACGTCTGGGATACTAAAAATAACGTCTCCTCATCTAAATCCATTGTTTCTTCATCGCCATTGTTAAAGCCCTTATTTTCTTCCAACTTATTCACCACCAATTCTTATATAAACATTTATTCATATACAAATATTATATGTGATAATGCGGCGATCTGGTAGTACTTTAAAAAAAATTCGAAATTTGAATATATGCCAAATAAAAGAATCCACCCGGTTTTGCGCGGAATCTTTCCACAATATTCCTTATGTACAACGGAAAATTTCAGCCCGAGCCGGTCAGCCACTGACGTGATGAATCTTCCTCTAGACTCGGGCGATGCACGGATACTATCTTTTCACCACATTAAAGTTGTCTTGTATGAGCAGCCAATTTTGAGGAAATGCAAATCCCAGCTTCCAATAGCTGATGCCTCTCAAATTTAGTCTTTTCATTAAATCAAACTTTGCCTGAATGGATCTTGCATCTTCAAACCATACTTCATGATTATTCCCTTCATCGTCAACATAATAGAAAAATGGCGCCTGGGCTCTCGGGTCGTATTGAATTTCCGCATTATGTTCACGGGCAATGGCAATCGCTTGTTGAGGACTGATGGCTCTGGCATATTTTCCGCCTTCCACATAAGGCAGAGTCCAATCATAGCCATATAAATTCTGGCCCATCATAATCTTTTCAGCCGGCATTTCCGTCAAAGCATAATTTAATACTTTTTCTACTTCGGTAATGGGCGATACCGGCATTGGCGGTCCTCCCGAATACCCCCATTCGTAGGTCATCAACACAACAAAATCCACTATTTCCCCATGGGCGCGATAATCGTGGGCTTCATACCATTGTCCTGCCTGCTCCCGGGACAGTTTTGGAGCCAAAGCGCTTGATATCAAAAATCCTTCGCCATGCAAACGCTCCGCAGCTTTCCTTAAAAAATTGTTATAGGCTTCTTTTTGGTCCGGAGGCAAAAATTCAAAGTCAAAATGAATATTCGATACACTTCCAATCCGTTTTGCTTCTTCAATGATGTTGTCCAGCAAAACGTCTTGCACTGCTGCGCTTTGCAATATGTCTCTCCCCAGTTCTGCACTGAATTGGCCGTTCTCCAAATTTGTCACAACAAGCATCAAAGAGGCCCTGCTGTTTTCGGCCACTTCCGGAATTCCTTGTATCGGCATAGGAACCAGGCTGCCGTCTCTCCTTGCTTGATAACTGAATGTCGCCAGGTATGTGAGATACGGCCCCGCCTCGCGGGCACTATTTAATAATGTTTCGCTAACCGAGTTTCCTGACGGTTCAATATAGATATTGACTTCCGCCCTCGTTTTTTGGCGCGGTGGAATATATAATCGGATTCCAGGCATCAATGGCAGATTGGGATTAATGCCGTTGATCTGTGCAAGCGTAACATAATTTAATCCATATCGCTGCGCAATGGCAAAAAGGGTGTCTCCCGGTTGTACCCAATAAAAACTTCCGACAATCGGAATGACAATGGCTTGCCCTACAACCAATTCATTCGGCGTTTCAATCTGATTGGTTTGGATTATGGTTTGCGGATTTACATTATAGCTTTGCGCGATTCCCCAAAGGGTTTCTCCCGGCCGCACAACATGAATTTGAATAACACATCCTCCTTTTCGCGCTTATGCCAATCAATAGATTGTATGATGATGTTTTAAAGAAAATAACAGTTCAATGGCCTGTGGCAAAAAAACAGGCCACCCGGAAAGACCGCTCTCCGGATAGCCTTCATCCCTTTATGAATCTATCATCCTTTTGGAACAACTAAACGAGTTAATATAATAAATTATGTTCATATAAATAATCGTAAGAAATATCAACAAATAAATATTCGTTGTCATCCAATGCCATCGAAAATGTCCGGGTTAATTCTCCGGTTTTAATATCGCTATAGATATTTGACAATTCGCCTTTTGTATCTTCTTTTAATTTAATAATATTCATCAAGAAATACGGACGCCAGCTCCAGTTTTTCCCAAGAGCTTCTTTTTCCACTTCCCATTCGCCATTTTTTCGAACAATATTCGGCGAAATTTGAAAACCTTCTTCATCGCAAATGTAAAATCGAAAAGCATAAGGCGTCAATTTATTTGCCAGTGCCAAAAGCGATTCCTCATCATTGCTTTGGATTCTTGATTGTTCAACAATCGTCGCAATGGTTCTTTTCAATTTCTTCATTTCTTCATATTTTAACTCCAGTTGCTTTCTTTCAGTCGCAATAAACTGCTTGCAATCATTGCTGAACCGCTCTTTTAATGCGTCTGTCGGATTTAGTTGTGCAGAAGGTTTCTGTAAATATTCGCCTTTGAAATAACGCGCTCCATGCTTCCAGGCATGATGCAATTGGTAATCCGTTTTAATATCTTTAAACATTAAAGTGGCGCCCATTTTAATCGCCAAATTTTGAATGGTTGTAAACACATGGCTTTGCGAACCCCATGCATCATAATTTAGCTGGGCGATATTAATCATTAATACGGTCGGTTCCAGCATGAAAATTTGGTCCAAATTGCTGTCTTTTCCGATATCATCCAAAGCGATTTTGACTCCATAAGTTTTCATATATCGAATCGGATGATGCAGCTCTTCGGCATCCCCCTGATATTTATGGGCTGGAATCACTAAATAGATTTTTGGCAACAGGGACTCATCAATGGTTTGTTTGATTGTTTGAAAATACAATTCACCCACATCAGTCATAAACAAATTCGGGTTGCATGGCAAATAGAGATAGTATTCGTTCAATTTATTTTTTGCTTCTTTCAATGCCATTTTAATTAATTGCACTTCTGTTTCTTTTCTTAACTCTTCCGGCACTGATGAATCGTATGTAAAATTGACGATATCGATCGTATTTCCATTAATTTCAAGTTTACCGGAAACCTGAAAGGCGACAATTGACTGGGAATCCGCGCTAAAAATCGGTTCATAATACACTTCTATTTCATTTAATCTATCTAAAATATCCAATGCTTCCATAAGAAACCCCCACACAATACGATAATGTTTCATGCCAAAACAATACTCAGCTAATTGTATTATACATTAAAAAAGTAAGTATCAAAAAGAAACACATCCTGAACATTTTGGGTGGCCAGACAGGATGAAGATTGAAATGACAGGATCCAACGGAATGCCCCTTTTCTCACGGGTTCAAAAGGTTTAGTGCGGCAAATACGGCGAATCTTTCATACATCTAAAAAACACGCATTCCAATATAAAATACAATTTTGTTTGGCGAATTATTCTTTATTATAAAATAATTTTTTAATAAAACATAGTAATTTTATAAAATTTATTGTAAAACAAAGATTTTGTGATAAAACCTCCATTTTCTAATGATGGTTCAAAATAAATATTGATTTGATATTTATTTTGCGCAAGTTCAAAAGCAAAATCGAATCAATGAAGGTGCAAAAACAAAAGCAGCCGCTAAGAATGTCAGATTTAAGCAATGAAACTGCATGTTGGAAACACGAAAGAGGGTTCTTTCCAAAGATTTGGAAAGAACCCTCTTAGATTGAAACCCCGGATATTACATCATGCCGCCCATATCTGGCATTCCGGAATTTTGGGCTGGTGGTTCAGGAATGTCAGCTACCACCGCTTCAGTTGTCAAGAACAATGCAGCGACAGATGCGGCATTTTGAAGAGCAGAACGAGTTACTTTTGCAGGGTCAACGATACCTGCTTCAATCATGTTCACCCATTCGCCAGTGGCAGCATTGAAACCAATGCCTACTTCTTCACGTTTTAAGCGATCAACAATGATTGAACCTTCCAATCCGGCATTTTCTGCGATTTGACGAACTGGTTCTTCAAGAGCGCGAAGCACGATTTTCACACCAGTTGCTACATCACCATCAACTTCATCTAATACTTTTTCTACTGCCTTATAAACATTTACTAATGCAGTACCACCACCTGCAACGATACCTTCTTCAACCGCTGCACGAGTAGCGTTCAATGCGTCTTCAATGCGAAGTTTGCGTTCTTTTAGTTCTGTTTCAGTAGCAGCACCAACTTTGATTACTGCAACACCGCCAGCAAGTTTTGCCAAGCGTTCTTGTAATTTTTCTTTATCAAATTCTGAAGTTGTTTCTTCGATTTGTGCACGGATTTGATTTACGCGTGATTCGATTGCAGCTTGATCGCCTGCACCTTCTACGATTGTTGTGTTTTCTTTACTTACAACAACTTTGCCAGCGCGGCCTAATTGAGATATGTCTGCAGTTTTTAATTCTAGACCAAGGTCTGAAGTGATTACTTGTCCACCTGTCAAGATTGCGATATCTTCAAGCATTGCTTTGCGGCGGTCACCGAAGCCAGGAGCTTTTACTGCCACTACTTGGAATGTACCGCGCAATTTGTTCAATACTAATGTCGCAAGTGCTTCACCTTCAATATCTTCAGCAATGATTAACAATGGTTTGCTTTGTTGTACCACTTGCTCCAATAATGGAAGGATGTCTTGGATGTTGGAAATTTTCTTATCCGTAATCAAGATGTATGGGTTTTCTAATACAGCTTCCATTTTGTCTGTATCAGTTACCATGTAGTGAGATACGTAACCGCGATCAAATTGCATACCTTCCACTACATCTAATTCTGTAGCGAAACCTTTAGATTCTTCAATTGTGATAACACCGTTAGTACCAACGCGGTCCATTGCTTCAGAAATGAATTTACCTACTTCTTCGTCAGCTGCAGAAATGGAAGCAACTTGGGCGATTTCTTCTTTATTTTGAACTGGACGGGAAATGTTTTTCAATTCTTCGACTGCTGCAGCAACAGCTTTTTCAATACCTTTGCGGATGCCTACAGGGTTTGCGCCGCTAGTCACGTTTTTCAAGCCTTCACGAATCATCGCTTGAGCCAACACTGTTGCAGTAGTTGTACCGTCCCCGGCAACTTCGTTTGTTTTGGAAGCAACTTCTGCAACTAATTTTGCACCCATGTTTTCATATGGGTTTTCAAGTTCGATTTCTTTGGCGATTGTTACACCGTCATTTGTGATTAGAGGTGAACCGAATTTCTTTTCAAGTACAACGTTGCGTCCTTTTGGACCCAATGTCACTTTCACAGCGTTTGCTAATTTATCTACACCTTTCAGCATTAACGCGCGAGCTTCTTCTGCAAACTTGATATCTTTTGCCATTTTGCCTACCTCCGTATTTTTTCTTTCGGTAATCGAAACTGGTATTTAGACGCCTTAAAATTCATAAAATTGAACAGGCGTAAATGGAATTTTCGTTCTATTTATTATAAAACTGCCAAGATGTCACTTTCTCTTAAAATCAAATATTCTTTACCTTCATATTTCACTTCAGTTCCAGCGTATTTAGAGAAGATGATAGTGTCTCCGACTTTTACTTCGGGTTCAACGCGAGTTCCATTGTCTAATACTCGGCCAGAGCCTACAGCCACAACTTTACCTTCTTGTGGTTTTTCTTTTGCGGAATCAGGAAGTACAAGTCCAGATGCAGTTTTTTCTTCGACTTCGATTAATTCGATAACGACACGATCTCCTAATGGTTTTAGCAAGTGAAACAACCTCCTAATAATCGTATTTTAACTTCCCTTATTAGCACTCGTCCGTCCTGAGTGCTAACACATTTATAATAATAATGAATCATTCCTGCTTTTGCAAGGGAGAAGTATTAAAAATTTCTTTTCTAACAAGATTCCTCTACAATAGAATATGGTTGGCAATGTCATTAGCATATGCTATTTAATGCCTACATTTACATTTTAAACAATTTTTTTAGAAAGAGGGAATTATACGATTGGTTAGTCCAAAAAAAGTTCATACCCAAAAAACAGCTTTTTATGTATTAATGACGTATATTTGTTTTCAGCTTTCTTCTTTTTTGCTATGGATACCTCCTTTAAAGAAATTCCTTTTAGGTTTTATAGAACAGCAGGGAAAAGAGGCGGACATTGCGCTCGTCGCCTGGTGGTCTTCCATATCGGCAGGGATTGCCCTGATCATAGCTTTTATTCTAATTTCCAGAAATAAAAATTTTTGGAATTGTTTAAAGGGGGACAAAATGCCCGTTTTGCCGGCGATCGGTTGGGGGCTGGCAGGATTTTTTATGATTTATCTTGGCCAGATCATCGGTGTTCAAATTGAATCATCTCTAGGCATAAAACCAGGATCAGAAAATACAGAAGCGATCATCAACGTTACGAAAACAGCACCGATTATGATTTTGGCATCTGTCATCTTTGGTCCGATTTTAGAAGAGCTTGTATTCCGCCGGGTCATTTTCGGTTCCATCATGGAAGCCCAGAATAACTTTTGGGTGGCTGCCTTTGTGAGCTCCATCTTCTTTGCCATCATCCATTTGGATTTCAGCCATATCATTCTTTATACAATTACCGGTTTTATATTCGCTTTTTTGTACAATAAAACAAAGCGTCTCATTACGCCAATCATCAGCCATATGCTGTTAAACGGCTTTGTTACGTACATGCAGTTAAATCTTGATAATATCCAGCAATTTTTTAATCAGTGACATGCATCAGACGATTGTTTCTGGCAACCCCGATTTCAGCAAAACAAAAAACCTATTTTCAATGAATGGACTTTCATTGAAAATAGGCTTTAATTTTGCTGATTGATTTGTTCCATTTGACGGCGTTGTTCCGCCAGGGCAGCCTCCACTTGATGATTTACTGCCGCTTCCCTTTCCTCTTTCATCCGCTGTTCTTCCGCTTTTTCATATTTCTTATATCCAATTTTTGCAATAGCAATGCTGATTTCATATAAAACGAACAGAGGAATGGACATCAAAATATACGAAACCAAGTCGGGAGGCGAAATCAATACCGCAATGACAAACAACGCAAAATAAGAATACTTTCGAAATTTCACCATCCAAACAGGATTCAGTATGCCGAGCCGTGATAAAAAGAGGGTAATCACCGGAAGTTGGAACAACAAGCCAAAAGGTATCACCAATTTGAATAAAAAGCCGAAGTATTCGTTAATGCCGATCGTCTGCTGAATGCCCAATCGTTCAGACAAGCCCATCATAAAATTCATGACGTTCGGAAAAAGGATAAAGTAGCCAAACAATACTCCAGCCAAAAACAGGATAAAAGCGTAAGGAATATATTTTAATGTAGCCTTCCTTTCAGCTTCATACAGCCCCGGAGCTATAAACGCCCAAAGCTGATATAAAATCACAGGCGATGTTAAAATTAACGCGACAAAAAATGCGACTTCCAAATAAACGGTTAGCGGATCGGTCACTTTAAATGCGTTTAATGTGAGCCCCTGAGATTCTTCACTGTTCATTTGCCCATGATCCGGCTGAAAATATTTAATAAATGGCTCCGCATCATACTGGATGTATTTGATGATCGGCTCAGCAAAATAAAATCCGGCAAATAATGCAATCGCAAAAAAAACAGCACAAACGATCAAGCGCTTTCTTAATTCTTCTATATGCTCGATTACAGGAAGTTCTTTTGGATCCTTTTGCATTTACTAGACATCCTTAAAATTACTTATTATTTTCTTGTTCTTTCGCTTCAACCGTTTCAGTGGAATTTTTTTGCTGATCTATTTGAAGGGTAGTTTGTTCAATCACATTTTTTTTAGAATCCGTAATATCGCTATCATCAATCAAACCTTGCGTGCCTTTTTTGAACTCGCGCAAAGTCGTTCCCATAGCCCGTCCAAATTCAGGCAACTTTTTCGGCCCAAAAATGATTAACGCAACAACCCCAATTATAATAAGAGCTGACGGTGAAATCGCACTTAAATGGACAACCATGATGCCACCTCCTCAGTCATATGTAATTATTTTACCCCAATTCGACATATTTTTCATTACATATCAAATGGTTGTTTGTGAAAACTTTTTATCAATCACTATTACGAATCAAATAGATTAGAGCTTCCAATTCTACCGCCAAATCAATATTCATTACTTTCATCGATTCCGGAACATTTAAACGGACCGGCGTAAAATTCAAAATTCCCTTCGCGTTGATGGCTGCCAACCGGTCGGCAATCATTTGGGCCGAACGCGAAGATACCGTCAAAATAGCCAGTTCTGCATTGTATTTTTGATACATTTCCTCGAGCCGATCGGGATGATATACCGGAATCCCGTTTATTTCATGCCCTTCCATCGGAGCCTTTGTATCGAAAGCAACAACTATTCTTGTATTATGATTTTTCTGGAAATTATATTTTAAAAGAGCGCTTCCTAAATTCCCCACACCAATAAGGGCAACATTCGCCCCCTCGTCCTGATCGAGGATCTGTCTGAAAAATTCCAATAAGTAAGCAACATCGTATCCATAACCTTTTTTCCCTAAAGCGCCGAAATAGGAAAAATCCCGTCGGATCGTGGCTGAGTCAATCTTCATTGCCTCGCTTAATTCCTGGGATGAAACCCTCTGTTTTCCGGCATTTGCGAAATTTTGCAGAAATCGATAATAAAGAGGAAGTCTTTTTGTCGTTGCTTGTGGAATTTTTATATCTTTTTTCACGATAATCCCCCTGCTTCAAATCGAAATTGATTTTATATTACTAAACATAACAAAATAAGTAAAGCGTCCACATTGCCTGAATTCCTTCTATCGATTACACTTAAATAATGAATTGAGGTGTAAACATGATCATACTTCAAGTAAATCAAGTATCAAAATCCTACTTAGCTGATGAAATTTTAAGCGATGTCAAATTGGAAATTCAACATCGGGACCGTGTTGCACTGGTCGGCCGCAACGGCGCCGGGAAAACCACTTTGCTAAAAATCATCGCCGGCCAAATTCCGTACGATTCCGGGGAAATCATCATTCCTAAAGATATAACAATTGGCTATTTAGAGCAACATACAGGCCTTGATTCGCAAAGGACAATTTGGGAAGAAATGATGACGGTATTCGAACCGTTAAAAAAGTTGGAAAAGAGGCTCCGGGAATTAGAACAGCAAATGGCCGATCCTTCCGTCTATGAAAACCCTGAGAATTACGATCGGATCATGAAAGAATATGATCAACTGCAGCATACATTTAAAGAAGCCGGCGGTTATCAATATGAGGCGGATATCCGCTCCGTTCTGCATGGTATGAAATTCTACCCTGACATGTACGGACAAACCGTTTCATCCTTATCGGGAGGGCAACGCACACGGCTGGCCCTTGCCAAATTGCTACTAAGCAAACCGGATTTATTAATTTTAGACGAGCCTACCAACCATTTAGATATCGAAACTCTAAACTGGCTTGAAAATTATTTAAAATCTTATGATGGCGCCATTCTAATGGTTTCCCACGACCGTTATTTTTTGGATCAGATTGTTCATATCGTATATGAGGTATCGAGAGGCCGTGTAACCAGATATATAGGAAATTATAGCGATTATTTGGAACAAAAAGCAAAACAGTACGAACGCGATTTAAAAATGTATGAACAGCAGCAAGATGAAAAAGCGAGACTGGAAGCCTTTATTCAAAAAAACATTGCCCGCGCTTCCACTGCCAGACTTGCAAAAAGCAGGAGAAAAATGCTGGAACGCATCCAATGGATGGAAGCTCCTGACGGTGATGAAAAATCCGCAAAATTCGGGTTTGAAATCGAACGACAAAGCGGAAACGACGTGCTGTCAATCGATAATTTATCCATTGGGTATGATCATGAACATATTATTTCACGAAATATCAACTTGCGCATTTTCCGGCAAGATCGGGTTGCCATTGTCGGCCCAAACGGTATCGGAAAATCCACTTTGCTAAAAACCATCGTTAAAGATTTGCCGGTTTTATCCGGCAGCATCCGTTACGGAACAAACGTCAAAATCGGTTATTATGATCAAGATCAAACGAAACTTCACAGCAACAAGACGGTTTTGAATGAACTATGGGACGAATGGCCGCTTATGAACGAAAAAGATATCCGTTCCATATTAGGTCAATTTTTATTTAGCGGCGACGATGTCCTAAAACCTGTACATTCCCTGTCCGGAGGAGAAAAAGCGCGTCTAGCCCTTGCCAAGCTAATGCTGGAAAAAGCGAATTTCCTTGTCCTGGACGAACCGACGAACCATCTCGATTTGGACAGCAAGGAAGTATTGGAAAACGCGTTGATGGACTACCCCGGAACGATTTTATTTGTTTCCCATGACCGTTATTTTATCAATAAAATCGCCACAAAAGTGATTGAATTATCTCCAACAGGCTCGATGGAATATTTGGGGGACTATGACTATTATGTCGAGAAAAAGCAAGAATTGATGGAATTGGCCGGAATGAGCGTGGCGAAAAAAGAAGCAACGCAAGAAACCAAGCCCGAACGTTCATCGTCAGCCAATAAAGAATTCAAAAAAAGAGAAAGACAAATCCGAAGAAAATTGGAAGAGATTGAAAATAATCTTGCTAATTGTGAAGAGGAAATTAAAAACATCGAGCTCAAGCTATGCGAACCGGAAATTTTCAGTGATTATGAAAAAGCATTGGAGCTGCAAAACCAACTGGATTCGTTTAAACAAGCCTACAGCGAACTCGAACTGGAATGGCTGGAACTGCAAGAAGAGTTGGAAAATCTTCAATCCTGATTTGCTGCCTGAAAAATTGTTCAGGCGGCTTTTTCTTTGTTTCTCAAATTCTTACCGACATGTTGTATTGCCCATATATCTTGGTCAATAGACAAATTTCGATAATAATTTCCCACAATTTTATTCACAATCAAAACTCAGTAATATCAACATATCAACAACATTTTCCACAGTATCCACATTACAATTTTTTATTATCCACATTTGATTCTGAAAAAATACACACAATATATTGATTTCCCACAATTTTATCACAGGTTATGCACAAGTTATCCACAGATTGTGCATAAGTACGAATGTTCGTCTTGACAAATGAAGAAAGATATTAACATACTTGTGGATAACTTTTCAGAAAAATAAAAAATATTTTAATTCTGTGTATAACTTCAATAAAAAAAGATATGACAAAATATGTCATATCCGAAAACCTTTTATATTATGATTGACGAAGATTGTCGTTTTCGCCAATCCAGCTCTTTAATTCCTTTCCAGGCAAACCGTTCATCGATAAATCGCTTCTGACACCCGCTTCATACATGTAAGCCGCACAGGCTGCAATCATCGCCGCATTATCGGTGCATAAATTCAATGGAGGAGCCGTAAAAGGAATTCCTTCTTGCTCAAGGGCTTTCCGGAGACTTTCCCGCAATCCCCGATTTGCAGAAACACCTCCGGCCACGATCACTTGTTTTACACCAAAATCCTTTGCAGCTCTTACGGTTTTCGTTGTTAATACTTCCACTACACTGTCCTGAAAGCCTTTGGCAATTTCTTCAGGGACAATTTTTTCCCCTCTCTGCTCCAAATTATGTTTATAGTTAATGACAGCGGATTTTAGCCCGCTAAAACTAAAGTCATACGAATCCTCCAGCCACGCCCTCGGAAATTCTACTCCCCTTTTAGCTTCATGAGCCATCCGGTCAATATGCGGACCGCCCGGATAAGGCAAATTCAGGACGCGGGCCACTTTATCGTATGCTTCACCCGCTGCATCATCGCGGGTTTCCCCGATCACTTCGAAAGAACCGTGTTCCTTCATATACACCAATTCCGTATGTCCTCCGGAGACAACAAGCGCAAGAAGCGGAAATTGCATCTCTTCCACGAGAGCCGTTGCATAAATATGGCCGGCAATATGATGTACTCCGATAATGGGCAACCCATGGGCAAAAGCGAATGCCTTTGCAGCATTAATGCCAATCAATAATGCTCCGACAAGCCCCGGCCCTTCCGTTACTGCAACTGCATCCAAATCTGATGGAACGATGTTTGCCTTTGCCAACGCCTCTTCTATAACAATGGTAATTTGCTCGACATGATGGCGGGACGCAATCTCCGGTACGACCCCTCCAAATCTTTTTTGACTTTCAATTTGTGAAGCGACGACGTTGGAAAGAATTTCATTTCCATTTCTTACGACACTTGCTGCAGTTTCATCACAACTCGTTTCTATCGCTAAAATTAAGTTTTCCATTATAGTTTCACCCACATTACTAAAGCATCTTCATGATTATCTGCATAATACCCCTTCCGGATTCCGCCTTCCTGGAATCCGAGTTTTCGGTATAAATTTTGTGCAACCTCATTGGATACCCGTACTTCCAAACTCATCATATCCGCATTATGTTCCTTCGCCGCCCGCATCGCTTCCCTCATCAGCCCTTCCCCGATTCCTTGGCCTCTGGCTTTCTCTGTTACGGCCACATTCGTGATTTGGGCGGAATCAATGACAATCCACATACCACAATAGCCAACAATATTTCCATCATCGTCTTCTGCTACGATGTAATATGCATAAGGATTCACACGCATTTCATAATGGAACGAATCCAAGGACCAAGGAGTGGGAAAGGATTCGACTTCGATAGCATGTACTGCCTCCACATCTTGTGCGGTCATTTTCCTATATCGTACCATCATGATTGCTCCTTTTGATGTTGCTCTAGCCATTTTGCTTCCGCTTCAGCCAAACGGTAATATTTTGGAACAAAGGAATGGATCGTTTCCAACGATGGCAGAGGTTCTTTTTCAGCCAACTCAATTAGTTTAGAAGCTCTTGGCAAATTGAGAGAAGAAGGCGCAAATTTGGCTTGTTCGCCTAAAACTGTCTGAATATCTTCCTTAAATTTTTGAACATCCATGCCCACAAACAGAATCTGATCGTTATATTCTTTTAACTGCTGCAGCAATTCTTCCAAAGAACCGTGATGTTCCGGAATAACTGTTTCTAAATTCATTCCTCGGTACGCTGCTGCATAAACATTTTTTCTTCTTGCATCGAATAATGCACAAATGATTCCTTTGTATAATTCCGCATTGCTTGCGAGCACTTTTAAACTGGATACACCGGCTAAAGGCTTTCTTAATGTCCATGCCAAAGTTTTTGCGATTGTCACGCCAATTCGCAATCCGGTGTAGGAACCTGGTCCTTCCGAAACCGCGATTGCATCAATGTCAACGGGGGTTAAATTGGATTTACGAAAAACTTCTTCAATTGCCGGCATGCAGGTAACGGAATGTGTCATGTTTGTGTTTTGCACAATTTCTGCCAACACTTGTCCATCCCTGACAATTGAGACGGAAAGTGGTTTATTTGAAGTTTCGATTCCTAACCAAATCATTGAAATAACTCCTCACATAGCCGTTCGTATCGTTTACCGACCGGTTTAAAGATGAATTTCCTTTTATTTTCTCCCATTCTTTGAATTTCAATTTCTAATCTTTCATCAGGCAAGTGATCTTCAATTAAATGCGCCCATTCGACAACCGTAACGGCATCACCGTAAAATATTTCTTCCCATCCTAAATCTTCGTCACTGTTTTCCAATCGATAGACATCAAGATGGTTTAAAGGCAATCTGCCTTCATATTGTTTCATAATCGTAAAAGTAGGGCTATTGACCGTCCTGGAAATGCCGAGTCCTTTGGCCAAAGCCTTGATGAATGTTGTTTTTCCGGCACCTAAATCTCCTTCAAAAGTAATATTATCCCCAGGCTCAAGCAAATTCGCCAAACGAATGGCCAATTGGTTCGTTTCTTCTAATGAATGGACTTCCTTTTCATACATTCCCATCACGTATCCTCTCACCTAACATCAACAATAGTTTATCGAAAAGAGCCTATCATCTTCAATGAAAAGCAAAATAAAAACATCTCTCTATATAGTAACGCATTGCTTTCTTATCTAAAAATAAATTGTTTCAATTTGTTATATAGAGAGATGCTCCGGCAATTTTTATCTATAAAGATAGTGGAGGAGAAAGTGGAGAAGGCTTACCAATAAAATAAAAACGAGTACCACGGTGTTTCTTTTTAAACGCTTCATTTTTTCACCTCAAAAAGGGGATTTATATTATATTTATTCTGTTTCTTTTTTTGTGCCATGGCATGGTAGGGACTTCCTCTTGGATTCAAACCATTTGAGCAAAAATCCTTGCTTCTCAATGTAAAAAGCCATTACTGCCAAAACAGTAATGGCTTTTTTACAACAATCTACTTCGTTCCCGGCTTTTCGCTTCCTTCTGATTTGAATCACCTTTTCTTTATATTGCAGCTTCCTTATTCTTTCGAACAAACTTTCAATTTTTATCATTTAGGGTTTATTTTTTAAAATAAAACAGCACCACTTTTCAGTGGTGCCTTTGCGAAGCGCGCGTCTATCTCTCGCAGGAGATGCCACCCACTCCCATCGGCGCTGGCTCCGAAGCCCGTTGACCTTCGAATCTCTGCGTCAGCATCGGCGGTCCGGACTCACGTACAAAGTACGCTCCGTTCCGGTCCGCCTCGCTTCCTTGTTCTTCTTGGTCCCCGGGCTTCTCGCCTGCTGCTGATCGGCATTTCCTTTTCTTTTTATTGTCCGTTTCCTTAGCCGCGCCGACCTGACCTTCGGTCTTTGGCAGTTTGGGGCTTTTTTGAAAATAAAAAAGCACCACTTTTTCAGTGGTGCCTTCTTGCGAAGCGACGTCCTACTCTCGCAGGGGGAAGCCCCCAACTACCATCGGCGCTGAAGAGCTTAACTTCCGTGTTCGGTATGGGAACGGGTGTGACCTCTTCGCCATCGTCACTTCACAATATGAGGGTTGTTCCCTCAAAACTGGATAACGGCATCGAAAGTGTTTTCTTGGTTAAGTCCTCGATCGATTAGTATCCGTCAGCTCCACACGTCACCGTGCTTCCACCCCGGACCTATCTACCTCATCGTCTTTGAGGGATCTTACTTGCTTACGCAATGGGAAATCTCATCTTGAGGGGGGCTTCATGCTTAGATGCTTTCAGCACTTATCCCGTCCACACATAGCTACCCAGCTGTGCCTTTGGCAAGACAACTGGTACACCAGCGGTGTGTCCATCCCGGTCCTCTCGTACTAAGGACAGCTCCTCTCAAATTTCCTGCGCCCACGACGGATAGGGACCGAACTGTCTCACGACGTTCTGAACCCAGCTCGCGTACCGCTTTAATGGGCGAACAGCCCAACCCTTGGGACCGACTACAGCCCCAGGATGCGATGAGCCGACATCGAGGTGCCAAACCTCCCCGTCGATGTGGACTCTTGGGGGAGATAAGCCTGTTATCCCCGGGGTAGCTTTTATCCGTTGAGCGATGGCCCTTCCATGCGGAACCACCGGATCACTAAGCCCGTCTTTCGACCCTGCTCGACTTGTAGGTCTCGCAGTCAAGCTCCCTTATGCCTTTACACTCTGCGAATGATTTCCAACCATTCTGAGGGAACCTTTGGGCGCCTCCGTTACTCTTTGGGAGGCGACCGCCCCAGTCAAACTGTCCACCTGACACTGTCTCCCAAGCCGATCAGGCTTGCGGGTTAGAATCCCAGTACAGCCAGGGTAGTATCCCAAGGGCGCCTCCAGGGAAGCTGGCGCTCCCCCTTCTACGGCTCCTACCTATCCTGTACAAGCTGTACCGGAATTCAATATCAGGCTACAGTAAAGCTCCACGGGGTCTTTCCGTCCTGTCGCGGGTAACCTGCATCTTCACAGGTACTATAATTTCACCGAGTCTCTCGTTGAGACAGCGCCCAGATCGTTACGCCTTTCGTGCGGGTCGGAACTTACCCGACAAGGAATTTCGCTACCTTAGGACCGTTATAGTTACGGCCGCCGTTTACTGGGGCTTCAATTCGGAGCTTCGCTTGCGCTAACTCCTCCTCTTAACCTTCCAGCACCGGGCAGGCGTCAGCCCCTATACATCACCTTGCGGTTTAGCAGAGACCTGTGTTTTTGATAAACAGTCGCCTGGGCCTATTCTCTGCGGCTCATCGGGGCTTGCACCCCAATGAGCACCCCTTCTCCCGAAGTTACGGGGTCATTTTGCCGAGTTCCTTAACGAGAGTTCTCTCGCTCGCCTTAGGATTCTCTCCTCGACTACCTGTGTCGGTTTGCGGTACGGGCACCTCCCGCCTCGCTAGAGGCTTTTCTTGGCAGTGTGAAATCGGGAACTTCGCGCGCAATGCGCTCCCCATCACAGCTCAGCGTTGCGGGAAGCGGATTTGCCTACTTCCCCGCCTTGCTGCTTGGACACGCTCGACCAACGGCGTGCTTTCCCTATCCTCCTGCGTCCCCCCATCGCTCAAACGGCGGGGAGGTGGTACAGGAATATCAACCTGTTGCCCATCGTCTACGCCTTTCGGCCTCGACTTAGGTCCCGACTAACCCTGAGCGGACGAGCCTTCCTCAGGAAACCTTAGTCATTCGGCGGATGGGATTCTCACCCATCTTTCGCTACTCATACCGGCATTCTCACTTCTAAGCGCTCCACCAGTCCTTCCGGTCTGACTTCTGCGCGCTTAGAACGCTCTCCTACCACCCGTGCGAAGCACGGATCCACAGCTTCGGTGAACCGTTTAGCCCCGATACATTTTCGGCGCAGCGTCACTCGACCAGTGAGCTATTACGCACTCTTTAAATGATGGCTGCTTCTAAGCCAACATCCTGGTTGTCTAAGCAACGCCACATCCTTTTCCACTTAACGGCTACTTTGGGACCTTAGCTGGTGGTCTGGGCTGTTTCCCTCTCGACCACGGATCTTATCACTCGTAGTCTGACTCCCGTGTATAAATAGCTGGCATTCGGAGTTTGTCTGAATTCGGTAACCCGAGGTGGGCCCCTAGTCCAAACAGTGCTCTACCTCCAGTATTCTTTACACGAGGCTAGCCCTAAAGCTATTTCGGAGAGAACCAGCTATCTCCAAGTTCGATTGGAATTTCTCCGCTACCCACACCTCATCCCCGCACTTTTCAACGTACGTGGGTTCGGGCCTCCAGTGAGTGCTACCTCACCTTCACCCTGGACATGGGTAGATCACCTGGTTTCGGGTCTACGACCACGTACTCCGTCGCCCTGTTCAGACTCGCTTTCGCTGCGGCTCCGCCTCTTCGGCTTAACCTTGCACGTGATCGTAACTCGCCGGTTCATTCTACAAAAGGCACGCCATCACCCGTTAACGGGCTCTGACTACTTGTAGGCACACGGTTTCAGGTTCTCTTTCACTCCCCTCCCGGGGTTCTTTTCACCTTTCCCTCACGGTACTGGTTCGCTATCGGTCACTAGGGAGTATTTAGCCTTGGGAGATGGTCCTCCCGGATTCCGACGGAATTCCACGTGTTCCGCCGTACTCAGGATCCACTCTGGAGAGGATGGATTTTCGACTACAGGGCTGTTACCTTCTACGGCCGTCCTTTCCAGAACGGTTCGTCTAACCCATCCTTTTGTAACTCCGTATAGAGTGTCCTACAACCCCAAGAGGCAAGCCTCTTGGTTTGGGCTCTTCCCGTTTCGCTCGCCGCTACTAAGGGAATCGAGGTTTCTTTCTTCTCCTCCAGGTACTGAGATGTTTCAGTTCCCTGGGTGTGCCCTCTTAACGCTATGAATTCGCGTTAAGATACTGTTCCATTACGAACAGTGGGTTGCCCCATTCGGAAATCTCCGGATCACAGCTTACTTACAGCTCCCCGAAGCATATCGGTGTTAGTCCCGTCCTTCATCGGCTCCTAGTGCCAAGGCATCCACCGTGCGCCCTTACCAACTTAACCGTCGGCTTGCGATTGCTCGCAAGAGCTTCACTTTCAATGCCGTTTATCCAGTTTTCAAGGAACAAGTTTGAAGGTGTATGAACCTTCAAAACTGAACCCAAAACGTCAATGCCTTCATCAGTTATCATCCTTAGAAAGGAGGTGATCCAGCCGCACCTTCCGATACGGCTACCTTGTTACGACTTCACCCCAATCATCTGTCCCACCTTCGGCGGCTGGCTCCCGGAAGGGTTACCTCACCGACTTCGGGTGTTACAGACTCTCGTGGTGTGACGGGCGGTGTGTACAAGGCCCGGGAACGTATTCACCGCGGCATGCTGATCCGCGATTACTAGCGATTCCGGCTTCATGCAGGCGAGTTGCAGCCTGCAATCCGAACTGAGAGCGGCTTTTTGGGATTCGCTCCCCCTCGCGGGTTCGCAGCCCTTTGTACCGCCCATTGTAGCACGTGTGTAGCCCAGGTCATAAGGGGCATGATGATTTGACGTCATCCCCACCTTCCTCCGTATTTGTACGGCAGTCTCCTTAGAGTGCCCAACTGAATGATGGCAACTAAGGACAAGGGTTGCGCTCGTTGCGGGACTTAACCCAACATCTCACGACACGAGCTGACGACAACCATGCACCACCTGTCACCGCTGTCCCCGAAGGGAAGGCCATGTCTCCATGGCGGTCAGCGGGATGTCAAGACCTGGTAAGGTTCTTCGCGTTGCTTCGAATTAAACCACATGCTCCACCGCTTGTGCGGGCCCCCGTCAATTCCTTTGAGTTTCAGTCTTGCGACCGTACTCCCCAGGCGGAGTGCTTAATGCGTTAGCTGCAGCACTAAGGGGCAAGCCCCCTAACACCTAGCACTCATCGTTTACGGCGTGGACTACCAGGGTATCTAATCCTGTTTGCTCCCCACGCTTTCGCGCCTCAGCGTCAGTTACAGGCCAGGAAGCCGCCTTCGCCACTGGTGTTCCTCCATATCTCTACGCATTTCACCGCTACACATGGAATTCCGCTTCCCTCTCCTGCACTCAAGTCTCCCAGTTTCCAATGACCCTCCCCGGTTGAGCCGGGGGCTTTCACATCAGACTTAAGAGACCGCCTGCGCGCGCTTTACGCCCAATAATTCCGGACAACGCTCGCCACCTACGTATTACCGCGGCTGCTGGCACGTAGTTAGCCGTGGCTTTCTCGTAAGGTACCGTCAGGGTGCGGTCAGTTACTACCGCACTTGTTCTTCCCTTACAACAGAGCTTTACGATCCGAAGACCTTCTTCGCTCACGCGGCGTTGCTCCATCAGGCTTTCGCCCATTGTGGAAGATTCCCTACTGCTGCCTCCCGTAGGAGTCTGGGCCGTGTCTCAGTCCCAGTGTGGCCGATCACCCTCTCAGGTCGGCTACGCATCGTCGCCTTGGTAGGCCGTTACCCCACCAACCAGCTAATGCGCCGCGGGCCCATCCTATAGCGGTAGCAGAACCACCTTTCAACACCGGAGCATGCGCTCCGCTGTGTTATCCGGTATTAGCACGCGTTTCCGCGAGTTATCCCGGTCTATAGGGCAGGTTACCCACGTGTTACTCACCCGTCCGCCGCTAACCTCATAAAAAGCAAGCTTCCTATGAGGTCCGCTCGACTTGCATGTATTAGGCACGCCGCCAGCGTTCGTCCTGAGCCAGGATCAAACTCTCCAAAAAGAATTTGATTTCGCTCAAATCGTTTGTCCGAATTCGGTCCGCCGACGGGGCGGCAAACCGGAATTATTTCTGGCATCAACGTTTTGGTGTTCAGTTTTCAAGGTTCATAAGACAAAAATGGAGCGGGTGATGGGAATCGAACCCACGACATCAGCTTGGAAGGCTGAGGTTTTACCATTAAACTACACCCGCATAGTATTATACATATTTAATATTAACGCGCATTTGTTTTTGGTGCGGCCGAGAGGACTTGAACCTCCACGGGGTTGCCCCCACTAGGCCCTCAACCTAGCGCGTCTGCCATTCCGCCACGACCGCATCTATCGGTGGCTTTATTAATTATACATATCTTTTTAATAATGTCAATACTTTTAATAGGAAAAGAAAATGAGCCATGAAGGACTCGAACCTTCGACCCTCTGATTAAAAGTCAGATGCTCTACCACTGAGCTAATGGCTCATTATATAAAATTGGCTGGGGTACCAGGATTCGAACCTGGGCATGACGGAATCAAAATCCGTTGCCTTACCGCTTGGCTATACCCCAACAATGGTAGTGGCGGTCCCGACCGGGATCGAACCGGCGATCTCCTGCGTGACAGGCAGGCATGTTAACCACTACACCACGAGACCGAAAAACAAAAGGAAAAATGACCCCTACGGGATTCGAACCCGTGTTACCGCCGTGAAAGGGCGGTGTCTTAACCACTTGACCAAGGGGCCATGGCTCCGAAGGTAGGATTCGAACCTACGACCGATCGGTTAACAGCCGATTGCTCTACCACTGAGCTACTTCGGAACAATCATTATTTTTTACCTGCCGACTTTTATAATTATAATTATGATTTTTATAAAAGTCAATATTTTTTTGTATGGTGGATAATTTTTTTGTAACTGAAATATCATTCAAGCATCATTATAACATACCAATTATAACGACGCTAATTAATATACCACTAAGCACAAAAAAAGTAAAGCTATTTTTTCTTGAATTCATACACTTTTTTTAATTTGCCGTAACATTTGCCGCAGCGGTATTTAGTTACATCCATTCTTCGTTTTCTTATGTACCGCTGTTTGCATGATATACATTCGTACAAATATTCCGTTTTATTTCTTCTATAATTTTCTTCAATTCTGGAACAATATCTCGGGGCGCCGACCTTCTCCAATAAATTCCGAAAATCTTTGTCCCGGTGTTTGTATCCCTTCCCCTGAAGATGAAGATGGTAATGGCAAAGCTCATGAAGTATAATGCCCTTCAATTCTTCCATGCCAAAGAGTTCATAGGATTTCTGATTGATTTCGATATTGTGGCTGTGCAGCAAGTACCGGCCACCCGTCGTTCTCAATCGGGGATTAAAATAGGCTTTATGCAAAAAGCGTCGCCCAAAGTATTCCAGTGATAATTGTTCCACCAGCTGCTGCAGTTTTTGATCCGTCATTTTCCCCACCATACATTAATGGAATCGATTTTAAATACGAGAGGTGTCTGCTTGTCCGGACACCTCCCATTAAAATTGAACAAGAACCCGAAAAAATATGGATGTTCTCCAAGACGAACACGACCAACTTAATTACCGCCCTGATTATTCTCCGGAGGAATCATTGTCAAAGCTATTCGTCCTTTTTCGATTTCTACTTTCTCTACCCAAACTGTCACAATATCCCCCAAAGAAACAACATCAAGAGGATGTTTAACTCTTCCTTTTTTCAACTTTGATATATGGACCAGACCGTCCTGTTTTACGCCGATATCGACAAAAGCGCCAAAGTCAACAACATTTCTTACGGTTCCCTGTAATTCCATCCCCGCTTTCAAATCCTCCATTTTTAAAACATCTTTTTTCAATATCGGCTGAGGATACTCGTCCCGGGGATCCCGCATCGGCTTCATTAAAGTATCAACAATATCCTTGACGGTAATTTCCCCGACTCCCAATTGTCCGCTTAACCGGGTTAAATTCACTTCACTCAAAGCCTTCTCACATTTTTCCGTGCCGATTTCATTTTTTGATAAGCCGCATGATTCCAATATCTTCTCCGCTATTTCATAACTTTCCGGATGAATACCTGTTGCATCGAACGGATTTTCCGCATCCGGTATACGCAAAAAGCCGATTGCCTGTTCATAGGTTTTGGCGCCAAGTCTCGGCACTTTCTTCAACTGGATACGGTTTGTAAACTTGCCGATTTCGTTTCTCATTTTCACGATATTCTCCGCCACTGTTTTGGAAAGGCCGGAAACATATTGCAACAGGGAACTAGAAGCGGTATTCACGTCGACACCCACTTGGTTTACGGCGGTTTCAACAATAAAAGTCAACGATTCTTCCAATTTCTTTTGTGATACATCATGTTGATATTGGCCAACGCCAACTGCTTTCGGATTAATCTTCACAAGTTCTGACAAAGGATCTTGAAGGCGTCTTGCAATCGACACTGCGCTTCGCTGTTCCACCTGCAAATCCGGAAACTCTTCCCGCGCAATTTCCGAAGCAGAGTAGACGGAAGCCCCGGCTTCATTTACGATGACATATGAAACGTCTCTTTCTACTTCTTTCAACAGCTCGGCAATGAATTGTTCGGTTTCTCTTGAAGCCGTGCCATTTCCGATCGCAATAATGTCAATGGGATACCGGTTCAAAAGGTCTTTTACTATCGTCTTTGATTCTTCCACCTTTGATATTGGAGGATGCGGATAAATTGCAGATACCTCCAACAATTTTCCTGTTTCGTCCACAACCGCCAACTTGCAGCCTGTCCGATATGCAGGATCGATGCCAAGAACCATCACGCCTCGCATGGGTGGCTGCAAAAGCAGGCTCCTCAAGTTTTCGGAAAAAATGTGGATTGCCCTTTCTTCCGCTTTTTCCGTCAGTTCGTTCCGTATCTCTCTTTCGATGGAAGGTTGAATTAGTCTTTTATAACTGTCTTCGATCGCCTCTTTTACCGGAACAATGGAAGGGGAGTTTGATTTAGCCGGAAGCCATTCTTTTTCCATGATTTGCAGCGCTTTGTCCAACGGAACCTGAATGGAGACTTTTAAAATTTCTTCCTTTTCGCCGCGATTGATGGCAAGCGTCCTGTGTGGAACGATCGTTCTTACAGGCTCTTCATATTCGTAATACATTTCAAACACTTTCTTTTCGTCTTTATCCCCATCTTTTACGGATGCAGTAATGACCCCTTCTCTCCATGAAAGCTTCCGTAGTAAATCACGGACTTTGGCGTCGTCGGAAAACCGTTCCGCCAAAATGTCTTTGGCGCCATTTACCGCATCTTCCACTGTGAATACTTCTCTTTCTTCATGAATGAACGGTCTTGCCAAATTCTCTATCGGTTCCATCCCAAATTTCATCAATTCATCCGCCAGCGGTTCCAACCCTTTCTCCTTCGCGATTGTCGCTTTGGTACGCCGTTTTTGCTTATATGGACGATATAAGTCTTCCACCCGTTGCAGAATCGTCGCCGCCCGGATTTCAGCCGCCAATTCTTCCGTCAATTTCCCTTGTTCGTCAATAAGGCGGATGACTTCTTCCTTTCTTTGTTCCAGCTGCTGTAGGTATTTATAACGTTCTTCGATCGATTTTATCTGAACTTCATCAAGGGAACCCGTTGCTTCTTTTCGATAACGAGCAATGAACGGAACCGTGTTTCCGTCTTCCAATAACTTTATGACCGCTTCTACTTGGGATGGTTTTATCTTTTCATCCTTGGCAATCAGTTGAAACAATTGCTTTTCTTCCATTTTTCCACTGCCTTTCTTAATGAGAGCCATATCGAGGATTTCAATAAGTTATTTTAACATTATCAACTTTTATGTACTAACTAAAGAATGTTTCCCTAAAAAAATTAGGGCAAAAAAATAATAGCCTACTCCCAATCAGACCGAGCAGGCTTGTGTCCACAATATTATAAGTCTATCAAATCGAGACACTGCTATTTGCCGCAATAGCACTTTTCAACTTTTCAATCGCTTTTCTCTGAATGCGTGAAACATGCATTTGAGAAATTCCCAACATTTCCCCGGCTTCTTTTTGGCTTAGCTGTTCTAAAAAGGTGAGTTGAATGATTTGCTTTTCACGTTCGGATAAAACATTGATTGCTTCAGAAAAGACGATTCTTTTGTTCGTAAGCTCGTATCGATCGTCCTCTTGTCCAATCATGTCCAATAATGTCACAGTGCTTCCATCCGGATCCGATTCAATGGAATGATCAATCGACAAAGCCTGATAATTTTTTCCGATTTCCATCGCTTCCAACACTTCTTCCACTTCAACGCCCAAGTACTCGGCGATTTCAGGTATGGATGGAGAATGTTGCAATTTCACCGTTAAATATTCTACTGCGGACTTTATCTTAGGCCCTAATTCTTTTATGCGCCGTGGAACATGCACATCCCAGGTTTTATCCCTCAAAAAACGTTTGATTTCACCGACAATCGTCGGAATCGCAAATGCTTCGAACTTTTTTCCGATAGAAGGATCATACCGTTTGATAGCCCCGAGCAAACCTAGCATCCCTACTTGAAAAACGTCATCATAGAGGGATTTTCCATAGGAGTACTTTTTTGCAATGGATTCCACCAAATTTTCATAATGAAGGACTATCTTTGTCAACAGTTCTTCATCTTCTGTTTTTTGATATTCAATAATGCGGGCAACAACTTCATCTTCTGATCTAAGTGATTGGGATCTTGTGGACATTTTCATTCACCTGCTCTTTTGCGACATATTTCGTCATGAAAACAGTGACTCCACCTTCATTGTTCACTCTCACCTCGTCCATTAAAGTTTCCATTAGGTAAAATCCAAGTCCGCCTTCCCGTAAACTTGAAATATTTTCATCTTCCCGATATGGACCAATCTTTGATTTAATCTCTTCAAAATTAAATCCATTTCCATAATCAGATACCATAATTTCCATTTTTTCTTTATATAAAGCGCATCCGATGACAATTTCCCCTTCATCGATACCTTCATAAGCATGCTGTACTACGTTCGTGACGGCTTCACTTACTGCAATTTTCATATCTTCTATTTCGTCATATAAAAAACCTATGCGAGTAGCCAATCCGGAAATTGTTAGACGTATGACACTAACATATTGCGGTTTAGCAGGAATACGAATCTCTACATAGTCAAATGCACTCATTTGCAGGTTCCACCTTTTTATCAGTTTCAATATCCATTAATTCACTCAGTCCGGTAATTTCAAACAGTCTCGCCAATCGTTTAGATAAACGCACCAATTTTAACTTCGCATTTTCTTTGATCACTTTTTTGTAAAACGCAACAAATACTCCCAGTCCCGTACTGTCCATATACGTCACTTTCGATAAATCCAATTCAATGTTCATGCCTTCTTTTAAATTAATTACATCAAGCTCTTCCCTTAATACGGGAGCCGTAAATGTATCAATTTCCCCTTCGATTATTCCATATATACAATTTTCTTCTGCGCGAAATTGTACATTGACGTTCATCTAGCACACCTCCAAATTGACTATATTACCTTTCCCTAAAATTTTAAGGGTTAAACCTAATAACATATTACTTTTTAATATTTTTTAATAATGACTATTGTAAAGTCGTCCGTCAATCGGAAATTATTCAATTTGTTCAAATTTTCAAATATTTTGTCGCACATTTCTTGCGCACTTAAATGTCTCAGCGATTTTGCCAGTTCTTTAATATAAGTGCGGGAATCAAAATTTTTCATATTTCTAAATTCCGTTACTCCATCCGTAACCATGATGATAAAATCGTTTTCCGAAAGATGGATGTCCGTCTGCGAATATTTGATTTCCGGCAATACACCTAATAACAGTCCTTTTGAATCCAAATCGGTGAATGTTTGCTCTTTCGAATTATAATAGAGTGCCGGTTCATGTCCTGCAGAACCGAATGTAAAGATATCATTTTCCAAATCATAACGTCCATAAAACATGGATACAAACATGCTATCGTCTACACTTTTTTCGATGATCCGGTTCAACACTTCAAGAACATAGGAAGGATTGCTGTTTGCATATTCCAACGTATCAAGCCCGTATTTCACCATCGACATGCATAGCGCCGCGGGCACGCCTTTCCCAACAACATCTGTTATGGCGACACTAAAATACTTCTCATCATCATGCATAAAATGAACATAATCGCCATTCATTTTCCGGACAGGTACAGAAACCATTCCGATATCAAGTCCGTTTGGTTTAGGGATTTTTGTTTCGAGCAACAAGTTTTGGATTTTTGCTGCTATTTCCATTTCAATGCGTATTTCTTCCTGCTTTAATAATAAACTTTGATGTTCTTTTAACTTTAATCCAAAGTGAACCATCACTTCGATTAAAAAATCAAAAGAATTCAACACTTCTTCAGGCAGATTTGGAACAATATTCTCCATCGACTGTTTATGGATGCTGACCAAATCTTCGGGTGAAATATTATTTTTCATTAATTGCCGGACAAGATTCTGACCTATATATAAATTGCTTTCGTTCTGATTTAATAAATAATCCGATAACACTTTTTCATATTGAACTTTTAACTCCTTCAAGCAGAATACACTCCCCCTATTTCAACCATTTTTCGATTCTTACCACAGTTCCTTTTCCCAATTCTGAATTGATTTGTATGGAATCCATTAATCGCTTTACGCCTGGAAGACCCGCTCCTTGGCTGGTGGATTTCGTATAACCGTCTTCCAAGATTTTATGGGGATTTGCAATGCCGGGGCCATTATCTATTGCAGTAATGGCAATCCCTTTTTGCCCGTTTTTTTCTATTTTTTCTACTACAATTTCTCCCGTGGTGGCATATAAATATATATTTTTTGCTAACTCACTCGTCGCTGTAGCAATTCTGGCCTGATCCACTACTCCAAATCCGATTTCTTTTGCCATATTCCGGCTTAGTCGACGTGCAGCCACAATATCCAGTTCTGTAACAATTTTTACTGTCGGGTGATTTCTCATGTTTAACACCCCCATTGTTTTTCCCTAACCATCAGGTCGCCATTCTACAATCTGTTTATGGCAGCTAAAAGAATAATAGAAAATATGCCCGTGTATTTAATATAACTTATTGAATAACTTTCCATCAATTACATAAATATATAGAAAATTGGATGCGTCTAGTATTTTCCAAAAAATTGCTTATAAAATACTAACGAATATAATTTCTAACCGGCGGACCATTTTCCTCTTTTTTTCAAAAAAAAAAGGCTGATAAAGCTTCCGCTTTATCAGCAACAGCAAATATGTATCAAAACTTGATCAACCCTAAACTGATTTCTAAAGCGATATCCACTTTTTCCATCAGTTCATCGTCCAGATGCGTGATTCGATCCGTCAATCTGGACTTATCGATGGTGCGCAATTGCTCAAGCAAAATTACCGAATCCCTTTCGAAACCGTATTTTTTTGCATCGATTTCGACATGGGTTGGTAATTTTGCTTTTTGAATTTGCGCAGTAATAGCTGCAATAATGACAGTAGGACTAAATCGATTACCAATATCATTTTGGATAATCAGTACAGGTCTTGTTCCACCCTGTTCAGAACCGACAACAGGTGACAAGTCTGCAAAGAAAACGTCCCCACGTTTTACTATCAATAATTTCATCCCCCGCTTACGAGACGCTCCACTGTATGTTCTGCTTCATACTCGGCATGTAGAAATTCCCTAGCAATAGCCAAATTAATCTGGCCCATTTCTACATACCCTTTGACTAAAGCTTCCCGTATTTGATTTGGTTTACAGGCAACCACTCTGCGTTTAGAAACATAGACAATAATTTCATTGTTTTCATTTTCCAAACCGCAGAATTTCATCATCTCGTTAGGGAGAGCTGCCATTTCCTTTGCATCATTCACTTTTTTCGCATACACAATAAGCACCTCCACAAAAACCAACCTAATCTCATCACTCTCTCTCATTCTAACATCGTTAATTTGAGATGAAAAGACAAGATGTTACAATTTCTGTAATTTTACAATATTTTTGTGGTTTTTGTTGAGGTTTTTGTCGAAAATTATCCTTTTTTGCAGTAAATTCTGGGTACTCTGGAAGTGATGATGCAAGGAACTTCATAATTGATTGTACCAGCTTTGGCAGCCCACTCATCAATTGTTATTTCTTCATTTTTTTGTTTGCCTATTAAAACAACCTTTTCACCAATATTATATGCAGCAGGTAGGGCAATCATACATTGATCCATGCAAATTCTTCCGACAATGGGAACTCTTTTCCCATCGATTAAAACATCCTGTCCGCTATACTTGCGAATCAATCCGTCAGCATAACCAATGGGTATTGTACCAATAAAAGTCGGGCGATCAACAGTATATGAAGCGCCGTAGCCGACAGACTCGCCTGGTCCGATTTGCCTTACGGCTACTAATTCCGTTTCTAGTGAAAAGGCTGGTTTAAGTGGATATGGCAACTTTGATTTGACATATTCGGAAGGTGCAAGTCCGTACATTGAAATACCATAACGCACCGCATCATATTGTAAACGGGCGTCTTTGATCAGAGCGGTTGCCGTATTAGCTGCATGTACGATACGAGGTTTTTTTGGCAGTATTTTCAAAAATTGTTCGAACCGATTGACTTGTTTTTGGAAATACGATTCGTCTTCTTCGTCTGCTGTTGCAAAATGTGTAAAAATCCCATCAACAACAAATTGTCCGGACGATTGTATCGCTTCATACAACGAGCGCAATTCTTCTTCTGTTGCAACACCAATACGATGCATTCCTGTATCCACTTTTATATGTAACTTCAACGTTTTTTTGCAACTGTTTTTCGCTTCATTAACCCAGTTTGGAGAATCAACCGTTAATGTAATATTTTCATTTGCAGCATATTCTGCAAAAGAGGTTGGCGAATATCCCAACACCAATATATCAGGATCAGGTAAATGCTTACGAACATGAAGCGCTTCTTCCGGAGTAGCTACTGCAAGCATGCTCGCACCGGCTTCAAGAGCCGCTTTCGCCACCTCCACATCTCCATGCCCATAAGCATTCGCCTTGACAACGGCTATAATTTGAACATTGGGCTGAATATGTTTTTTTAGTTGAAGAACATTGTATTTGATAGCATCCAAATCAATAATAGCTTTTGTTGGACGGAAGTGCTTATTGGTACGCATCTGTTATTTTTCCCTCTTTTTTCTTTATTAAACCTTTTATCTAAGTGATTCTTTTTGTATTGTAAAACTCTCCGTCCAACAAAGCAACGAAATTACTTAAGACTGCCTTCGGAAATGGACGAAGCAACTTCAATCATTTCTTCTTTTGTTAAATCATTGGAAGCAATAAAGAATGAAATGCCATCTTTCTCAAAACTTAACGAATGATCTGTAATGGCTCCAATCGTGAATCCCAAATCTAAAAGTTCTCCCGGCTGGAATACCGGAATCGTTGCGGATTCGCCAACTTCCACCGGTTCTTGTACCAATGTAAATGATTTGTCACCTTCAAATGTTAAAATCACCCGTTCTGTTCCGTCTTCCGTTTTGATTCGCTTTTCATCCGCTAAAGTCGTGTTGCCCCAAGCCAATACCGGATAATATGTCTGGAAGTTAGTACTTTGCTTTTCTTCAGTTGCCACATTTTGTTTTTCATCCTTTGTAAATTGTTCAACCGCATATTCTTTTTCTTTATGTTGAACTCCTAAGTCGATCTTTTTGAATGTAATCAGCATTTGTTCTTCGTCCGCTTCATTTAAAATGGAAACCGATTTAGGCAGCAACGTTTTCTTATCCACTGTCACTTTTTGTGTAGGCATGATGCTCTTATGATTGTTTCTTGTTGCCGCAGTAAAGATGTAATGATTATCCGTTTCTTCCATTTGGACATTTTTATCGGCCAACAAGTCTTCAGCCAAAGCGCCGATTAAATAAGGCTGGCTGTTTTGTTTTGGCCACTCGCTTTGGAATTTGTACGTTTTCTTGAGTGATGGCGTAACAACAAAAACCCCTTCTTTATTGCGGATGATCATTTGCGTTACGTCTTCATCTTGTTGAGACACTTGAACCCGGTAGAAATCCGGTTGTGTATGCCATACATTGACATCATAAATCCTTGGCTCGTCTCCCGTTTTAATTTCCATTGTCGCTTCCAGTTCATAACCTTTTCCTTTAGCCCATTTTTCGTGCAGCTTCTCCAAAACTTCTTCCTTGGAATCTTTACCGCAAGCACCAAGCACCATGACACTTAACAACAAAACGAAAAATATGATTACTTTGCGTCTCAAAACTCCATCCTTTCTACTCTAACTCGATAGGACAAATATATGAAGGAAGGTAGTTGTTTATGCTATCACTTTTGGACAATAGCCAACTTTCATAAAAGTCAAGAATCCATCATAAGGAGCACCTGTGCCGCAGCATAATCTCTCGAATGAGTGATGCTGACAAAACCGTTCACGGCTTGACCATGAAAATAAAGTACCGGTTTGCCCAGTTCATCGTTTAAAATTTCAATTTGATGAAATTCACATCCCTCCCTTATCCCAGTGCCATTTGCTTTGGAAAATGCTTCTTTTGCCGCAAATCTCCCCGCCAAAAATTCACATTTTCTTTTATCCGAAAGTTGATGAAAAATTTTTTGCTCCCGTTCCGATAAAATGCGTTTATGGAATTTTTCAGATTGATGGATCAATTTCCTGATTCGTTCAATCTCTACTATGTCCAATCCTATTCCTTTAATCATATGTCATGGTTCCCCTTTTATTAATCTGTAAAAACAAGGTATAATAATTTTATAAATTGAGGTGACGTCTATGTTTATCCGTACAGAAAATTTCAGGCAGTATATAAAATTTTATCCTGTTGTTTCAACGCTGATCGCACTAAATATTATTGCATACATAATCACATCGCTTCCTTTTATTGGCAATAGGGTTTTATATTTAGGAATGAGCGTTAATTGGTTGATTGCTGAAGGTGAGTGGTGGCGGGTCATAACTTCCACTTTTTTACACGGAGGTTTTTTCCACATTTTATTTAACATGTTTTCCTTATTTTTGTTCGGGCCGGAACTGGAAAGAATCGCAGGAAAACTGAGGTTTATTACGATTTATTTGTTTTCAGGGATTTTCGGCAATGTTGCAACATTTATTATTGAATCCCCGGATTATGCCAGTGTAGGAGCCAGCGGTTCGATTTATGGAATTTTTGGAGCGTATGCGGCCCTTGCCTACTACACAAAAAACACAATACCGCAATTGAATCAAATCATTATGCCAATCATTGTCATCGGATTAATCATGACCTTTTTGCAGCCGGGTATCAATATTTCCGCTCACATTGGTGGATTAATTACCGGATTTTTGTTCGGACTTGCCTACTTCTCACCAAAAAATATATTACGTTGGCGCAGGAAATAACACTAATTGTGCAATAAAAAATTCATGATTATAGAGAGTGCTTATGCACTCTCTTTATTTATTCCTCTCGTTCTTTCAAACCACGATAAAATTGCATCTGCATCCGATTCGTCCAGATGGGGTACCCGCGCCGTTGCTCCGGCAAGGCCGGACATAACCGTCGCTTGTACAGTCGCGATTTTCTTCCTTTTTTGAAAAAAATTTTGTCTCTTTTGAATAACTTGAATCCGTTTCTTTTCGGCGATGAACGTCACCCGGCTGATCACACGGTACCTTAACGTCAATTGATTTCCCGAAATGAGATAGCCGTTTGTTTTGTATTGCCATAATCCCATTATGAGAACGAACAATGCAAGAAAGATGGACAATAAACCGGCAGGGTAAAAGAAATAAGAACTTAATCCGATGATTGGGATCAAACTTAAAATATACACTCTATAAAAGTGCGGCCGTGATTTTTTAGGAGGACGGACAAATTCTCCTTCCAAGTCGAATGTAAATTGAGGGAATAAATATTGCAGGGGTTCCGACATTTCTTTCTTTGAAATAAGCGGAAACAGCATAATTTTTGTATCCCCCTGTCCAAATCCCCAGCTGGCGCTTTCCACAACCACCGTTGCATAACGGAAGAATTGTCTTAAAGGATTTTCGATGATTTTTATCCCCTGCACCCGGTTGTTCGGGATAATGATTCTTTTTCTTTCCAACAAGCCACGTGTTATAATAATCCGGTCGTTTTCCTGCACCACCGTAAAATCATAGTAATTAATAAACGTAATCATTACCGACAAAATCCAGGCAAATAAAAATGCAAGAAAAATGATGACCATTATAAAAATAAATCCAAATTGAATCATTGCAGCGATTTCTTCAACAATCCAATCAGTCGGTATATACTCGGCAATTTGGGAAAAAAGAGCTGCGACACCTGCAATCACCACCCCGACGCTGTTCGAAGTGGTAGCAAGCAACAGCAAATCTTTTGCGGACATTTTGTGTATCACATGAGCTTCTTCCTGCAATTGGTCCGAAACTTTTGCACCGCCAATTTCAACATTTATTTCATCGTCCTTATCCTGCCCAATATTTAGTTTTTTCGTTTCCCTTTCTATCCTTGCGGCCGCTTCTCTTGTAATCGCTGTAAACTCCGCTTCCGGCCTCCCATTCGTACTTCCTGCCGTTTCCACTGTCACTTCCACAAGACCAAAAATGCGGTGAAAGATCGATTCTTTATAGTTGAAACTTTGAATGCGGTCAAAAGGGATATAGCGCTTCTTTTTGACGAACAATCCATATTCGACTCTCAGTTCATTGTCTTCAAACCAATAGACAAAAGTAAACCATTTAACGATTCCGGAAATTAAATAAAAAATAACAACCAATAAAAAAATAAACAAAGGGATATATTCCCATATCTCTTTACCATCTGCTTTAAAATTAAAACCGTTGACAATCACCAAAATAATCAATGGAAAAAGAAGCTCTTTCAACGCTTTTAAAAAATTAATAAATGCAGATATGGGATGGAGTCTATATTTTTCATACATCATCTTCAGCCACCCTCGCCAACTCGGAAATTCTTTCCCTCAAATGATCCGCTTCTTCCGTTATCAACATCGGAATCACATGCGTTGTCGCTGCAGTAGAAATCGCGATGTTGGCCAGATCATATTTTTTCAGGATAGGTCCCTGCATCGTATCCACGTGCTGAACCCGAACCATCGGAATCAAAGTTCTCTTCACGACAAACAGGCCGCTTTGAATTTCGATTTCCTGTTCCCTTACCTCATAACGCCAATGATCCCATCGGATCTTTGGAAACAGCCAGATTAACGCTATAGCGGCAATCAGGACAACACTTGCAGAAATGAAATAAATAGCGGCAGACCAGTCAAATTGATATGTAAGAAAACTGATTGTTCCCGCAATGACGGACAAGAAAAAAGTATAAATAAGACCATATAATCGCCAAACCGTTAAACCTTTCCGAGGAATTTTGTACTCGAGTTCTCCTCTCATTTTCCCACCTCTTTTCTTTTCTACATATCTTCGTACGGACTATCCTATCAATTTGTTTCAAAATTCTAAATTCTCTTTGAAAATCTATCATAATTATGATATGAAATTCATATAAAAGATTGGGGCTGCTACGAGATTGCAAAAATGTTCACGTTAAAAACAAAGTCATTTATAAGGAGTGTATGTAGAATGAACGTACCTTTAGTCTTGACCCAATTCTTAGATCGGGCCGTAACACTATACGGAGACAAAGAAGCCATCATTGGTTATGAAGGAGATCGGCGATTCACTTACCGCCAATTCAACCAAAGGGTAAATCAGTTATCAAGAGGCCTGCAATCTTTAGGCGTCCAAAAATATGATAAAGTGGCTTATCTTGCACCAAATACGATTGAAATGCTGGAAGGCTTTTATGGCATCTATCAGGTTGGTGCAATCATGGTTCCTTTAAATATCCGATTAAAGCCTGAAGATTACCTGTTTATTTTAAACCATAGCGAATCAAAAGTGTTATTCGTCGACCAGGATCTTTATCATCTAATTGAGCCGATCAAATCAAAATTGAATACCGTGGAAACAATTATTGTTCACTACAAAAATGATGAAACAAATGAAATAGATTATGACGAGTGGCTTGCTTCCTTCGACGGTTCCGAATTTGACCGTGTAGAATTGGATGAAAATGATGAATGCAGTTTACTATACACAAGCGGAACAACAGGCAATCCGAAAGGTGTTCTTCTCACGCACCGAAACAATTATTTGCATGCTTTAAGCTCCATGCATTTCTTGCGGGTAACGGACCAGGACGTGTACCTGCACGTATTGCCGATGTTCCATGTAAATGGATGGGGATCACCATTTTATTACACTGCCAACGGAGCAACCCATGTCACTTTAAGAAAAGTGGCGGCAGATCAAATTTTTGATGCCATCAAAAAATATAATGTAACGGTTATTCACATGGCTCCGACAGTGTTAAATACATTATTGCAATATTATGATGAACATAAACCGGAAATTCCTAAAAATGTAAGAGTAGTTATCGCCGGTTCAGCGCCGCCTCCTGCATTTGTTGAGCGTGTTGAAAAAGATTTGGGATGGGAGTTCATACAAGTTTATGGCATGACTGAATCTTCGCCGCTTTCTTTAGGCTCGCGGATTCTTTCTCCATACCTGGACTTGCCGGAAGAAGAAAAATTCCGGTTAAAAGCAAAAGCCGGAACACCATTTATCGGTACGGAAGTAAAGGTTGTGGACGAAAATGGAGAAGAAGTTCCTCATGATGGTAAAACAATGGGTGAAATCATCGTTCGCGGCAATGGCGTGATGAAGGGCTACTGGAAAAACGAAAATGCTACAATGGAAACAATTGTAAATGGTTGGCTGCATACCGGCGACATCGGAACAATCGATGAAAAAGGATATATTGATATCACGGACCGCAAAAAAGATATTATCATCAGCGGCGGAGAAAACATTTCTTCCATCGAAGTGGAAGGAGTATTATATGAACATCCTGCCGTAAAAGAAGCGGCTGTCATCGCTGTTCCGCATGAAAAATGGGGAGAAACGCCTCATGCAATTGTCGTATTAAAAGAAGGACATAGCGTCACGGAACAGGAGCTGATCGATTTCACCCGTTCCAAATTGGCCCATTTCAAAGCCATTAAAAGCGCATCTTTCGTGGATGAATTGCCAAAAACGGCTTCCGGCAAAATCCAAAAAGTTCAATTGCGAAAACAATATGCAGAATCTATGCAAAAAGCATAGAGAAAGAAAAAAGCAGAAAGGTGACACCTTTCTGCTTTTTCTTTTTATCTCGCTTTTCCTCCTCCAATTTTTTCCCTGCGGCCCCTGTTTTCTCTTCGGCCAATGCGTCCGCCTGAACGCTCCCTCCTCGCCGGCAACGGAGGTTCTTCCGTGATTTTTACAGGGGTATTGTCAGGCTCTTTTGTCATGGATTTAATGGCCGCCGCCACAAGATCCACCGCATCAAAATCTTCCAACAGTTCATCGGCAAATATTCGATATTCTTTTAAATCATTTGCCTGGACAATTTCAATAAGTTTTTCGATAGCCAATCTCTGCTGGCCGGCCAAAGCCTCGCCTTTCGTTGGGGGGCGAAGCGGGGTAATGCGTTTTTTCGTGGTTTCTTCCACTGTACGCAAATATCCCATTTCCCGGGGAGTTACAAACGTTACCGCAACCCCCGAATTCCCTGCACGGCCAGTTCGTCCGATACGGTGAACATAACTTTCGGGGTCTTGAGGGATATCGAAATTATAGACATGGGAAACGCCCGAAATATCCAATCCCCTCGCTGCGACATCCGTCGCTACCAGGATATCGATTTTATTTTCTTTAAATTGCCGCAACACAGACAGGCGTTTTGATTGGCTTAAGTCCCCATGGATTCCTTCCGCCAGATACCCGCGGATCGTCAATGCTTGGGCCAATTCATCCACACGACGCTTTGTGCGTCCAAAGACGATTGCAAGTTCAGGCTGATGGACATCGAGCAGCCGGGTCAAAATATCAAATTTTTCCCGTTCCTGTGATTTAATGAAATATTGTTCTATATTTTCAACCGTCATTTCCTTCGATTTTATTTTTACTTCTTTAGGATTCTCCATAAATTTCGTTGCGATTTTTCGGATCGCCGGTGGCATTGTGGCCGAAAACAGCAACATTTGGCGATTCTTAGGCACATTTTCCAAAATCGCGTTAATGTCGTCAATGAAGCCCATGTTCAACATTTCGTCCGCTTCATCCAATACAAGAGTTTGAACCTTTTCCAGATTCAATGTGCCACGGTTGATATGGTCAATAATTCGCCCAGGCGTTCCTACGATAATTTGCGGTTTATTTTTTAAAGCGCGGATTTGCCGTCCGATATCCTGTCCACCGTAGACCGATAGAATTCTTACCCGCTTATCATAACCGATTTTATAAAGTTCTTCCGAAACTTGAATGGCAAGCTCCCTCGTCGGGGCAATGATCAATGCTTGAATTTCAGGTTTTTTTGTATCAATTTTTTCGATGATTGGGATGCCAAACGCCGCTGTTTTACCCGTACCTGTTTGTGCTTGTCCGATTATATCGCGTCCTTCTAAAGCATATTTGATTGTTCCTTCCTGGATTGGCGTCGCTTCTTCAAATCCCATACGCTTTAATGAACGCAATGTAGATTCGCTAATATTAAATTCTGAAAAATTTGTCAAACTCTTCAAACTCCTTTTTAAATATTAAGTTGACAAATGGTTACATTTTCAGATGAAATGTCGGCAAATGTCGAGCTTGATCTTTAAGCACTGCGGCAATCCATTCCCCAATTTTCGAATATATGAAAAAGAAAGCCCGGTCTTTGCCGAGCGGTTCCATTCTACGGGTTTCTTAGAATAAAACCGATTCATTCAAAAAAAGCACTCTTCCCCTTTTGAAGAGTCTTTGCATAAAATGTATCCATTGCTTTCCTTAGTCTATCATGGCATCAGAAAAAGATGCAATGATAATGCTTTAATTATGATTGTAGAAAACGGAGCACATCCGCAAACCATGATTCGCAATCTTCGCTGAAACAAATATGATGTTTTCCGCAAGATGAATAATAAAGATATTTCTCCGTTGCAGGAAGTTTATCATATAAATATTGTGCCGTTGAATACGGGACGACCCCATCGCATTTTCCCTGCACAATAAAAGTCGGGATATCAATCGATTCAATATACGGCTCCACCTGCCGGACAATCCTCATAAATTGTATTGCGGCACTCACGGGTACATTTCTCAGTTTGTACTCATACATCCGAAAAAATTCATTGTTCTTCAATTGTCCACCAACGGCTTCTTTTGCAATTTTCCTCAAATCTTTTAGCAATTGCTTAGGAGCAATATATTTTACTGCCGCACTCAGGAGCACCAATTTTTTTACCGGGTACCGTTTCGCCAAATATAAAGCGATGACTCCCCCCATGGAAAAACCGACAACAAAAATTTGTTCCGCTTTCTGTGCCAATCGTTTGTATGCCAATTCGGCATCAATCAGCCAATGTTCCGCGGTAAAACCATTTAATGAAAGTTGATCCCCGTGGCCGCATAATGTAGGTGTCTCCACAAACCAATCGGTATGTTTTTGTATGTAATCCGCCAAAGGTTTTATTTCATTTGGCCCTCCGGAAAATCCGTGCAACATTAAAACTCCGATCGACATCCAAAACACTCCCATCAAAATAAAAAAGTGAAATTCATTTCGAATCCAAAGAGTCTCCATGAATTTCACTTTTTTCAAGAAACTTTTATTGTAAATCGTTGATGATCGTTTCCAATTTCATGCCCCGGGACCCTTTGAGCAAGATTAAAGTATCTTTTGTTGCATATTGTTTAATATAATCAACGATTTTCCCATAATCATCTTTCGTGTATAAAAGTCTTCCGGAAAATCTTGGAGACAACCGGTGGTACAGCCATTCCATCCGGGGACCAAATAAACATACCCTGGAAATCTTCTCCCCATCAATATAATCCGCCAATTCCTCATGGAACTGCCGCTCTTTTTCGCCCAGTTCCAGCATATCCCCCAAAACGAGCCACTTATCATTTCTCATGGACGTTGATTGAAGAAATTCAATCGCCGCTTTCATGGATGTCGGAGCAGCGTTATAAGCATCGTTGATAAACAAGATGTCTCCCAATGGCACAAGTTGCATTCGCATGTTTGTCAGCGATACTTGTTCCAGACCTTTTCGAATCTGCTCATCGGACAAGCCGATGGATTTTGCAACCAGCATGGCGCCGGATGCATTTTTGACTTGATGTTTACCTAGGATCGGGATGAAAAATTCCCCGTTCAAATCCCCTTCTACCATAAAACGGCTGCCCTTTTCCGTCGTTTCGATTTCACAAATTCTCAAGTCATTGCCTGATTGAAAACCGAACGCTTTGGATTTCAGTTTTGGAGTTTTTTCAACCAATTCCCTCAACAACGGTTCATCCCCGTCATAAAAAAGGACGCCCTCCGGATCGAGGCCTTTTATGATTTCAAATTTGGCTTTTGCAATCCCTTCGCGGGAACCAAGTTCCTGCATGTGGGCTTCTCCGATGTTTGTAATGATTGCATAATGCGGTTTCGCGAGGGTTGACAAAAATTCGATTTCTCCAAACCCGCTCATCCCCATTTCCAATACGGCCATCTCCGTATCTTCATCAAGAGAAAGGATTGTCAACGGCAATCCCAATTCATTATTGAAGTTTCCAATCGTTTTTTGCACTTTGTAATAAGGGGAAAGCAAGCTTGCTAAAATATCTTTTGAAGAAGTCTTCCCATTTGAACCTGTGATTCCAATAAATGTCGCCTTCAATTCTTCCCGATACATACGGGCCATTTGTTGCAAAGCCGTCTCGGAATCTTCCACGAAAAGAAGCGGCACATTTTTGGGAGGATTTGGCTCATCTTTTAGCCAAAGGGAACAACTGGCCCCTTTTTCAAAGGCCTGTTGGACAAACTTGTGTCCGTTCGTTTTTTCTCCGCGGAACGGGATAAATAAATCCCCTTCTTTGAGCGTTCTTGTATCGATGGAAACACCGGTTACAAGATTCTCTCCATATCCTTCAAGTTCTTCAATGTCGATATTCAACCATTGTGCTATATCTTTAATTTTCTTTCTCATTTTTTCATCCCACTTATTCCCTGTTGAATTGGAGTTGTTGTTTTTCTTCATGGCGTTCAATCGCCAATTCAATGAGCCTATCAATCAATTCGGAATAACTTAAGCCGCTGTTTTGCCAAAGAAGCGGATACATGCTAAAAGGAGTAAAACCTGGCATTGTGTTCACTTCATTGATCAACACTTCATCCCCGCGCACAAAGAAATCAGCTCTTACCAAACCTGCGCAATCCAATATCTTAAAGGCACGGATGGCCATATCTTTCATTTTTTCTTCCACTTCAGGAGAGATTTCGGCAGGAATAATGAGTTGGGTAGAATTGTCCTTATATTTTGATTCGTAATCATAAAACTCCGTTGTCGGTTTGATTTCTCCCGGAACGGACACTTTCGGTTCATTGTTGCCGAGAACAGCCATTTCGATTTCCCGCGCTTCAATTCCCTGTTCCACAATGATTTTCCGGTCATATTTGAAGGCGATGTTGATGGCTTTCTCCAGCTCCTCTCTGTTGGATGCCTTATTGATGCCGACGCTTGAACCCAAATTGGCCGGTTTGACAAACATCGGATAGGCCAATTCATTCTCACATTTTGATAGTAAAGCTTCTTTATTTCGATCCCATTCATAACGAATAAAATAAACAAATGGTACTTGATTCAATCCCGCGACACTGAACAATTGCTTCATGATGACTTTATCCATTCCGCAAGCGGATGATAGCACGCCGTTTCCGACATAGGGCAAATTCAGCAGTTCAAGAAGACCCTGAACTGTACCGTCTTCCCCATAAGTACCGTGCAATAATGGAAAAATGACATCGAATTTTGCCTGATTCTGATTTTCATCTAAAATGAATTCGAGAATGTAATTCGGTTTGCTTTCCTTTTTTGTAAATTTTAATTCTTCGACGGATTCCGCAGGTTTTGTCAACTGAGGACCCCGGCACCATTCACCGTCAAGGGTGATATAAATCGGAATTACATCATATTTCTTATAATCAATGGCTTTTGTTACCGCAGTAGCAGTGATCAAAGATACTTCGTGCTCCGCGGATTTCCCCCCATATAACAATCCAATCCGTTTTTTCATTGTTCGACCTCCAAGTTATAAGTAATACTAGTTTATCATGAAAAGAATGACTTCATGAATAGCAAAAAAGAAAAACCCCCTGTCATCGGCCCTTGGACAGGGAAGTTTACTGCAGTTTAATCAATTCATCATAATCCTGCTTTAATATCATTATTAAATCGTTCCATACTTCATCAGGGTAATCATAATCGGAGAGTGTTCGAATTTCAACCCCAAAATGATTCTTCGGTTTTTCCGCTTTATAGATAGACACAAGCGCTCCTTCTTTAAAATAATGGCGGTATGCTTTTAAATCGGCAGCCTCAATTTTTGGAATTCTCTCTTTTGACTTTCTTCTCCAGAACCCCCCGTTGCCGCCGTTTTCTTTTATAATATTATTGATGAGGGTCGAAACAAGCATCTCAAAATCTTCCAAAAAGTGGAAATATACTTTTGTCGTCTGTTCATTAGCGGATGAACAATACACGTAGCGGTTTTTCAATTTCGGGAAAAAGGGGGAGGTTACCGGTTCTTTTTTATGTCCTAGATACAACAATTCCGCTTGTTCCATCGGTGTAAGTTGATTGACTTGCTTTTCGTCGGAAAAATCCACCCAGCATAAATCCCGATTGGAATCTTCCATCTTTTTTACAAAGTTTTTGATTTCGTCACCTGGAATATAATCCAATTGAGTATGCATATTAAATAAACCGTCTTCGTAACTTTGATTCAGCAACAAAATATTTTTTATTGATTCAACCGCCCCAAAAAATTGTTTCAAAGTCAAACCGCTAAAAATTACAAATTGATTTACAGCGTTCATATGTATAAATAAATGATATAAATAATCATCCGCTGTTTTATGTTTTTTCGCCATCCAATCACTCTCCAATACCGCAACAGTTAAATTTATTATATGATGTAATTAGTTTTTTTTGAAACAATTTCACATTGCCTTCGTCTTAATCATGTGATAAATCTATGAAGGATATTTTTTAATCGCTAATAAAATATGATACAGTATACTGATAGAAGAACGCTTTGAAAATGCAATATTATAGAACATAGGTGGACAAAATGGAAAATAACAGAAACTTTGCAGAAAGATTCGATTGGAAACTTGCTGCTATACTTGTACTGTTTTTAATCATAAGCTTGGTTGCTATTTCCTCCGCCCAAACATCGGGGCAGTATGGCAATGTAAATTTCGTCCTCAAACAATTGCAATGGTACATCATTGGAGCCGCTATCATAGCGGTTGTCATGTACTTTGAACCGGAGCAATACAAAAAATTGTCCTGGTATCTATACGGTTTTGGAATTTTCCTGCTCGTTTTGCTCATTTTTATGCCTGAAGGACCAGGACAAATCGGTGAGCCGAAAAACGGCGCAAAAAGCTGGTATAACCTTCCGTTCGGAAGCATCCAGCCTTCCGAATTTATGAAGACCTTTTACATTCTTGCCGCCGCAAAACTGATTAGTACCCACCATGAAAAATATACAGTCAAAACCATTAAAACCGACCTGATATTACTCGGAAAAATCGGTCTGACTTTGCTTGTTCCGCTCGCCTTAATTATGCAGCAGCCGGATTTGGGTTCGTCGTTGGTATTTATTGCTATTACAGCCGCATTAGTTGTGGTGGCAGGAATTTCATGGAAAATTATTATCCCCATTTTTGCAGGCGGCGTCGTATTGGCAGGTTCCATCATATGGATGGCATTATATATGCAAGATTTCCTGGAGAAACATCTCGGTGTAAAATCATATCAATTTGGACGAATTTATTCATGGCTCGATCCTTACTCTTATTCCGATCAAAACGGATACCATTTAATCACTTCATTAAACGCTATTGGTTCGGGAGAAATTTTGGGAAAAGGTTACATGAACCGGGAAGTGTATGTTCCCGAAAACCATACAGACTTCATTTTTTCTGTAATCGGCGAAGAATGGGGATTTATCGGCGCAAGTTTCGTCATCTGCCTGTATTTCTTGTTGATTTACCATCTAACAAGAATCACCCTTACATTGAAAGACCCATTCTGTACATATGTATGTGCCGGAATTATCGCCATGATTACATTCCATGTATTCGAAAACATCGGAATGACCATTCAATTGCTGCCAATTACGGGGATTCCTTTGCCGTTTATCAGCTATGGCGGAAGTTCGCTCATGGGGAACGCCTTGGCGATCGGTCTTGTATTTAGCATGAAATATCATTATAGAAAATATATGTTCTCGGCAAGAGATGACGATTTATAAAAAAATTCCCGCTTGAGCGGGAATTTTTTTGGATTCGAATGCTACAAATTAATATTGGGAAGTTGTCCGTGGCGGCGCTAATACTTTTAACAATTCCAGCCGGGATTTCGTCACTGTGGCTGTAACCCCCAATTTCGATAATTTTGAGGCAATTTTTTTCAAATCCACTTCCTTCGCCATACCAACCACCTGTCCTTATTCGTTATATTATTTGCAACGTATAAATAGTAAAAAGGGTTTCACGCACCTTCTTCTTGAAATTATTGTAGCATGATTGATTCATCCTAAATTTTTCAATTGTATTACAAGTCCGCAACGATCAAAACATTTTTATACCTATGCAGCAGGGTAATTTACTTGTTTTCAAAAATAGGTAAAGTTAAAATTTACTATGTTCATACTGATTAAAAAATGATAGAAGGCAGGAAAGTTATGAAAAATTTGTTTTTATTATTATCGATACAATTTCTCGTCTATTTAGGGTTTGGCATCATCATTCCTGTTTTGCCGGAAGTAATTGTGCAAAATCAATGGAATGAAGTCCATGTCGGAGGATTGCTGACGATTTATGCACTAGCGAGCTTTTTTACTGCGCCTTTATGGGGAGAAATTTCGGACAAATTCGGCCGAAAACAATTGATACTGGTCGGTCTCGTTGGTTTTAGTTTGAGTTTTCTTATTTTCAGCTTATTTATTGATAACTTATACATGTTGTATTTTTCAAGGTTGGTTGGCGGCTTGTTTTCCGGAGCTTTATATACATCCGTTACCGGTTACATCAGCGACATTTCCACAAACGAAAATCGAAACAAATACATGGGCTTGATGGGAATGTCCATCGGTCTGGGGTTCATTTTCGGTCCTGCTGTAGGCGGTGTGCTGGGTGAAATCAGGCTGCACCTTCCTTTTACGATTTCGGCTGCTTTAATCGCCATTCTTTTTGTCATTGCACTGATTGCATTAAAAGAACCGGATAGAAAAGGCGAAGCAAGCAAACGGGAAATAATCCCGAAAGGCGCCTCCGCACTTTTTCAATATCGCATCCGTTATTTATTCATTTTCGCATTTTTTGTCACGTTCATATTGGCTGGAGTTGAGGCGACATTCCAGCTGTTCCAGATTGACCGTATTGACATCACGCCTGCCCAATTAGGATCTTTATTTATGTTCAGCGGTTTTGTTGATGCGTTCATACAAGGAGGCGTCATTCGCCAAATCAAAGATGGCACTGAAACGAAGTGGCTGATTGCAGCTCAAATCATTACTGCTATCGGACTTCTTTTAATTACAATCACTTCCGGTTTGGTAATGGCCGGCGTTGCCCTTTGCGTGTTTACTGCCGGAAATGCATTGGCCAGAACTTGTGTTGTTTCGTTGACTACGAAGGAATCCGGAGGAAAATACGGTTTAGCTTCCGGAATTGCCTATTCGATGGATAATTTAGGGAGAATTATTGGTCCAGTGTTTTTCACTGTCTTATTTAAAGTCGGAACTGATTTAACATATTACGTTTCAACATTTATCGCTCTGATTGTCATCGTGCTGCTTCTCTTCTTCAATCGTTCCAGAAATTCTCTTCGCGCAGACTATAATGAAGAGCTATGAGAAATAGTAGATTTCTTCGGTTTCCCTTTCCGTTCATTCATCATTCCTTATTCCGCAAATTGTCAACAAAGAGCGCCTGAAAATTTTCAGGCGCCGCCTTTTAAATATTAAAAAACGTATGCAATGATGCATACATTTACTATAAACGGTTATAAAAATAAAAAAGGTGTTGGAGGATCAAATTTGGACTTTTCACATTCATTATCCTTGCCGTCCCAATTTGAAGGAATTCGAACTAGGTTGGAGGCATCCACTTTAAGAGCGATCAATATCATCCCTAAAATCCAAAGAACGCAACTGACAGATAGCAAATTTTCAGGTTATCCGTATTTGCCAAAAATCATGAACTACCCGAAAGACATCGATGGAAACTATTTAATTTTTCTTGCCCAAATCAATTTTGAACAAGTCCAATCGTTTTATCCTTTTCCTTCAAGCGGCATTTTGCAATTTTTTATTTCTCCATCTTTGCTCACATATCAAATGAGCGAAGGAATTTTCCAGCATTATTTTAAAGTCCGATATTTCCCAAAAATATTGCCAGAGGAAGAACTCATTACCGATTTTCCGTTTTTAAAAAGTTTTTCTTATTCTCCAATCAAAAATCAAATGGCTCTTCGCTTCTTGAATAAAATCGAACCCGTATCCGCAATGGATTATCGGTTAAAACAATATATCAGCCACCTCGATTTGACGAAACAGCTTCCTGATGGACGCACTCTGGAAGAACATTATTTTGAACATTTTTTGGGGGCGGAACATAAAATCGGGGGATATCCATATTTTATCCATCATGACATGCGAAGCAATTCAAAACTCTTAAAACGGTACGATACATTGCTATTGCAAATTGTCTCGGATGATGAACAGAATATCATGTGGGGAGATTCGGGAATCATCAAATTTTTCATCAATAGCAAAAAACTTGCCCAAGGTGATTTCTCGGATATTTATTTGCAAGCAGAACAATATTGAATGATGGGCAACCTGCTGTTGCTGGGTTGCCTTTTGTTGTTCCAATATTTTCTATTTCAAGAAGAATGCGTTATAATAATGTATTGTATAACATTCGGGGGAAGCAGGTGGGTAGAATGAGCATTCTGATCAATTCAATTCCTTTCATCCCTATTTTGTTTGTGTTAAACGTTATTCTTGCCATTACCATCATCTTTTTGGAGAGAAGGGACGCTTCCTCCACATGGGCATGGATACTTGTGCTATTTTTCCTGCCACTGGTAGGCTTCATTTTATATTTGCTGTTGGGCAGACAATTGAGAAATAAACATTTATTCCGCTGGGAAGGCAAAAAGGACATAGGCATTGACAAATTAATCAGCTACCAAATCGAAGCCCTGGAAAAAGATACTTTTCAATTTAACGAAGACTACGTGAAAAATTACAAAAATCTCATTCAAATGAATCTGAATACGGGGGATGCCGTCCTTACCCAAGACAATCATGTGCTCATCTATGATGATGGAGTCGAAAAATTCCAGGCTTTAATCAATGATATATTAAATGCAAAAGATCATATACACATCCAATATTACATTTTTAAACTCGATAACTTGGGCCAAAGAATTTATGAAGCGTTAAAGAAAAAAGCAAAACAAGGCGTCAAAGTCAGAATATTGTATGATGAAATGGGCTCCAGGGGAATAAAAAAGAGACATTTTAAAGAGCTGATTGAATTAGGCGGAGAAGTTGAAATCTTTTTTCCTTCGATATTCCCTCTCATTAATCCCCGCCTCAATTTCAGAAACCATCGGAAAATCGTCGTGATTGACGGCAGAATTGGTTATATAGGCGGATTTAATGTCGGAGATGAATATATTGGATTAAATAATAAATTTGGTTATTGGAGAGATACTCATCTGCGGATTGAAGGCAGTTCCGTTCACCCACTCCAGACGCGTTTTATCCTGGATTGGAACCAGGCAAGCGAAAATAAAATTGCCTATTCCGACCGCTATTTTCCCGCCATTCCGAAAAAAGGGGATGTGGCCATGCAAATTATTTCAAGCGGACCGGATACCGACTGGCCTGCTATTAAGAACGCCTATTTAAAATTATTAATGGATGCAAAGAAATATATTTATATTCAAACTCCCTACTTTATCCCGGATAACGGCTTCCTGAATGCCATTGAAGTGGCCAGCCTTTCCGGAATTGATGTACGCATCATGATCCCGAACAAACCTGACCATATGTTCGTTTATTGGGCGACCTATTCTTATATCGGCGAATTATTGAAAGCGGGAGCAAAAGTCTATATTTACGATAAAGGCTTTATTCATGCCAAAACCATCGTCATTGACGATGAAGCCGCATCTGTAGGAACCGCGAATGTGGATGTCCGAAGCTTCAAACTGAACTTCGAAGTGAATGCATTTATATACGACCGTCAAATTTCCCATGAACTGGCGGAAATCTTTGAAAAAGATATTTTAGATTCCCGGGAATTGACTTTGGAACAATATGAAAACCGTTCCTTTATCATCAAATTTAAAGAATCCATTTCCCGGCTGCTGTCCCCGATATTATAAAAAGAATTCGTTTCTCCAAAAGCCGCTTGACCTTTGGAAAAACGAATTCTTTTTTTAAACAATGCCTAAATATTCTTCTAAAGTCAGACCTGACTCTTTTACTTTTGTTGCGAGATCCACTCCCAAATAACGGAAATGCCAAGCTTCATACATATAACCGGTAATGTGCTCTTTACCCTTTGGATATCTTAAAATAAAGCCATATTTATGCGCATTTGCCGCCAACCATTTCCCTGCCGGTGATTCTCCAAATTCCTCCGTTAGCCATAAATCTTCCCGGCTCTTTTCCCCGATATCGAATGCCAATCCCGTTTGATGTTCAGAATAGCCGGGCCGGGCGCTGTAACGGTCGGCCTTTTCTTTGCCGTCCCGTTGTACGTATCTGTTATAGAGCATTTGCTGATATTCATAAGAACGGTAAGTACTGAATGCCACTAATTCAAAACCATGTTTTCTTGCATCTTGCGCCATTTTTTCAAAAGCGGCGCGGGCTTCTTTGCTTTCGCCCGGGGCAAAATCTTTTGGAAGCGGATATTTTTTGTTGGCAATTAACACCCCTTTAATATAAGTGGGCTTGCTGGGCAATTGCTGCCCTTCGATATAACCATTATTATCGACAGTTTTGTTTTCTGCCGGCTGATGCTGTTTCGGTTGCGCCTGTTGTTTGTTTGTCTGTTGATTTTGCTGCTGTTTCGGTTGTTGCGGCTGAGGTGTTTCTTGTTGTTTTCCTTCAACCGTTCCTTTGTGCTGCTCATCTCCGGCCGGTTCAGACGTTCCCTGGTTTTCCTCTTCCTTCTTTTGATCCTTTTCATCAGAATCGGGACTGGCCGCAATTTCATTGTCTTCATCATTTGCCGTCTTTGTATCATGATTCATTTGAACAATCAAAATGGTCGCTGCAATCGCGATAATCAAAAGTAACAATGAACCAATCAATATATAACTCTGCATTTTATTTTTCATAACATCACCTGATTCCGCCTCAATTCAAATTTGCTCTATTATTTTATCACTAATTTCATGGGTTTGCTCCAAAAAAATAAGCCGAGCCTAAAAGACTCGACTTCCTTCCTTATTTTGCCTGTTCAACCGCATGTTCTGAATAATACTTTCTTCCTAAATAAGTTTGGAAAATCAGCAACAAACCGCTGACTGACCAATACAGAGGCAAAGCGGCCATTGAAGAAAGCGAAATGAAAACGATCATAATCGGAGATATGAATACCATCATTTTCATTTGCTGCTTTTGCGCCTCAGGAACTGTCCATAAGGAAACTTTGGCCTGAATGAAATAAATTAGACCGGCAATCGCAGTAATAATGAGATCAGGCGAACCTAAATTAAACCATAGAAATTCGTGAGATTTCACCTCATTGGAATAAAGGATCGAGTAATATAATCCCATGATAATCGGAAACTGAATTAATATCGGCAAACATCCCAAGTTAAAAGGATTGATATTGTGTTCGCGATATAAAGCCATCATTTCCTGCTGAATTTTCATCTGCTCTTCTTTTGTCTTTGCCTTTTTCAATTTTTCCTGAATTTCGTCCATTTTCGGCTTAATCAGATCCATTTTCGTTTTCATAATGGACTGTTGGCGGTAATTTCGCAACATAAAAGGCATCAAAATCAGCCGGACAATAATGGTAATGACAATGATGGCCAGTCCATAACTTCCGCCAAACCATTCGCCAAGTGTATTCAACAGCCAGTCCATCGGTTTTACGAAAGTGTGATAAAAGAATCCTTCCTGATTTTGAACTGCTTGGCACCCTGATAAGATCAACAGCGAAATACCGAAAAGGGAAAATAACGTCAGTCTCTTCATTTTTCCACCTACTAAACATTTTTCACTAAATTGAAGTATACGGAATATGCTCTATAATTTCAACGGAATATACTTTAGAATTTCAAATGGCAGGTGTCAAAAGCAAGAACATTTTATTCTTTTTCCCTTTCGACATTCGCCGTTTCCGGAAGTTCGAATCGAAAGAATTTATGATGCAATTCATCTCTGAAGTGTTTTGGCGTAACACCTGTATATTTCTTAAAAATGCGAGTAAAGTAGCTTTGATTGCAAAAATGGAATTGTTCCGAAATGGAAGTAATGCTTTTATTCGTATGTCTTAAATAATATTGGGACTCCTCTACTCTTCTCACATTCAAATATTCAACCAGCGTAATGCCCACATGTTCTCGGAAAATACGGGAGAGATGGCTTGTGCTGATGTGGAATTTTTGTGCGATGCTTTCTACCGTTAAGTCGTTTTCCAGTTCATCGTTTATATACATGATAACTTTGTTGACCGTTTGATGACGGAAGGTAGGCTGTTTCCGGTCGGCAATGAAACTTACAAAAAAGTCGATCAATTCATCGGCAAACTGCAAAAATTCCGCATCTTTCATCTTATTCTGAATCATATCTACACAAGCTACGTTAAAGGCAAAGGCTTTTTTCGAAGGAACTTGATTTTCCATCAATTTTCGCGCAACAATGGATGAAAGTGTAATAAAGTAATTTCTTACCTCTTTAATGACTTGTTTCCCAAAACGGACCGATAAAATATCAATTAGCTGGTGCAATGATTTTTTTGCTTTTTCCGCTTCAAGATGAAAAATTTCAAACAATAATTTTGACTCAATGTTAAAAAATTCTTCTATCCCGCTGTACTGGTTAATACTATCAATTTCTTGAAAATATCTCTTGGAAATCATTTCAGAAATTGATTGTTGCTGTAGTTGCATACATTACCCCAACTTTCTTCAGAATGAAATTTGCATCATATTCCCACAAATACTATTCTAGTATAAATTAGCATAAATCTGATATAAACAAAAATTTTTTAATATGAAAAGGGTGCCGGTTTAAGTAATTTTTGCTAAAAATAAATCTATATTAACGAAAAAATCCGAAAATTTAAATAAATATTCATAGCTAAAGGAATATTACCATAATTTTCGTTTTTTTTTCAACACCCATTTAGGATTAAGTTACTGAAAAATATTATATATTATTAGTACTATGTAAATTGTCGATGAATCTCAAAAAAATACTAACAAACTATTGCTAAATAGAATTACTTTGCAATATGCTAAATAGTGATTCATTACAAAATGTTCTCACATTATACATTCTTCTCTATTTCATTTCTAAAAATATGTAGTAAAATAATTAAATAAAACTAAATGCGGATAAACGAGGTGTTTAAAAGTGGATCCAAAAGAAATAGAAGAAATCATGAATGTCATTAAAGAATTCTTCCCAGAAAATACATCCATCGCCATTTCAGATACAAAAGAATATATATATTATCAGCCAAGCAAACTTGTGGATTTGAAAATCAAGCCTGGCGATCCAATAAAAGAAGGCTCTGCAGCCTATAAAGCAATCCAGTACGGCAAAAAAATCAATACTTACATCGAATCCGACGTATTTGGTGTTCCTTACTACGGCATGAGCATTCCTTTAATCACCGAAGGAGAAATCAAAGGGGCTGTTACTGCCATTTTCCCTCAAAAACCATCACCATTTTTGACAAACTACATTACTATTAAAATTGATGACTGCTGGTACCCTATTAAACACAGTGAAGTCGTTTATTTGGAAACTCAACTCCGCAAAACATTTGTAAAAACAATGGATAAAGAAGGATTCCATCGTTTGAATCTCAGCGATCTCGAATTATTCCTTTCCAATGATCGATTCATTCGCTGCCATCGCTCTTACATCGTCAATATCGATTATATCGATGAAATTCAACCGGACTCCCATTCCACATTCCTTTTAGTCATGAGAGATGGGACAAGAATTCCTGTAAGCCAAAGATATGCGAGCTATTTCCGTCGTTCGCTGGGATTCTAAAATAGTTTCCGCATATCACAACAAATATTGTTTCCTTTCAACAAAAAATCACCATTTCCTAAATTGGAGATGGTGATTTTTTGTTCTCTTTTCGCTTCCCTTCAATTAGTTTACTAAAATAATTTTTTGTCGAAAAAACTCGTATTTTCTCTTTCATACTATAATTAAGCATTTTCATGCAACATTTGAAGATTGAGTGACAAAGTCGTGCTATTATTAATTTACTCTCGGGCATAGTATTCTCGCTTGCTCAATATACTGAAAATTCTTACAAAGTTTTCTCTATATAACAAATAAAGGGGAGGATTCTATGGATTATTCAATCATCGAAAAACGAATTGGCGTTCCAAAATTAAGAGATCGCATTGTTTCTGCTGAAGAAGCGGCTGCATTGATTCCAGATGGTGCAGTTGTGGGCTTGAGCGGTTTTACACGTGCCGGGGATGCGAAAGTTGTTCCATTGGCTCTTGTTGAAAGAGCGAAAAAAGAGAAATTCCAACTCGATGTATATACAGGAGCTTCCATTGGACCTGAAGTGGATCACTACATGGCTGAAGCGGGGATTATCCGCAAACGCGGTCCTTACCAAGGGGAAAAAGCGATGCGCAATCTCATCAACCAAGGAAAAATTTTGTACGTGGATGCGCACCTTTCCCATAATGCCGAATTAGTACGCCAAGGAATTATCGGTCCTATTAAATATGCAATCATTGAAGTCTGCGCGATTACAGAAGATGGATTATTGATTCCGACAACTTCTGTAGGTAACTCGCCGATTTTTGCGCAATATGCCGAAAATATTATTCTTGAATTAAACATTTCTCATCCTGAGACATTAATCGGTATTCACGATATTTATGTACCTGGTCCTCAAGGACAACGTGAACCAATTCCTATTACAAAAGCAAACCAACGCATCGGCGAAAAAGGTATCCGAGTGGATCTTGATAAAATCAAAGCGATCGTGATCTCTGAAGAGCCGGATGCCCCTTCATTAATTACACCGCCGGACGAAGAGACGCAAAAAATGGCGGACATGTTGCTCGATTTCTTCCGTTCTGAAATTAAAGCGGGACGTTTAACAAAAGAATTAATGCCAATTCAATCCGGCGTAGGCTCTGTAGCGAACGCAGTATTGGACGGCTTCAAAGAGTCTGAATTCGAAAACTTGCAAGTCTATTCCGAATGCCTGCAAGACGCTGTATTCCACTTGATTGACGCCGGAAAAGTAAGCTTTGCATCAGCAACATCCATTACATTAACGGCCGAAGCACAAAAACATGTTTTCGGTAATATCGATAAATATATCGATAAAATTTGCTTGCGTCCGCAAGAAATCTCCAACCATCCGGAAGTGATACGCCGCCTCGGACTAATTTCAATCAACGGAGCGCTTGAAGTGGATATCTATGGTAACGTAAACTCCACTCACGTGGCCGGTTCTAAAATGATGAACGGTATCGGCGGTTCCGGAGACTTTGCCCGAAATGCCCGCTTAACGGTGTTCGTTACTAAATCTTACGCAAAAGGCGGCGCTATTTCTTCTATCGTTCCTATGGTTTCGCACCATGACCATACTGAACACGATGTAGACGTCATCGTAACAGAACAAGGTATTGCCGACCTGCGCGGTCTTGCTCCAAAAGAACGCGTTCCATTAATCATTGAAAACTGCGCACATCCAAGCTTCAGAGATCAATTATGGGATTATTATAAACGCGCAGTTGAAGCTACCGGAAATGCCCAAACACCTCATATCTTAGACGAAGCATTAAGCTGGCACAGCAATCTTTTGAAATATAAAACAATGAAAAAAGACGTAGAAGTGAAATAATACCGCACACCTAAAAGTAGTACAGGCCGTTTTATCGGTTTGTACTACTTTTTGTTTCCAAAACCTTTTACCATTCTTCTATCATTCTTCTTTTCAAAAGGCCTCTCCACTTTCCTTCCTGTACTGCATGTTTAACAAAATTATCATCTATAAACATGTATTATTAATACTTTTTATTTTATAATTAATAATGATAATACCTTTCAATTAGAGGTGTCTCTTATGCGATATCTTATATATATCATTATCTTTTTTTCCTTTTTTGATTTATTTACCCAATTGCCCGTCATGAGCACTTTTGCGGAATCATTGGGTGCCACAGCCTTTATTACTGGATTAATCGTCGGAATGTATTCCCTAACCAATACGTTCGGCAATATTATATCCGGCTTTTGGACAGACCGTTCAGGCTCTTTGCCTGTTCTTCTCTTCGGGCTGTTTGCAACCGGAATTTCATTATTCTGTTATGCTTTGGTTGAAACTCCGTCCGTCTTGTTATTGATCCGTTTTGTTCATGGTTTTGTTGGCGGATTTATTGTTCCTGCTGCCTTCGCTTTTTTATCGAATATTACCGTCAAGGAAAAACGTGGACAGGGCGGCGCCATTTCCGGGGCGTTAATCGGTATCGCGGCAATCTCCGGACCTGCCTATAGCGGCATTTTGGCAAGCAAAACCAATGTTCCTGTTATTTTTATCACAACAGGAGTTTGCCTGTTAATTCTTGGAATCGTCTCTCTATTTGTATTTAAAAAATCCAATCCTCCCTCAAAAACAAAAAAAGCTGTAAATGAAGAAAGGATTGCATCATTCAAATTTCTGCGGAATATCGGGGTAATCAAAGCTTACTCAGGAGCTTTCTTTTTAATGTTTGCCCAAGGAGCGATTGCCTATTTATTGCCTTTGCGTGTGCAGGATTTGGATTTCGGCGCGCATATTACCGGAACGCTGCTCAGCACATTCGGAGTTGTGGCCGTTTTGATCTTTTTATTGCCAACCAACCGGTTATTTGATAAAGTGTTGCCAACCTTTACGTTATGTATCGGTGCCGCGTTGATGGGACTTGCTCTTTTGATGTTGAGCGCTGTAGAAGGTATTTTCTGGCTATATATTGCGATGGCCTTTTACGGTGCCGGTTTCGCCTTTCTATTCCCTTCCATCAATTCATTAATGATCGATTTTACGACCGATCAAGAAAGAGGAAAGGCCTATGGCTATTTTTATTGCTTTTTCTCCATCGGCACCGTTGCAGGCTCAACGCTTCTTGGATGGTTGAATCTTGGCAATCAGCATGGTCTTGTTTTTACGGGCATCATTCTTTTGGTCTTCTCCATCATCATGTTGGGATTAAGGGAAAAACATGTTGAAAAAAATGCTTGAAACGGAAAATAGCCGCATGTTTACAAAAACTGTTGCGGCTATTTTTATTGAGTTTTTCGGTTTTCCTTTAACGGACTTCCTGATTGTTTTCGTTGTAATAAATGATTGCGGTCTGCAATCCGCTCTCGGCAATCATATTGTTTTCCCTGATCTTTGTTTCTGTGTCATCAGCAGCCGTTTCAGCGATTTCCCTCAAGTCATTATTGTTTCTTTTGCTATACCTCTTTTCGCCGAAATCCGTTTCCTTTCTGAATGATTTTCTCATTTCTTTGATCATCCTCATCGTTTTGTCACGATTTTCTTTTTTGCTCAAATAGGCAGTCACACCAGCCAAAAATGCAGTTAATAAAACTTTTTTCCCTTTTGCCATCGCATTTTCTCCTTTCACCATTAATTTGCCCATCTTTCTATTTTTCATTCCGTCCAATAAAAAAGTGGCATAAAAACAACAAATTGTTGTTTTTATGCCACTGAACATTTACGCTTTTACATCATCGTATTCGCCTTTTTGGAATTCAGCGACCACATAGGAACAAATCGGATTCATTTTATAATTATGTTCCCTTGCATACTCCGCCGCCTTTTCAAGCAATTTTTTGGCGACCCCTTGCCCGCGCAATTGCGGTGATACAAAGGTATGCGTCATATCCATGATGCCGTCCCGCTGATTCCAAGTAATTTCCGCTAATACTTCTCCATCTTTTTTATATTCAAAAGCAAAATAGTCTGTTCCCCTTTCAACCAGTTTGAACTCCATCAACATTCCTCCCTGTCAAATTGCGGATTTTTCCATTTAATTTGTTCCCTGTTCTTCCGAAGAAGAGAACCATGATGAAATGATGTCAATCAGCTTATTAAAGAAATTCTTCACTTTCTCCCAAAATCCTTCATCTTTTAAAAATTGAAGATTTTCTTCAATCGTCGAGCTTAAATCTGATAATTGGTCTTTCCATTTGGAAAAATCAATATCCAGTTTCCGAATACGATCCATTAAATCAATTAACATTTGCCGGTCCTCTTCGCTCAACTCAATATTTAACTTCGCTAACTGATCTTTTACAATTTGCTCCACTTCTTCTTTGGATGCAGGTTTTTGCTCAGCAATTTGCTTTTTGATCTCTGTCAATAATTGGGCCACTTGATCGTCAGTAATATTGGCATTATCCGCAAGTTCTGTTGCCACTTGCAGCTCATCATTTGCGACATCCGTTCTTTCTACATCCAATGTTTCCCCTGTTTTTACTTCATATGCCTTGTAAATACCGACAAGTGCTGAATGTCCCGTTACCGGCTTTGGAGCAGCCACTTCGATTGTTGCATCTTCAAGTCCGGCGGTCAACATCGCATTGGCATACATTTCAGAAGTCACTTCCGTAATGTTTTCAGGGGTTACGATGCTTACCGTAAGCCCTTTTCCCTCTTCTTCGCGGGTAATTTTAGCGGACGAATACATTCTTGCATTCGGATTGCCGTTTTTAATATATTTGACCAGATCCTGGCTCGAAACAGTGATTTCGTCCACTTCCGGTTCCTCATCCACTCTTAAAACTTCCCGCACCATCGCTTTTTCGGAGTCTGACAAGTTTGCACCATATACAACAATCGGAACACCCAATTTTTCATTAATCGCTTTTGTTTCTGCAGAAGCTTGTCCGGAAAATAATGTAAACATCAAAAACAGGGCAGCCAAAAAAGAGAGACATTTCTTCATTCAATCAATTCTCCTTTCAAACCTTATAACGGTTTGTTCATGATTTAGTACGAATAAAAAACACAAAAGGTTTCCGCACCCATCCCTTTTGTGTATATGCAAAAAACCGCTATAAAATTTCTGTCCAACCGTCTTTTTGCTGAACTTTTTTCTGTTTCATGAGGACGCCTAATGCCCTTTTGAAAGCCCCTTTGCTCATATCAAACATGGCGTAAATTTCTTCGGGGGTGGATTCATCGCTAAAAGGCATTTTTCCGCCAACACTTTTCAAGTACTCATATATTTTTTCGGCGTCTTTTTCCAATCTTTCATAGCTCCGTGGAAGCAAAGATCCATTCATTGTTCCATCTTCTTTTACGGCAATGATCCGTACTTCGACATCTTGCCCAAGTCTTGGCTCGGCTTCCATTTCACTGTGGTGTACAAAAATGCGGTAAGGCACGTCTATTCCCAACAAAAAGGAACCAACCGGCAAAAGACGATAAGCCCGCGCTTTGACATTTTTATTAAACAGTTGTTCCGAAGCTTTTTCGTACAGTTCTTTCACTTTTTCTTCGGTAATGAGGCGGCCAAAAAGCTCTCCCTTGCGGTTCGTATATAACGTTATGCATAAATGATCTCCCGCCTTTGGCCAGAGGGTGCGCAGTTTGGGCAAGTCCTCAGCCTTTACGAGCACTTCCCGCGAAGTTCCAATGTCTGTAAATGCCCCTTCAGCTGTTACTTTTAACACCTTTGCCCATCCGTAAGAACCTGGTGTAATTTGAGGCAACATCATCGTTGCAGACAACTCGCCGCGACGATTTCCATACAAAAAGACCTTAATGCGGTCTCCTATTTTTAACGGGGCGGTAACTTCAGAAGGATCAAGAGGGATTTTGATTTCTCCGTTTGTTAAAATCCATCTGGATCCGTTATTTTCAAGAACTGTTAATTCTGTTATTTGACCAGCCTTTAATTCTTTCATCATCCGATCCTTTCATTAATTAAAATTTATGGTTGTTGTTTCATCTTTTTCAGTTTATTTACAATCTCTTCGTTTTCTTCTAACAACTGAACTAAATCTGCAATGCGGTCAATGGAATTCCAACTCAAGTGATGTTCAATTCCTTCCACATCCTGATAGATTTTATCTTCATCAACACCGATTAAACGCAAAAATTGCTCGAGAAGCTCATGCCTTTTAACAAGCCTCTTTCCCAGTTTTTCTCCCTTTGGTGTTAGTGTTAACCCTCTGTACTTTTCATATACTAAATAGCCGTCTTTATCCAATTTCTGCACCATTTTTGTTACGGAAGAAGGCAGCACCGATAAGGCTTCAGCTATATCAGATACCCGAGCATATCCCTTTGTTTCAATTAACAAATATATTTGTTCAATATGATCTTCCATGCTTGGTGTCGGCATTACAAAACCCTCGCTTTCCATCTGTCATATTCAGTTTACTACAATGTAAGAAAAAAATGTAACTATCAAAGTCCTTACAAAAATCAAAATGTCCAAAAAGTTTTCTCTAACTTTTTGGACATTTTATTTTGCAAAATGTTTTCTTTTTCCTGCTTCATGAATAGCACGGATAATTTCTTTATTGATGCTTTCCATCTGTTTTAAATTCTTTAACTCATTGAATATTTCTTCCCGCTCATTTTCGCTGGCCGCATAATATGCGGGCAAATGGTTCAGCGCTTCTGCAGCAATCTTCAATTGACATTCTTCGCAATGGCAAAAGGTTTGATACTCCGGGCTATGCAAAAAATACCGAACAAGTCCGGTAACAATTTCTTCCATCACATTGACCAACTTCATTTTTGTCATTTATTTCTCCCCGATAATCCTTTGTTATTCCTTCTTAATATAAACAGAATATGATAAAATACTCAATACTATTAAGCATTTTTTCTTATAATAATTATTGGCGGGACGGAAATCATGATAATTTAATTGCTTTCTTAGCAATTATTCCACTTCTTTTATTTAATGGCGTTTCCTTCTTTCATTTTTTCTTTTTCATGAATCTCTGCCAAACGCCGCTCATTCATTTCCAACACGATTGGACAATGATCGCTCCCCAATATTGACGAATGGATGCCGCTATCAACGATGGCTTCTCTGACACGATCCGACACGATAAAATAATCGATTCGCCATCCGATATTTCGTTCCCTGACTTTATTCATATAAGACCACCAAGTATAAGCATCCGTTCTGTCCGGGTATAGGTGACGAAAAGTATCCGTAAATCCTTCCGACAAAAGCCTTGTCATTTTTCCTCTTTCTTCGAATGTAAAACCGGAATTTCCGATGTTTGCTTTCGCATTTTTCAAGTCGATTTCCTGATGCGCCACATTCAGGTCGCCGCAATAGATGACCGGCTTTTGGCAGTCCAATTCCTTTAAATAGCCAAAAATTTCATCTTCCCATTGCAATCGTTTATCCAGCCGGGCCAAATCTCTTTGGGAATTCGGCGTATAGACATTCACCAAATAAAAAAAGTCATACTCCAAAGTGATAATTCGCCCTTCCGGTTCGGTTTCCTTTTCTCCTACTCCATATCTAACGGAAAGCGGTTTATGTTTTGTAATAACAGCTGTTCCGGAATATCCTTTTTTCTCTGCATAATTCCAATATTGATAATATCCATCCAATGGCAACGCCACTTGTCCCGCCTGGCATTTTGTTTCCTGGATGCAGAAAAAATCCGCATCCATCATATAAAAATAATCTAAAAAACCTTTTTTCAAACAAGCCCGTATTCCGTTGACATTCCAAGATACAAATTTCATGATCTCACCTATTCCCTATGCAAATCATTTTCACCGCACAAAAATAAAGGAGAAGCAACCGTTAAAGTATGCAACAGGCTGCTATCTCCCGAACATCATAATATTTTTAACCCCATCAATCTTCTCCGACAATTTTGACCTCAAGTTCCAAATCAACGCCAAACTTTTCTTTAACCGTCCGTTGTACCATTTTAATCGTTTCAATATAATCTCTTGCTGTTGCGTTTCCTTTATTAATGATAAAGCCGGCATGTTTTGTGGAAACTTCCGCGTCGCCAACCCCTTTCCCTTGAAGTCCGCTGTCTTGAATCAATTTTCCTGCAAAGTATCCCGGAGGACGTTTAAAGACACTTCCTGCCGAAGGGTACTCCAACGGCTGCTTTGATTGCCTTTTAAAAGTCAAATCCGCTATTTTCTCATCTATTTCTTTCTTGTCTCCTTTTTCTAGATGGAAAAGGGATGAAAGTACAATATAGTTTCTATCCGCAATAATGCTTTTACGATAACCCAATTCCAATTCTTCTTTTGATAATACGAGCCGTTCCCCTTCACGCGTCAAAACAGTGGAATGAACAATGATGTCTTTTATTTCTCCTCCATAAGCTCCGGCGTTCATCGCCATAGCCCCGCCTACGGAACCGGGAATGCCGCAAGCAAATTCAAGGCCGGTTAAACTTGCTTCCGCAGCTTTTTTGGAAACATCCATGATGAGGGCTCCGCTTTGGGCATATACATCTGTTCCGTCAATTCTGATTTCATTTAGTTTCGATAAATTCATCACGATTCCCCGTACACCGCCGTCACGGACAATCATGTTCGAACCGTTTCCTAAAACCAATAAAGGGAGCTGATTGTGATGTGCATACTTTACGATTGCCTCGACTTCCTCTTCCGTTTCGGGCATTACCAGTATATCTGCGTTTCCTCCGATTTTTGTCATGGTGTACTTTTTTAACGGCTCATTGATTTTTATATTTTCCGGATTCGTAATCTCAGCTAACTCCTTAGCCCACTGTTCAATTGTCATAAAAGCATATTCCTTTCTTCTGATAAACCTTGTATCTGTAATTGTATACATTGACAAGCCAATATATCCTATAATTCATAAAATTGTTGAATACGGCCGGCTTGGGAAACCATTAAACCGGCTTTCTATAAGTGTACCATTCTTTATTTTATTTTCAAAAGTTCAGATAAGTGACTGATAAATAATACTTCGAAGTATCGAAAACGATTCCAAAAATGTCAATACCACAAAAAAATGGAACAAAATCGGTTATCTCAATTTAATTAATTAAACAAAAAACATACCGACAACCGTAATACAATCCAATGCGATGAGTTGTATCACTTTTGTCAGCATGTTTTTATGAGGAAACTGATTTATGGAGGAAGGGGGATTCGAACCCCCGCGGGCTTTTACACCCCTATCGGTTTTCGAAACCGACCCCTTCAGCCAGACTTGGGTATTCCTCCAAGCATATAAAATTAATTTGGTGCCTATAAGCAGGTTCAACACAAAACAGGAAATAGATCGATTATCTACTTCCTGCCGTTAATTGCTTTTCTAATATTATTATTATACATCATTTAAATAAGAATGGTACAAAAAGACATCGAAAAGGCAGAGAATTTGAGAACCTTCCTTAATATAGGACTGCCGCTTTTTTATTCGCTTTATCATTGCAAATCACAATCTCCATCGGAACAGACATTTCCTTCTTTTCCGAGAATCTCTATTGACGGCTTCAATCCTTTTTCTTCTGCCACTTTTTTAATCGTCTGTTCAAAAACTTCTTGCGGCTGCGCTCCGGAAATGCCATATTTGTTCTCAAATACGAAAAAAGGGACCCCACGAATTCCATATATTTGAGCTTGACGAATGTCCTTTTCCACCTCTTTTGAAAATTGACCGTTATTTAATACTTCTTCGGCTTCCTTCCCGTCAAGCCCGGCTTCTTCCGCCAGCCGGATTAACACATCCTGTTTTCCAATCGGTTTCCCTTCCATGAAATAAGCATGAAATACCCGTTCACTAAATTCCGCGCCTTTTCCTTTTGAATAAGCCCATTTCGCCAATCGGTGAGCCTTTAGCGTATTTGCCGTTTTAAGTTGATCAAAATCATAAGCAAGCCCGACTTCTTTTGCCCGTTGTACAACGCCGAATGTCATTTTCTTAACTTCATCCATCGGCATCCCGTATTTTTTCGATAAGTGCTCATAAATCGATTCATCTTGCCCATCTTCTGTTGTTGGATCTAATATAAAACTCTTGAATTCCACTTCAATTTGACCTGTATATCCTAAATCATCGATCGCTTTTTCAAGCTGCCTTTTTCCGATATAACAAAATGGACAAACAAAATCCGACCAGATTTCCACTTTCATTCTTTTCCCCCCTTTTCCGCTATTTTACTTTTCCTGACAACTAACAACAACATATATGCTTCAACTGTATAATGTACTGAATTTTTTATCATACTCCTAACAAAACGCCATTTTAGGAGGATTTTCATGCAAAAGTCGCTTTGGTTACACAATATTTCTCCTTTATCATTAACATCTTTATCCTCTTCCCTTCACTGTGATGTGTGCATTGTCGGAGGCGGTTTAACGGGGGTGTATACCGCGTATCTTCTCGCCAAAAATGGCATGGATGTGGTTTTGCTGGAGGCCAATTCTTCTGTCGCTTATGGTACAACCGGCCACTCTACCGGAAAATTGACCCCGCAACATGGAGCGGTTTTTGATCAATTGCTGAATATTTTTAATGAAGAGGAAGTGCGCACTTATTATGAAGCGAACGTAAATGCGATTGAAAAAGCCTTGGATGAATCAACAGCGGATACGTTCCAGAGGGTCGATTCTTACTTATATGCCACGACCGAAAAAGGTGCGGAAACAATCAAAAAAGAATTGGAGGCTTATGAAAAGATCGGCATACAAGGAATTGAAACTGGCGAGACAGAACTTCCCTTTGAAGTCATAACAGCGTTAAAAATGGAAAATACCTTTCAAATTCATCCTGTTAAATTTACAAATCATTTTGCCAAATTGGCATTAAAAGCCGGTGCCAAATTATTTGTAAATACAAGGGTTACGAAATTGATGATTGATGAACATCGTTTGTTGACCGAAAAGGATTTTGAAATCAGATTCAAGTCTGTTGTGCTTGCGACCCATTATCCCATTGAAGCCATCAAGGGGCTGCATATTGCCAAACTGTCCATTGAGCGTTCTTATCTGATGGCAACAAAAACTTCGGAATTGTTAAAAGGACAATATTTATCTGTTGATTTGTCGCCCAGAACAATCCGCACGGCATTGATTGACAATCAGCCATACTTTATTTTTGGCGGAAGCTCCCATACAGCAGGTGCCGTTCAAAACACGCATATCTATTACGAAATGCTGGAAAAAGAACTGGCATCGGCTTTTGACTTGCCTAAACCGGAATTTTTATGGAGCGCCCAAGATCCGGATACAGCCGACTACCTTCCATATGTGGGGCGTATTTCAGAAAGTGAACCGAGAATCTATATTGCCACCGGTTACCGGAAATGGGGGCTATCCAACTCCCTCGTAGCAGGGGAAATTCTTTCAACGGAACTTACAATGGGCCAACACCCTGCCCAATATATTTATAGCCCTTCAAGGAACATGTTCGGGAAAACGTTTATGCGGATGTTGAAGGCAATCGGCTTTACAGTATCAAGCCTGACCGAAGGATATTTAATGCGGATGGAGGCCCCCAAATGCACCCATTTGGGATGCAAAACCCAATGGAACGAAGCGGAAGAAACATGGGATTGCCCGTGCCACGGATCCCGCTTCGACAAATACGGCAATGTGAAGGAAGGGCCGGCTGTTTACCCTCTGATACTGGAATAAATAAAAAACGGTGTCAAGGAATTTCCTTGGACACCGTTTTTTTATTACTAGCTTAATGCATCTGTCAATACCGGAACGACTTGTTTTTTGCGGGAAACAACGCCCGGCAAATCAAATTGATGATCCACCAATTCTTTGCCGAATGCTTTTGCGGCATCTTCGGCAGCATTTCCTGCAACAATCGCCACGGAATCGTTGTTCAAAATATCTGTCACGAAGAAGAAGAATAAGTTCAGCCCTTTTTCCTCAACGTTTTTGTTAAGCAGGCTTACCAATTCTCCTTTTCGGTTTAATACATCATTCACGTCCACCGCGTTCACTTGGGCAACAATGGATTTCACTGTGCCGAAAGTAAATTCTTTCGCATCTAAAGTTAGCAAATCTTCCAATGATTTATCCGATAGATCCGCACCCGCTTTAAGCATGGCAAGACCGTATTCTTCTAAATTGACACCTGCAATTTCCGCCAACTCTTTGCCCGCTTGCACATCTTCTTCCGTGCAAGTTGGGGATTTGAATAAAAGGGTGTCGGAAATGATGGCAGACAACATTAAACCTGCAATGTTTGAAGGTATTTCGACATTTTTTTCTTTGAAAATTTTGTTTAATATTGTTGCTGTACATCCAACAGGTTCTGCTCGATAATATAACGGGTCAGCTGTTTCAAAGTTCGCAATGCGGTGGTGGTCGATCACTTCCAAGATTTTCACATTTTCAATTCCGTCTGCAGATTGTTGGCGTTCATTGTGGTCGACTAAAATCACTTCGCTCGCTTCTTCACTTACATCGGAAATAAGTCTTGGTGCCTCGAATCCGAATTTCTCCAATACATATTTTGTTTCATTGTTGACTTCGCCAAGTCTTACCGCTTCAGCTTCCGCACCAAGCTGCTGTTTTAAATAAGCGTAAACGATTGCTGATGTAATCGAATCTGTATCAGGATTTTTATGTCCGAATACTAGCACTTTGCCCATCTTAATTAGTTCCTCCCAATTTTGTATATCATTCCCGTTTATTTTATCACAACTACCTTTAAATAGAAAAATGTTGCTTTCGACAAAATTTTCAAAATAATAGCATATTCGTAAAATTAAAAGTTTTACGAATATGCCGAACCTATCACTTCACCGGTGCCGTTTTCTCTTCCAAAAAATGCAGATCCCGTTCTAATGGAGTATTTAAATTGCTGAAATTTTTAAAGTAATTTCTGTTGAGCAAAATCATCCCTTCGACAAGGGCATGTACAATAGAATTGGCGGCAGTATTTACTTCAAAAGCAAACTGTTTTTGTGTACCAACCACAAAGCTGACATCTGCATAATCGCGGACAGGAGAAACCGTTGAGTTTGTAATGGCGATAATTTTAACTTTTTTATTTTTGGCGATTTTCGCAATTGTTAATATATCTTCCAACACGGAATCCAAAGCGATCACAAACAGTAATGAATTTTTATCCATTTTTTTCATTTGTTTTACGATATCTTCCACATTAAATTGGATTTGGGTTGTCTTTTTCCCTAAACTCTCTAACATTGAAGTCAAATAGCTTGTGGAAGGGGAACATTGTCTGAAACCTAAAGTGTAAATCTCTTCCGCCTCATGCAAATAGTTAATCGCTTTTTGGAAATGATCAGCATCTACGTATTGAATTGTATTTAAGATGCTTGTTACGTCCCTGTTCATCACTTCACTGAATAAATATTCATGTTTTTTGCCGACAGAGATTGTCTCTTCTTTTGTCATGACCTTATTGGATTCAGATAAATCTTTTCGGAGTCTTTCTTGCAATTCACTATATCCGGATAAATCCATTGCATAACAAAAGCGAATCACTGTGGATTCACTTACACCAATGATTTTACCTACTTCGGAAGCAATATGGGTAGCAACGATGTGGGGGTTATCGATTACAAATTGCGCTACTTTGCGTTGTCCTCTTGATAGACGGATAAAGCGCTTCTTCACTTCATCACAAAAACTCATTTTCTTAAAGAATTCCTCCTTCATGAAATTCAATATTATATCCAACTTTATAATAAAGTAGGTTAGCATGTATATTAATTGAATACAATGAGTTTTCAGAAAAATAATGCACAGTAATCTATAAATATTCATTAAATTGTCAAATTTATAAGGAAGCTTTATCCATAGAATAAGCTTCCTTCGAAGTTATTTACTCCAATTCCATTTGTTTCGTTTCTTTTCCTAAAAATATTACCGCTGCGACTCCAATCACAATGGAAGCGCAAAATACAGCAAAAATTACTCCAAAATCAAATCCTGCCGTACGCATCCAACCCACGAGCAGCGGACCGAAAATGCCTCCTACCCGTCCGACAGCGGCCGCCATGCCTGCCCCTGTACCGCGGATTACCAAAGGATATTGTTCAGGAGTATAGGCATATAGAGCTCCCCAAGCACCCAAGTTAAAGAACGACAAAAGGATTCCTGAGATCAACAGCACCGCCACCGTATCTGCTTGTCCAAACACATAAGCGCTGGCAGCCGTTCCAAGCAAATAAGTGACAAGCACAAATTTTCTTCCTATTTTCTCTACAAACCATGCCGCCGTAAAATAACCCGGCAGTTGCGCAAGCGTCATGATCAGCACATATTTAAAACTGGAAATCAAACTGAATCCTTTTTCAACCATTACACTTGGAAGCCATAAAAACATTCCATAATAAGAAAACACAACTGCAAACCATAAAACCCACAACATTAGCGTGGATTTTGCATATTTTTTCGTCCATACACCTGCAACGTTTTGGATGAAAGAACGTCTTTTCGCCTCCGGTTTTGCGGCAAACAGCGGAGAGTCAGGCAGATGCAGGCGCAAATATACTGCATATAATGCCGGAATCGCCGTCAAAATTAACGCCACCCGCCAGCCCGCGATCGGCCAAACATCACTTGGAATGACAAAATATGCGATAATCGCTGCCAACAGCCATCCAACCGCCCAAAAGCTTTCCAGCAATACTACAATCCGGCCGCGTTCTTTTGCCGGTACACTTTCGGAAACAAGCGTGGAAGCTACGGGCAGCTCTCCTCCAAGCCCCATTCCAATAATGAAACGCAAAATAAGGAATGCAGTTAAAGTGGTTGTGAAAGCGGACAGCCCGCTGGCTATCGAAAAACACAATAATGTGACAATAAAAATGGTTTTTCTTCCTACTTTATCGGCCAACATACCGAAAAGGAAAGCCCCTACCGCCATTCCGATGGAGTTGATGCTTCCGATCAGCCCCTTTTCATTGGGCGTAAGGCCCCAATCAAGGGCCAATGCGGCAATAATAAATGACAAAATGCCGACGTCCATCGCATCAAACAACCACCCGATCCCGGAAACTCCCAGCAATTTATTGCGGGAAATGCCTGAGCTGCCAGTGTTTTGTCCCGTATGATTTTTCATTGCCATTTCACCTGTCTTTACATTTGAATTGTTACTTTTACAATAAACGGATTCTCCATGAATCGCAAGCAACAGCCTTTCGGTTTTATGATAAAATGATAATTATGTAAATATTCGTCTAAATTTTTCGTTTTCTATTGAAATATACTAATACTGTGCGTTAAAATGTCTTTTATACGAAAACATTTGTTCATCCAGCGGAAACAAAAGGAGATAATAGTATGTGGAAAGGTTTGCTTGAAGAATATAAAGAATTTTTACCTGTAACGGAGAAAACTCCGAAATTGACTTTAAATGAAGGAAATACTCCTTTAATTTATTTAGGAAATCTGTCCAAAAAACTGGGGATTGAATTATACGGAAAATATGAAGGGCTAAACCCGACAGGCTCTTTCAAAGACCGCGGCATGGTTGTCGCAGTGGCAAAAGCTGTCGAAGAAGGTGCAAAATGCGTCATCTGTGCGTCAACAGGGAACACTTCTGCCGCTGCCAGCGCTTACGCAGCACGTGCAGGCATCCAATCCATCGTTGTGATCCCAAAAAGGAAAGTCGCTCTTGGAAAACTTGCACAAGCCTGCATGTATGGAGCAAAAATTATTGAAATTGACGGAAACTTTGACGATGCGCTTGCCATCGTCCGCAAAATCAGCGAAGAAGGCAAAGTTACCCTTGTCAACTCTGTCAATCCATACCGAATTGAAGGACAAAAAACGGCTGCCTTTGAAATTGTGGATGCTTTAGGGAAAGCTCCTGACTATTTATGCATTCCTGTCGGCAACGCAGGAAATATTACAGCTTACTGGAAAGGCTTTAAAGAATATCATGCCGTGAAAAACTCCGGGCTTCCTAAAATGTACGGTTTTGAAGCGGAAGGAGCGGCCGCAATCGTAAAAGGCCATCCAATCGAAAACCCGGAAACAGTGGCAACAGCAATTCGCATTGGAAATCCTGCAAGTTGGAAATATGCAGAAGCCGCCCGCGATGAGTCAAACGGAATCATCGATTCTGTAACAGACGAAGAAATTCTTGCCGCTTACAAAGAAATAGCAAGAAGTGAAGGTGTCTTTGTTGAACCGGGTTCTGCCGCTTCCCTTGCCGGCGTCATTAAATCCGTAAATAACGGAAAAATCGAAAAAGGCAGCACAGTCGTTACAGTATTTACAGGAAACGGTCTAAAAGACCCTGATACTGCAATGAATGCTTCAACTGTTGAAGTCGTTTCTTTGAAAAACGACATGGAAGAAATAAGAAATTATATCGAGGGTTTAGTATGAGTAAAAAGTGGAAGATCACTGTTCCAGGTAGTACCGCAAATTTAGGCCCTGGGTTTGATTCGATCGGTCTCAGCTTGTCTCTATATTTGCAATTGACCGTTACCCTTCAGGATGAGTGGGAAATTATCCATTTGTCCGAAGACTTGCCAAAAAAATTTGAAATTGAAGACCATTTAATTTATAAAATTGCCAACGAAACTGCAAAACGTTATAACAAAGTGATGCCTGCCTGCCGGATTGAGATGACGAGCGAATTGCCGTTTGCAAGAGGCATTGGCAGCAGTGCGGCGGCAATCGTTGCCGGCATTGAAATTGCCAACCTTCTCTGCGACCTTCAATTGACTGTCCAAGATAAATTAAATTTGTCTTCTCAATTCGAAGGTCATCCGGACAATGCAACTGCTTCTGTTTTAGGCGGCCTTACGATTTCCTCAATGGATGATGAAGGCAATGTCGATACGATTCACATCCATGACCTTGACGCATCCTTTGTCCTATTCATTCCGGATGTGAAATTAAAAACGGCGGAAGCAAGAAATGTCCTGCCGGATACATTCAAACGGCCATATGCCGTCCAAGCCAGCGCAGGCGCAAATATGCTCGCGGCAGCACTGGTGCTGAAAGATTATGAACGCATCGGAAAATATATGGAATCGGATTTATTCCACGAACCGTTCCGTGCAAACCTGGTTCCTTATTACCACGAAATTCGCAAAGAAGCGAAAAAAGCCGGGGCATATGGAACCGCGTTAAGCGGCGCAGGACCGACAATGATTTCCATTATTCCTGAATCCATTGGCCAACAATTCGTTGCAAAAATGGAAGAATTGTTCCCAACACACAAAATCATTTTGACAAAACCGGATCAACACGGTGTCCATGTGGAAGAAATCTCAAGCGTTTCAAAATTATAAATAAAAAAGGAGTTGTTCAGAAGTCCTGGACTTCCAAACAACTCCTTTTTTATTAGGATAATAAAATCAAGCTTACCGCCATCACAGCCATCCCGATTACCAAACCGTAAATCGATGAATGGGTTTCATCATATTTCTTCGCAGCCGGAAGCAGTTCATCAAGGGAAATAAACACCATAATCCCCGCAACTGCAGCAAAAATAATTCCAAACATAACATCATTTAAAAACGGCATCAATATTAAAAATGCTACGAGAGCGCCGATTGGTTCCGCCAGACCTGATAAAAAGGAGAGTTTAAATGCTTTCATACGCTGGCCTGTGGCATAAAAAATCGGAATGGCAACAGCTATTCCTTCCGGGATGTTGTGAATGGCAATGGCAATGGCTATGGCAATTCCGACGCTTGGATCATGCATCGCGGACATAAATGTCGCAATGCCTTCCGGAAAGTTATGAATCCCTATTGCCAATGCCGTAAAAACTCCCACTTTCATCAACTTTACATTCTCTATTTCCTTATGCGTCCGTTCTGCTTGTTGTACATCCTCAACGGTTTTTACTTCATGCGGATTCGTCTTGTTGGGTATGAAATTATCAATCAATGCAATGAACAACATTCCCCCGAAAAAGCCTATTACTGTCATCCAGTAGCCTTTTGTGTCTCCCAATGCAAGGGTTAATGCATCTTTGGCTTTAAAGAATATTTCAATTAACGAAACATAAATCATGACACCGGCCGAAAAGCCCAGCGCTGCCGATAAAAACTTTTTATTTGTTCTTTCAGTAAAAAATGCGATCAGCGCGCCAAGGCCCGTTGCCAGCCCTGCCAGCAGTGTCAGGCTAAACGCCAAAACGATGTCGTTCATTGTAACATCCTTTCATTCTCTTTACTAGTATTATATTATATACACGAATTTTTCCTAAGTGCAACTTTCTTTTCCAAAACTATTTTTTTTGCTCTAAAAAAACTTATAAAAAAATGAAACGCTGAAGATGCGTTTCATTTTTCTGTAATCTGATTCCTCTTCAAATTTTTATACAAATAAACGCAAATGCAGAACCATGTCAACCCCAGAAGCCATCCGGCAATCACATCAGTCGCAAAATGCCGGCTTTCGGCCACTCTGGATAAGCCGATGAAAAAAGCGATGACACCGGCTCCGATCCAGTACAACCATTTCATTATTGTGACGGATGTCCGCTCAGACAGCAAAAATGCGATTGTAAACAAATAAAGCATCCCCACCATTGCATGGCCGGAAGGAAAACTGAAGGAGGCCAGCTGATCTTCTATTTCAGGCCGCGGCCGTTTCACCCACTTTTTCACCAGCTGATTCAACAAAATGCCAACCGGAATGGTCAAAGTGACAAAAAACATCCCCCAATAATTCTGGAATTTAAACCATAACCATAACAATAAAAACAACGTAATGAAAATAATGAATTTCGTTTCCCCCAAATAATGAAACAAACCGATCAACTTGTTTCCGGCAAACAATAACCGCATATTTTCATCAAAGGAAACAAAAAAAGAGGAATCATAAGTATAACGCAAAGCAATAAAAAGGGCAAAGGACATGAATCCCGCAATGAACAATCGGTAATTTCCCACTTTTCCCTCCATAAAAGAGTATTTATCAATTAAATTGCCAGCTTTATGTATAAATAATACCTAAATAAATAAAAATTTTTCCTTTATCTCTCCCTGTTTTATTAACGTTTTTTCTTATTTCTGGAAAATAACTTCTGCAGAAATAAAAGAAGCTGTCCAATTACGGACAGCTTCTTTTATATTACTTCTTTTATATTATTTTAATTCCTCCAAGATTTCCTCAATTTTCAACATTTCAGATTGCAAACCGCCACCGGATAAGTACCAAAGCGCACCGTCCAAGTAAACGATTTTTCCGTTTTTGTATGCTTGAGTTTGCTTAATGATGTCATTTTCCATGTCCGCTTCGATGTTGGATTGTCCGCCGATAGCTGCTGTACGGTCAATGACGAATAATACTTCCGGATCAAATTTTAAGATGGATTCAAAACCGAAATCTGAACCGTGGGATGAAGCTTCAATGTCGTCAGTTACCGGAGTGAAACCATAAATATCATATACATATCCGAAACGTGAATTTTTGCCAAAACCGGATAATTTACCTTCGTTGTACATAGTTACTAATGAAGTTTTGTATTGGCCGGCTAAATTTTTGATTTCATCAAGCTTCGAATCAAATTTTGCCAAATAGTCTTCAGCTTCTTTTTCTTTACCGAACAGTTTTGCTGCAATATCAACAGATTTCTCGAATGTTCCCCAGTAATCGTCTTGGGAAGTGCCAACGAAGACTACGTTTGGCGTGATTTCTTTTAATTGATCATAGAATGTCGCTTGGCGACCTGAAATGAAGATGGCATCCGGTTCTAATGCAGCAATTTCTTCAAGGTCCGGAGTTTTCAAGTTACCAACGCTTGCATATTCGTCTCCAGCAAATTTAGAAAGATGTTTTGGCAACGTGCCGTCTTTTGGAACGCCAACAATGCCTTCAACACCCAAAGCATTCAGTGTATCTAAGAAACCGAAGTCGAATACAACGATTCTTTCAGGCATTTTTTCAAACGTCACATCTTCGTAAACCGTAGTCTGGCCTGATTCTTCATCCTTCGTTTCAGCAATTGTAGGGGAAATTGTCATAGGGAATGCTCCCGAAGCTTCTTGTTTATTTTCATTTGTATTTGTGCCTGTATCTTTCTCCGCTTTATCGTCGCCACAAGCAGCCAAGATAAAGACCAGCGTTGCAAGAATAACTGCGAATAATTTCCAGTTTTTCATCTCATTCCTCTCTCCCGTCCTAAGAAATTTTTGATATTGATAATCATTATCAATAACCGAGTTTAATTATAATGATCAAGTTTTGGTTCGTCAATATGTTTTTTGAATATTTTACAAAAAATGATTTAGAAAAGCGCCGACACTTTTCTAAATCATTTTCATGCCAATCAAGTATGGGAATTAAAATATACGCAAATCCGGCATCCATTTTGTTCCTGAACCGGAATATTCATATCGTAGATTTCCCTCAACGCTTCAGAATTGATAATCTCGTCGGTAGGTCCATTTTTCACAACTTTTCCGTTTTTTAAAGCCACTATATAATCCGAATAAACAGAAGCAAAGTTGATGTCATGCAATACGATGACAACCGTTTTACCCAATTCATCCACAAGCTGGCGCAATATTTTCATAATCTGCACGGAATGCTTCATGTCCAGGTTGTTCAATGGCTCATCCAAAAGAATATAATCCGTATCTTGGGCAATCACCATTGCGATGAACGCCCTCTGTCTTTGGCCGCCTGATAATTGATCCAAATATTTGTCCTCAATCTCTTTCAAATTCATATATTCAATCGCTTTTTCCACATATTGTTCGTCTTCAGGCGTCAATCTGCCTTTCGAATAAGGATAGCGACCAAAGGACACGAGTTCCCTTACTGTTAATCGAACATTTAAGAAATTGGACTGTTTTAAAATGGAAACCCGCTTTGCCAACTCACTTGATTTCCAACTTTTCACATTCTTGTTATCCAATAATACTTCCCCTGTATCTGCATCTATTAATCGGCTAACCATCGACAACAAGGTTGACTTCCCTGCACCGTTTGGCCCGATGAAGGAAGTAATCGCATGTGGCCGAATTGTCAACGAAACATCACTGACAACAGGTTTATTTCCATATTTTTTCGTCAACCCTTTAATTTCAATCATCCCGCAGCCCTACTCTCCTTTAGTAATAAATAAATAAAGTAGATTCCGCCTACAAAGTTGATAATGACGCTTAAAGTAGTATTGAATTCAAACACATGTTCAACCAAAAACTGCCCGCCTACGAGAGCGATTACACTAAATAATCCGGCACCCAAAATTAATACGGAGTGCCTGTAAGTTGCAAAAAAATGATAAGAAAGATTGGCGACAATCAATCCAAAAAAAGTAATTGGACCGACCAACGCCGTTGATGTGGCAATAAGCACTGATGATAATACTAAAACCTGCATGACTAAACGATCGTAGTTTACTCCCAAATTAATCGCATTTTCCCTGCCAAGCGAAGCCACGTCCAATTGATGCAGCAATTTGTATCCCAAAATAAAGGAAATCAACAAAATGATGCTTGCAATGAACAATAGCTCTACCTTTATCCTTGTAAAGCTGGCAAACAATAAGTTTTGCAAACTCAAATATTCGACGGGATCTATCAACACCTGCAAGAAGGACACGGAACTTCCCAGGAAAGTACCGATAATCATCCCCATCAATAAAAGCAGGTAAATCGGATACTTATCCGCACGGAATATCGTCCGATACAGCAGCAAGGCAAACAGAATCATTGCGGCAAGCGCCGTTGTAAAGTTTAAATATTGATTAACCACCCATATCGACGAGGAGCCGGCAAAGAAGAAAATCAACGTTTGAACAACTTCATACATGGAGTCGATCCCCATAATCGATGGTGTCAATATTCGGTTGTGGGTGATCGTTTGGAACACCACTGTTGAATAAGCGATGGCGAAACCGGTCACAACCATCGCTCCGACCCGCATCATGCGCCGAGGGAAAGCATAATCGAATCCGCCTTTGATATCATAAAATCCATAAAGCAAAATACAAATAATCCCAATAATCGCCAGCACAATCAATTTCACTATATTACTTCGCATATGCTCTCCCCCTAAACAACATGATTAAGAAGAGCAAACTGCCTATTACCGCGACTGTCACATTGACAGGAATTTCATATGGATACACTACAACTCTTCCAATAATGTCGCAGATTAATAGGAATACAACTCCCAATACAATGGTATGGGGAATTGTTTTGCGCAAATTGTCCCCCATATAAATGGAGACAATATTCGGAACAATCAATCCCAGGTACGGGATGACCCCGACCGTCAAAACGACCGTGGTCGAGATGATTGCCACAAGGATTAATCCTAGATTCAGCACGGCTTTATAACTTAAGCCCAAGTTTTTGGCAAAATCCTCGCCCATGCCGGCAACTGTAAATTTATTAGCATATAAATAAGCCAAAATGATCGCAGGAACACTGACATATAAAAGTTCATAACGTCCTGAGATAATAAGCATAAAACTTCCCATTAACCAAGTATTTATGTTTTGGATCAAATCCCCTTCATACGCGAAAAAAGTCGTAATGGAGGATAGGATATTACCGTACATGATACCGATCAACGGCACAAACACAGGATCCTTAAATTTGATCCGGTCCAGGATTTGCATGAACAGGATCGTCCCTGCAAACGCAAAAACAAAGCTGAAAATAATTTTTTGCATATATGCCGCTTGCGAGAACAATAAGATGGAAATCAAAATTCCCAGCTTCGCTGCATCCAATGTGCCTGCCGTAGTAGGTGATACGAATTTATTTCTGCTTAAACTCTGCATAATTAAACCAGCAATACTCATTCCTGCACCCGCTAAAATGATTGCAAGCAACCGGGGCACCCTGCTGATCAAAAAAATTTGCGCCTGCTGCGAATCCCAATCCAACAAATCAGCGGGTTTGATGTCGATTGCTCCTATGAACAGCGAGATGAAGGACAGGATGATTGCTGCTAAGATCAATACCCATAACCTCATTTTTTTGTCCCCATCTTTTTCTGTTTTTATTGATAATGATTATCATAATCGAGTACATAAACATTATAAGTACTAAATTTTGAAAAATCAATTGAAAATGAAAATCATCTAAAAATAAGGCTTTTTCAAACAAAAAAGCCGATGGAAACATTTCTCCACCGGCTCTGCGAATTATGTTGCATCATTTGCCTGAACCCTTACAATTGAGACGTTTTTTCTTATTTAACTCCCTTCATTGCTTTAGTAATTATAGGAGTTAACAATAATATGATTAAACCAAGAACCATCGATAGTCCGCCAAGCATGCCAAAATACGCAAACTCCGTAACCGCTTCATATAATCTTACCAACTGTGCGTTAATGGCCTGCGCCGCTGCGCTTGTAAGAAACCAAAGAGCCATTGTCTGGGAAGCGAAAGCTTGCGGGGCAAGTTTAGTCGTCGCCGATAGTCCGACAGGCGAAAGCATCAGTTCCCCGATTACGACCAAAAAGAATGACAATACCAGCCATAATGGGCTCACTAATTCTGTACCGCCGGAAAGTTTTGAAGGAATCATCATCACCAAAAAGGATGCGCCCGCGAAAAACAGTGCCAAGGAAAACTTGAGCGGCGTTGAAGGCTGCCGTTGTCCAAGCCTCATCCATAACCACGCAAATACAGGTGCAAACATGATAATAAACAACGGGTTCAAGGACTGGAACCAGGAAGCTTTTAATTCAAATTCCCCGACATTCAAATCGGTTCTTGTATCTGCATAAGTCGCCAATATGGTTGCTCCCTGTTCCTGGATGGCCCAGAACATCACCGCTGCGATGAATAATGGAATATATGCCAATACTCTGGATTTTTCATCTTTTGTCGTTTTCGGACTTCTATACATTAAAATGAAAAATGCAGTAGGAATTAATACTCCGAGCGTTGTGATGATCGTGCTGAATACGCCCATTGTCAAATTGCCGGCCGCATATAATCCGCCTAATACAATCGCCACCAGTACAATAATGATCGCAAAATTCAGCATCGCCTTTTTCTTTTCTGCTTTGTTCAATGGATTTGGCACTTGGGTTCCTGCCAATCCAAGGTTTTTCTTTTGCGTGATTGTATAAATGGTTAAACCGATAAACATTCCGACAGCCGCCAAGCCGAAGCCTAAATGGAAGCTGTAAGTTTCTCCGATTGTACCAACAATGAACGGCGCCAAAAACGCACCCATATTGATTCCCATGTAGAAAATACTGAAACCGGAATCCCTGCGGTTATCATTTTCATCATAAATCTCTCCGACAATGGAAGATACATTCGTTTTTAACAAACCTGTGCCGATAATAATAAACGCCATTGATAAAAGAAGACCTGTTAATGCAAGGGGCAGGGCTAAAATAATATGCCCTATCATTATCAGTATCCCGCCGTAAAACATTGTCTTGCGGGGACCCCAGATGCGGTCGGAAACCCATCCTCCGACAATGCCGGACATATACACCAAAGAACCATAGATGGCCATAATGGAGTTTGCAGTGCCCCGCTCGAGACCTAAACCGCCTTCATGCAGCTCATAGTACATATAAAAGATTAAAATCGCACGCATGCCATAATACGAAAAACGTTCCCAGAACTCCGTAAAGAACAGCGTAAACAGACCTTTAGGATGTCCAAAAAAACCTTTCCGGGGAACAGATTTCAATATCTCTTCTTTTGATAACATCAGCATACCTACTTTCTTAAAGATGTATTTTCTTTTTTCTGAAAAATTTGTCACTTCCGCACAATTACAGTTAATAGTTATAAATAAAATTCTAAATTTTATCAATATAAAAAATAAATGTTAAAATTTTTAATTTATTTATTATTTTCCTAAATTTCAGACCGTTTCTTCTGTAATTAATTATCGCCAACCCTTTAATATGTTATATTAAAATAATTAAAACTTGGTTTTTCATTGATTGCATAAAAAAGCGGGGAACGATTTTCCCCGATCTTTTCCTTATTTTTTTACCACAAATTCCTCGAACCTTTTAAAATCCGCTTCCTTCAATTCCACTTTCAATCTTGTGCCTTCTTCTTCATACTCCGATGAAATTACCGTGGCATTTTCATTTAAATAAGACACTATATCCCCCCTGCGGAATGGAACAAACATCTCACAAAGATGATAATCAGAGAAAATATGTTTACGAATGCATTCAATCAATTCATCCAGGCCTTTCCCTTCCTTTGCCGAAATCCAGAGGTCGTCTCCATAAACCCGTGGATAAGGAACATTGGCCAAATCGCATTTATTATAAACATAAATGGTTGGAACATTTTCAACCCCAATTTCTTTTAACGTCCGGGTAGTTACGTCCATCATAAACGGATATTCACGATGCGAAACATCCACCACATGCAGTAATAAATCCGCTTCTCTCGCTTCCTCCAATGTCGAGCGGAAAGCTTTGACCAATTGATGGGGCAGTTTGCTGACAAATCCGACCGTATCCGTAAGCAAAAACTGTTTCTTATCCGGCAATTCGATTTTTCGCACAGAGGTATCCAGCGTGGCAAACAGCATATCCTTTTCCAATACTTCTTTTTCCGCATGTCCGTATCTTGCAATCAATTTGTTCATGATTGTCGATTTTCCTGCGTTGGTATATCCGACAAGGGATACTACCGGAATTTCATTTTTTCTTCTTTTCTTTCTTTGGGTTTCCCGTTGCTCTTCGATTTGTTCAAGTTCCTTCCGCAATCTTGAAATTTGATCTTCGATTTTGCGCCGATCCAGCTCTAATTTTGTTTCACCAAGCCCCCTGTTTCGAAGGCTCCCGCCCGTTGCACCGGCTTGTCTCGAAAGAGAAGAATAGAGCCCCACAAGTCTCGGCAACATGTATTGCAGCTGTGCAAGCTCCACTTGCAGTTTTGCCTCTTTCGTTTTCGCCCGGCGATCAAAAATATCTAATATCAAAGTTGTCCGGTCAATGACTTTGCAATCCAGCTCCCTTTCCAAGTTGCGGATTTGGGACGGCGAGAGTTCATCATTAAAAATGACGAGATTTCCGCCTGTTTCTTCCATAAAATTTTTGATTTCGGACACTTTCCCTTTCCCGACATAATGTGATGGATTGATGCGCTCCAGATTTTGCGTCACTTGACCCAGCACTTCCACATCCAAAGCTTCCGCGAGATTCGCCAATTCTTCCATGGAATATTCGAAGTTGGGATCGTTTATATTGACACCTACCAATATCGCCTTTTCTTTCACCGTTTCCACTTCTTTTAAACGAGCCATATTCTTCCCTCCAAACATGGGTCTTCCTGGTTATAGTAAAGTATACCATTTCCAAAAAAAAAGGGCCCACCTTCGATTGTGGACCCTTCCAAATACATTTTATGATTCTTTTTCACTTTTTAATATTTCCAATGTCCGGTCAAATTCTTCCTCGATTTCCTTGTTTGGCTTATATGTCAATAAGCTGACAATTACCGCAACAATTAAGTTGGAGAAGAATCCCGGAACCATTTCATAAATCATTCCTGAAAGCGCATCGGATTGACCCCAAATAAATGCAACAATCGCTCCGACAACCATCCCGCTGAATGCCCCAATATTTGTAAGTTTTCTCCAATATAACGCAAGGATGATGATCGGACCAAAGGAAGAACCGAATCCGGCCCACGCAAAAGCGACTAGATCCAAGATGGTGTTATTTGGATTCCAAGCCAATAGGATGGCTACGATTGATACTACCAGAACGGCCAAACGTCCTGCCGTCACATAGTGCTTATCGGAAGCATCCTTTTTAAACAGCACTCTGTATATATCTTCGATCAACGCAGAAGAAGTAACAATCAGCTGGGATGAAATCGTACTCATAATAGCCGCCAAGATGGCTGCAAGCAAAATTCCGGCAACAAATGGATGGAATAGGATTTTCCCCATTTCAATGAAGATCGTTTCAGGGTCATTAAGCGTCAAACCGTTCTGTTGGAAGTATGCGACTCCGACAAGCGCCGTACAAATCGCTCCAACAAGGCTTAAAATCATCCATCCGATTCCGATTCGGCGGGCATTTTTCATTTCTTTAACCGTATTAATGGCCATAAACCGGACGATAATATGGGGTTGTCCAAAATAACCAAGTCCCCATGCGACTGAGGAAATAATCCCCGCGGCAGCTGCTGTGGATGGAAGCAATTCCAAATGCTCCATATTTACAGCGGTGATGGAATTCGCCGTTTCACCCAATCCGCCTGTAACAAAAACCCCAACAAGCGGCACCAAGATCAATGCCAGGAACATAATCGTCCCTTGCACAACGTCTGTATAACTTACCGCTAAAAATCCTCCGAATAACGTGTATAAAACCACTACCCCTGCAACAATCAGCATACCTAAATGGTAATCAAGCCCGAAGGAACTTTGGAAAAACTTCCCCCCCGATACCATGCCGGAGGACACGTAAAACGTAAAGAAGACAAGAATGACAACTCCTGAAGCGATCCGCAACAATTTTGTATTGTCTCTCAGACGGTTATCCAAAAAGCTCGGAATCGTAATGGAATCTTTGGAAACATGCGTATAAACGCGCAAACGCGGTGCGACTAAAATATAGTTCAAGTATTGGCCGACCGTTAATCCGATGGCGATCCATGCTTCCACTAAACCGGCGGCATAAATGGCGCCCGGCAATCCCATTAAGAGCCACCCGGACATATCAGCGGCCCCGGCACTTAATGCGGTCGTTATGGGACCTAATCCACGCCCTCCCAACATAAATTCCTTTAAGTTGCTGGTTCTCAAAAACGAATACCAGCCGATTAACAACATTGCAACCATGTACAATATAATTGCTAACAGTTGATAATGGAAATCTTGCATATTTTTCCTCCTTTTCACCTATTACAACAGGACTATAACGTAAAACAGCAGAAACCGGACAAAATCCAGAATTCCTACTATCTTAACTTTACCACAGGAATATATTCCTTGAATATAATTTGTTTTGAAAATTCCTTTTTCTAATAATATTCGGTAAACACATCAAACTTCAGCAGGGTTTTCAACAGTCTTATATATAGGTATTATGTGTTACACTATTAACGATTATCCTAAATATAAAAAAGAAGGTCGATTCTATGGAATTTCAGGAAATGAAACAGCAATTATATGAACTAATCAGTCAAAAAAAGCTGGTTTCCGCAACCATCAGCCAACCAAGAAAAAAATCCGCTGAATTAAAAAGGGTAAAATTGAAGCCGGTCGAAATAAAAGGGCAATACCATATTCAATTGGAATATCAATATGAACGGGTATTAAAGCATCACAACATCCCGCTTGAGAATTTTTACCCAAATCTTGAAGAGTTATTTCTGCATTTCAGGCAATTTCATGGACAATTTACAGATCGCACAATCCAAGTTCAATTAACGAAAAAAAATAAAGTTTTTTGGAAAGAAGAAAAAACAAATACTTTAAAGGAAGTATCCTTATCCCACAACCGAAAAAAGAACTATATATTGGATGAATCCGGGACTTATCCATTTTTGGTACGGCTTGGAGTACAAACCCCTGAAGGAAAAATTAAAAAACAAAAATACGATAAATTCCGGCAAATTAACCGTTTCCTTGAATTCATCGACGATTCTCTTGAGTATTTGCCGAAAAATGAGCAAATCCGGATTATCGATTTCGGTTCAGGAAAGTCCTACCTGACCTTTGCTTTGTACCATTATTTAAAAATCGAAAAAGGCCTGGATATAAAAGTGACAGGGCTGGATTTGAAAAAAGAAGTGATTGAAGAGTGCAACAAAATTGCAAAAGATCTAGAATATGACAATTTGGAATTTCTTGTCGGGGATATCAGCGATTATAATGATGAAAAATCCGTGGATATGGTCGTCACATTGCATGCCTGTGATGTAGCCACTGACATGGCGCTGGCACGTGCGGTCAAATGGGGGGCAAAAGTGATTTTAAGCGTGCCATGCTGTCAGCATGAATTAAATCGCCAACTGCATGCCCCTGCGCTGGAAATCATGACCCAGCACGGAATTATTAAAGAACGTTTTGCCGCTCTCGCGACCGATTCCATTCGCGCAGAAATTTTAAAATTGGCCGGTTATGATGTTCAATTAATGGAGTTCATCGATATGGAACATACACCAAAGAACATTTTGATCCGGGCCTATTACACGGGCAGAAAACCGGGCGTAAAAGAGATTGAACAATACAAAGCCTTCGTTGAATTTTTGTCGGCTCAGCCCTTTTTGCAAAATGAATTAAAAGAATACTTACCATTAGGAAAACCATAATAAAATTTAAAAGCATATTAATATGGCATCAGCCAAATTAATATGCTTTTTCTTTTTTAATGTTTCTGAAAAATTGTTAACAAATTAATATTACAGGAATGTAAATTTTGTTATTTTCATCACCTCCGTTCTATAGTTTTTAAAAATTTTTTGTTATCATAAAAAAGGTTTGATTAAACTAACGTATAGCAGGGGGCTTTACTATCATGTTCAATTCAAGAAAATCGGATCCATTTTTCGTCTCATTGCACAAGATTGCGGAAAACATGCGGGAAGCCATTCATTTTGCCAACGACTTTAAAATCAATTCATTAGCAGACGTAAAAGAATTAAGTATTAAAGTAAAGAAGTATGAAACCGATGGAGACAATTTAATCCATGAACTTATCGTCATGTTAAACAAATCCTTCATGACACCTATTGAAAGGGAAGATATTTTGGCTTTAGCCATTAAAATGGACGATGTCTTGGATGGAATCGAACAATGTTTTGCACACTTTGAAATGTTTTCCATTACAGAATTGGATGATTCGATGCGCGCATTTCTAAAATACATAACAAGAAGTGCAGATGAAATTGTGTCAGCCATCGACTTGCTCAATAAAAAAGATTTGCCTTCCATGAGAAACCACATCATCTTAATTAAAGACTATGAGCGCGAATGTGATGAAATTTCACGTTCTACCATTAAACAGCTATTTTTGAACGAAAAAGATCCAATCCGTTTGATTAAATATAAAGATATTTACGATTTATTGGAAGATATCGCGGACCATTGCCAGGACGTAGCAAATACACTCGAAACAATCATTATGAGAAATGCTTAAAAACGGAGCGTAGAATAGGATATGGATACCATCTTAATCATTACAATATTAATCGTCATTTTTGCGCTGGCTTTCGATTTCATCAACGGATTTCATGATACAGCAAATGCGATTGCTACATCCGTTTCAACCCGGGCGCTGCCTCCCCGCGTCGCTGTACTGCTGGCGGCCTTTATGAACTTCCTGGGAGCAATTTCTTTTGTAGGAGTCGCAAAAGCGATTGCCAGCGATATCGTTGATCCGTTCTCCCTGAATCAAAGTCCTGATGATACTACAGGATCTGTGGTGATATTGGCAGCGCTTCTTTCCGCCATTATTTGGAACCTTCTCACCTGGTATTTTGGGATACCATCCAGCTCTTCTCATACATTAATCGGTTCCATAGCGGGAGCCGCCATCGCAGCGGCGGGATTTAATATCCTCAATTACAGCGGTTTTATCGGGATTTTGGAAGCGCTGATCTTCTCTCCTTTCATCGCTTTTGGAGTCGGCTTTCTATTTATGTCGATCTTTAAGATGATTTTTAAAAATTTAAACTTATACCGTACAAATAAAGGATTCCGTACAATGCAGATTTTCACTGCTGCATTGCAAGCCTATACCCATGGCACGAATGATGCCCAAAAGGCGATGGGGATCATTACAATGGCCTTGATTGCGGCAGGAATCCAACACGATAATGATGTGCAGGAATGGGTGCGGATTGCCTGCGCCCTTGCAATGGGATTAGGTACATCCATCGGAGGATATAAAATCATTAAAACAGTGGGAACTAAAATTATGAAAATCCGTCCCGTCAACGGTGCTGCCGCCGATTTGGCTTCAGCGACTGTCATCTTCGGCGCGACGCTGATCCACTTGCCTGTTTCAACAACTCATGTCATTTCCTCATCCATTATGGGAGTTGGAGCCGCGCACCGCGTTAAAGGCGTAAAATGGGGAGTGGCCCGAAAAATCGTTTTGACCTGGATTATTACAATGCCCATTTCAGCGGTCATCGCCGCTTTAATTTACCTTTTGCTGGATTTAATTTTTTAAAAAAAACACGAGCATTTTTGCTCGTGTTTATATTGTTTGTCCCGACGGAATTGTTTGAAACGCTTCAATCCCTTGATTGATCTGAGGTTCATAAACGGCATAAAAGATGCTCAGGGCAATGACAACCAGGATGCTCACTACAATGATAATTCCTATAAGCAGGACTGCCGCTTTCTTTCCACTCATACTAATTCCCCTTCTTTATTCCATAAATCGCTGTGTCCCCTCTTAGTATACAATATCGGTCATCTTTAAAGCATATTTTAATCAAACCGTTTTTGTAGCCGTTTCCTTGATTTTCTTCCTTTCTTCATAAATATTTTTTACGATCACTTTCAATACCGCATAAGTCGGAATACCGATAATAATGGCAACAAAACCGCCGATGTTGCCTGCAGCCAAAACAATGGTGATGACCGTCAATGGATGGATATCCAAAGTTTTGCCCATGATGTTTGGCGTTATTAAATTGCTCTCCAATTGCTGGGCAACCAGCGTAATGACACATACCCAAATTACCAATACCGGATCTTGTATGAAGGCCACAAGAATGGCAGGAGCCAAAGAAATCCATGGGCCGATAAAGGGAATCATATTCATGAAAAAAGCAAAGATTGCGAGTAAAAGAGAATATTCAAGACCAATGATCAAATAGCCAATAAAAATCATGGCGGCAAGGATCAGGCTGACCAGCACTTGCCCTTGGACATAGTTTTTTAATACTTCATTGATATCTTCCAACGTCTTTTTCACCCATGTACGCCGTTCTCCGGTAAAGAGCTTGTAAATATTTGGCGCAAACTTCTCATGATCCTTCAACATAAAAATGTAAAAAAACGGCACCAGGATTAAAGTAAAGATTGTAGAAACCGTACCGCTCACGAAGTTGACAATGCTTTTGCTGCCGACAACCACAATGTCCTGGATGGAATTCGTCACAGAATCTATAAAGTTCTCAACTTGGGGAGGCAGATTATCTTTGTTTTCCAAAATAAAATCTTTGACATCCATAATTTTGTCGCCAATGGTCGGAGCATTTTCCACTAAACGGTTGACTTGATCTGCAATCGGATTGCCGATAATGAACAATAGTCCAGTCACTAATCCCGCAAGCGCAAGCACGATTGCCGAAATGCTCGCCCATCTTGGCAGCCCCTTTTTTTCCAGCCACCGCTGCAGCGGCTCTGATATGTAAAAAAGAACCCCGCTCAACAATACTGGGACAAAAATGGTTTTTATGATGATCACAATCGGATTAAAAATCCAATGAATTTCTATTACATATTTAATTATTAATAGAGCAATTAAGATTCCTATCCCCACTTGAAACCACAGTTTTTTTGTCATCTTCCATTCACTCCCTTATTCAATTGTAACCAATTCTCAACCGTTCCTATACAGCCTGCTCCGGCCTATTGTCGGATAATAGAGGAGATTTTCTGAAAGCATTTTAGGCAATATCCATTTTTATACGATCACCATAATTGCTTTACTTAATTATATTAATAATTTATATACGGCAAAACATGATGAAAGTTCCAAAAATCAACACAAATAGAAACCGTTTCTTGAAATGAAGATTGAAGCGATGAAGCTGCAATTAAAAAAGAATTTTAAGCACTTTCACATTTTCCTTTTCTCCAAACAATTCGGTTGATATCAATGACTTTACTATTATTGTCATATTTTCGCGAAGGATATCATTTCCGTTTGTCGAATATCTGCAATAGGAGGTGTTGAAGATGACAAAATGGGAATACAAAGTAGAAACACGTTCAATGAGCTTGGAAGGAGAAATCAATGTGGAAACCCTATTTAATGAATTTGGAGGTGAAGGCTGGGAATTAATCAGCATCATTCCGGAATACACGAACACAACCAATGATCAAAACCAAATAGACAGTATATATGTAAACACTTATACATTTGTTTTTAAACGTCCAAAACAATAAGAATACCAAGATATAACAATTGCCTCCCCCATCAACCCATTTGCCATTTACGAGGGAGGCAAAAAATATCGCAGCCAATTATGATGCTACCATAATTGGTTATATTTTTTACTCATCGCCCAAATCCGCATTGTGGTACACCCGTTGCACGTCTTCCAAATCTTCTAGTGCATCAATCATTTTTTCAAATTTCGCCTTATCTTCACCAGTCAGTTTTACTTCCGTTTGCGGAATCATTGTCAATTCCGCTACCGTAAAATCAGTAATCCCCGCAGCTTTAAAAGCTTCCTGGGCAGCATGGAACTGGTCCGGCTCTGCATAAACGATCGTAATGCCATCTTCTTCAAATACATCCCGTGCATCTATATCCGCTTCCAACAATATTTCCAATACTTCATCCACCGATTTGCCTTCGATTCCGAATACCGCAGTTGCATCAAACATATAAGAAACAGAACCTGCTACGCCCATGTTCCCCCCGTTTTTACCGAATGCTGCGCGCACTTCGGAAACAGTACGGTTTACATTGTTCGTCAAAGCATCAACAATGACCATCGTTCCGCCTACACCAAATCCTTCGTAACGGACTTCATCGTAATCTTCTCCGCCTGCGCCTTTTGCTTTCTCAATGGCACGGTCAATAATATGTTTTGGAACATTGTAAGTTTTCGCTCTTTCAATTACAGCTTTCAATGCCTGGTTCGTTTCTGGGTCTGGATCACCTTTTTTTGCAGCTACGTAGATTTCCTTTCCGAATTTTGCATAAATCCGGCTGGTGTTTTTATCTTTTTCAGCCTTCTTATCTTTAATATTGTTCCATTTGCGACCCATTGGATTTTCACTCTCTTTCCTAAATTCGGTTTAGAATTTCAATCAAATATATGCCTGTATCATTATACAACATGATTTTCAATATGAAAATAATCCCTACTTGATTTTTCTCCGCAATACCTTTATAATGTTTGGTCCCCAATTTCCATATCTTCTAAAATTTTATTCAATAATGCTTCACATCCATCGGTCACCAATTCATATGTTTCTTGGAAATCGCCTGTATAATATGGATCCGGAACATCCTTTTTGTGTTCTGTCAAATCCAAAAAGCGGAATATTTTAGGATGGTCGGGCTGACCTAACAATCGACGGATATTCCTTACATTGCTTTCATCCATACCGACAATATAATCAAATTTTTCAAAATCCTCTTTTTTCAACTGACGGGCAATGATACCGTCCGTGGAAATGTTATGTTCCCTCAATTTACTTACCGTGCCGTAATGGGGCGGTTCACCGACATGCCAGGAACTTGTACCTGCCGAATCCACTTCTATCTTGCCTTCCAACCCTCTCTTTTTCAACATGTCCCTGAACACCGCTTCAGCCATCGGTGAGCGGCAGATATTCCCCAAGCACACAAATATCACACGTTTCATCACATAACCCCCTTTAAAAAGCACCTTCCGAAGACGGAAAGTGCTATTTCATTTCTATTTTTTGTTTCAGTTCTTCCGTTAGTCTTTGAAACTCTTTCTCCAAAAAAGCGGTATATTCTTCCCTGGCCTCTTTGCCTGCAGGAACTGTAAAAGGCTTTCCATAAATCAAATACGCTTTTTTCCGTTGAAACACTTCTTTCAGATTTTTTGGACCAATATAAGCCGCCGGAACGACTTTCGCTTTTGCAAGTTGCGCAATGGTGATCGCCCCTTGTTTCAATTCGCTATTATTCGTCGTTCGGGTGCCGCTCGGAAAAATACCAACAATTTCCCCTTTTTTCAATAATTGAAGCGGGATTTTAATGACGCTTGGCCCCGGATTGTCACGGTCAACGGGAAAAGCGTTCAACTTCGTAATCAACCATCCCAGACCTTTTATATCAAACAGCTGTTTCTTTGCCATAAAGTGAATTTGTCTGGGATAAATGGAAAGGCCCAGATTCAAAATATCAATATATCCGTTGTGGGTACATGCCAAAACATACCCTTCATCCTTCGGTATATTTTCTTTGCCGAATTCTTTCGCTCTTGAACCGTTCAATGACAGAAACGGCCCCACTATTTTTGCTCCGATATCATATAACACAGCAGATTCCTACCCTTAATCTAGTTTTATTAATCTATTTTAAAAAAAACGTCCTGTTCTTTCAATCGAATCACCGTTGACATTCCCCCACCAGCAATTCCAGATCGATGGTCACTTCATTTAAATCAATCCCTCTTGTTTCCGCATGCCATCCCAATGGCGTCATTTCAATTAATCTTGGAACCAGATCCTTTTCAATCGGCATCTTGTACGTAATCCTTTGTCTTTGCACATAAGGGAATTGCTCATAAAAACGTTTGACGGTCCGTTCATTGGTATAGTTTTCTTTTTCGGAGTCGACAAAAATTTGCTTCCGCAATTCCATCAAATATCCCGATTGGGGAACCACCTTTATGATTTTCCCATCACTTTTCAGCAATCGTTTAAATTCATAGTAATTGGCAGGTGACAAAATATTCAGGATGACATCAAAGGACCGTTTCCGAAAAGGGCTGCTCGCCAAGTCCCCTACACACCAAATTTTCTTTTCATAGTACTTTGCCGCGGTCATAATCCCTTCCTTTGCAATATCGATCCCTACACCAACCGCTTCTTTGTTGTTTAATCGCCCGCAGATTCCCACCAAGTGGGAACCTTCCCCGCAACCGGTATCCAATATGGTTTGAACGGAATCCCCGATGACTTTTGCAATCTGATTATGCAATTCATTGTATAATCCGGCATCTATCACCATTTTTCTCGATTCAAACAAATTTTTCGTATACATGGAACGGACCGGCTTCGTCAAAAAATTGACGTACCCCTGTTTTGCGATGGTAAAGCTATGGCGATTGCCGCAAACCACTTCTCCTTGTTCCAGTACCTCCATTGCTCCGTTGCAAATCGGACAACTGAAAAGCCTATCATTTTCTTTCATATAATCAATGCTGTTTTGCCGTTTTGAGCGTTTTTCCATTGCCATGTCCTTTCAATTTGTTGATTCTAATGATTTGTAGCATGATTCATATGAAATGAAGTGTTTTGGCCGCCGGTATATTGTTTCAAGGTTTGATAAACCGAATCGATTTCTTGTGCCGACATCTTTTGTTCCGTTCCGGCTTTCCAAAAATGTTTCATTTCATTTATCTTCATGACTGAAACATTGTTTGATTTTACAACGATTTTCTTAAAGGAACAATTGTCCGTAAAAAGAATGACTAAGTGGAACAAATCACTTTTTTCATTCGCGATTTGATCCTGCAAATCAAGGATCGATTTTTTCGTTTCAATAATCGGATTAGCGAATGGTATCAGTTTATTTTTATTATTAGTCGCCTGGGCCCATTGCTCATCCTGTTCCCGTCCATAAATCCAACCGTTTTTATGTTGGATATTGAAGACGTAAATGCCCGATTCATGGATGACAATGGCATCCAATTTTCTTTTTCCGCCCGATGTTGGAAAGGCCAAGTTTAATAATAATTTATATTCCCCTTGTAAATATTTTAAAGATTGCACTAATAAATATGTATTTTTTATGTGTGGGTTTGTCCAAATATTAAATAAAGAATACCCAGTCATTTTCCTAAATTCACTATTTTCATATGTATACACACGAAAGGCGAATAAGATTCCTATCAAAATGAAAATAGTAAGAAACAAAATTGCCATATTCGTCCCTCCTTATATATTACTCATTATTCTACCAAACACCCCATATGTTGGCTATGTTATCATGAAAACATTCAATACATGTCGAAAATCATTGATATTTCCTTGGAAATATTGTCGATTGAATCTCTTTACACTCTTTCCTTGTCGATTGTTACTTTTCTTTTGTCCATACAACCAATTCAATGAAGAGACAAAAAAGGAGAAAATGATAAATGAAGAAACTGATCATTGCCGTTCTGATACTGATAGTGATTGTTGCTTTGGGCGTTATGTTGACTTTGAATCGAAGCCATAAAACCCCAAATGATGGAGATTCGCCTAAAAACCCGCCATCACAAAACGAGGAACAGACTGCGGAAGAACTCATCCGGCAAATTATGAAAAATGCGGAAGAGGGCAAAGTGTTTCATATCCCGGTTATTGCAGGAAATACGAAATGGGAAGAGGTGGAAAACATTTTGGGTTCACCTGAAAAAACCGAAAAATCGTCCGTTGGTGAATATGCCTACTATCCAGCCCATCATTTGTCCCTTGGATTTGATGGACCACTGGTTTTTGATGTCCGATCCTATGATGAACGGTTATCCGCTATTCATTTGCAAGATATTCTGGATACTTTGGGAGAGCCGGAGAAGGAAACTTACTATGAAGATGGCACGATTTCTCAAATCATTCTGTATTACACCGTAAATAATGATTATTTGATCAAATGGATTTTACAGAAACCGACAACAGCTTCGCCAAATCCTGAAGTTCATCATATTTCCGTCATTACAGCAGATAATCCATCAAAAATCGCGAATGCAGTGGCCAATATGTCATTGGAAGAAAAAATCGGGCAAATGGTTTTTGCCGGCTTTTCCGGAGAACAAACGAACGAACATATCAAACAATTGGTTGTCGAAAGAAAAATTGGCGGCATCATCTTTCTTAAAGAAAACTTAAAATCCAGCCGTCAAATTACTTCATTATTAAATGAAGTCAAAAATTTGAACAGCGGCAATCCATATCCGCTTTTTCTGGGTATCGACCAGGAAGGCGGCAGCATCAATCGGCTCCCGGATGAAGTGGCCGTTTTGCCATCCAATCATTTGATTGGATTAAAGAACAATGCCGCTTACGCCTACGATTTTGGAAGACTGTTGGGAAAACAATTATCCACATTCGGCTTTAACGTGGATTTTGCTCCGGTTTTGGACGTGAACAGCAATCCGAATAATCCGGTCATTGGCAACCGCGCTATCAGCAACGACCCTGAAACAGTATCAAATTTGGGCATTCAAATCATGAAAGGCATACAAGCTGAGAATATTATTTCTGTCATTAAGCATTTTCCCGGCCACGGCGATACTTCCGTCGATTCCCATCTGGCACTTCCTGTAGTAAACAAATCGATGAATGAATTAAAAAAAATGGAATTGCTTCCATTTAAAAACGCAATAGAAAACGGCGCGGATGCGGTAATGATAGCCCATATTTTACTGCCTCAAATCGATCAGCATTATCCTGCATCCATGTCAAAAACGGTCATCACCGATTTATTGAGAAAAAACCTCGGCTTTGACGGAGTTGTCATCACGGATGATCTGACGATGAAAGCCATTACGAACCAATACTCCTTGGAAAAAGCCGCTATATCCTCTGTCAAAGCCGGCAGCGATATCATCTTGATTGCCCATCATGAAGAAAAAATATCTTCTGTCATTGATCAATTAATTTCGGCCGTCGAACGTGGCGAAATTTCCGAGCAACATATTGACAAAAGCGTCGTCCGGATCCTTCGGCTAAAAGAAAAATATCAACTGGATCACTCATCGGTTGAATTTGCAAACATTGAAAAATTGAACAAAGAAATTCATACAATTCTTGACAAGTATAATTAATATTTTTTTCTAATTTGTAAATAATAAAGCTGAATTCAAGAATCAATGTCGAAATGTTTTTTCAGGTTTCATTCGCAGGAATTTCGAAATCATCCAAGATAAGGACGGAGGTTTTCACTGTGGAGATGATAGATTACAATGCAATTCCGGCCTACTTAGAATCAACGGAGCTGACCTTTGAACTAGAAAGTGTTGGAATATATGAAAACATCATGTTTCCGGTATCGGCGAAGGAAATTTCACCACAAGTGGAAGTACAATATAATTTGGAAGAGGAAAGAAATACTCAAAAAAGCGTTGATAAAGGACATTCCCCTTGGAGGCTCGATCCGGTTGCCACAGCGCAGGTGTTCGTTAGTCTGAAGATTTCGCCGGGCGGCATTGAAGGGGAATACCCGATTGAATCAGAGAACTTGAAATTGCTGCACAGCGATCATGAAGTGGCGATTGTGGAAGTGGATGATCCGGATACAAATATTCATACCGTTTATTTAAAAAGGCTCATTCGCCAAGATGAAACGGGCATTTGGACCGTTGTTGGGTATGATGAAAACGGAAAATGAAAGACAGGCTGTCCGGAAAGCAATCTTTCCGGACAGCCTGCCTAATTTTTCAGTCAAGCGGATAAATAATATACAAAATCCCTTGCATTAATAGCCAAACATTCATGTAGACCACTCTGTTTTCCCAAATTTTTAGTCTTTTCAAACATAAAAAAGGGCGAACGGGACTCATCATCCGCTCTTTTTGAAGTCCTAACCTTTATTCAATTCCTGCAGTCCATTCGGCAACTTTTTCCGCATTTTCTTCCACCCATTTGCTCGCCGCTTCTTCCGGAGACATGCCATCGGATATATCAAGCATAACCGATTCCATATCTTTGGTTGTCCAGTAGAAGTTATCCAACACTTGATAGGCTTCCGGCATTTCTTTCTCCAATCCTTTTCTCACAAAAGTATGAATGGATTCTTCACCGCCAAATACCCCTTTTGGATCATCCAAGTATTTCAGTTCATATTTTGCAAATTTCCAATGAGGTGTCCATCCAGTCACAATAATCTCTTCATTCTTTTTGATCGCCTCTCCCAAAGCGACCGCCATCGCACCTGATGACGATGGAACCAGTTCCCAGCCCTTTAAATTAGCATACTCTTGAAGGGCTCTTTCCGTTGCCTGCATCACACCGGCACCCGATTCGATACCAGTGATTTGCATATTCGCATGTTTTGATAAATCTTCAATCGAATTAACATCTTCCATATATGATGGCACCACTAATCCGATTTTGGCACCTGTCAAATTTTCCCCCAAGTCGACGATATCATCTTTATATTCTTCATATTGAGCACCATGGGTTACAGGAAGCCAAGCTGCAACCGACGCATCAGCTTCCCCTTTGGCAACCGCTTCCCACATAACGGCGTTGTCCAACGGTGTCAGTGTTACGTCATAACCTAAATCCTCCAACACTTTCCCAATCACATGGGTGGATGCAATTTCCGAATCCCACTCTACATAAGCCAAGTTGATTGCTTTGTCTTCCTTCCTGGAAGACCCTTCTTCGTCATTTCCGCCGCACGCAGCCAGCAGGACACCGAGACCCATTGCGAAAACCAATATCATGAGCTTCCTTATTTTCATGAAAATCATCCTTTCATAGTCAATATTTCTTTTTATTCAAGCTTTGCGTTAAACGGTCAATAATAATGGCAAAAATCACCAGACTGATTCCTGCAACAAACCCGTTTCCGACTTGAGCCCTTTGCAATGCGGATAACACATCGCGGCCCAATCCGGGCGCCCCAATCATTGACGCAATCACGACCATCGATAATGATAGGAGTACCGTTTGATTGATTCCTGCCATAATGGTCGATTTGGCCAATGGAAGTTCTAATTTAAACAGCTTCTGCCATCCCGTGCTTCCATAGGAATCCGCCGCTTCTACCAGCTCTTTAGGTACTTGGCGAATCCCCAAATTTGTAAATCTTACAGTGGGGGGCAATGCAAATACGACCGATGCAAATACCCCAGGAACCACACCAATTCCGAAAAAGGCGACAGCCGGGATTAAATATACAAACCCCGGCATGGTTTGCATGAAATCCAGAATCGGCTTAATGATATTGTCAGCCACTCTGCTTTTTGACATTAAAATGCCGATGGGAATACCCATCAGGATGGCAATCACACTTGAAAATACTACCAAAGTGACCGTATTCATCAATTCTTTCCAAAGTCCCTGATTATAAATAAACAACAATCCCACAATCGAAAATGCGGCTAAACCAAACCGCTTTTTTGTCGCCAAAAATGCGATGATTGCGACAATCAAGATGAATACAATAGGCGGAATATATAACAATAAATCTGTAAAAGATTCCATTGAATTTTTCCCTGCTTTTTGAATAAAGCTGAACAATGATGCAAAATCTTCCGTCAGCCAATCCATCAACATTTCCACCCAGTCAGCAATCGGGAGTGAAGGAATCGCATCTAACATTTTATTCATCCTCAACACCTCCACTTCCGTTCGATGAAGACAACGCTTCAATCACGACTCCTCTTATTAATACGCCCAAAAGTTTTCCGTCTTTCACCACAGCAATCGGTGTCGGCGAATCGGAAATCGGGCTTAAAACATCTTGGATTAACGTATCTGGCGGAACGGTCAGCATATCTTTTCTCAATATTCCATGAAGATGCCTTTCTCCCCGTTTTGAAGCTTCGTGGGCATCACCGGCTGTTATATAACCTTTGAAGTTTCTTTGCTTATCGACAGCCAATAGGACGCTCACTTTTTCTTCCCTCATCCGCTGCAAAGCAACTTTCGGACCGTCCGTCTCAATATTGATAGATACAGGCCGGATCATGGCGTTTTCCACCGTCAACACTTTTGAACGATCCACATCTTCCGTGAAGCTTCGAACATAATCATTTGCCGGATTTGTTAATATTTCTTCCCCAGTTCCGATTTGAATGATTTGTCCATCCTTCATCAAAGCAATGCGATCCCCTATCCGAAGGGCTTCGTTCAAATCATGGGTAATAAAGACAATCGTCTTTTTCATTTTTCTTTGCAGTTCCAACAATTCATCCTGCATTTCTTTCCGGATGAGGGGATCGAGGGCAGAAAAAGCTTCATCCATCAATAATATGTCCGGATCATTTGCAAGGGCTCTTGCAAGACCGACCCGCTGTTGCATACCGCCTGATAATTGGCTTGGATACTGGTCTTTATAAGGCAGCAAACCGGCATTTTCTAAAGCCTTTTCTGCTTTCAATCGTCTTTCCTCTTTTGGGACTCCTTTCACTTCGAGCCCATATTCCGTATTTTGCAAGATCGTTCGATGAGGAAATAAACCGAAATTCTGAAATACCATGCTCATTTTCTCTCTTCGAATTTTCCTTAATTCTCTTTTATTCAGCTTCGATATATTTTGACCATCGATGTAGATGTTACCGCTTGTGGGATCAATCAACCGGTTTAACAGACGGATCAATGTCGACTTGCCGCTACCGGAAAGGCCCATGATGACAAAAATTTCACCTTCATTCACCGTGAAATTTGCATCGTATACTCCAATCGTTGCACCGGTTTCGTTCAATATTTCCGTCTTACTCTTTTTCTGGTTTACAAGTTTCAATGCGGCATTCACATGTTTCCCGAATATCTTCGTCACATGTTCCACTTTAATTTTTTCCATGTTCATCACCTCCCTGAAAACCAACGAGCAAAAAAGTAACAACTTAATACTAACAACAAGTTGTTACTTTAGTCAAATTACGACTCTCAAAATCTGCAAAAAAATAATAGAAAAGGCTTACAAAAGCTTAAATTTGCTTTTGTAAGCCTTTTTTTAATTAGGAAATAGAAATTTTTGAACCCTTTCTAAACATTCATCATTTCCAATAAAGTAGATTACATCTCCCATTTCGATGGTCGCATAGGGGCCAGGGGAAATGATCAATTCTTCTCCCCTGCGAATTCCGACAATGGTTGCCATTGTATGGTGCCAAAAGTTAATTTCGCCAATTGTCTTGGATAGGTGCGGAGAAACTCTTTTTATTTCAATATGGAAAGGAACAAAAGGATTGATTGAACGGAATCGTTCAGTACGGCTGACTAATCTTTCGGTAATCTCTTTCAACTTTTCCAGCTCTTCTTTTTGCCGATTGATGCTTTTGAACATTTCCAGCTGAATTTGATGAATGGACTCGACATCTAAAAATTGTTTAATAAAATTCGCCGCTTTTTCGGAAGACTTGATTACAACACCACTTCCCTTTGTCGCTTCCACAATCTCCAGATCCTGGAGAACAGCGATCGCTCTTCTCGCCGTTTCGGCTGAAACGCCGTACTGGCTGGCCAGGGAAGATCTGGCGTAAATTTTTTCACCAATTGCATATTTGCCTTCAACAATTTTAGAGGCAATATCAGCGGCAATTTTTTGATATTTTGGCTGCTTCACAATTTTTAAATCTTTATTTTCCATTTCCGACAACCTTTCATTCCTTCACTTCAAATTAAAATATAATCCACGTTGAATTTACTAGCCACTTTTCTTCATAAATTTTGTTTATCTGTTGACCTTTCCGTTACGTAAACCTTTATGATGAATTTGTCAGGAGGGATTGCCATGGAATACACCATCAGCCAGCTTGCAAAACTGGCAGGAATCAGCACAAGGACGTTGAGATATTATGATGAAATCAATTTGCTTAAACCAAAACGGATCAACAGCTCAGGATACCGGATTTATGGCCAGGAAGAAGTTGATCGATTACAACAGATTTTATTTTTCCGGGAATTGGATGTCAATATTGAAACAATCCTTTCCATCATGAATGACCCAAACTTTGATTCAATCAAAGCATTGGAGCACCATTTGACCCAACTTATGAAAAAAAGATCCCGCCTCGACAATTTAATTGAATCCGTAAAAAAAACAATCGCCCATGAGAAAGGAGTCATTGTGATGAATAATGAAGAAAAATTTAAAGCGTTTAAAGAACAATTGATTGAAGAAAATGAACAGCAATACGGCAAAGAAATCCGCGAGAAGTATGGGGACGATATTATCGATAAATCGAATAATAAATTAAGGAATCTATCAAAAGGGGATTTCGAGCGATTCAGACAACTTGAAGTGGAAATACTTGAACTGCTCGAAAAAGCTGTTCAAACGGGAGATCCTTCTTCCCCGCCCGCCCGGGAACTTGCCGCAAAACATAAAGAATGGTTGACACTTTCCTGGCCCGAATATTCCGAAGAAGCCCACCGGGGACTTGCAGAAATGTATGTCTCCGACGAACGCTTCAAAGCCTATTATGACCGGAAAGGTCCTGGAGCAACTGAATTTTTGAGGGATGCCATCCTTCGGTATCTTGAAAACAAATAAACGGATCACTCATGAAAAGCCGCTCCTGAATGGGAGCTGCTTTTATTTTATAAAATTTGTATAATCCCTAAAAAATTGGAAAAACTGACAAATGAACAAAATACTCTGGCCATTAACTGCGGAAAAAGGAGATTGCCGATGTTGCAAAAAAGCGAGAAAAAATTGACAAAAATGAGATACCATTATGCCAATCAGGAATACATAATTTTGAATAAATGTCCCCACTGCAATTTAGATATCCATCCGACGGTGGAGAACCGTTACCGCTTTGAGAATAAGAATTTTCATATTTTTATATTATCTTTAACTTGCCCTTCCTGCAGAAAAGATTACTTTGTCGTCAACAATTGCGAGAAATCCGTTGATGACCGGAACCGTTACTTATTCACCATCCCGCACTATTCATTGCAAAACGAAACCCTTATACAAAACACATCAAAAAAATTCCAAAATTTATATTCCCAATCCGTACAGGCGGAAATACAAGGACATGACGATATTGCCTTTTTTGGCTATATTAAGTCACTTGAAGTCCTTGTAAAAGATATTGCCATCATCGAACATCCGGATTCCGAAGATATCGTATTATTCAGCAGCCTCATCCAATGTTTGGAAAAATTTCATTCAACCAATATTCATTTATTTTCAAAAAGATTGTTGGAAGTATTAAAAAATGATTATCTGCATTATCAAAAAGGCCCGGAATTTGCCAAATATACTGGACTTGTAAAAGATTGTATCGATTATTTCCTGCTCTACCTGGAGTTATTGCAGAAAACATTACCAATCAATATTCATCGCAGGGAAAAAGAGGCATGAAAAATCCATAAACTCCCTTTGCATACGCGAGTATCCATTTGGAAAAGATAGATAGAAAAAAGGAAGATAATGAAATGCCGAAAATTGTTTCAATAAGCACCCATAAACCGCCTTACACATTGCAGCAGCATGAAATCGAACAATTTACGAAGACATTATTCCAAAATAAAATCCCGAAATTGGAACGGCTTCTAAGAGTGTTCAAAAACGGGGAAATTGAGAAGCGCAACTTTTGTGTACCGTTACAATGGCATCTGGAAGAGCATACCTTTGAAGAACGCAATCAATTATATATTCAAACGGCTGTGGACTACAGCGTAGACGCCATTCGCAGCTGCCTGCAAAATGAGTTGTATTTGAAAAAACCTATTTCCACAGAAGAAATTGATGCCATTATCTTTGTATCAAGCACCGGCATATCCACACCCAGTATCGATGCGCGCATCATGAACCGGTTGAAGTTTCCGGACCGAATCAGGAGGCTTCCCATTTGGGGCCTTGGCTGCGCGGGAGGAGCCGCAGGAATCAGCAGAGCTTTTGATTACTGTCTTTCCCATCCGAAAGACAAAGCGCTCGTGATCTGTGTTGAATTATGCAGCCTCACCTTTCAACGAAATGATTGCTCCAAAAGCAATTTGGTTGGCGCCTCTCTCTTTGCCGACGGGGCTGCTTGTGCCCTCATCTGCGGAGATGAAGCAGCCGTTGAAACCCGAAAACAAGTGCCTTATATCATCCAAACCGCTTCAAAATGGATGCCTCAGTCGGAGGATGTGATGGGATGGGATATTAAAAATGACGGGTTTCATGTCATCTTTTCCAAAAGCATCCCGGTGATTATCACCAATTGGCTGGGACCGTTTATTCAAGATTTTTTTGATGAAGCAGGCATTTCATTGAATGATTTGGATCATTTTATTGTACATCCCGGCGGCAAGAAAGTGTTGCTGGCATATAAAGAAGCACTTAATTTAACCGACAAACAACTTGAGATTTCCCAAAAAGTTCTTCAACAAAACGGCAACATGTCTTCACCGACCGTGCTGTACGTTTTGGATGAATATATGAAAACCGTGGAGAAACCGGATTCATACGGTTTATTAGTGGCCCTTGGACCGGGATTCAGCGGAGAGGCGGTGCTGTTGCAATGGAGGGAATAAAATGGAAATTTTTCTGTTTTTGATCATCCTCGTCATTTTCCAAAGAATCTTTGAACTGATCATTGCAAAACGCAATGAACGAAGAATGAAACAGCTCGGCGCTTATGAAGTGGGGGCATCCCATTATCCATTTATGATTTTGCTGCACGCCGGTTTTTTCGCCAGCCTAATGGTTGAAGTAATTATTTTTGAACGCACACTATCACCATTTTTTGTCTATTTATTCGTTTTCTTTATGCTTGTTCAATTGTTGAGAATCTGGTGTATCTTATCTTTAGGAATGTATTGGAATACAAAAATCATCGTCCTTCCAGGTACAAAACCCGTAAAAACAGGGCCTTACGCTTTTTTCAAACACCCGAACTATTTTATCGTTTGCTGCGAAATTATTATAATGCCAATAATGTTCCAAGCTTATGTAACGGCTTTTATTTTTTCCATTTTAAATTTCATCATGTTATCGATTCGAATCCCGTTGGAAGAAAAAGCATTATCGGAAGCGGCAAATGGTGAATATGTTCTTGATAAAAAAATTCAGCACCCAAGCTGAATTTTTTCCATTTTTTTGAACATAAATTTTATTATTGTATACATAATAATAAAAAATATAATTTCGTTATCAATTTCTAATAACAAATAGCAAAATAATATTAGAAATTATAGTAGATAAAGCGTATAATTCAATTTAACAGTAAATGCATTCAAAAAAACTCAACAATTTTGCAAAAAGTTTGTCATAATTTTATAAATTTTCAAAAAACGGTCCGTTTTTTCTTTTCCTTAAGAAGGTAATTGAAGAATTTCTTTATTTTTATTGTCCATAAATCAAAATCAATCTGATGGATTGTTTGCTGTAAAAAACAGTACTTGATTTAGCAAATATTTATATTATATTTAAACTGTAGTGAACTTTGTTAAATGTTTCACATAGTTGTTTATGTTGAGTTTTCCCAATGATGTGCACAATGAATAGTAAAGGAGAATGGGTCATGTCAGAAGAATTAGTGAATCAAGTTCAAGTTGAATCCGCTGTGAACAAGGAAAAACAGGATTTGCTAGATCAGTTATTAAAACCTGAAGTGCAAGAGTCCTTGACATATTTAGTAGAACAGCTCCCTAAACTTGCCGAGTTGGCGGGACTTCTTACAAAAGCCTACGATTTTGCGCAACAAGTTGCAACTGATGAGGTATTAAAGAACGATACCGTGAACGCCATAAAAGAAATTTCCGAACCTGTGATTGGCACAGTAAAGAATTTTGCGCAAACTGCCATTGAAGCGAAAGATCGCGCTGAAGTATCCACTGAAACAATCGGTTTGTTCGGCGTATTGAAATTGCTAAAAAATCCGGAAGTTCAAAAGCTGTTGCGATTTGCCAACGCCTTCCTGGAAGTTTCGGCAGAACGCAAAAATCAATAATGGTATTGTTTACTTAAAAAAGAAGGACGGAGGAATATTATGTCAAAAGAAATCGTCATCTTAGGTGCAGGTTATGGCGGTTTATTAACCGCTTTGACATTACGAAAATATGCTAGTAAAGAAGAAGCGAAAATCACTGTAGTGAATAAAACTCCAGACCACCAATTGATTACGGAATTGCACCGTCTCGCCGGCGGAACAATTTCAGAAAAAGCCATTTCATTCCCTTTGAAAAAGTTGTTTAAAGGAAAAGATATCGATGTAGTCATCCAAGAAGTAAAATCATTTAATGTTAATAATAAAGAGGTATACTTGGCAAACGGTTCCGTACTATCTTACGATTATTTGGTTGTTGCCCTTGGCAGCCAAACAGGCTTTTTCGGAATCCCTGGATTAGAAGAAAACTCCATGGTATTAAAATCCATCGATGACGCGAAAAAAATCTACAATCATATCGAAAGCAAAATTGCTTCCTATGCGAAAACAAAAGACCCTGCAGATGCAACAATTGTCATCGGCGGCGGCGGTTTAACCGGTGTGGAACTTGTCGGTGAAATCGTGGACAACGCTCCAAATATTTGCGCAAAATACGCGGTAGATCCTGCCGAATTGAACATTATTCTTGTTGAAGCTGCACCAAAAATTTTGCCGGTATTGCCGGACGAACTGATCGAACGTGCAATGAAAAGTTTGGAAGCCCGCGGCGTTAAATTCTTGACAGGACTTCCAGTAACCGGTGTGGAAGGCAATGTCATTTCATTGAAAGATGGTTCCACAATTACAGCGAACACATTCGTTTGGACAGGAGGAGTCGCAGCTCTTCCAATCGTTCAGGAATCCGGCCTTGAATGTGACCGCGGAAAAGGCATCGTCGACAGATATTTACGTTCCGTATCCCATCCTGATGTTTTTGTGATTGGTGATGCATCTGTTTGCTTCCCTGAAGGCGGAGGACGTCCATTGTACGCTCCAACTGCCCAAAATGCTTGGCAAATGGGAGAAGCTACAGGTTACAACCTTTACGCATTAATAAAAGGCCAAAAATTAAAAGAATTCAGCCCCGTGAACTCCGGTACGCTTGCAAGCCTTGGACGCAAAGACGGTGTGGCAACTGTCGGCAAAAACAATATCCTTCTTAAAGGCCTGCCAGCTTCATTGATGAAAGAAGCAAGCCATGTCCGCTACTTATCGCATATCAAAGCTTTATATGGTTTGGCCTATTAATAAATGCTCAAAAGTGCGGCAAAAAATGCCGCACTTTTTGCTTTTTATGTTTTCCTGATCGGTTTTCCCGCTTCTATCAAAACCTTGTTGGCCGCCAACATAAAACTTAGCATGAGCATTACAATGCCTGTACCGATTAGTAATAATTCAATTTTTATGAAATCGCTGATCGGGCCAAAAATGAGCATTCCCAATGGCATCATGGATGTTGAAATCATATTGAACACTCCGAAAATTCTGCCCAAAAAATCTCCCTCCACTTTTTCTTGCAGCAATACCGTTGTCGGAGTGTTAAACAAAGGCATTGTTACCCCTGCTAATACCATGATCCCGCAATAAATCCAGAAATTCGGCACAATCCCCAAAAGCAACGTGCAGACCGCAAAAAGCATGCCTGATAACGCCATTGTGTAGGTTCTATTTGTGAACCCTCCCCACAAGGCAATCACAGCCCCGCCAATCATCATGCCAATGGAAAAGGTCATTTCAATGGCCGAAAGCTTCCAGACATCCCCACCGAATGTGCGGGTTACTTGTAATGGGGTTAAAAAGGAGACAGGTGCTGCCAAAATGAAAAAGATTGCGAAAAATGCAAACAATGTTTTTAAAAAATGGTGATGTTTAATATAGGATAGTCCTTCTTTGAAGTCATCAAAATATCCCGCTTTCTGTTGCTCCGAAGCTTTTTTATGGGCCGGAATCCGCAAAAAGAACAATAATGCGGCCACCGCAACCGCAGCCGTCACGACATCGATGAAAAACATCATTTCCAATGTTGTAATGCCCAACAATGCCGCGCTAATCATAGGCGAGACCAACATGACAAATGCCTGTATGCTTCCATTTATTCCGTTCACCTTTGTCAACTGCTCTTCCGGTACAATTTGCGGCAAGATGGCTCCCACCGCAGGCGTTTGAATCCCTGTACCAATGGAACGGATTATAAACATCAGAAAAAGCAGCCAAAAAGATTTGTAACCGTTCAGGAAGAAAATGGCCAAAATAAGTGTGGCAAATGCAATGGCTGAATCAGATAGCATAATTAACATTTTCCGGTTATATCGGTCGGCCCATACCCCTGCAAAAGGGGATAATAAAAAAGTAGGGACAAATCCGCAAAGAATTCCTATTGTCATCATGACCCCCGACTGAGTCGTCAAGGTGATGTACCACATGATGGCGTATTGTACAATCGATGACCCAAAGAGGGAAATCGTCTGGCTTGCAAGAAAGACGCTGATATTCCGTTTCCAATGCGCATAATGGCCAATTGCCATAAAATATTTCTCCTCTTCTTATTTTTTAATTGGATCAATTCGTTGCATGCCCAAGAATGAATTGCCAACAAACGTTTATAACATAAATTAAAAAGGAAATTTTGTGAGAAATCGAGTTAAATGTTCACCCTTTCGGCAAAGTTTTATTTAAAATGGTAATTAACGGATGATACAGATTCTATAAGAAGGTGTGACGTTCCATTGAATGAAAAAAACCCGCAATCACCAATATATCCCATTATGTTAGCCATCGGGGCAGGACATTTAATCAATGATACGGCCCAAAATATCGCACCGGCCATGTTCCCGTATCTTTCAAGAGATCTCGGTTTCACATTCACCCAATTGGGTTTGATCACTTTTATATTGAATATGGTTTCTTCCACCCTTCAGCCGGTCGTCGGCTTTATCAGCGACAAAAAACCGATGCCTTACGCATTGCCTGCCGGGATGATCAGCGTTTTCATCGGTTTAAGCATGTTTGCTTTTGCCGGCCAATATTTCATGATTTTACTTGCCGCCATCTTTTTAGGGTTCGGTTCGGCCATTTTTCATCCGGAAGGTTCCCGCGTATCCTTTTTGTCGGCAGGCAATAAACGGGGATTGTCCCAATCCATTTATCAGGTGGGCGGAAATTCGGGACAAGCCATTGCCCCTTTAATTGGAGCCTTTATTTTGGACGCCATGGGACAAAAGGGGGCCGCTGTACTTCTCTTTCTTGTAGCCATCGGCATCATCTTATTGTTCAACATATCAAGATGGTACGCCCGCCAATTGCGAGCTGAAAAAATGAACAAGAAACCAAAGAAAATCTTAATATCTTCCTTGCCCCCGTTAACAAAGAAACAAGTGGGGATTGCTCTATTTTTGCTCTTTACCATCATTTTTGCCCGTTCTTTTTACACAACTAATATTCAAAATTATTATGTATTCTATCTCATCGACCACTATCACTTAACGACGCGCATTGGGCAAATTTTCATTTTCATATTCATGGCTTTTGGCGTCATAGGTACATTTTTTGGAGGTTCCTTGTCCGATCGCATCGGGCGGAAAAATGTCATTTTACTATCGGTGGTTGTACCGATTCCTTTATGCTTATTGCTGCCTTACTTGCCTCTTTGGCTCGTACCCGTGTTTCTTATCGCAATAGGCACTTTGATTATGATCAGCTTCTCGGTTACCGTTGTTTATGCACAAGAACTGGTTCCTTCGAAAATCGGAACAATGGCGGGACTGACAACAGGATTTGCCTTTGGGATGGGGGCCATCGGTTCAGTGGCAATCGGCTGGCTTCTTGACACGATCGGAATCAATTTAACGATGAAAATTATCTCCCTGTTGCCGCTCATCCTTTTCGTTGCCATCTTTCTGCCGAAAGACCAGGTAAATCAGGAAATATAAAAAAACTGCCTTGAGCATTATTTTCAAGACAGCAAGACGATCACCCATCCGATTGGAAGGGATCACGATGGTTCCCTTCCTTTATTTTTTCATTTTAAATAACCGTTTTTTCCGTATGAACCACACGACAAAACCAAGAGTAACCACCGCAATCAGCGCGTAGGCGATATTTGAATAGACATCCATCGCTTCAACAATCTTCGTCCAATTGTCTCCTACGGCAGCCCCGAGATGAACCAAGACCGTATTCCAAATTAACGTACCTAAAGTTGTCAGTAAAATGAACAGCCAAAATTTCATATTGCTCATTCCGGCCGGAATGGAAATTAGGCTGCGAATGAGCGGAATAAACCGGCAGAAAAAAACCGTCCAGAACCCATAATTGTCAAACCAGGCATCGGCTTTATAAATATCGTTTCTTGTCAGTCTTAAAATATTTCCATATTTATCTACAATTTTCACAAGACGCTCCACATCCAACAACAGACCAATACCATATAAAATGATTGCGCCTGCAACGGAACCAAGGGTGGAAGCGATAATGACCCCAGTAACCGTCAAATCGGTAAAAGTGGTCATAAACCCGCCGAAAGTTAAGATGACTTCCGATGGAATCGGAGGAAAAACGTTTTCTAACATTATTAACAGGAATACCCCTACATATCCGAAATCCTCCATAATTTGTTGAATCCACGTTTCCATGTTTAACTTCCCCTTATGTATTTCTTTTTACTCACTAACTCTTTCATTATGAAGCTGTTCCTTTCCGTAGTCAAACCCTATTCATTGACTCCTCTTCTTTTTCATAAGTTTCACAGGCGGGTGACGTCCGATTATTGTAAAATGTAGGTAAGAATACTAGTCCTCATGGATATCTTATGAAAAGGAGGAACTATTATGTATGCGGCTGATCAAAAAACCATGCAAACCCTTGATCAATATACGATGCAACAGCTGGGGCTGCCGGGTGCCGTATTAATGGAAAACGCCGGAAACGCCGTCGTACAGGAAATTTTGAACGACTATCCCCGCCATAAACGTATATTAGTTATCTCGGGTCAAGGAAATAACGGCGGTGACGGATTTGTTGTTGCCAGAAGATTAATTGATTTCGGATACGAAGTTTTGCTTTGTTTTATTGGAAAAGAAGAGAAATTAAAAGGGGATGCCCAAATTCATTATCAAGTTTATAAAAACCGTCATTTGCCCCTCTATCATCATCAAGACGGAGAAGATCAAATTTTTGCCTTTGTCCGGGATGCGGATGTCATCGTTGATGCAATGCTTGGGACAGGCGTTTCAGGAAAAGTGCGTTCCCCGTTTTTTGAAATCATCAAAGCGGTAAATGAATCAGGGAAAGATGTCATCAGTGTCGATGTTCCGTCTGGCCTCAATTCCAACACGGGAGAAGTGGCGAATATCGCCGTTACAGCAAAGAAAACCATCACCTTCGCCATGCCCAAAATCGGATTCTTTGTCGGAGATGGACCAAAAGTCGTCGGCGAATGGAAAGTGGCGGACATTTCCGTTCCAGAATCAATTGTTGAAACCCTTCAACTGAAATTGCCGAAACTCATTGATTCCGAAACCGCAAAAGAATCGCTGCCAAAAAGAAAAAAACATGGACACAAAGGCACTTTCGGGCATTGTCTCGTCATCGGCGGTTCCAAATATTACGTCGGTGCACCGGTATATACTGCAAAAGCTGCTTTTCATTCCGGCATCGGCCTTGTCACCCTGGCCATTCCGGAAACGATTTATTCCCATGTTGCCGGCACCTGCCATGAAAGTCTGTTTTTCCCACTTTCAGACACTGGCGAATTTATTGATCCGAAAGCTTTGGAAACCATTGATTACTCTAAATATAAAACCATCGTCTTTGGTCCGGGGCTGGGCAGAGAATGCGACGGAAACGCCATGCTGGAGACGCTTTTGAAAAAATTGACAACCCAGACAATCATAGTGGATGCGGATGGACTTTATTTTCTGAAAAATCATTTGAATCAATTACGGCATTATGAAGGAAATATTATTGCAACCCCTCATCCCGGTGAAATGGCAACTTTAACAGGAAAAAGCGTTGCAGAAATCGAATCTGCCCGGCTGGAAATTGCCAAACATTTCGCAACGGAGTATCAAATTTATTTAGTGTTAAAAGGCCACCGGACAATTCTTGCAACTCCTGAAGGGAAACTTTGGATCAATCCCCACGGAAATGATGCTTTGGGAAAAGGAGGAAGCGGGGATGTATTGACAGGCTTGATTGCTTCCCTCGTTTCCCAGCAATCCGATCCATTAAAAGCCATGATCGCTGCAAGTTACTATCATGCCATAGCCGCCGAAGAATTGGGGAAAAAATCCTCCAATTATGGCGTCACGCCAATGGACATTATCCAATATATCCCGGTTTTATTTGGCCGCTAAAGGGAAGAAAAAGAGAAGAACAGTCCCATGAGGTAAAACCGAATGGGGCTTTTTTATATGCAGGTTCAAACAAAAAAATCCCCTGTCCATCGGGGGCCATTCTATTTTAAATTGATGGCTTTTTTAATTTTATGAAAAAGTTTTATATCATAATCAATATATTCCGAAAAATACTTTGAAATGGTATATGAAGCGGAATTGATCTTATAATTTTTTTTCCACAATTCATCTTCCAAATTATTTATGGCTACGATCAGGCTTCTCCTTCCCAAAATAAATTGTTCAATGACGTCTTCTTTTTTTCTTATTTTGCTTTCGATGAGCGACTGGTGTTTTATCTTGTCCTTGTCCGGTTCCTTTGGAAAAACGCCTCCCTTTTTAAAGTAAGGAACACGATGATGAAGAACAAACGCATCCAACGAAATGAAATGGACAATGATACCGGCTACCGTCCATTTCCCATTTTCCGTCAAGGATTGCCATTCTTGATCCGCTAGCTTTGATAATTTATTTACAAACCCTACAGAATTCTCAAAATAAATTAAAATTTTTTCTTTATTTTTATCCAAGAATGTCAGCTCCCATATTCCATAGGTTTTACTTATTTTTAAGTAATTCTTCTATACAAAAAAGAAAAGTCCTTCAACATTTCAGGAATTTCCACAAAAAAAATGCCCCAAAAGTGTTTGAACTTTTGAGGCCTACTGTTAATGTAAGCTTTCCCGCACCCTTTTGACATTTGTCAATACCACTTTGCTTTTTGGAATGCTTGGAATCGTATTCATCGCAATATACATATCTTGTTCCGGCACTTCATAATCCATTTTATTTAATAAATAATCCAAGGCGAATTTCATCATTTCAATCGTCAATTTCTCTCCAGGGCATCGATGGGTTGTTTCCGAAATTCCCCCTCCCTGGGGTATTAAACTGAAATGGTCATCCTGCCAATTGGCGAATCGTTCCGGCCGGAATTCATCGGGATGTTCCCAAAGATCCGGGTCATGATTTGTTCCGTATATATCTAATAGTACCAATGTCCCTTTCTGAAAAACAAAGTTGTTCCAGGTAAAATCTTTTTTTACTTTTGCAAAAACAAATGGAAAAAACGGATAAAACCGTCTTACTTCTTGAACAAAAAGAATGGCGTAATCCGGATGCTGTTTCAGCTTGGCTCTTTCATGCGGAAATTGCGCCAATGCCATGACAATAAAATTGATATAAATCGAAATGGCTACGACAGGACGCAGCACATTAATGATTTCAACCGCCGCTGTTTCGGCATCTAATAAGTTTCCGTCCATCTCTTTATAAAAAACGAATTGATGCAGGATGGAATCCGGTTGTACTTGCACTTCGCCGGAACGGATTCTTTCCACCAATTCCGTCATCTTTTTTTCCATTTGATTTCTTTTCATTCTCCCCATCCAATGTTGGGGACCAAATGCAACAGGGGTTTCGAACATGGCCCCAAGTTCATTCATCAACCTCTCCGCGTTATCCTCATGGACAGGATAGCCGATCCACTTAAAGGACGCTTTACAAAGCAACGCTTTCACTTCTTCATAAAATACAATTTCAGATTTTCGGCTCCATTCATCCAATGCTTTTTCCCATTCAATTTTGACAATATCCAAAAATTCATTGATCTTTTCTTTAGACATAATATCCAAAAACATTCGTTTCCGATGCAAATGGGCTTTCCCATCGAGGGTTTGAACGGCATTTTTGCCGAATAAGGTTTCAATAACCCGGTTGGGGGCGGCATCCTGGCGTTCAAATTTCGTGTCATCATAAAACAATTGAGCCGCTTCTTTTCCTCCAATACATATTGCTTTTCTCCCCAATATCCTTGTTTCAAAAATATTAGATTGGAAATTTTTTCGGCGGTTTAAAATGTACTCATATCCTTCTTTCAATAAAGCGAAACTATGATCAATTCCTTCGTCTTTTGGAATCTCATTGATATTTTCCATCATCGCACCTCTCAAACAAAATTCGTTCGCTATTTTGTGAAAACATCCATATTTCATACAAAGTGCAATATGTTATTTGAAAAGTCCTTAAAAAAAGCAGAACCCGGAAACAATGTTCCGGGTCTGGATTTCACAAATTACGACATGAAACTGCAAACTCTTTTAGGTGGATGATCCATATTCAATTGATGATTGAATTGGATTATTTTTTCACCATCAAGAGTTTCGGCGGAGTGTCAGAATGATTATTGTTGTAATTGTCCATCGGAAATCCCTCCTGTGTTCATGTCGTATTTTCTTGTGAAATCATTATTTATTATGACTTTTTTAAAAAGTTTTATACACATCGAGCACTTTTTTTAACATTTTTTAAACCCGGAAACGATGTTCCGGGCTCCTTTCACTAAATCGCCATGATTCATTAGTATTGCCTTGCTTTCGCATCCGCTCTCAAAAGTTGGTTATGGAGCGATACTTCTGTCTGGCCATTGATGAGGGACTTTTGATGCTTCGGCTTCAAGCTGCGGTTTCTGATTGGAAATGCACCTTTTCTGCTCATCGGTCTTCACCTCTTTCATCATGGTCGATTAGTGAAATTATTGTTAGTATGATAATTCGGCAACCATCTATGCTTTCCTTATATTTTCATTTCATTGGCGCACACTTTAAATGGCGTCCAAAAATTCTTTTCAATTCGAACATTTTCTGAATCGCTCCATATTTTAATAAAGAAAGGAGCGATGAGGTTGGTTTCCATTGAACCCATTGAGTTGCAAGGGCACATGTTTACGGCTGTCACTGTGCGATTGCCAAAAACCACTTTATTAACCATTTCCAGTGAAATCGGCTACATTATGTGTGGCGCTTTGGATGTCCAATTATTAAACACCCGGCTGGCTGACCGAAAAATCATCGCAGGCCGTGCTGTCGGAGTGAAAACCATTGAGGAATTATTGAAAGCCCCTCTCGAATCCGTAACGACAGAAGCCGAAAAAATGGGAATCGTCAAAGGAATGACCGGGGAAGAAGCGTTGTTAAAAATGATTTAAAAGGAGGCTCTTTCTGAACCTCCTTTTAACTGATAAAACGGCTGAACCCCTGTTTCCGGCCGACTAAAGCCATCACATCTTCGCAAATCACATCGGCTGCATTCGGGGAATAGATTTTTTTCATATTATTGATTAATTTGTAGCGTTCCTGTTCGTCCCGGATTAGCCTCAATACATGGTCCACCAATTGGTCAGGGCGATTTGCAACAATTGCCGCATCCTTTTTTTTGAAATACTTTGCGTTCTCCAATTCCTGACCGGGCACTGCCCTGTATAGCAGCATCGGCACCTGGACGGCCAAGCCTTCACTTAATGTGATTCCGCCAGGTTTTGTAATCATCACGGTCGCCATTTTCATCATTTCGTCCATTTTATTTGTATATCCAAATATTCGGACATTATGGTTTTCTGAAAACTTTGCCGACAAATTATTTTTCAGATCCTCATTCTTCCCGCAAATCACAATGATTTGATAGTCGCCATTTTCCAATATTTTTTTGATGACTCCTTCAATATCTTTTAATACGCCATAAGCCCCCGTTGCGATTAAAATGACCGGTTTTTGTCCGGTTAAACCATAAGTAGCAAGCAGCTGATTCCGATCCGCCGGCTGTTCAAACTGCGGTTCAATGGGAATACCTGTAGATTTTACCCTGTTTTCGGGGATACCGGCATTGATCAAATCTTCCCTCAGATCTTCGGTAGCCACATAATACCGGTCAATATACCGGTGAATCCAATTTTTATGAGCCTTAAAATCGGTAATGACATTCACAATCGGTATTTGAATGCCGGTTTTTCTTTTTAATTCCGGTACAACAGGCATCGGGAAAGTATTGACAATAATATCCGGCTTCCATTTTTCAACCATTCCGGAAAGTTTCTTCATCCCATAGTTGTTCATAATATCAATATCAAAAAATCTTTTATTTCTGCTGCCGCCATAATATAGCAAACCGTAAATTTTTTTGCCATAATTGAAGCTTTTTATATATAAATATTTGGAAGCTTTCGTTAACAGCGGATGTGAATCATAATAAAGGTCCGATTCCATTACATCGGTCAATCCATGTTGAAAAAACGCCTTTTTTAATGTGTTCGAAACTTTTAAATGGCCGTTTCCATAGCTGCCTGTCAATAGAAGAATCCTCATCTTCTTCTCCACAATACCACCCTCGCAAATAAACTGCATTTTGATCTTTCCATATCATCTTAGGAATGAAACATACCAGGAAATGATTGTCTAATATTATACATATGTTTATCAATATGAAAATAGCAAAATTAAAAGGCTCTTATCGAAAAGCGCTTTACTCACCTATTATTTTTTCGTTTTCTCAAATTCTATAATTCTGTAATGAAATCTCATTTTTTGAATATACATGAATATAAGATTTTAATGCAATTCCCATTTTCCATAAATTCAAAACATTTCTATATTTTTGATAAAATAAAAATATGCCAGCTCACTAAAAGGTTTAGAAAGGAAGGGACGATATGAACAAAGTCTGCGTTATCATTCCTGCCCTGAACCCGGCCCGTGAATTAATCGATTATATATACGATTTATTGGATCGCAATGTTTCACAAGTTGTTGTTGTGAATGACGGAAGCATCTCCAGTTGTATTCCGGTCTTCCATCAAATCGCACGGATCCAAAATTGTACCGTGTTGACGCATGAACAAAATAAAGGAAAAGGACGCGCATTAAAAACAGCGTTTGAATACGTGATGAATCACTGCAATGTGCATGGAGTGATAACTGCGGACGCAGATGGCCAGCATTCCGTCCAGGATGTCGTTAAAATTGCAAAAAAGCTGATGGATCATCAGGATTCGATTCTCCTGGGCGTACGGGATTTTGGCCAAAACAACGTCCCGGCAAGAAGCTACATCGGCAATAAAATCACGAGTTTCTTATTTAAATCTTTGTTTAAAATCGACCTTCAAGATACACAATCAGGCCTAAGGGGAATTCCCATCAATCTTCTTCCTTCGCTACTGACTTTGGAAGGCGAGCGATACGAGTATGAAATGAATATGCTGATTGTTGCCGCCAAGAGAAACATCCCGATCAAACAAATACCTATCCAGACCATTTACATCAACAAAAATGAAAGCTCCTATTACCAACCTATAAGAGACTCGCTCAAAATTTTTTCGATGATTGTTTCCCGAAGCATTGCCTATAAAAGACTCAATGAAGGTGAAAAACATGGCATCTAGAGTTTATGGTAAGTTCTTCAGAATCTCTCAATGGATTGTCCGAAAAATCTACCCGGCATATAATGTTCTAATTCATGAACAAATTAAAGACCCTGTTGTGTATGTATCCCATCATCAAAATCTGTTCAATCCATTTATTATTTATTTATGGTTTCCTAAAGACCTTAGAACTTGGATCTTACACGTATTTCTGGACAGAAAGGCCTGCTTCCGCCAATATGTGGATTACACGTTTACAAAAAGAATGGGCATGAATCGGACGATTGCAAAAATTTGTGCTTATCCGCTGTCCTTCTTTATCGCCCATTTATTAAAATCCGGAAAAGGCATTCCGGTATATCGGGGATCAAAAAAAATATTCAACACTTTTCGGCTGACGGTGGAAGCGTTGAAAAGAGGGGAAAGCGTCGTTATTTATCCGACCGTCGATTATACGGATACTTCCAATGAAACGAAAGATATGCATGAAGGATATCTTTTTATTGAAAAATATTATTTTCGGGAAACGGCGCAACACGTCCGCTTTGTCCCATTATACGTAAGCAAAAACAAGCGGCTGATTATTTCCGGTGAGCCGGTAACTTTTCATGATGATGAAGATTTTTCTATCGGGCAAAAACGGATTGGGGAGCACATGAGAAACCAATTACACGAATTGGCTAAAAAGTGCGGAGATCTCGAATAAATACATACCTCTAAAAAAATGCACAAAATCAAAGCGACTTAACATTTTAAGTCGCTTTTCTTTTTCCTTTTTCTTCCTAATGGCCCTTGGCATCACTGAACTTACCTGTAATGTTTTCAACCTCCACTTCAAACACTTCCGTTTTCGGCAATGCAGGATACCCGCCCTTTTCAAACCGCCAATCCGGATCACCATATTTTTTCCACAGACAATCATAAAACCATTCTTTCTTTTGCTCATCTTCAATACGGCGAATCTTTCCAAACAGAACGACGCTGATATATCCCAAAGCCGATTGGCAGGCATATTTTTTGCCGGGAACCACTTCTCCCATTTCACATACTTCAATACAAACCCGCGGATTATATTTTATATTTTCCCAAAAATGGCTTTCCCTCAAATTCCCTATATGCAAATATAATTTTGTTCCATCTTCATAGACGAAAACAAAAGGAATTACATAAGGGTAGCCATCTTCGCCAACCGTTGCCACATGGGCCACTTTTGCCTTTCTTAAAAAGTCATATGCAAGATCGGCAGCTATTTCTCTTTTTTTATTATGGATCATTCCTCTCAATTTGCCCATCTCCTTTCTTTAAATATATATTCTAAATACATCTTTTAAAACCCTTTCAAAAGGGCAATATTTTTTATAATACTTCATCCATCAATCAAGCTGCTATTCACTCCCATAGTCAAAAATTCAATATCCAAAAATGGATAAGATTATGGTACTATGGACTATAGGAAAACATTTAGGGGGAATGATTTATGGCTAGCAAAGCTTTAAGAACAGATGCAAAAATTGTACCTGAACGCAAGGAAGAAGCATTAAAAATTCTTGACAGTTTAATTATCAAACTATTTGTCAGCGTTCTTGATGAAAAACAAATTATTGAACGCCACATTTTAAAAGAACGCCTTGCAAACCTAATTGAACTTTCACATCACGATGAAGAATTAAAAGAAACATTACACGCACTAGTTAACGAATTATAAGAAAGAAAAGGAGACGTCCGTTTAGAGCGCCTCCTTTTCTTATTTTCCATACAGCCCAACAATTTTATTGATTTTCTCTTTCAGCAAATCCGTATGCACAAATCTTGTCTGCCGAAGAAATTCCTTTCCTTCCACAAAGAACAATAATGCCGGAACCGAAAAGACCGAAAACCGGCCCGCTATTTCCTTCACCTCTTCTGCATCGATCAATCCCAAAGCTATGCGGAAATCATTTTCCAACAACTTTTCCAACTGCGGAAGCAGTACATGGCAAACCCCGCAATCCTTTCTTGAAATATAAAGAAATGAAAGGGGATTTTGCTCAATAAAAGCATTCACTTCATCCAGCGAAGATAGCTTAAACATGGCATCACCATTCATAATCTTTCATGGACAAGCATATCATAATCCAATAAATAGCGGAAGGATGGATGAAGGATTGGAAAGCGCGCTGCTCTACATGGTGTTATTAAGATTTTTATCCGGCAGCATCGAATTATCCGCCGCGACCCTTATGTGGAAATTCAATGACTTGGAAAAAGCGTTGATGATTAATTCGATGTTGGCGTTAGTAGGTCCGACGATTTTAATTGTGACAACCGGCATCGGCGTCAGCGGATTGTCCGAAAAAATTTCTTTCTTGAAAATAATCTGCCTTTTTACAGGAATCCTGCTTATTATCATCGGCATGAAAATCAAATGAAACAAGCCGGCATTCAAAACCATCCCTTTCTCTTAAACCAAATCAGCATTGAAACCCCAATGAAAAACATCATCAAAAGGGTTATGAAATACCCATACTTCCATGATAACTCCGGGATATTTTCGAAGTTCATGCCGTATATTCCGGCAATGAATGTCAACGGCGCAAAAATCGATGTGATGATGGTCAGCAGCTTCATTACATTATTCGTCTGGTGGGCATTTAAGGAAATGTAACTGTCCCGGATATCTGCCGTTACTTCCCGATTGGTCATAACCTTTTCCGACAATTTCAAAAGATGGTCGTGAATATTTGAGAAGTATTCTTTTCTTTCTTCAATCTGGTTTAAATTCAAATGATGGGAATTTAACATGCGATATAACAAATCCCTCATCGGATTAACGGAATGTAAAAGCTGCAAGAGCATATTTCTTATTTCCATCAATTCATTCATCGGTTGGATTCCCGTTTGTTCAATGATGAGTTTTTCAAGTTCATCTTCCATTTTGTAAATAATCGGAAAATAGTTATCGACAATCTTGTCCAAAATTTCATAAAACACATAATAGGGATCCCATTGTTCGGGGAAAGAGAGCCCAATCAACTCATTCCAAACCTTCGTTACCTCGATGGAAGGCTGCTTATGAAATGTCACAATAAACGTTTCCCCCACAAAAAAATCCAGTTCTTCTTTAATAAGTTCCCCCTTTTCTTCACGGAGGGTATGGGTAACAAAAAAAGTATAATGGTTAAAGTAATCCAGTTTGGGCCGTTGAAGATCTTGCACGCAGTCTTCGATCGCCAGCGGGTGGAAATGGAAGGTGCTTGCCAGATGTTCCACTTCGGCTTCCGTCGGTTCGCTGAAATCCACCCAAAACCATCTATACTTTGCCAAATCGATATTACTCAAGAAATCCCCTTTTTCCAAACGGTGGTCATGTGTAATGCCAATATAGTAAATCATTGGATGCACCTTTTCTCCAAAATGCATTCATTATTGTTGTTGCTTCTTATCCGCTTTGAGCCGATCCTCTTGTTTCCATGGAGGGTCCAACTTCATATGAATTTTTTCGTTTATTTTATAAACTGCAAAAGGGACTACAAAGGCCAATATTGTACAAACAATGGTATATGCTGACAAAAAATAGCCAGAAGCCAATTCCATGCCAAACACCTCACTCCGTTGTTGTCTGGTTGATGCTTCCCGATTCTTGAAGTGTGACATTGACAATGCACTTGATTTCACTTTTTGAAAAATAGTTTTCTCCGCTATCCCAATTATCTTTTACTTTTTTCCATATTTTTGGATGATGACGGCTTATATATTCCTGCAGTCCCATTACATCGGTTTGGAAATCATTTTGCAGTTTTTTGACCGCATTTTCCATCATGTCTTCCGCTTTTTCTTCCGTTTTGTCCCGGAACTTATTTAATACTTTATATTCCTTCAGATTTTCCGAACCGGACTGGTCGGCAACCGCCCCCAGAATATGGACTGTTATAGTGAATTTCAAATGATGGGGATCTTTATTTTCTAAATCAATTTTTCTTTTTATACTGATAATTTCAATTGAAAGCGGCTCCCCATCCATTTCGGTATCGATGGTTCCATTGTTTTTTAGCCCCCGAATAAAGCTTAATCCCTTAGCCTCTTCCCCCTTCAATGCGCCAACCATCCGCTCCTCCGGTCCGTTATAAATCGCGATTCCTTCATAATCAACCACCGTGTCGGTTTTCCTTGACAAGTATGGCAAAGGGAAACTAGTACCATCAAACATTTTTTTATCAATATCCCCGATCCGCACCAAATCGGTCACGTCGATTCTTTTTTTGTTTTCCAGCAAATTTTTAATATACTCTGCAGGAATTTTCTCATGTTCCGGTTCAACAAACAGCAACTCTTCCGCATCTCCTCTAGTAATGGCCAACTTAATTCCCCGGCGCATTTTCTTATCGCGGAAAAATACATCAAAATATTTCTTCATTTTCCCTTTTTGTTCCACTAAATCTTCAGAAAAAAGAACCACTCCCAAATGGGTGGAATCAAGGGTCCGGCTTGCCTCTTTCGACATTTCCCGGTTTACTTCATAAAGGGTCCGGCCTGTACCGGTGAGATTCCGGTAAGCTTTCCCCCCTACTCCCCCTTCCGTTGCGGACGCAATATTTTCGGGAACCACCAGTTGTTGGGTGAGTTTGATTTTCGACTCCGAATCTTTCGCTACATCAATTGCCATGCCAAAGATAAAAGCCCGATCTTCAATTTCCGTTTGATCCCAACAGGCCGACAACAATACCGCACAAATGGCGCAAATCAGGATTGGTTTCAGCTTAGCCACTTGATTTCCCACCTTTTATCTTGAATGCAATCCCCAACATCAAGGTGACAATGACAAAATATGAAAACATAAAATGTCCAAGCAATTTATTGAAATAGACGATATCCAAGTAAGTTTCCGGCAACATGCTGATCAAAAAGATGATCGGAGAGAGGATTAATACAAGATTAATTTTTTTAAATTTCCGGAATACCATCCGGATCGTCATGACGGCAATATCAAATGCCATCATGGCCGTCGTAAAAAAGATGATGGTCCAAAACAAAAAAAGAAACGCATCAAACCGTTCGAAAAATCCTCCGGGGATTTCGGCACTTCTTGACAAGTCAAAGGTCGGAAAGAACATATTTTGGATTGTGGCATTTCCGAAAACCCCGATGCAGACAATGTAAATTGCCACATTAAACATCATCGTCACCATTACGCCGATCGCGGTCAATTTTGCTGTTTTTTGCGGTTTTTGGACAAGCCCGATATAAAAAAGGACAATTCCAAATCCTAACATATTGACAATGCTATAGTATGTCGATTGTACATATCCTTTGAAGTCCGTTTGAAAAAATGGGAGCAGACCTTCCCACTGAATGATTCCGATAGGCAGCAAAATGACTATCAGCAATCCGCTGATTAAAATGGGGAAAAATAATACATTTAAACGGAAAATCGCCGCCTGTGAACCGCAAACCGCATATATGACCACTAACAAAAAGGCCAGGGACACCACTTCCTGAGGGGTGTAATCAAACAAATATTGATGGGACAGCACCGCAATCTCCCGGACATTATATGCAGTCACCACAATATATTGGATCGAAAAAATTAATGTCATTACCACTGCAACCGGTTTCGATAGAAGATAAGAGGCATAGGACAGAAAAGTTTGATTGGGGAAGGATGAGGCAATCTTTGCCACAATCCATCCGCAAAGGCTTGCAATGAGCCCTCCAAGAAAAACGGACATCCAACCATCGGAAGATAAAGTCGACTCCGCAATGAGCCTTGGAACGGTCAACGTCATTACACCAAAGATATTGGATACAACGGCAATAAAAATGTCCCGGTCGCTGATGATTCCTTGTAAGTCGGGCGATGGCGTTCTGTTCATTGTTTGCGCCCCCCAAGATTGACCTTATGCTGATTCAGCGGCTCCAAATATGCCGGCCGTTTTCTTAATGCCGTCACAGGAGCACGGATAATCAAATCTTTCATATGGTCCAAAAAGTTTGGCGCAAAGGCTCCTGAATAAGGCACCCCAATGCTTTTTAAGTTGACAATATGGATGCAAATCATAATGAAAACAAGGATGATTCCATACAGCCCCAATATTGACGCGGCAATTACGAAAAGAAATCTTAAAATTCTAAGGCTTAGGGAAAAACTGTAATTGGGAATCGTATAAGAGCTCATGGCGGTCAAAGACGTTACAATAACCAGCGCCGGGCCTACAATCCCGGCACTGACGGCAACATCCCCGATCACTATACCGCCAACGATGCCGATTGTTTGTCCGATAATTTTCGGAAGCCGAATCCCGGCTTCCAGCAAAATTTCAAATGTTACAGCCATCAATAACACTTCGATGATTGCCGGAAACGGCTCCCCTTCTCTTGTGGCCGCAAGGGACAAGGTTAATTGGGTCGGAATCATGCCCGGATGATAAGAAGTTAATGCCACATATAAACCCGGCAAAAACAACGCGATGAACATCGCGACAAATCTTAACATTCTTATTGAAGAACCAATCAACCAGCGTTGGCTATGATCTTCCATCGCCAGGAAAGCATCTCCTACTGAAATCGGTGCCATCAAAGCAAAAGGGCATCCATCCACCAGTATGGCGATTTTTCCTTTCATGAGATTGTAAATAACCCTGTCCGGCCTTTCCGTATCAACGACTTGCGGAAACGGCGACAAAAAACTGTCTTCGATCCATTGTTCAATCTTTCCGGAATCCCCCGCAATATCGATGTCAATTGTTTTCAGTCTTCGGTTGACCTCATTGACGATATCGGGATTCGTCAATCCTTCTACATAGCAAACGACTACTTTTTGTTTGGATCTTCTTCCGATTTCATGCACCACGAAGCGGAGATTCGGGTCTCTTAATTCCCCTCGGATCAAAGTTAAATTGATATCCAAACTTTCAATAAAGGATATGCGGGGCCCCCGGATCATGGACTCCGATTGCGGTTCATCCAGGGCGCGTTTTTCGGTGCCGGCCGTTGCCATCTCCAACGCCGTCATTTCCCCGTCCACCATTAAAATGGCATCGCCTGACAGCAGCGCATTAACCGCTTCTTCAAGGGTTGCCAATTTATTAGTATCAGTAACGGAAATAATTTCCTTGTGCACTTGCTCAATCAAGTTTTCTTTAGTACGGATTGATTTGGATTGAAGCATTCTTAAAATGTTTTCATTGATGATATCTGAATTTGCCATTCCGCTGAGATAAAACAGAATGCAAGGAACGCTGACTTCATCTTCCGCTCTTTCCTGATGCACTTGTTCATACGAAGAAGGTTCATGCTCTTTTTCTTGGGCAATGGAAAGTTCAATCTGCGATTTTGGCAATTGCAATTGAACCTTCCGCTCTTTCATGTGTCCACAAGATACATCAATTTCCAATTCACGTACCACTAAGTCAATCGGATTCCCCAATATTCGTGTAATAAATTCAAAGTTGTGTGAAACTTTCTTGTAGATTGGCAATGGCATCTGATACTGGGAATTTTGGTTATTCTGTCCGCCCGTATTTTGATTGCTTTGTTGAGAGGATGAATTTTGGTCGGATTGTTGATTTTGTCCCGCATTGTAATTTTGATTTTCATTTTGATTTTGCCCCTGGCCAATCTGCTGATGACATGTACATTGATGATGATGGTCATTTTGTCCGCCTTGTTGGCCCTGGGCATGTTGATGATTTTGCCCGCTTGAATGGAAAGAATTTATCATTTTGTTGGTTGCGGGCTGATTGTTTTCATTTTGGTCTCCTTGATATTGTTGATTAGCCGAAGGATTTTGTGTTTCCTGTACATGTTGATTGTTTACAGTTGATTGATTTGCATTTTGATTATTTCCTTGCATATTCTGACCTTGGATTGGCCGGGAATGAAAATGCCGGCAATGTGGACAATATTGTGCCTGGTTTCTGCTTTCATTATTTTGAAAATCCGTGTTGGCATGTCTTCCAGGAGGTCTTCTGAAAAATCGTCTCATAACAATTACTCCCACGAATAACATTTACCTTTATTGTGGTTCATTTATTAGGTTTTATACCATGTATTGTTATCCTTTCATTTATTCACAAATGTCCCGAATAAAAAAACTGCCAAAGCAAAATGGCTTTGGCAGTTTTTTTTTAAACTATTCATTTTTCATTTGCCGTTTCCAAATGGAACCGTTCCTGGTATTTTTCCAATGCCTTGCTGAATTGGGACGCCAAAATCTGTTGGAAAAGCATGCCGAATACAACAGGCAGCACAACTTTGGACGGAAAATAGGTGCCGGCTATCACGACCCCCACCGCGATATTGCGCATGCCGCCTGTAAAAACAAAGGTTGTTATTAGATCAATTTTCTTCCATAAAAAATGTCCAATAATTAAACATAAAGTATATCCGGATAAAGAAATGACCAAAACAAGCAGAATGATTTCAAATATTTCCCATGTAATATGTTTTAAATAAGGGGCAATCACACTGCTGTTGATGAACACGATGAGAAAAAGGCTGATTTTCTGAAAAGGAGCGAAAACCCGGTTCAACTTAGCAACAAAATGTGCATTCCCCTTCTCGTTCACCAACATGCCGATTATTGATGGAATTACGATCATCCAAAGCAAATCAAGCATGATGGATGTTGTGTCAATCGGGATGCTTCTTCCTACGGCAATTTTCGAAAGAAGCGGGAAAATGACCGGTGAAAGCACCGTATCAATTAAAATGATGGATAACCCCAGCGGCAGATTCCCTTTGCATATACTGACCCAAATAAAGCTGGTCACGCCTGTAGGCACCGCAACCGACAAAATAAAGCCGACCATCAGCAAATGATCATCAAACACAACCATTGACAATATGTAAGCCCAGATCGGCATGAATATATGCAGAAAAGCAATTGTCAATAAAATGAACCCCGGATGTTTTTTTACACTTCTTAATCCCTGAAAATTAATGCTGAGGCTTCCGGCGAACGTCATGATAGCAAAAATCCATGGAATAAGAAACCTCATCTGGCCGCCGATTTCTTCAAATAAAACCCCCAATATCAGGCTTAAAGGAGTCAAAATGGGCATCAATTTTTGCAAATACGAATTGAAAGTAGTCAGCATTCCAATAGCCTTCTTTCATTTTTTAAGAAAAGATTGCCAATCTATTTTATCAAATTGCCATGATAAAATTATAGGGAAAAACCGGGTATTAGTGAAAGCTATTTTCCGGATGAGACATTGTTAAGAATAAACTTTCTGCTTTCTTCGATCGTGTCAATGAATTTTTCCATTGTTGCCGTCAAATAGGCATCCTTTCTTCTGATAAACACCGTTTTCACTTTGCTATATTGCTCCGGCAATCGGTGGCATCGGATTTCTCCCCTTTGTTCCAAATGAGACACGGCTGATCTTGGGACAAACGAAACGCCAAGCCCCATGGAAACGCCGCGCAAAATCGTTTCCAACGTGCCAAATTCCATAATCTTTTGGGGAGCCGCATTTTGATCTTTATACCACTGTTCCAATCGGGCGCGGTACCCGCAGCCTGTGCTGAAACACAAAAACGGTTCGTCTATTAATTCTTCCGGCGTCCGTTCCCTCTGATCCGAAATTAAAACGAGCTCTTCGTCAAAGACATCATGAACCTCAAGATCCGGATGAAAATCGGTCTTTGTTACAAAAGCGCCATCCAGCTTATGATTGAGCACTTCCTTTTCCAAACTCTCCGTCACCCCTGTAAAAAGAGACAACTCTACATTTTTATATTTCTTGATATAAGAAGAGAGAATGGCCGGCAAATGATAAACGGTTTCCACCGTCCCAATTTCCAGTTTTCCCATCGGCTCATTCTGATCCTGTATGGCTTTTTTCATTTCTGCGGTCAACTTCAAAATTTTTTCACTATAGAATAAAAGTTTTTTTCCTTCCGGTGTCAATGTCATTCCTCGGCGATGCCGATGGAACAATGGTGTGTTAAGTTCAGCCTCCAGCTTTTGGATGCGGGAAGTAACGTTTGATTGAACATAATTCAATTCTTTGGCAACTTCCGTCACCGTCCCCTTTTCCGCCACTAGCTGAAAAATTTCCAAATCTTTAAGCTCCAAAGTGATTCCCCTTTCATGTTTCACCTATGGTATCAACATAAATGATGTTAAACATCTTTTTTGTTCGTTTTACGTGATAATCAAAATGAAGCTAATATTGATTATAACAATTTCCATTCGAAAAGGGGGAACAAAATTGAAAAATCCTGTCTTGATTGGATCCTTTTTTTGCTTCATTGCCGCGGTCTCTTGGGGTGCCATGTTTCCTGTTGCCCATTCCGCTTTTCAATATATCGATCCTTTCTACTTTACGATTTTCCGGTATGGAGCCGTATCCATCATATTGGCCGGGATTTTGTTTTGGAAGGAAGGAAAAGAAGCTTTCCGGTTTGAAGGGAAAGGTCGGCGTCTGTGGTTTTTCGGCACAATGGCCTTTACCGTTTATAATTTGTTTATTTTTTGGGGGGAAGATTTGTTGGGCCATCATGGCGTATTGGTCGCTTCCATCATGGAATCGCTCATGCCGATGATTTCCATTGTCATTTACTGGACTTTCTTTAAAAAACGTCCTTTTCCCTTTACATTGGCATGTGTTCTTTTTTCATTTGCCGGTGCGGTGCTTGTTATAACGGAAGGAAAGATTGATGCGTTTTTTTCGGCAGCAGGCAATGTCATTCCGACTTTATTGATTTTGATCGCTGTCGTCGGATGGGTGATTTACACGATGGGAGGCAGTGAATTCCAAGGATGGTCGGCATTGCGCTATTCCACAATAAGCTGTCTGCTCGGCACGTTTACGGCATTGATCATCACCCTGGTAGCGACGGTTTTCGGTTACTTGGACGTTCCTTCGAAAAGCGGGCTTATAGCCGCAGCACCACATTTGCTGTTTATGATTGTTTTTCCCGGGATCATCGCTTTAATCGGCTGGAATGTGGGAGTCAGTTTGCTGTCTCCGGTGAACGGGCTGCTCTTTATCAATTTCGTCCCGATAACCACCTTATTCATTTCCTTTCTGCAAGGCCGGCAACACACGGTTTTTGACGCAATCGGCACAGTTTTGATTATAACCGCCCTTATTTCAAACAATCTATTTATACGATTCATGGAAAAACGAATGCCGGATATGGCAGAAGAACAGCTGCAAGACGGGCCGGTTTGCATTGAAACAACCGATTAATCAATCGATTTTGCAAAATAAAAAGATGATCCCGTCATCTGTCGGATCATCTTTTCCTTTCATGAATTCCGTTCAATCAGTTCAAAAAAGCTTCTTGTCTTGAGATGCGAATCCTTTCACTTTGGAAATGCCGCTTGAAAAATTTCTCCAGTTTGACATGCAGGTCCTTTTGATACCATTCCGAGAAATTATTTTCCGCAAAAAGTTGAGGCATTTTCAACCGCGAAGAACGTTTTCCTTGCGCTCCATCGCCGATTGCCAATGTATCGATCCAAATATAATCGGCGATTCCTCGCAAAAGCTTCGGAAATTCCGGAGTGAAAGGCAATGCGGGGGATACGGCGGCCTGGGTCGTGATGCCGGCAAGGTGCAATTTGCGGAGCGCTTCCATCCTCATTTTGATGCTTGGGGCATAAGGGGCAAAAATCCTCTTCACATCTTCCCGGTCGGTTTCGATCGTCATGGAGACAATCAATGTGCATTGTTCCTTCAGTTGAACAAGGACATCGATATCCCTTTCAATCAATGGCCCTCTTGTTTGAATGACAAGGATATCGGGTGGATTGGCACGCATCTCCTCCAATATCCCCCTGGTGATGCAGGCTTTCCTTTCAACGGGCTGATACGGGTCCGTTGCAGAAGACATGTATATATTGACAGGAAGCTCTTTTTTGCGCAGTTTAACGATTTCCCTACGGTAAACTTCCCTTGCATTTCTTTTAATTTCGACCCATCCCCCCCAGGGTGTTCCTTTGAATTTTTGAATCGGCAATTCCCTGACATAGCAGTAACGGCAAGCAAAGGCACAACCCGCGTAGGGGTTTAAGGAGTGGGTAAATCCGATGTCCAAATAGCCGGTCGTTTTGGTCAAAATCGTTTTGGATTGGATCTCTTTGAATTGGATGGCCATAACAACTCCCTCATTAAATTTTCCTTATCTTAATCAATGCAAATGGATGTCGGTTTCATTTTTCTTCTGGCCGGCCGATATTCTAAAATCTTGTTTGGCTGGCAGTGTTTACACCCTCAACAGTCCGCGAAACCCTCTCGAACTGTAATAGGCTTCAGCCCCATTATGATAGACAAACACATGGCCATAACGGTAATCGCAAAATAAAGCGCCCCCTTGCTTGCGTATATCCGCCGGCGTAAAGATCCAGCTGGAGGTCTTTGTATCAAAAGGACCCAACTTTTGCAGTTCCCGATATTGTTCTTCCGACAACATCTCGATTCCCATTTCTTTTGCCATATTCATGGCGCTGTTTTCGGGTTTATGTTTTTTCCTTGATTCCAGGGCTTCCTGGTCATAACAAAGACTTCTCCGTCCTTTCGGGCTTTCCTTGGAACAATCGCAAAACAAATATTCACCCGTCGTTTCATCATAACCGATGACATCCGGTTCCCCTTCCGTTCTTTCCATTTCATATAAAGACCATAGTTTTTCCGGATGGCTTTCCAATTTTTCTAGAATGTGCTCCCATTTCATCCCTTCATGGCGATGCATATTTTTTTCGAAACGTTCTTTTAGTTTGCTGATCAAATCTTCCATTTGTTCTTTCGTTAAATTTTTATTTCCCATCTTTCTTTTCCCCTTTATGTTTCCTTCTATAAATTTTCCCCATATTCAAAACCGCTAATCGGTTTTTATCTTCTATTTTCCCCGTAATGATCATAAAAAAGTCTCTACCCGATGGAGTAGAGACAAACGTTTTTACTATATCATCTCTCGCTTGGACGGAAGCCTGCCCGCTCCGCTTCCTCCCGGCTGCAGAAATAGCGTTCGCCTTTGGATGGATCGATTTTCGTCACATCATAAAATTGCTGCCCCGGCATATGATAAATTTTTTCACCGTTTGATGAAATATTTCCTTTAATATTGCATTCTCCTGCAGAACCGTTGGACGATGAATCATTTTTTCCTGAATTTTTTTCGATTACCTCTTCATGAAATCCGTCTTCCTGGGCATAATTTTCGATGCTCCAAATGCCGACCCCTTTCTTTTGGGCTTCTTTTTGGATTTCATAATAGCGGTCCACATACTTTGTATTTGGCACATACACATAGGCGACCCTTGCCAGACCATTTTTCAGCAACTCTTCCTGGACGCTCTTCCCGTCAACATATACATAGTAGAGGAGCCGGCCATATTTATCCCTGTCGCTCACGTCCTTTTCCAGCTGAACCGTCTTTCCTTCCAACATCTTTTTCGTAAACTCTTTTGCATCCTGGCCAAACGGCTGTTCACCGAGGCGCGGATGGTTTGTCTCCGGCGTGTCCACCAGCAAAAATCTTACCGTTTCCGTTTGTCCGTTGATTTTCACTTTAATCGTATCGCCATCGACGACCGAAACGACTTCCGCATCGATTGTTTTCATATCTGCCGGCAACTCGGATGACGTCTGTTCCTGTCCTTTGCCCTGTTCTGTTTGTTCTACAGGTTGGGCGTTTCCTTCCCCGCCAACCGAATCGGCAGTCTCACTCGCGCATCCGAATAATAATGCGGCCGAAAAAACGAAGTACAGTATGTATCTCAGCCTTTTCATTGAAGCTCTCTCCTTTGAAGCATTTTTGTTTTATTTCAACCATACTAAATCAGTTCATAGAATACAAATTTTCCTATGGCATCGCAAATGATAGAGTCAAAAATTTATAAAAAAAATCCATTTTGAACTTGGAGAAGTCAAAATGGAATGTTCCCCTAATTTATTTGTGAAAATACGTAAAACAGGATCAATTGAAAGATAATGATGGCGAATGCGAGTGCCGCCGCCGCCCCCACAAGAAGCCATTTCCTTGCAAATCCTTTCAATTCCGCTTCTGTTGAATGGTCCATTTTTTGATTATTTAAAACGGTCAAGATGTTTACCATGAGCAAAAAGAAAAGGGTATACATTATAAAAAAGAGGGTATCCGGCTTAGAAAAAAAATTTTCCGCCGACTTCCCGCTCCCGAACGATAGAAAAAGGAACAAAACCCCAAGAATCACATATAAAACAGCCTCAAATTTGCGACGTCTATACCATTCGTCTCCCAACTTTTCTTTTTCATATTTCGCCACTTTTTCAAGAAGGGGAATCATGGATTTTGTCGAATCGGTCTTGATCAATCGGATCACTGCAAAAATGACAAAATAGATCCCGAACGCCAGATAAAAAAGCGAAGTCCTGATGGTAAACACACTGCTGCAGATATAATAGACCGCCAGTGCCGCCAATACCAGAAAATTCATTACTGCCAGCTGCTTCATTCGCATCTTTTGGATTTCCTTTTGATCCATTGCATCATCTCGCCAGTATTCCATTATAATGGAAAATATTTCTACCATTATTATATTCTCCGGATTATGGTGAGTAAATATTGAAATGGTTTCATTCACCGCTTTATAGGGTATCTGATTTATATATCAAAAAAATTCTGAAACTTCTTGCGATGGAAAGCGTTTAAAGAACTTATCTTAAATGGGCATGTCATCGTTGTTGAACCATAAGACTTTGCATGCTATGCTGTGTAAGTCTACATAGAAATGGTTCATTCATCCTTATCAAGGAATATTGTTTTTTCCCATCAAAAAATACATAAATTTTGGAGGTTTCCGAATGTGGAAAGAATTTAAAGAATTTGCCATAAAGGGAAATGTCATCGATCTTGCCGTTGCAGTCGTCATTGGTGCCGCTTTTGGTAAGATTATCTCTTCTTTGGTGGACAACATCATCATGCCACTTGTCGGTGTTCTTACCGGGGGAATCGATTTTACAAAATCGTTTATTTGGCAAGTAGGTGATGCAACGGTTTCCTTTGGCGTATTTTTACAAAGCGTCATCGACTTTTTGATTATTTCCTTTGCCATTTTTATATTTATTCGCATGTTGAATAAACTGAAAAAGAAGAAAATAGAAGAAGTGGTGGAGGAAACTGCTTCTGAGCTGGACACGAAGGAAGAGCTGTTAAAGGAAATCCGTGACTTGTTGAAAGCTCAAAATATGAATAAATAAAGCGAAAAGTGAAGGAAACACCTTCACTTTTTTATTTTTTCCTTTTTTTACACCGCGAAGTCTTTTCTTAAACCCGCCCTTTTTAACTTTTTGCGCCTGAATAAATACTGTATACCTGTATATCCGATTTATTGTCATAAGAAAGTTATATAACTCTCTGAAAAATTTAATATATTCCATAAAAATGCTCATATTGGGAATTTCAATCCTGATTTTTGGCTTAATCAGCATCTTTGCGGGCAAGGTGGGAGAGTTCCTGTGCAAAAAATCCGATGATTTCCAAAAAAATGAACTATCTGCAAGGTTCCACTTTTACATTGATCGGGCTGAACATCGCGTTTACGGAAAAATAACATTGCGGCATAACATAATGTTATGCCGCTACACCCACTCTTCCTATTTCTCCTTTTTCTTCACTGCAAACCAAATCTCGCTATACACATTGTTCATATCACTTAAATCGCCTGTAAAAGAAATGTTGGGAGCTTCTACTAATTCATAATCCGATGAAGGGAGCCATTCTGAAGCAACTTTTGCCCACGTTTCTTGCATTACGTTTGGGAATGGGCCTTTTGATGAAAAAATCGCCCAAGTAAGCGCAGGCACTTTTACGACATCAAATTCTTCAAAATCCAAGTCTTTTGTAGTCAAGTAGCCAATCATATGATCAAGGCTCCCTTTTTCCTCCATACATCCATCATCAAAATTAAAAGATGCGTTTACGACTTGAAATGGTTCCATATCAGCATAGCTTCGTAACTTTTCCCTTTGTTCTGGGGTAATGCTCTTTGCTAATTCCACGATTTCTTGATTAATTCCTTTAAATTGAATGGGAACTCTCTTTTTCTTTCCTACAATTTTAAAGGATTCCTTTTTCTCGATTCGATAGTCCATATCGATTCCTCCCTTTATGGTTAATTGGAAGGAGAGCTTCGGAAATGCTTTCAGCCTCGTTGACTTTTTTACTTCTGACGGACTAATACCTGACCATTCTTTAAAAGCACGGGAAAATCCGTCTACCGATTCATACCCATATTTAAATGCGGCTTCTGTGACACTCATTCCCTCATTTTGCAAATCAAAGGTTGCGTTAGATAATTTCCTATTTCGAATATATTCACCTAAAGTCATTCCTGAAAGAAATGAAAAAATACGCCTAAAATGGTAAATCGAAGTCCCCGTAATTTTCTCTATTTCCTTTTCATCAATTTCGTCATTCAAATGAGCTTCAATATATTCCAACGCCTCATTAAGACTTTTCAGCATTTTCCTCCTCCTTCAGTTCATAGTTTAATATCTGACTCATTTTCTTACCCGATATTTTTAGAATGACTTTTATCGGGATAACGGTGAAACGAACTGGATTCGAACCAAGAATTAACCGAAACTTTTTCAGATTATAACCTAAAAATCTCATCCATAATATTCAATAACACTTGTTAAATAAAAAAAAGAAATAAGCCGTTTTGCGGGCCTATTTCGTTAATGATAAAAATCATTAATCATAATTATTTTCTTGATCGATTTTGATGATTCGCCCATTTCTTGCGAGAATCTCCACTTCAAATATTTGTCCCTGTTCTGTCATAATAAAAACTTCATAAACTAATACACCATTTTCTAAGTCCATATCCACATGCATGATTCTTCCTGGTACAGCTTGCAGAGCGATCTGTTGGGCTTGTTGCATCGTAATTCTTTGGCTATATCCAGGTCCCTGACCATATGAAGAGTACTGATTCAACAGCGATTTCCCCCTTGTAAAAAGTTGGCTGGTTTATTTATATGCTTTCAAACAGTACCAGGTTCCTTGGCTTTATAGGCATAGCAACAAGGAACAAGATGTTACGATGGCAAATAATTAATTTTCTACATATATTACTGGGGATGGAACTGAATTCGCATATTGTGGAGGAAACCTATGACCAATTATTATTCATTCAGCGGGACCGTTACGGCAATCAGTGATTTTTTCACGGGGCAGAGGAGCGAAATGGAAGGTTGCAATAAATTATTTTCTGTGGAAGATGAGTCCGGTTTAATCGTCAATTTCGTCGTCACCCCTTCAACCTATTTCATCAACCAGGAAACGGTCATGATTGGAGACAAAGTGACGGGGTACTATGATGGCGATTTGCCTGCCATTCTCATTTATCCGCCCCAATATCAGGCCCTTGTGATGGTGAAAGAATACCCAGATCGGAATGTGAAAGTCAGCTATTTCGATCATCAATTGATAAGCAGCGATGGACAGCTGCAATTGCATTTAACTCCTTACACCCCGGTTTTGATGAGCAATGGGCAACTCTTCTCGAAATACCCTGGAAACCGGGATTTGGTCGTGATTTATGGACCGGCAACCCGCAGCATTCCCGCGCAAACCACGCCATATCGTATCGTTGTATTATGCTGATATGTTGGAAAAACTTCTTCGTATCAATTAGCGGGATTCTATCGAACAATACAAAGAAATCATCACTTTGCTCAATGATATTGCAGAACAGAATAAAGAAAATTAAAAAAGTGGATTTGGAAATCAAATCCACTTTTTCTGCTCACTGGACCGCTCATTTTATCAAAATCCCTGAAAATCTCCAAAAATTCTTTCGGATAATACACTAATATAGGATAATGCAACATTGACATATATAAATGGTTACTTAAAATAAAATCCCTCCTATTGCCAAACAGAATTCCCCGTCCACAATGAGGAAGGGATATTAGATGTCATTATTTTAACGATTCGCATATGCTTCTCTCTTTTGAATCAGTTCTTCAAATGCTTGATGATATTCTTCATAAAGTCTGTCAACCAACTGGCGGACAGAAGTGATTTCTTTGATCACCCCAATTCCCTGGCCGCTTCCCCAAATGTCTTTCCAGGCTTTTTTGCCGGCTTCTTTAAAGTTCATGGCTGAAGGGTCGCTTTCTTTCAAATTATTCGGGTCCAAGCCGGCGTTAATGATGGAGCCTTTCAAATAGTTCCCATGTACGCCTGTAAAAAGATTGCTGTAAACAATATCTTCTGCAGAACTATCCACAATCATTTGCTTGTATTCCTCCGCCGCCCGGGCTTCATGGGTTGCAATGAATGGAGAACCAATATATGCAAAGTCGGCTCCGATTGTTTGTGCAGCTAAAATAGAGTGTCCGCGTGCAATCGCTCCCGATAAAGCTAATGGACCATCAAACCATTCCCGAATTTCTTGTACAAGAGCAAACGGGCTTTGGGTTCCAGCATGTCCACCAGCTCCTGCCGCCACTGCCACCAGTCCATCTGCCCCTTTTTGAATGGCTTTTTTGGCAAAGGTATTATTAATGACATCATGGAATACAAAACCGCCATAACTATGGGCAGCCTCATATACCTCTTCCCGTGCACCAAGGGACGTAATAATAATAGGAACTTTATACTTAACGCAAAGTTCCATATCCTTTTCTAAACGGTCATTCGTTTTATGAACGATTTGATTAATGGCAAAAGGTGCAGCAGGCTTATCCGGATTTTTGGCATTGTAGCTGGCGAGTTCTTCCGTAATTTCCGCAAGCCATTCATCCAATTGACTAGATGGTCTTGCATTCAATGCCGGCATAGAACCCACAATTCCTGCTTTACACTGGGCAATCACTAGCTTTGGTGTACTAATAATAAACATCGGTGCCCCAATCACGGGAAGACGCAAATTTTGCAACACTTTAGGAACATTTCCCATCCAACCCCCTCCTTGTTTTATGACAATTAAAAAGATTATACGAGAATTTATACTACAAAAATAAGAATATATTAATATTTATAATCTTATTTGGTAAATTATGCAATTATTTTTTTATAAATTCGAATATTTTATAAATTCGAATACTTCCTTTCATCGATATCTTACAAATCGAGTAGGAGGGAGCGATGAACTCCCGTCCTCTCACACCATACGGTTCCGTATACGGCGGTTCAATTAAGATGATTGACGCAAGTTTTTATAACTTCCGTGAATAGCTGTTCTCTTTATGCCAGTGGTCACTCCACCCTCCAAGAGGTCTCCCACGGGATTCACCGCTTCCTTCCTCAAGTGAGGTACTGCGTTTTCTGTGTTCATCATGACTCACTGAATGCCAAGGGCTATTCTCTCTTAATTGTTCGGTCCTTCATAGTTGTTCTAGACCAACTAATACGATGATCTCTGCTGACTTTTGTCTTCGGGGTTTGGGACTTACACCCTATCGTTCATGTACATGCCGGGCGCACATAAAAGGCAGTTTAGTAAGCTTCTGCTTCATCTAAACTGCCGCTTGCAATTCATATTATTTTTCCATCGATTGCTCTGTTCTTGGGAATTCATCAAAATAAGGGGATAAATAAGTTTCTCTTACTTCATGACGGATCCATCCCATAATGCCCACAATTAACACGAACACAGCCGCCGATAAAACAAAGGATTTGAAGGAATCTTTATATCCCGCAAGGAATAAAAAGACGCATAAAATAATGGTTAAAACGATTGAAAGCATTAATAAAGTAGTTAATAATAAATCTTCACCCATGAATAACATTCTGACTTCCGGTTTAAAGGCGAATAACAGGATGAATCCTGCAATTAATTGCACTACTGTAATCCATAAGCTCACTTTGGCACCAAATAATTTCAGGCTTTGTTCATAATCTTCCAAACTGCCTTTTTTTCGGCTTTTGTATGCGTAAAACAGGAATACATAAAAGCCGCCTGTAGCAAGACTGGCAAGGATGAAATGCAAATATCTTTGCCAAATTTGCGGATAATACAATAAGCTAGGGAAAAATCCTTGAACCTCGCCCCACTTGTCTGGATACAGCATCGAAGTAATATTCACGATGAAAATAAGCGGGATATATAACAAGATCAACATTGCTGCAAATCCTACAAGAATATGCAGCGCTTTTTTATTTTGCCACTTATCCCATGTGAATTTATAAAGATATAACAAAAGAAATGCAATGATTAATAAAGGAATGACACTGATCCATATTTTCCCGATTAAAATGGTGCTGGAATAAAAATATTGAGTATAAATCACGCTAATAATGAGCAGTGGAGCTACCCCCATTACAACAGCGATGCTTTTATGAATGGATGCGTGGAAAGAACAACTTTTTGCCATCTTATCCAAGAAAGCACTTTTTTTAATTTTCCCGGCAATCTCTAATCCCACTGCTCCCGTTACAAGTGAAACCGTAAAATTTACAAATAGAATATGAATGATAAAGGTTAAGATGATGAATAATTCCATTAAACCCAGAGGTGCCGGAATTGGTAACGCATTATCAGGAGAAATCGGCAAATTATTCATTTTGACTTACCTCCTTTTCATTATTTACGCGGTCAATTTCTGATTTCAAATAGGCTGCTAAGGCATCCAATTCTTCTTCAGTTCCCATGAAAGGAGGCATGGCAACCCGCACCGTATGCATGGTTGGTATATAGTTTTTCAATGCTTCTTCATCCCATCCGGCTAAACGCTTTCCTAACGCCCTTTTTGTTCTCCAACCATCGATGGTATGGCAGGCAATGCATTGGCCCACAAAAATTTCCCTTCCGGCTTCCACCTTGTTTTCTTCCATGATTTCTTTTTCTTTTGCCCAAGTAGCATTGGCCAAAAAGCCTTCTTCATTAAATTTTTCCCGGTCCTGGGCGAGGAGCCCGTTTGCATACATGTAATCATAAATGATGAAAGGTTTTCGAATGTATTCCCTTACCACCTCAAATTCTCCGATAAATCCGATGGACGCACCAAACACTGCTATAGAAAGGATAATGGGCACTTTTTTCGGGCTTCGGATAAGCCAAACAGAATAAACCAGTAAAATCAATAATGCAAGACCATTGATGATTTTAAATGTACTTTCGGTCATTCCTGTTGCCAAAACAATCATATTGTAGGCTTGATCTGGAATGGACCATAAATACCAAAGCCCTAAAACGAAGGTCATTGGCAAAGAAATCGCACCCCAAAAACCGAATACTTTAAAGGATTCTTCCCTCAGTGAAAGGTCTTTTACGAATAGACGTATGAATAATGAAACAAGTACAATCGCCAATAAGATAGCTAAGAACATTCGGAATCCTAAAGAAGGCAAATACGTTGGGTTAAAGAAGGCATTCCAGAATGAGAATGTCTCAATCCATTTCCCGGGTGTCAATTTTGCTGCCAACACGCCTGTGATAATGGCCATTGTCAGCCATGAAGCAATACTTAAGCCAACTCCTATATAAATATGTTTTCTTTTCTTCTCCGGATCTTGCCAACGATTCCATGTGTAATAGTAAACGAGCAATAAAATGACTTCGGTGATGAAGCAGACCCATTCCGTTACCCATGCCCAGAAAAAGATTCGCAATAAAGAACCAATCGAATCCGGCTGAATGACCGTTGTCGAAAACCAGATTCCCACACCGGTCATCGCTCCTACTGTTGTAGTGATGATTAAAATCCATTTCGCAATGTTTTTGGCCAACCCATCTAGTTTTTGATTGCTCGTCTTAAACGCTCGATGTTCCAAAGATACGGTCAAAACGGATGTTCCAATGGCTACACCATGGCTGATAATGACGTGGACAATGGCGATCATCGCAATGACCGTCCCGTTTCCGAGCCATGAATAATCCACTGATGGAAAATTCATTACTATTCCCCCTTCTCATTTTTTCACCATCATCTTATAAGACAGTTGTGAAAAAACATTAAAGTAACTGTAAAACATTTGGGAAGTGGGGGATATTTTACAAATCCTTTTCATCTCTGCCATAAATTATTCCAAAATAAGATGGCCGTTTTTTAATGGAAAAAAAAGGGCGGCTTCTGAAAAGTCATTTCAAGACGCCCCCTTTGCGGCTGTCGCACATGCTTTCGCCGCAGATAAATTGCGGCTTTCGCTAGAGTTTTTGCCGCAGATAAATTGCAACGAGGAGGCGCGTTTTGTGACCACCGCAGGGAAAGTTTTTAAGAGAATATTCCTATAAGAAGTAAGGCTGTTCAGAAAGTCGAACACTTTCTGAACAGCCCCCTTTAATTATTTATCTTCTTTATCTTTATTATCGCCTGATAATTTGTTTTCAATTTTATATTCATCCATTTTTTCGGATAGCCATTTTGTATATTGTTCGTTTACTTTTTGTTCTAATAAATCTTGATATACTTTGTCTTTCACATCTTCAAATTTGGCTTCTTTTACTTCTTTTTTGTCTGTCACTTTTATGATATGGTAACCAAAATCAGTTTTGACTGGCTCGCTGGAAATGGAACCTACTTTCATGGAGAATGCAGCATTTTCAAAGGCTTCAACCATTTCGCCTCTGCCAAAGTAGCCTAAGTAGCCACCTTTGTCTTTTGTACCTGTATCAGTGGAATATTCTTTTGCAAGTTTAGCAAAATCTTCTCCATCATTTAATTTTTTAATGACTTCTTTAGCTGTTTTTTCATCGTCCACTAGAATATGGCTTGCTTCAACTTGTTCTGCTTGATTATAGGAATCCTTATTTTCTTCAAAGTAGGATTTCAATTCGTCGTCTTTAATGTCAACATAGTCTTCCATTACTTTTTTTGTTAGTAAATAATTTTTAATATCTTTCTTTACATCCTCTACATCCATATTATAAGAAGAAAGCAATTGTTTGAAACTTTCTTCCCCTCCGTATTGGTCCACATAGTCTTTATACTCCGCTTCAATTTCGTCTTTCGTTACGGAAACTTTTTGTTTTTTCGCTTCTAACTCCACAATTTTATTGGCAATTAAATTATTTAATACTTCTTGTCCATATTGTTCCGTGAGAGCTTCGTTTAATTCCGCTTTTGTGATTTTTTCTCCATTCACCGTTGCTACTGATTCATCATCTCCGTTTGAACATCCTACTAGCATGGCACTTAAAGCTAACGGAATAGTAATCATCTTCATCATTTTTGGCATATTCATTTTGTTCATTTAAATCCTCCGCTCAATATTTTATCGTTTCACTTGCAGAAACAATGCAAAAACCGTTTTATGTCAAGTGTACGTCAAAAACTTGCTTACTAATTATACCATATTTTAGTTTGAAACAGTTACGATACTTGTTCAAACTGGCTTTTATACAATTCTTCGTAGAATCTATTTTTATCAAGAAGTTCTTGATGGGTTCCTTTCTCCACAATTTCTCCATCTTTCATGACTAAAATTAAATCCTCATTTTTAATGGTTGAAAGACGATGGGCAATAATAAAGGACGTTTTTCCTGTTTCCAATTGTTCCATAGCGCGCTGAATTTGTAGTTCTGTCCGTGTATCCACAGAACTCGTTGCTTCATCTAAAATCAATAACGGCGCATTTTTTATCATTACACGGGCAATCGTTAATCATTGTTTTTGTCCATTGGCGGTATCCAAATTGCACATTTTTAAATTCTATCTCCCCTTTAACATGCTCCACTTTTGCAAGTTTCGGTTGTTCCGCATCCAATTCTTTTTCTTCCTAAAATTCAAATACCCGCTCACTGGCCGCTTGCGCTGATTGTAAATTTGTTCCCACTTGAGCAAATTGGGTTTCTGAGTAAATAGACGAATATAAATTATAAACGCCACATTCGTTTCAATGGTGATGGCATTAGTTGTAACAAGGTAAGCACCAACAATACACACAGCTACATAGCCAAAATTTCCGATAAACTGCATATCGGCATCATCAAGCTGGATAAAAATTGCGACTTCCAGGCATTCTCATATAATCGGTCATTGATTGCATGGAATTTTGCTTTCGCAGGCGCTGCTGACACAGTCCACGTATTCGCGAATAGTTCCGTCCACAATCATTTGATGAGCAACATCCAATTGATTAAATAAATCATCAAATTCTCTGTCATCTAAAATTTCGATTTCATGCATGCTTTTCTCTATCATTTCATTTTGACTAATATCGATAGATTTTGAATCATACGGGGATATCTGCTATGTGGGCGTGTATAAAGAGAAAACCATAATGGAGACAAGGAAGGCAGAATTCACGGATGCTTTGCTGATAGGGGATGGTTCTTCCTGAATACTGAAAATCTCAAGTAAAGGGATAGGTGAAGGCCTATGGATATTCTTCATTTTCAATCGAACCTTTTTCTTTAAATTAGAGACCTTCACCAAATATGTGTATTTTCTACTTGTCAATAACAATATCCATTCAATTTAATTCGCTGTGTTATCAAATTGGTTTGGACTTTTTAATATTGATTTTTCATATGCAATTAGTGTTACATTTAATTTTTCCTCTAGTCGTTTTATTTCCTTGAGTTGTTCTTCATTTAATTCTGCATATTTACTTTCTCCCAAAAATAATCCCTACCTTACCTTTTAACAATTTTTAAAATCCTGATTTAATTATGGAAATTTACTATTGGATTTATACATAAAATTTCAATCTAGAAATCAGATCACCAAAGTTTATTTCAACAACTCTAACATTTTTGAACATACTAGTATAAAAAATGATAGGCATATATACTCAAACTTATCTCAACAAAAAAAGAAGGGCTGCTAAAAATATTAGTACACCCTTCAGAGATTTGGATTTTTAATATTAATAATTTTTAGAGTTCATCAAAACCATTCAAATCACTAATCTTAGTATATTGACGATTTCTTTGTTCAAAGAAATCCGTTTTTGTTTCATCAAAATTATCTACATATGCACGAATCCATTTCATTGGATTATTAATATGCATTGCGTATATTTCACTTAATCCTATCATTCGTAACATTTTATTCGCTCTATATTTAATAAAACCTTCCATTTCATCTAAATCAATGCCTTCTACACCATTTAACACATAGTGAGACCATTCCACTTCCAATTCTACAGAATTTCTAAATTGTTCATAAACCCAATCAGTAAAATGTTTTGTATTTAGCTCTGGATTTTCTCCCAATGTTGCCCGAACTAATTCACAAATAAAACGACCGTGTTCTAATTCATCTCGGTTAATGTAACTAATCATTGTAGATGTTCCAACCATTTTGTTTTGGCGCGCTAAATTATAGAAGAAAGCAAAACCTGAATAGAAGAATAATCCTTCAAGTATTGTGGAATATACTAATGTTTTTAATATATTTTCTAAAGATGGCTTCTCGACAAATTGATTATATATCTCCATTATATTTTGATTACGTTTAAGTAAAATCGGATCACTTCTACCAATTTCAAAAGCTTCATTTTGTTTATCTAACGATACTACGGAAGATAATATATAAGAATAGCTTTCATTATGCACTGCTTCTTGTTGTGCAATGACAGCTAAAATAGATTGTACTGATGGATCTGTGGCATATAAGGATGTGAGTAGAATGGTCCTTGTTTGCGATGAATCTAATGTCGCTAAAAGGCTAATTACTTTTAAAAACGTATCTTGTTCCTCCGTTGATAACATTGGAAATTCCTTCACATCATTCGACATATTCACTTCATCAGACTTCCAGAAATTACTTAACAAGCGTTTATATGTTTTATACCAATGCGGATACTTAATATTATTCCAATTTAAAATACCACTCGATTTTCCTCCAAACAGTGCAGTTGCTCGATTTGGATTCATTGGATCTAATGTTTTTACCTTTTCAAGCAAGTTTGGTGACATCTTTAACAATCCCTTCTATCCATTTTTTTACGATTTTTTCTTGACTTCCTCTAGGAGATTGTTCAATTTTTAAAGGTTCCCAACGACTATTGTAGAATCTTGCTAATTTCACAGCCGCCAAGCAAAATAATTCATCGCCCCCAAACTGAGTATCACCAGTACCAAATACTGCAATATTTTTTGGTTTATAGCCTATTTCCCATACAAAATCCTTAACTTCAATAGGTAATGCACCCTTTGCCCATGTAAAAGTACCAATAAATATTAAATCGTACATTTTAAGATTGATTGGCAAATTGACTCCGATTCGATGCATATCCACTTGAAATTTCTTTTCTTTTAATACTTCCTCAATAATTTCTGCAACTTCTTTTGTATTTCCACTATAAGATAAATAAGCTATTAAAGCCTTCAACTTTGACACCACACACATTCTTCTACTTCATTCGATGTAGAGCGAACATAATAGGTTGTTTTTAAACCTGATTTCCAGGCTTGAAAATGCAGATCTAGCAGCACTGATGCCTTTATCGTGTTTGGAACATAAATATTAAATGAAATGCTTTGATCGATATGTTTTTGACGAGCAGCATTTTGTTTGATTGACCATCTTTGGTCCACAATATAAGCTGAACGGCGATAAATATTATACGTTTTATGATTTAAATCAGGTGCAGTTGTCGGAATTCGGTAATCCTTTTTCTCCTCAATATAAAAAGGTTTAAAGATAGGATCAATACCAGCGGTGGAACCTGCAATAATCGAAGTTGTCGCATTAGGTGCAATGGCCATTAAATATCCATTTCGAATTCCATATTTTTTAACATCTTTTTGAAGTTGCATCCATCGTTCGTCTGTATAACCTTTATAAATAAAATACTCACCAGAACTCCATTTACTTCCTTCAAATAATGGATAACTGCCCTTTTCTTTGCTTAACTCCATACTGCTTCGAATCGTGTAATAAGCTATTTTTTCATAAAGTTCATCTGCATATTGTACTGCTTCTTCTGATTCCCATTCAATATTCTTCAAAGCTAATAGATGATGCCAACCAAATGTTCCAAGTCCAATGGCCCGGTATTTTTTATTCGTGATTTCTGGTTGTTTAATTGGCAGCGTATTAATATCAATTACATTATCTAACATGCGAACTTGAATTTTAATCAAACGTTCTAAAACATTATCAGGTACAGCACGGCCTAAATTGATAGAACTCAAATTGCAAACAACAAAATCACCAGCTTTATATTTTTTTACAATTATATTTTCGTTTTCGATATATTCTTCAATAAATTCTGTTGGAGATTGATTTTGCGCAATTTCCGTACATAAATTTGAACAGTAGATCATACCTTGATGGGAATTGGCATTTTGGCGGTTGACTTCATCACGATAAAACATAAACGGTGCGCCAGTTTCTAATTGGGATCTCATGATTCGCTTCATAATATCTATTGCTGGAATTCTTTTTTTGGAAGAAAGATTGGCTTGAATACATTCTTGATACTTTTTACGCCACTGTCCATCGCCCTTCTTTTCATCGTAGAAGTCTTCTAGCGAGTAACCCATCACTTGTTTCACTTCATATGGATCAAATAAATACCAATCTCCCCGTTTTTCTACCTGTTCCATAAAATAATCGGGTATACATACTCCTGTATATATGTCATACGCACGCAACCGTTCATCACCATTATTGAGTTTCAAATCAAGGAAATCTTCTATATCACGATGCCATACATCTAAATACACACTAATAGCGCCTTTTCTTGTACCAAGCTGATCAACACTGACTGCTGTATTATTTAATTGCTTAATCCATGGTATAACACCACTTGACATGCCCTTGTATCCTTTGATGGAACTACCTCTTGCACGAATTTTCCCCATATAAACACCGATACCGCCTCCATTTTTAGAAAGCTGGGCAACATCGCTATTACTATCATAGATTCCTTGTAAGCTATCATTTACAGTATCAATAAAGCAGCTAGATAACTGCCCATGTGTTTTTCCGGAATTTGCAAGTGTTGGGGTCGCAACAGTCATATACAGATTGCTTAAAGCCCAATACGCTTCTTTTACATACTCATTTCTCATGGATTTATCTTCGTCTTGCATAAGGTACATCGCAATAATCATCCAGCGTTCTTGTGGCAATTCATAAACATTTTTCTCATAATCCGTTGCTAAATAACGGGTTGCCAAAGATAGAATAGCTGGATATGTAAATAACAAATCATGTTTAGGTTCAATAAATGATTCAAAATACTCAATGTCTTGTTTTGTATATTTCATTAATAACTTTTCGGAATAGATTCCTTTTTCGGTCAATATCCGAATCAAATCATAAAACGATCCATAAGTACGATTATGATTAAATTCATATCCTCTGTTTCTTGCTGCTTTATAATAAAGATTTTGTAAAAAAATTCTTGCTGCAATATAGGTCCATTCTGTATTTGCTTCATCAATATTTTCAAGAGCATACTTAATTAAAATATCTGCATCTCTCTCATCGAATGGATTGGTTACTCCTGCTTTTCGAATCTTCTCTTTGTATTGGTCTGATGCCAACTTGAAATCATTAAAAATACGATCGATGAATTCAGAAAGTGTTTCCTGTTCAATACTTTGACTTCTTGTCACCTTGATTCCTCCCTAAAAATAAAAAATCCGTCATTCTCGGGGAATAGACGGAAAAAGGAAGAATACGACAGAAATAAAACATATGTAAAATATATCTTTTCCTATCGTTTCTCCTTCTCACACCCCGAAGAATAGAAACTACAAAGTATGGCAGGTCTCCTGGCTCGTGTATCCTCCTACTATAGCCCTTCCCGTATCGTCACCTTTCAGTAAATCGATACAGTGGTTTGCTAATTCGTCCACACTTACAGTTGCGGGGGCAGCTCCAGATTCTCACTGGATTCCCTATTAAGGTATTAAAAATTACCACCATAACTTTATACTCAACATTTTGTGTTATTAAATTTTAAACTACACAATATATAGTGTATGTTATCATATAAAATTCATGCTTACAATCTTAAAAAGTAAATCTAAAATATTTACAAATCGTTTTCATCTAGTATTCTCTTAACTAACTTGCAATATATATAAATTTGGGCTATCTATAAACTATTTATTTAGTTTTTCCATAAGATTTGCTGATAAAAGGGATTTCTTCGGTTTTAGTTAATTTATTCGCTTCGATTGCCAGTACAAAAAATACATTCGCTAAAAGTCCTAAAAACTGAAATAAAATTTCCGGCACTTCTCTCTCTTCGCTTACTTTGTGTAAAGCACGATAGCTCTTTTTCGCTTCACTTCGACAAATATGCAATCGCGTCGCCAACTCAGAACCTTGTGGCAAAACGAATTGCTTATTTGTCTCGCCTGCACGTTCGACAAAATCATCATATACAGATTCCAGCCACATTAAATCTTCTTCTGTAATCGCTAAACGCCCTCTTACAGATCCATTGGCATGATAAGCTAGCGGTTGTATTGTTCTTAAAATTTGAGTGATTTCTTCAAACTTATGTTCATTTTTGCTTACACTTATGCAATCTCCTATTTTTGTCGTTAAGCTGTCTGTCATAATTTCATAATCTACCAAGCAACTTTTCTCCCGCATAAACGGATAACTAATATAACGCCAGTTTTTTGCCATAGATATCTTCCCTCCCAAAAAGAAAAGCTGCTGATTAGTATATCCGATGTGGTGCAATCATGTAAAGTTTTGTTATACTATTGCATTTATTAAATGATTTATGCTAGATTATAGTTAATTTCATATCCAGGGTGTTTAAGTGCTCTTCTTGGAAGAGGTAAAAGGAAAACTAGTGAAAATCTAGTACAGCCCCCGCTACTGTGAGGATGGATGAAACTAACAGTAACCACTGAATGTTACATTCGGGAAGGGTTAGGAGTAAGAGGAAGTCCGAGTCAGGAAGCCTGCTTAAACACTTTGCAAACGTCTTTTCGGGTGGGAAAAGAACGGGTGCAAGCAAGTTATGCTTTTTTTATGCTTTTTTGTGCTTTTTAACGCTTTCACGCCTGTATTCCCACTTGGGATACAGGCTTTTTATTTTGGTTTCATGTGTGGCCACACTAAACATATAAAAAATTTTATAGAAAAGGAGATTTGTGATGAATCAATTCACCAAATTGCTACTACCCATATTGCTTTTATTATTTTTAACAGCTTGTAATACCGATACTGCCAACAATGATGATGAAAATTCGATAAATCAACCATCCGAACAAGCTAAACAATCGGCTTATCCGCTGACGGTGACAGATGGCCGTGGTAAGGAAATTACCATTTCGGAAAAACCGAAACGTATTGTTTCGACTGCTTTAGCTGTCGATGAATTGCTGGTGGATTTAGTACCTTCTGAAAATCTTGTAGGCGTCACAGCGATTTCTAGTGATCCAGCGATTTCCAATGTTGCAGGCAAAACCGATTCAATTGAAACGAAATTTGAAACCGTAACTGCCGAGCAAATTTTAGCATTAAAGCCAGATTTGGTGATTATTCCTTCTTACGTTAATCCAGATGTATTGAATCAATTAGAAAATGCCGGAATTACAACATTCCAAGTCATCGATGACACTTCCTTTGAAGGTATTTTAAAAACCGTTGAAACGCTGGGGAAAATTGTCGGAGAACAAGAAAAAGCGACTAACTTAATCGCGGATATTCAAAAACGAATCGATGCATTAAAAGAAAAAGCGGACAAAAAAGAAAATAAACCCCGCGTTCTTTATTACACGGAATACTCCTCCAGTGTGACAGACAATACCACAATCGGTGAAATGATTAAATTAGCCGGCGGAATTAATGTTGTATCGGAAGCAGGGATTGTAGGCGAATCCTACCCTGACTACCCGGAAATTTCAAAAGAGGTTTTGGTTCAATTAAAACCAGATGTGATTTTTACAACTGCCTGGGGGGCTACTACAAACAATGGGGAGCCGGCTTTCGTAACAGAATGGAAAAAAGACCCTGCACTAAAAGACGTGCCAGCTATTAAAAACAATAAGATTTATGTGCTAGACAGCGCCAATGTAACCACTGCCTCCCACTATGTAATCGAAGGAGCAGAAGAAATGGCTGCGATTTTATCTAAGGAGTAACAAAAGATGAAGCAACTGAAAATGCCCGTCTTTTTTATCGCCAGTTTTATATTATTTCTATTCAGTATCGTCATCGCCACGAGTTTCGGTGGCGTGACGATTCCCTTTTTTGAAACCGTTCAAGTTTTTTTGGCGAAACTTCCTTTTTTCTATTATGAAACGGACTCAACCTTTGAACAGATTTTGCTTTATATTCGCTTGCCACGTGTCATTGTAGCAAGCATTGTTGGTGCCAGTTTAGCTGTGTGTGGGGTGGTCATGCAAAGCTTATTCCGCAATCCGATGGCAGAACCGGGCATCATTGGCATCTCATCAGGAGGCTCTTTAGGAGGAGTCATTGCTATTTATTTTGGATTATCCCATATCAGTACCTTTTTTGTTCCTGTCTTTGGTTTTTTAGGGGCTCTCCTCACTTTGCTTCTTGTCTATATCATTTCTACATCAAACGGCAAAACATCCATGTTAACTCTTCTTTTAACAGGGGTCGCCATCAGTTCGTTCATTTCCGCTTGCAGTTCTCTTATTATTACATACGCGAGCTACGGCCAATTGCAGCAAATTCTATACTGGCTTATGGGCAATTTAAATGGACGGGATTGGAATGATGTAAAGCTGTTAATCCTCCCTTTTATCCTTTGCAATATTCTCATATTCAGCTACCGCAAGCAGTTGGATATTTTATTGCTTGGGGAAGAGGAAGCGAAAAACTTGGGCATCCATGTGCAACGGACACGCACCATTTTATTAATTAGCGCTTCTTTATTAACAGGGGTTTGCGTCTCTTTGACTGGCGTCATCGGATTTGTCGGCTTAATTGTTCCTCATATGATTCGCTTGTTGATTGGGCCAACCCATCGTTATTTGATACCAACCAGTCTGATAGGTGGTGCATTATTTTTAACATTGGCTGACTTAATCGCGCGCCTCGTTATTCGCCCAGCTGAAATTCAAATTGGGATCATTACTGCATTCTTAGGCGCTCCATATTTTATTTTCTTAATATTGCGCCAGAAAAAAATGGAGGGACTTTTATGAATGAAGCGGCTCTTGAAATTCAATCTTTAACCTTTCATCGGAATGCCCGAACCATTTTTAATAACCTTTCCTTCACTGTTGAAAAAGGGAAGTTTATTGCCCTCATTGGACCGAATGGAACGGGAAAATCTACCTTATTAAAATGTTTGGCCGGCATTAATCGGATTGATAGCGGAGACATTAAAATTTTTAATCGGTCCCTTCGACAGCTGAAACCTATGGAAATCGCCAAACGCATCACCTATATGCCCCAAACGACCACATTAGAGACGAATTTTACTGTGCAACAAGTGGTCGAAATGGGGCGTTATCCACACAAAAAACGGTTTTCCCGCTGGATGAAAACCGATCAGCTGGCCGTCAAAAAAGCGTTGGAGCAAGTCGGCATCAGCCATTTGAAACATCGATTTGTCCCTTCTTTATCTGGAGGAGAACGTCAGCTTGTCTATTTAGCAAAAGCCATTGCTCAAGAAACAGATATTTTACTATTAGATGAACCGACTTCTGACTTAGATATTTACTATCAAGTCATTGTAACGGACATTCTTCATTCTCTCGTACAGGAAGGAAAAACGGTCATAGCAGCCATTCATGATATCAATTTAGCTACCCGCATTTGTGACCAATGTATTTTTTTAAAAGATGGAAAGTTTGTGGCTTATAATGCCCCTTCTGACGCGTTAAATACCGAAAATATTGCCAAAACATTTCAGGTGAAATCCATCATTTATCAAGAACCTTTAACGAAGAAAAAACAGATGATGCCTGTTGATGTATTAACATAGTGAAGGAGTAAAATTCAATGAAAAAAGATTTACGTTATATTTGTTATAGCTATATGAAAGAAAAAAGCTGCAAAGTGGATTATGAAGTGCTTTCAGATGCTTTAACTGTCAGCATTGGCATGGTGATTCCCTATTTAACCAAAGAGCATGAACAAATTATAAAAGATGATCTCATTCGCCTGCAGCAATTAACGTATCACGCCAATGGTTCTGTTCGGGGCAACCTGGCTATCACGGAAGAAGATGTTGAATGGTTAAGCTCACGGTACGACTATTATAGCGGGCAAGTGGGCGAAGCAATGAAACATTTCGTCATACCACAAGGATGTCTGGCAGCACTGCATTTGCATCGTGTGAGAAATGATGCAAAGCTTGTTTACCGCGCCTTGTATCATGTACATAAAGAAAACCCGGTTAGCGAATTATTATTCAAATTTATCGGCCTTCTATCAAACGTTGCCCATGCTATGGCTCTTTACGTTAACAAGCTGAACGATGTGAAGGAAATTCCTTTCGATACTAAATCCTATACTTTATATTAATAAAGAAGAAGCCTTGTTACAGCAAGAATTGGGCTGTATCAAGGCTTTTTTAGTTGCGACTTATTGTTAATCTTGTCGAATCAAATGAGATCTCAACTAAATTCACATTTTTAGGAAATGAAAATATGGAAAAGACCAATAACTATTGAAAAAGCGATTAACGTCATATGTGTTGTTCGTAAGCTTTTAACCTTTTTATTTTTAAATAACATCAACCCAATAACACCAGCTATTGTAAATACAATTATTGATACTAACCCACTTACCCCTTCATCTTCTAATCTTCCTTCATGAAGGTACATGAGAATTCCGTGACTGATACCTAAAATGAGAGTGGCAATTCCAATCAGTATGTGGTATTTACCTAAAAATTTCGTGATCGATATATAAACTTGCTTAATTGACGGAAATGTCGTAATCATCGGTTTTGTTAATCTTCTCATTGGAAATATTAACCCAGCCACTGCAAATGTGATAACGGTTCCCCAGCCAATCATTTCTCCTGCATCTTCATAGCGATCGTCTATATGTTCTTTTTTGCCATACTCCCATTCGTAATGCTCATGATGCTTCCCAAAATCATCATCGGCAAATGCAATGTAACTAGACGTAGAAATCAGTGTAAAAAAGAATATTAGTGCCATCAATAATTTCAAATATTTCATACATCTTCTCCTGTTCATATTGATTTTTACCATAAGTGTAGCCGGTCAATATGAAAAATTTCTGAAATCATGGCCGAAAAAAAATTTCAATTAAGTTTGACAAAAAAATAAGACCTTGATGCAGCAGGCATTTACGCTGTATCAAGATCGCACCATTTTTCCATTTTGATCTATCAGATCATAAAGATCGATTAATATATTCATCACAAGATTAGGGAAGTACAGTTCTTATCTATTTAACTGAAGAAGATTTTACTTATGTTACTCATCAATTAATAAGCAAAGATGATTTGATCAGATTACCTGAAAAAATATGATTTTTTAGGGATTGGGAAACAAGATTTCCAACCGAAGAAAAAACGAACTATATTTGAAGCTTTATGATACAGCTTCAATATAGTTCGTTTTTTGCTGTTATTTAGAGTATTATTTTTTTAAATGACTTTCTTTATCCAAACACATCACAGATTATTCAAAGCTATAATTCTATTCCACCGTTACGGATTTTGCCAAATTGCGAGGTTTGTCAACATCGCATCCGCGGTCGAGCGCTGCATAGTAGCTGATGAATTGCAGCGGCACGACAGAGACAAGCGGTGTTAGAAGTGGATGAACTTTCGGAATCACCAGGCGGTCATCGTGCTCATCCAAGCCTTCCATGGAAATCACGCATGCATTCGCCCCGCGCGCCACGACTTCTTTCACGTTGCCTCGGATATTCAATGCCACCGGCGCTTGCGTTACAAGCGCAAAGACAGGCGTTCCTTTTTCGATCAACGCAATCGTTCCGTGCTTCAATTCGCCGCCGGCAAACCCTTCCGCCTGAATATAAGAAATTTCTTTTAGTTTAAGAGCGCCTTCCAAACTTACGTAATAATCGATAGTCCGCCCGATGAAGAACGCATTGCGCGTATGGCTCAAATACTCTTTGGAGATTTTGTGCAATTCCTCTTTGGAATCCACAATCGTTTGAATGGCGTTTGCAGCGATGGCAAGCTCGTGTTTTAAATCAAAGTCGATTTTTCTTCCTTTGCGTTTTCCAGTGACATAAGCGGAAATCGCCAACACCGCCAATTGAGCCACATACGCTTTTGTGGATGCCACCGCAATCTCGGGACCGGCATATAGGAGCAATGTGTAATCCGCTTCACGGGAAAGGGTGGAGCCCGCTACATTTGTAATCGTTAAAGCCGGATAGCCCAATTCTTTCACTTTAACAAGCACTTGTCTGCTGTCCGCTGTTTCACCGGATTGGGAAATGAAAATAAACAGCGGTTTTTCGGAAAGTAATGGAATATTATAGCCAAATTCGCTGGCAATATGCACTTCCACTGGTATGCCGGCCAATTTTTCGAAATATTGTTTTCCTACAAGTCCGGCATGATAGCTCGTTCCGGCGGCAATGATGTAGATTCGGTCTGATTCGCTGATGGCAGACAAGATTGCTTCGTCAATCGTCAACTCTCCTGCATCATTGCTATATTCCTGTATAATTTTTCGGACAACGCCGGGCTGTTCATCCATTTCTTTCAACATGTAATGAGGATATGTTCCTTTTTCAATGTCGCTTGCATCCAATTCCACCGTATAAGGTTGACGCGCAACGGGACTTCCATCCAGTTTGGAAATTTCCACTTTATCTTTGTAAACCAGCACCACTTCCTGATCCTGCAATTCGATAAATTGATTTGTCAATTGCAGCATGGCCATTGCATCTGATGCCACTACATTGAAATCTTTTCCAATGCCGACAAGCAAAGGAGATTTGTTTTTTGCCACATAAATGACTTCATTATTTTTATTATCCAGGAGCGCGATTGCATAAGAACCATGCAAGAGGGATAAAGTTTTCCGGAAGGCCTCCTCTGTCGACAATCCTTCATTCGCAAACAATTCAACGAGCTGAACAATTACTTCCGTATCCGTATCGGATTTCATCGGAACATCTTTTAAATATTCTCTTTGAAGCAAGTGATAGTTTTCAATAACCCCGTTGTGTACAATCGTAAATCTTCCAGACGCGCTTTGGTGAGGATGTGCATTGATTCTATTCGGCTCTCCGTGAGTGGCCCAACGCGTATGGCCAATGCCGATTTTGCCCCCGATGTTTTTATCTACAATATTCCGCAAATCTGCAATTCTACCTTTTTCTTTAAAAACCGTAACTCCTTTTTCATTTTGAATGGCGATACCTGCTGAATCGTAGCCGCGGTACTCAAGTTTTTCCAATCCTTTCAACAGGATTTCTTTCGCATCTAAATTTCCGTTATATCCGACGATTCCACACATACTTTATTCCTCCGTTATAGCGATATCATGTTTAAAAAATTTTAAAAAAGACAATAAAAAACTTCGCCTACCTTTCTCTTTTCAAAAAAATGGAGCCCTGTAAAACCCAATATAATCCAAAAAAGAAGGCAGGTTTGATATCGCTTTATTCATTTATAAAGTTGCCTTTTCGTTCCTTTGTCCATAAAATTGCTTTTATGTTTTAAGAACGAAAATCACGACCGGGCAACGCGGCCGGGAGGCATCCGCCGATCACCTCGATAAACCTCCTCCTCGTCAACTAAGGATTGCACGTACGATTTCCTTAGTCCGGGCGCTATAATTATATTCCGCTGATTTATATAGCGCGAAACTACCCTCCTTTGCCGCGCTTGTATAATTCCATTGAAAATATTGGAAATTATACTATTGGAAAATCAACATCTACATAATACAGAATATGATAATTTCCGTCAATGATTTACTTGTTTTTCATTAGTTTCTGCTTTCATAACCATCCTGAAAGGAATTTATGTATAATTGCCCAAGAAAACTTCGGGCAAAGGAGTATTATGGATGACGCTCAATGGTTTTACCATAAAAATATAAAAACTGTGCAGAATATCGGCACACCGACATTCTGCACAGCAAACGGATGAATTACTCATTCAATCCCATTTCTTTTCTTACGACTTCTGCGATGCGATTTACATAACTCTCACATTCTTCTTCCGTTGGCGCTTCCACCATCACGCGGACTAAAGGTTCAGTTCCGGAAGGGCGAACCAATACCCGGCCGTTATTGCCAAGGATGCTTTCCACTTCTTTGATCACTTCTTGCACTTTTGGATTATCTTTCACTTTATGCTTATCCGTCACACGAACGTTTACTAAACGTTGCGGATAAATTTTCATTTCGGATGCCAATTCAGATAAACGTTTGCCTGTTTTTTTCATGATGTTTACTAATTGGATTGCGGTAAGCATTCCGTCGCCGGTAGTGTTGTAATCCAGGAACACAATATGGCCGGATTGTTCGCCGCCCAAGTTGTAATCATTTTTCCGCATTTCTTCCACGACATAACGGTCGCCTACAGGTGTTTGTACGCTTGTCATTCCGTTTTCTTCCAATGCTTTATAGAATCCCATGTTGCTCATGACTGTCGAAACAATCGTATTTTTCTTTAAGAGACCTTTGCTGTTTAAATATTTTCCGATGATGAACATGATCTGGTCGCCATCCACAATGTTACCTTTTTCATCGACAGCAATCAGACGGTCGCCATCACCGTCAAAGGCAAGCCCTACGTCCGCTCCTCTTTCTACTACAAATTCGGCAAGTTTTTCAGGGTGTGTAGAGCCTACTCCATCATTGATATTTAACCCATCCGGTGAAGCGCCCATTGTGGAAATGTCTGCTTCCAAATCGGCAAATAAATGGGTAGCCAAAGAAGAAGTGGCCCCATTTGCACAGTCCAGCGCGACATGAATGCCTTCGAAATCTTCGTCCACTGTCTGTTTTAAATAGGAGATATATTTTTGTCCCCCTTCAAAATAATCGCTGACTGTTCCCAAATCCGCGCCGATTGGTCTAGGAAGGGTATCTTCTTCGGCATCAATAAGCTTTTCAATTTCTTCTTCTTGTTCATCCGTCAGCTTAAATCCGTCCGGTCCGAAAAACTTAATCCCATTGTCTTGCACCGGATTGTGGGATGCGGAAATCATGACACCGGCATCCGCATTCATGACACGTGTCAAATAGGCTACACCCGGAGTGCTGATCACGCCCAGTCTCATCACTTCCACTCCGATGGATAAGAGCCCTGCCACTAACGCTCCTTCCAGCATATGACCTGATATTCTTGTGTCTCTGCCGACAATCACTTTCGGTCTTTCTTTTGCATTTTTCGTTAAAACGTACCCCCCAGCACGCCCAATTTTAAAGGCAAGTTCCGGTGTGAGTTCTGCATTTGCAATTCCCCGTACACCGTCTGTTCCAAAATATTTTCCCATAACTATTCTCTCTCCTTCGACAATTGACATTCCATGTTTTTTATATTTTATGGAATCAAAAATAAAGTGGGATTGGTTTATTGATTTATTTTATGGTTTTCATCCTCATTCACATCATTTGCACCGTCAGCGTTATTTGGATTTTCGCTGGTTGTTTCGTCAACAGCCGTTTCAGTGGATTGCGTCGGCGTCATTGAAACATTGGCACGCACAACAATTTTGTCCGGATTTATTCTTGTTGCTCCTTTCGGCAATTTTAAGTTGACTTCAAAATTGCCTGAACGGTTTACCTGTGACACGTCAAATTCTACGACTAATGACTTCAGCAAGTCAATAATCGATTTAGGGCCATACAGCACCACTGATTTGGTATCAGTTTCCAGCTGATGAATGACTACTCCTTGTGGAGGAGCTCCAGTTTGTTTAAGGGTTAAGGGAACCCTTCTGCTATATTCTTCAACTTCCACCGTCACTTTTACAGTTTGAGGCTCAACCGATACATCCAATCTATTCAAATTGCCGTCCAATACTCTGACATTCGCTTCTTGCGTAAATGATTCTTTGATTTCCTTCGGCGGCGAAACCGTTGCCTTTACGTTGCTGATGCTTTCAATCACGCTTTTCGCGCCTGTTATGGTTACTTTACTTGGTTCGACGGACATGGATCTAATTATATAACCATCCGCGAGTGACCGGCTGTTGATTTCTGGTTCTACTTTGAACTCTTGCGAAACTTTTTCCTCAATGACAACATCCACCACTTCAGGGTTAATGGTCACTTTCAACTTATCAGAAAAATTTTCATGTTGAATTGTGACCCTGTGCTCGCCAATCAGCAAGTTCCTTAAATCAACGAACACTTTAAAATCCTTTTTAAATTTCGTTTGCAGCACAAGTTGCATTGGTCCTTCAATGGTTACATCCACGGTTTCAGGCAATCCGGTCACAATGAAATTCTCGGAATCATAATAAGCCTCCAAAGGTACATCCGTGATGATATCCACTTGGTTATTGGACGTTGTCGTTTCATTCTTATCCGTCAACTCCGCTTTAACGTAAAAGAACAGTAGGATGGCCAAAATAAAAGCTGTAGCTCTTAACACCCATATATTATCAAAAAATTTATCCATGTTTTTTCCCCCTCCAAGTCCACTTAGAGGATGCTTCTAATTCCTCTTCGGGGCCAAACCACAATGTTTTCAGCAACGATTCAAAGTTCTCCAAAGAGAGGTTTCTATGCAGATTTCCGTTTACCGCAATACTGATTGCGCCTGTTTCTTCCGATACGACTACCACAATGGCATCCGTCACTTCACTTAAACCGAGGGCTGCCCTATGCCTAGTCCCCAATTCTTTTGAAATCAAAGTGCTTTCGGATAAAGGCAAATAACAGGCTGCCGCCGCAATGCGGTCTTTTTGTATAATCATGGCTCCATCGTGAAGCGGAGTGTTCGGTATAAATGTATTAATAATCAGTTCCGAACTGATATGCGCATCAAGTTTGATCCCTGTTTCAATATATTCGTTCAATCCCGTTTCTTTTTCGATGGAAATCAGCGCACCAATCCGCCTTTTGGCCATGTAACTGACCGCTTTCTTCATCGCTTCGATTAAGCGGGCTTGTTCATCTTCCAACTGGTTGCTGGATCGCTGGAATAGTCTCCCGCGTCCTATTTGCTCAAGGGCTCTCCGAATTTCCGGAGTGAAGATGATAATGATGGCCAGAAATCCCCAATCGATCACTTCTTGTAGCATCCAGCCCAATGTATCCAGTCCGAAGATTTCAGTGGCAATTCTGGCAACGATAATAACGAATAGCCCTTTTAACAACTGAACAGCTTTTGTGCCTTTAATAAGCGTTAAGATTTTATATATGACATACCAAACAAGAATGATATCCAATAGACTGAAAATGATGTTGACGGGCGTAAAATCTGTAAACTGTTCGATTATATCCATCATGTGGCATCCCCCACTTATTTCACCAAATCAAGTACAAAAAATACGAAATGATATAGTGTATGCTTGATTTATAAAAAAAGTATATAAACATTTTTCATTTTTAAATAAAAAACTTTCCGATTTATCTACTATCAACAAATATATCATAATCAAAATCATGGAACTTTTATAGTATTAACGAAACAATTTTTCTAATGTTTCTTTTATTTTAAAAAAATGGGGCCCTGCGCGTGTAAAATACAAAAAAATATCATCCAATTCGGGATTGGATGATCAATCATGAATCACTCTTCTTCATTTTCAAATAATGCCACAAAATCTTTTGCCATTTGTTTCACTTCATACCAAACCCATTCAAATACTTGATCGATTTCCTGGATTTGACCTGTTACGACTGCCGTCGATGCCATATACTCTCCATTTATGACAATCACATTGCCATCCACTTCGCCTTCAACGACAATATCCCCGTTTTTTACAACGATGTCTCCTTTTACCACTTCGCCTTTAGGAACAATGACCGTCTGCCCCTCTACAATTAAGTTTGGCTGCTTTGTAACGGAAAATTTATCATCATGGAAGCTTCCGAACAACGTCGCACTCATAAAAAGAATAAACATTGCGGCCGCTACCAAAAACGGATGTCTTCTAAGCCATTTCTGCACGCCAATTCGATTTTTTGGTTTAGGGAGACGCTTCATTACTTCTTCCTCAAAATGTGGAGGAGCCGTAACGGGTGATGCACTTTTAATAAATGCAACCGTGTCGCTGAGTTGATGCATATGTTCCTGACACGCCGTACATGTCTTCAAATGCTGTTTAAGCACTTGCTCGTGTTCTCGGCTAATGTCCCCGTCTAAATACTCGTGCATATACTCAATAATGTATTTTGGACACGTACTCATGCAATTCCCCTCCTACAGTTTGTTTAACTGCTTTCTCAGTGCTTCACGGCCCCTATGAATTCTGGTTTTCACCGTTCCCAAAGGCAAGTCTAGTATTTCGCTGATTTCCTGGAGCGAACATTCTTCAATATATTTTAATACAATCACCGTACGATATTTCTCAGGCAATCTGCTGATTTCATACTGGATGCGTTCTTGAAACTCCATTTGAAGAGCTGCATCTTCCGGTTGCGGATCCTCATTTGCTATATGTGAATACATGTTTAATCCATCAGTTCCTTCAACCTCTGCATCTAGATAATAATCCGGCTTTTTTTTACGAATCCGGTCGATACATAGGTTCGTTGCAATTCGATATAGCCAAGTCGAAAACTTCTTTTTTTGATCAAACGTATGTAGATTGATGTACGCCCGAACAAAAGCTTCTTGCGCTATATCTTCAGCTTCTTGTTTATTTCCAAGCATCCGGTAGCATATTTGGTACAACTTGTGCTGGTATAGACTCACGATATCTGCAAAAGCATTTTGATCACCTTTTAGAACCTGCTTTATCCTTTTCTTGACTAACGCATCCATGCGTTCCCTCTCCACCTTTTTGGCTTAGATAATGTACGAATAAACCCCATAAAAAGTTTCATCTTTCTGAAATAAATTAAAAAATTTTTTACATTCTTATAAAGTATTTATAATTCTATAGAAATAAATAGTGATTTTCTACACCAATTTTTCTCCCAGCAACGAACCCATCAAAGCAACAGCCGTGTTGGCTGTTTTATTGCGTTCATCAAGGATCGGATTTACTTCCACGAATTCGCACGATGTAATCATTTTAGCTTCTTCCAACATCTCCATGGCCAAGTGGCTTTCACGGTAAGTAATGCCTCCAGGTACCGGTGTTCCTACGCCCGGAGTAAATATGGGATCCAATGCATCCAGGTCAATAGACATATGCACTCCATCCACGTGTCTTGCTTTTAAATACTCCACGGTTTCCTCAATCACTTTAGACATTCCCATCCGGTCAATTTCATGCATAGTAAAAATTTTAATGTTCTTTTCTTTGATCAACGCTTTTTCTCCTTCATCAATCGAACGTGCACCGATAAAGACGATATTTTCAAACTTTAATTTTGGTGCATTCCCCGCAATACTGATTAGACGGTGATCACCGAGGCCAAGATTAACCGCCAGGGGCATTCCATGAATATTTCCGGAAGGGGTCGTTTCGGGAGTATTGATGTCTGTATGTGCATCAAACCAAATAATCCCTAAATTTTGATAATGTTTTCTGATTCCGGCTATGGAACCGATGGAAATGCTATGGTCACCACCAAGAATGACGGGAAATCTGTCTTGCTTGATTACCTCATCGACTTTTTTTGCCAATCGTTCACTGACTTCCAGCACTTCTTCCAAATTTAATAGTTTCCCGTCATATTGTTTGTTCCGTTTTGTCCTGTGGACGGAGATATCGCCTTCATCAATGACATCATAACCTAATTTTTCCAATCTCTCAATGGCTCCTGCATATCTCATTGCACTTGGCCCCATATCGACCCCTCGGCGTTGTTGACCGTAATCAGAGGGTACTCCAATAATTGAAATTTTTTTTCGGTCCAATGAGATCCACCTCCCAATTTTACTATTCATTCTATAAGAGATTTATAGATTGACTCAACTTGACATAATTTTGAATAAATATGCAAATCAAGCTTCATTCTTTTTAAATTGTTTTGGAGAGGAAACGCAAATTTTAAAACAGGTAAAATAAATTTGGTTTGTACATTTCTTTTTGCTTTTGTTAAACCCTGATTCAGGAAGTTCTGCAAAATTTTATGTGCAAACCGGAAAGCGCCTTTTACGACATCCGCAATCTTCAAAAGATGATTCGAATAAAGTATAATAAAAAAATCCTTTACTCATTCGAGTAAAGGATTGGCAAAGTTGAAATTTATTTATAATGACACTTTATTGAAGGGTTATATGTCCGAGATTTTCATAATATTGGCTGGGGTACCAGGATTCGAACCTGGGCATGACGGAATCAAAATCCGTTGCCTTACCGCTTGGCTATACCCCAATCATCATGGTGGAGGGGGGCGGATTCGAACCGCCGAACCCAAAGGGAACGGATTTACAGTCCGTCGCGTTTAGCCACTTCGCTACCCCTCCGAATGTCTGGTGGAGGATGACGGGATCGAACCGCCGACCCTCTGCTTGTAAGGCAGATGCTCTCCCAGCTGAGCTAATCCTCCTAAAAAAGTATAGGTATAAAAGAAAAAAATAATGACCCCTACGGGATTCGAACCCGTGTTACCGCCGTGAAAGGGCGGTGTCTTAACCACTTGACCAAGGGGCCATCATCCTATTCAATCAGACAGGAATTATAATATCATGATTTATTGAACTATGCAATAGAAAAATATAATTTTTTTATAATTTTTCTACCTATTAAAACAAGGTTGATTTTTTTTTAGAATAGGACTGCCTCAAATTGCTTGATTAATCGGTTTACTGCTTTGAGAATAGGATTCCAATATTTTTTATATAAACTTCTATTAATAAGCTTTTGAAAAAAAAGACAAAAAAATATGGCTCCGAAGGTAGGATTCGAACCTACGACCCATCGGTTAACAGCCGATTGCTCTACCGCTGAGCTACTTCGGAACAATCATAAACGGATTGGGTTTGGTTGTGTACAACATAAATTATATCCACATTTTCGTTTTTTACAAGTGGAAAAACCGAAAATATTTGTCGTTTTCAATATTTCATCACAAGGTACGCTGGTACAAAATCTTAAAAGATATAAGAAGAGTAGATATTACATCATTTTTACCTATGGCATCTTAACTGCCATTTTACGTTTAGAAATTCTTCAGGCTCTATCGGGATTCATATTCTCTCAATCCACTTTCGGTTTTTAGTTTGAACAGGATTGGGTTTGGATTACCCCTAAAATTATATATAAAAAAAGCCACTACCGACCTTCCGTCAGTAATGACTTTTTGAGCCCAGCAACGTCCTACTCTCGCAGGGGGAAGCCCCCAACTACCATCGGCGCTGAAGAGCTTAACTTCCGTGTTCGGTATGGGAACGGGTGTGACCTCTTCGCCATCGTCACTGGACTCACATTGTATGTATGAGAAAGGTTGTTCCCTCAAAACTGGATAACGGCATCGAAAGTGTTTTCTTGGTTAAGTCCTCGATCGATTAGTATCCGTCAGCTCCACACGTCACCGTGCTTCCACCCCGGACCTATCTACCTCATCGTCTTTGAGGGATCTTACTTGCTTACGCAATGGGAAATCTCATCTTGAGGGGGGCTTCATGCTTAGATGCTTTCAGCACTTATCCCGTCCACACATAGCTACCCAGCTGTGCCTTTGGCAAGACAACTGGTACACCAGCGGTGTGTCCATCCCGGTCCTCTCGTACTAAGGACAGCTCCTCTCAAATTTCCTGCGCCCACGACGGATAGGGACCGAACTGTCTCACGACGTTCTGAACCCAGCTCGCGTACCGCTTTAATGGGCGAACAGCCCAACCCTTGGGACCGACTACAGCCCCAGGATGCGATGAGCCGACATCGAGGTGCCAAACCTCCCCGTCGATGTGGACTCTTGGGGGAGATAAGCCTGTTATCCCCGGGGTAGCTTTTATCCGTTGAGCGATGGCCCTTCCATGCGGAACCACCGGATCACTAAGCCCGTCTTTCGACCCTGCTCGACTTGTAGGTCTCGCAGTCAAGCTCCCTTATGCCTTTACACTCTGCGAATGATTTCCAACCATTCTGAGGGAACCTTTGGGCGCCTCCGTTACTCTTTGGGAGGCGACCGCCCCAGTCAAACTGTCCACCTGACACTGTCTCCCAAGCCGATCAGGCTTGCGGGTTAGAATCCCAGTACAGCCAGGGTAGTATCCCAAGGGCGCCTCCAGGGAAGCTGGCGCTCCCCCTTCTACGGCTCCTACCTATCCTGTACAAGCTGTACCGGAATTCAATATCAGGCTACAGTAAAGCTCCACGGGGTCTTTCCGTCCTGTCGCGGGTAACCTGCATCTTCACAGGTACTATAATTTCACCGAGTCTCTCGTTGAGACAGCGCCCAGATCGTTACGCCTTTCGTGCGGGTCGGAACTTACCCGACAAGGAATTTCGCTACCTTAGGACCGTTATAGTTACGGCCGCCGTTTACTGGGGCTTCAATTCGGAGCTTCGCTTGCGCTAACTCCTCCTCTTAACCTTCCAGCACCGGGCAGGCGTCAGCCCCTATACATCACCTTGCGGTTTAGCAGAGACCTGTGTTTTTGATAAACAGTCGCCTGGGCCTATTCTCTGCGGCTCATCGGGGCTTGCACCCCAATGAGCACCCCTTCTCCCGAAGTTACGGGGTCATTTTGCCGAGTTCCTTAACGAGAGTTCTCTCGCTCGCCTTAGGATTCTCTCCTCGACTACCTGTGTCGGTTTGCGGTACGGGCACCTCCCGCCTCGCTAGAGGCTTTTCTTGGCAGTGTGAAATCGGGAACTTCGCGCGCAATGCGCTCCCCATCACAGCTCAGCGTTGCGGGAAGCGGATTTGCCTACTTCCCCGCCTTGCTGCTTGGACACGCTCGACCAACGGCGTGCTTTCCCTATCCTCCTGCGTCCCCCCATCGCTCAAACGGCGGGGAGGTGGTACAGGAATATCAACCTGTTGCCCATCGTCTACGCCTTTCGGCCTCGACTTAGGTCCCGACTAACCCTGAGCGGACGAGCCTTCCTCAGGAAACCTTAGTCATTCGGCGGATGGGATTCTCACCCATCTTTCGCTACTCATACCGGCATTCTCACTTCTAAGCGCTCCACCAGTCCTTCCGGTCTGACTTCTGCGCGCTTAGAACGCTCTCCTACCACCCGTGCGAAGCACGGATCCACAGCTTCGGTGAACCGTTTAGCCCCGATACATTTTCGGCGCAGCGTCACTCGACCAGTGAGCTATTACGCACTCTTTAAATGATGGCTGCTTCTAAGCCAACATCCTGGTTGTCTAAGCAACGCCACATCCTTTTCCACTTAACGGCTACTTTGGGACCTTAGCTGGTGGTCTGGGCTGTTTCCCTCTCGACCACGGATCTTATCACTCGTAGTCTGACTCCCGTGTATAAATAGCTGGCATTCGGAGTTTGTCTGAATTCGGTAACCCGAGGTGGGCCCCTAGTCCAAACAGTGCTCTACCTCCAGTATTCTTTACACGAGGCTAGCCCTAAAGCTATTTCGGAGAGAACCAGCTATCTCCAAGTTCGATTGGAATTTCTCCGCTACCCACACCTCATCCCCGCACTTTTCAACGTGCGTGGGTTCGGGCCTCCAGTGAGTGCTACCTCACCTTCACCCTGGACATGGGTAGATCACCTGGTTTCGGGTCTACGACCACGTACTCCGTCGCCCTGTTCAGACTCGCTTTCGCTGCGGCTCCGCCTCTTCGGCTTAACCTTGCACGTGATCGTAACTCGCCGGTTCATTCTACAAAAGGCACGCCATCACCCGTTAACGGGCTCTGACTACTTGTAGGCACACGGTTTCAGGTTCTCTTTCACTCCCCTCCCGGGGTTCTTTTCACCTTTCCCTCACGGTACTGGTTCGCTATCGGTCACTAGGGAGTATTTAGCCTTGGGAGATGGTCCTCCCGGATTCCGACGGAATTCCACGTGTTCCGCCGTACTCAGGATCCACTCTGGAGAGGATGGATTTTCGACTACAGGGCTGTTACCTTCTACGGCCGTCCTTTCCAGAACGGTTCGTCTAACCCATCCTTTTGTAACTCCGTATAGAGTGTCCTACAACCCCAAGAGGCAAGCCTCTTGGTTTGGGCTCTTCCCGTTTCGCTCGCCGCTACTAAGGGAATCGAGGTTTCTTTCTTCTCCTCCAGGTACTGAGATGTTTCAGTTCCCTGGGTGTGCCCTCTTAACGCTATGAATTCGCGTTAAGATACTGTTCCATTACGAACAGTGGGTTGCCCCATTCGGAAATCTCCGGATCACAGCTTACTTACAGCTCCCCGAAGCATATCGGTGTTAGTCCCGTCCTTCATCGGCTCCTAGTGCCAAGGCATCCACCGTGCGCCCTTACCAACTTAACCGTTTTGCTTGCGATTGCTCGCAAGAGCTTCACTTTCAATGCCGTTTATCCAGTTTTCAAGGAACAAGTTTGAAGGTGTATGAACCTTCAAAACTGAACCCAAAACGTCAATGCCTTCATCAGTTATCATCCTTAGAAAGGAGGTGATCCAGCCGCACCTTCCGATACGGCTACCTTGTTACGACTTCACCCCAATCATCTGTCCCACCTTCGGCGGCTGGCTCCCGGAAGGGTTACCTCACCGACTTCGGGTGTTACAGACTCTCGTGGTGTGACGGGCGGTGTGTACAAGGCCCGGGAACGTATTCACCGCGGCATGCTGATCCGCGATTACTAGCGATTCCGGCTTCATGCAGGCGAGTTGCAGCCTGCAATCCGAACTGAGAGCGGCTTTTTGGGATTCGCTCCCCCTCGCGGGTTCGCAGCCCTTTGTACCGCCCATTGTAGCACGTGTGTAGCCCAGGTCATAAGGGGCATGATGATTTGACGTCATCCCCACCTTCCTCCGTATTTGTACGGCAGTCTCCTTAGAGTGCCCAACCGAATGATGGCAACTAAGGACAAGGGTTGCGCTCGTTGCGGGACTTAACCCAACATCTCACGACACGAGCTGACGACAACCATGCACCACCTGTCACCGCTGTCCCCGAAGGGAAGGCCATGTCTCCATGGCGGTCAGCGGGATGTCAAGACCTGGTAAGGTTCTTCGCGTTGCTTCGAATTAAACCACATGCTCCACCGCTTGTGCGGGCCCCCGTCAATTCCTTTGAGTTTCAGTCTTGCGACCGTACTCCCCAGGCGGAGTGCTTAATGCGTTAGCTGCAGCACTAAGGGGCAAGCCCCCTAACACCTAGCACTCATCGTTTACGGCGTGGACTACCAGGGTATCTAATCCTGTTTGCTCCCCACGCTTTCGCGCCTCAGCGTCAGTTACAGGCCAGGAAGCCGCCTTCGCCACTGGTGTTCCTCCATATCTCTACGCATTTCACCGCTACACATGGAATTCCGCTTCCCTCTCCTGCACTCAAGTCTCCCAGTTTCCAATGACCCTCCCCGGTTGAGCCGGGGGCTTTCACATCAGACTTAAGAGACCGCCTGCGCGCGCTTTACGCCCAATAATTCCGGACAACGCTCGCCACCTACGTATTACCGCGGCTGCTGGCACGTAGTTAGCCGTGGCTTTCTCGTAAGGTACCGTCAGGGTGCGGTCAGTTACTACCGCACTTGTTCTTCCCTTACAACAGAGCTTTACGATCCGAAGACCTTCTTCGCTCACGCGGCGTTGCTCCATCAGGCTTTCGCCCATTGTGGAAGATTCCCTACTGCTGCCTCCCGTAGGAGTCTGGGCCGTGTCTCAGTCCCAGTGTGGCCGATCACCCTCTCAGGTCGGCTACGCATCGTCGCCTTGGTAGGCCGTTACCCCACCAACTAGCTAATGCGCCGCGGGCCCATCCTATAGCGGTAGCAGAACCACCTTTCAACACCGGAGCATGCGCTCCGCTGTGTTATCCGGTATTAGCACGCGTTTCCGCGAGTTATCCCGGTCTATAGGGCAGGTTACCCACGTGTTACTCACCCGTCCGCCGCTAACCTCATAAAAAGCAAGCTTCCTATGAGGTCCGCTCGACTTGCATGTATTAGGCACGCCGCCAGCGTTCGTCCTGAGCCAGGATCAAACTCTCCAAAAAGAATTTGATTTCGCTCAAATTGTTTGTCCGAATCCGGTCCGCCGACGGGGCCGGCAAACCGGAATTGTTTCTGGCATCAACGCTTTGGTGTTCAGTTTTCAAGGTTCATTTCATGCTCGACGATTTTTTCCATCTTTCGACGACTTTTATATCCTATCATTTTTTATTCATGAAAGTCAACACTTTTTCATAAGTTTTTTTAGAAACGGTTTGATTCATCAAAAACTCAAAAAGGGGACAAACTGATGTTGCGTAAAATAATCATTCCACTATTCATTATAGTGGTAATTTTGTTGTTAATTTATCCACAGAAAAATTCAATCATATCCGTTTTTCGAATGACAGATCAACCCCTGGTCATATCGAAAGGGAATTACGGTCAATCTTTAATAGTGGAAATTTCATTTACCCATGACGAATTGCCGCAATGGCTGGAATCCTTAAATGCACCTTACCCAATTTTAATGCTGGATGCAAATTGGATTGAACGTTCCCCGAAATTAGTGGAATTGATTCGTAAAAAGAATATTCCCACTGGTTTATTGGGCGGAGTGGGCAAAGAGGAATATAGCGTAAATGCATTCAAAAAAGAAGTGGAGATTTATGAAAAACATTTTAATAAGAAACCCCTTTGGTTTATGACAAGAGATTATGAATTCCCCGATGAAATTAAACAGGCAGCTTTCAATGAAGAAATCAATTTAATATCTCCGACTCACATTTATAAAGAAGGAAAAAAATACAATGAAATCAAAGGAGCTATCATCAGCTTGCAAATACACGAACATTCAAAACCCAATTTCAAAAACCTTCCAAGATTCATGCAATCCCATAAGTTTATTTCTTTAGAAGAGAATATATTCGGATATACGTTTAAGTCGACAAAAATGCCATGACGCAATATTCCACAAAATAATATCCTGTATGATTCCTAAAGTCCCCAAAAAAAGCTGTCCGGAAAGTTACCACTTTCGGGACAGCTTTTTACATCCATTCATTGTGCAGCATCAGGATTATGGGTTTCCATTTTTTGTTTTCTCGCCTTTTTGCGTTCCTCCAATTTTTTTCGGTCTTCTTCAGATTTTTTATTGTATTTTGGCAATGCTAACAGCTGATAAGCGTTGACGGCCACTAACGGAAACAATAGCAAAGCGACATATGTATCGATATTCCCTTTGCGCCCCATAAGCGGAATAACCCATTCCAGGCAAGTAATGACGATCATAAAGAACATTGAGGAGATGAAAATATGCTTTTTGCCTGTTAATTGGACTTTTTTCATCGCAGTCGCAATTGCCGAAAAAATCAAAACAATTAACAATCCCCCATATAATAACCAATCTTTAACGTTTTCAGCGGCAGGTGCGAAGCGGAAAAAAATTAAATCTCCCACAACAACGATCATTAATAAAACTTGCACCCAATTCCATAATGTCAGCGTTCTAAAAACTCCTAACCCGATTTGATGAATTGTCAAATAAGCAAAGAATCCGGCCTGGGCGATGACGCTCATCGTAAAGCCCAAAAAAATCATCCAAACAAAAGCGGCCAAAAACTCTCCTATTTCCCCTGCGGACAAGTATTCATAAAAAAAATTCCAGCGAATAATAATACCTGCCAGACCAGTAACAACTCCGCCAATAAGCATGCACATCAAGAAGAATTTAAACCAATTTCGTATTGTCACGTTCATGCTCCCCTTATTTTTTCAATTTAATCATTATTTTATCAATCGTTTTTTAAAAAAGCTATCCAAGTTCTAAACATGTACATATTTAAGAAGAGATTTGTGAACAATAATGAAAAATAGAGCCTTTATGCAGAAAGGACTGAGAAAGGTGAAAAATCCCCTGTTCAATCGTTTGGTAACCTTGTTCTTACTATTGGTCTTGTTGGCAAGTTGTTCCGATTCACCGAATTCCCAACCTTCCTATGAAGAAGTGAAAAAAATTGTCGTGGACGCGATTCAGACAGAAGAAGGAAAAAAGGCGATTCGACAGCTGTTGGAAGATCCTAGTTTCCGGGAGCTGATTGTTCTGGAACATGATGAAGTGGAGTCATCCATCACTAATTCATTATTGTCCGAACAGGCCCAAGACTTTTGGAAAAAAACCTTTGAAGATCCAAAATTTAAAGAATCGATGGCCAAAAGCATGAAAGAACAGCAAACGGAAATCATGAAACAATTAATAAAAGACGCCTCTTATCAGGAAGACTTGATTGCCTTTTTTGGACAACCGGAAATGAAAAAAGAATTGGGATCTGTCCTAAAAAGTGCAGATTTTAGGAAAGAAATCGAAAAAATTGTGATGGAAACAATCGACAATCCATTGCTGCAAACAAAATGGCAAGAACTGATTAAACAAAGCGGCCAGGCTAGCGGTTCCAAAGAAAAAGAGCAAGAAAACACCGATGGACAAGGACAAAGTCAAGGACAAGAAGGCGGAGGAAATTAATACAAAAAGGTAAGCGGATGGACAGGCATCCGCTTACCTAATTTTATTCCAATTTATTAACTATTTTTTTGGCAATATCTAAATAAATTTTGCCCGTTGGATGGTTTTCATCATAAATGGAAGGGGCAAAATCGTCATCATCCCAATCAGGTTGTCCCAGTGGGATTTGCCCTAATAAATCGGTACGCAATTCTTCCGCCAATTTTTGTCCGCCGCCTTTTCCAAAGACGTATTCCCGTTCGCCGGATTTTGACTCATACCAGGCCATGTTTTCAATAACGCCAAGTACTTCATGATTTGTTTGCACAGCCATCGCTCCAGCACGTGCTGCAACGAAAGCCGCTGTTGGATGCGGAGTCGTCACAATAATTTCTTTTGAAGCCGGCAAAGCCTGATGGACATCAAGTGCCACATCTCCAGTTCCTGGAGGCAAGTCTAACAGAAGATAATCGATATCTCCCCACTCAACATCGCGGAAGAATTGGTCCAACACTTTGCCCAGCATTGGCCCGCGCCAAATAATCGGTGCATTGTTTTCCACGAAAAATCCCATGGAAATGACTTTAACCCCTTTGCGCACCACAGGATAAATCCGGTCATTTTTGACAGTCGGCATCTCTTCAATTCCCATCATATCAGGAACGCTAAATCCGTAAATATCCGCATCAATCAAGCCGACTTTTTTCCCTAAACGGGCTAAAGCGACCGCCAAGTTGACGGAAACCGTCGATTTTCCGACTCCGCCTTTCCCTGATGCAATGGCAATGACTTTGACCGTAGATAAAGGCGATAAAATGTCATGAGTTTCCGCTTCACTGGCCGTACCGCGGAAACTTTCGATCACTTCTGCCGGCAATTCTTCAAATCGGATTCCGACAGTGGAGGCACCGGCTTCTTTTAATTTTTCAACAATTTTCATTTGCAATTGCAATTGTTCCGGCGTATTCGTTTTGGCAATGGCAATTTTTACACTGACATGATTTTTTTCTTCTTTTATTGATACATTGACAATTCCGTTTGTTTCTTTAAGCGTTCTATGTAAAAACGGGTCTTCCAGCTGTCCTAAAATTTCACGGACTTGTTGTTCATTAATCACATTAAACACTCCCCTAAATATGCTTCCAATGATAGTATAAGTATAACACACTGATTGTCCATTAATAGCCATATTTAAACTGCTTTCATTTTATCATTGCTGTTGCTTATTCAATCTCCATATTAACGTAGTTTTCAATACCTTTTACAATCGCGTCCGCCATTTTTTCCTGGTATTTTTCATCAGTCAGCAAGGCCCTTTCCTCAGGGTTGCTTAAAAATCCCGTTTCCACAAGAACGGCAGGTGCTTCCGCTTTTTTCAACAAGTAAATTTGTTTGATTGCTAAAGCTTCCCGATCGGTATTCTTCAGCTTTTCTTTTATTGAAGATTGGATGGCTTTTGCAAGCAGTTCGCTATTCGGATGCCCTTCTTTATGATAAAAAACTTGCGCGCCCCTCCACTTTTCTCCGGGAATTGCATTCGCATGAATCGTGATGAAAATATCCGGATTATTTTCTTTCACAATTTCTTCCCGCAAAAAGATGTCCTGTTTTTTTCTTTCTCTTAAAGTGGCAAATTCTTCACCTGGTGCATGTTCAGAGAGTACATCGCCATCCGTTGTTCTTGTCATCACCACTTCAGCACCCAAACGTTTTAAATTTCTTTCCACCTTTTTTGCAATCGCCAGTGTAATATCTTTTTCCACCACATTTTCCGCCGATGCTCCCCCATCAATTCCTCCATGGCCCGCATCGATGACGACTTTTACCCCTGCCAACGGTTCAGGGAGGAAAAACCTGTTATCCGATGCGCTTGTCTCATAAATCACCACTAATAAACAACAGAGCAAAATGACAATTAGTGCAAGCCATCGTTTCAAATCTACTACACCGCCTTTTGCAACCTTTTGCACTACTATACGCAGGAAAGAATGCTTGTATGAGTAAAGAATGTTGATAACTTTCCGAGAAAAAAACTTAAGAATCGACTTGGGGAGAAACTTCTTGTTTGGCGATTTAATTGAAAGAATTCTCTTATTCCAATCGAATCCGGGATTTTACCTTAAAAAAACTGCCCCAAAATATATCGGGACAGTCCCTTTCTAAATCTCTGCGCCTTGATAATATTCTTTCTGCAACTTGGCGTAAAATCCATCGAGTGCCATTAGCGAATCGTGGTTTCCTTGTTCCACAATTTTTCCTTCTTTAATGACTAATATTTGATCCGCATTTTCAATGGTTTTTAACCGATGGGCAATAACAAAACTTGTCCGGCCCTTCATGAGATTATTTAACCCTTTTTGAATATGCACTTCCGTCATGGTATCTACGTTTGAAGTCGCTTCATCCAAAATTAAAATATCCGGATCTTTTAATATGGCACGGGCAATGGCAATCAGTTGCCGCTGACCTTGGCTCAAATTTTTTCCTCCCGATTCTATCATCGTTTCATACTGATTCGGCAAATACTTGATAAAGGAATGGGCATAAGCAATTTTCGCCGCTTTTTCCACTTCCTCATCGGTCGCATCAAGTTTTCCGAATCGAATGTTTTCTCTGACGGTTCCTGAAAATAAATATGTGTCCTGCAGCACGACACCGATGGAATCCCGCAGGTGTTCCAGAGAGTAATACTGGATATTTTTTCCATCAATCAAAATTTCGCCGCTTGTCGCGTCATAAAAACGGCTTAATAACTGTACAATCGTTGTCTTGCCCGAACCGGTCGGGCCCACCAGAGCCACAACTTCTCCCGCACGCGCTTTAAAAGAAATATTTTTTAATACCGGCTGATTTTTTACATACTCAAAACATACATTCCGAAATTCAACATTTCCTTCCAACGGCTTTCTTGGAAGGGAGTTAGGGGAAATCATGATTTCAATCCGCTCATCTAATACCTCAAATACCCGTTCTGCTCCGGCGATGGCCGATTGAAAGGTATTTAATAAGTTTGAAAGTTGGTTAATCGGCCGGAAAAACTGTCTTGCGTAGGTTAAAAAAGATGTGATGACGCCTACCGTCACAAGGGAATGAACGGCCATCACCGCGCCGACGCCTATAATGATTCCTTGTCCAAGGTTGTTGATCAAGTTATTTGTCGGACCTAATAAACCGGATACAATTTCCGATTGCATTGCGGAATGGCGCAGCCTTTCGTTGGCTTCTTTAAACCGCTCAATGGTTTGTTGCTCCCGTCCAAACAATGTCACAATTTCAGAATTGGAAATCGTTTCTTCGATATATCCATTCAAGTTTCCCAAATCCCGCTGACGATTCCGGTAATTCACGCTGCTGCGTTTGATAATTTGTTTTGTTGACCACACAATCAGCGGAACAACAAAAAGGGTGACAACCGCCAAAACCCAATTTAAATAGAGCATGGCAAGGGCGGTGCCAACAAGAGAGAGGATGGACGATACAATTTGAATGACGCTTTGGGAAAGGGCAAAATTCAAATTATCGATATCATTCGTCATTCTGCTCATCAAGTCGCCCTGCTGCTTTTGATCGAAGTATGGAATCGGCAATAACTGCAGCTTTTCGAACAGTTCGAGCCTCAAATTTTGAATCGTTTTGAGCGAGGCTCTGATCATGATAAACGTTTGCAGCCAAGTTAAAAGGGAGGATGCAATGAATACGGCTGCAAGCAACACTGCCATCCGGATCGTTCCTTTGATGTCAAGAGGCAAAATATAATGGTCGATAATGAATCCAATCATAAAAGGGCCCAGTATATTTAATACAGATGTAACGATTACCAGGAGGATGACGCTGATTACACTTATTCTTTGCTTTTTTAAATAACTCCAAATCCGTTTAAGAGCAGCCTTTTGATTTTTTGCTTTGGCAGCCGGACCTCTGCCACGGCCCGGACCTCCTCCTCTGCCGGAAATGGATTCCTGCAATCTATTCATTCAGCACACCCCCCTTTTCAGCTTGAGATGCCATAATTTCTTGATAGTGGACACTTGTTTTTAATAATTCTTCATGGGTCCCTTGTGCAACAAGCCGGCCGTCCTCCAGAACGAGAATCAAATCTGCATCTTTAATGGAAGAAATTTTAGATGCCACAATAAACTTCGTGCTTCCCTTGAGTGCTTTCTTCATATTGCTTTGAATCATCTTTTCGGTAATGCTGTCCACTGCCGATGTTGTATCATCCAAAACCAAAATCTTCGGCTTTCGTATTAATGCCCGGCTCATCGCCAACCGTTGTTTTTGCCCGCCGGATAAATTTGTCGCCCCTTGGGTTAATACATGTTGTTCTTTTTTATCCAATTTTTCTACAAATTCATAGGCATCCGAAGCGGCCAGCGCTTCCCGGATCTCCTCTTTTGTCGCATCCATCTTTCCGTATTTCAAGTTTTCTTCAATCGTTGTCGAAAACAGTGCGGCCTTTTGAGGCGCGAAAGCCATGGCGCCTCTGAGGGTCTCCAGGTCGTATTGCCGGATCGGAATGCCGTCTATATAAATTGTTCCTTCATCCACATCCATCAAGCGGGCAAGCAGTTTCATTAATGTGGATTTACCGCTGCCGGTCATGCCGATGATTCCGACAGTGCTTCCCGCTTTTGCTTCAAAGGAGATGTTTTTCAACACCGGTTCCACATGTTTGTTATAAGAAAAACTCACATTCTCGAACTTCACATCTCCCCGTATTTCTTTTTTCACAGGCTGATCCGCATTCGTAATCTCAGGCAGTTCCTCCAACACGACTACAACCCGTTCCGCGCTTGGAATCGCCCGGGCAATTTGGATCAGAACATTGCTGGAACTCATCAGGCCGTTCATAATCATCATTAAATAGTTGATAAATGCGACAATCACCCCGACTTCCATCACACCCGCTTCCACCTTTATGCCACCGAGGGCAAGAGCCAATACGATTCCTGCATTCACTACAAACTGGGTGATCGGCATAAGAGCGGCAATCACTTGTTCGGCGGTCATATTCCGCATGGTTAACGCTTGGTTGATTCCGGCAAATTGCTCCACTTGGTGCCGCATACAGTTAAAGGCCTTAATAACGCGGATGCCTGCCAAATTTTCCTGCACCCGTATATTGATTTGATCAATAGCTTCCTGTACTTTTCGGAACAGCGAAATCGACAGTTTAATAAACAGATATAAACAGATGATCAATACAGGAACGACGAAAAACAACACTGAAAATAACTCTCTTGCCGTAATGAACACCACAATCACGGCCCCGACAAACATCAAAGGCCCCCGGACAAAAATTTTCAGCAGCATGTTCAACGCCCGCTGCAGCATTTCAATATCATTGGTCAAGTTGGTAATCAGTTTCCCCAACGTAAACCGATCCTTATTGGTGTTTGAAAAATAAGTAATGGTTTCATATAAATCCTCCCGGACATCGGACGCAAAATTTACCGCCGCTTTTGAGCTGAAATAGGAACAGCCGGCCCCACCCAGCCATCCGATTATTGCGCATGCCATCATGGCAGCAAACATCGCAATGATGTGCGGGGTATCATTCGCCGCGATTCCTTCATCGATGATTTTTTGTATAATTGTCGGCTGGATCAAATCCATCACGACTTCCAGCACCATAAGAATCGGGGCAAGAATAGCGAAATGCTTATAAGGCTTTAAATATTTTGAAAGCTTCCATGCAGCCCGCATTTTATAACTCCTTTTCTAATCCATCAAATCGCAATCATTGTATACATTTGTATACAAAATTATTAACTGCATTGTATACAATTGTATATTTTATCGTCAAGCCAAACTTCCAAACTCGATCCGCTAAGCACATTCCTATTTCGACATTAGCATTCCTCTTCAGACAATTGACTCCGAAAAATCTTGACGAAAACATATTTTCATCTTACATTTATAAAAAACAGAATATTTACAGCAATTAGGTGCCCGTCGTGACGGGAGAATAGGGAATAAAGTGAGAATCTTTAGCGGACCCACCACTGTATTGGGGAGCAATATGGAAAATGCCACTGGGAAACCGGGAAGGCCCATATTTGCGATGAACCTGAGCCAGGAGACCTGCCTAATTGCTTTAAACATACAGTACGATGGTAAAGTCTGTAGTTTATTTGGCATGCCAATAAACTGCAGACTTTTATTATTTTAATATAACATTGATACTAATGATGGGGGAGATTGGAATGGAACTATTGCAAGCGACCTTGGAAAGCATCACGGAAGCAAACAAAGAAATGATGGAAAAGGCAAAAGAAAAAGTTGATTCTCTTTGCAAACCTTTAGGCAGTTTAGGAAAATTGGAGAAAATCGCGATACAGCTTGCCGGTATTACAGAGAAACTTGAACTCGACGTATCCAACAAAGCGGTCATTGCATTGGCCGCGGACCACGGGGTGTATGAAGAAAACGTATCCAACAATCCTCAATTTGTAACGGTAATGCAGGCCATTGGCTTTGCCAAAGGTTTTACGGGAGTTTGTGCCATTGCAAGAGCGGCGGGAGCAAAAGTGGTTTCCGTCGATGTGGGAATCAAGGAAGATTTGCCGGAAAGTTCAGGGGTCATCAATAAAAAAGTAAGATACGGTACTGCCAATATGGCCAAAGGGCCGGCCATGTCACGGGAAGAAGCCATACGGGCAATTGAAGCGGGAATCGAAGTGGCCAATGAACAAGTAAAACAAGGTGTTAACGTATTGGCAACCGGCGAAATGGGCATCTGCAATACAACCGCCAGCAGCGCCGTCTTGGCCGCGCTTTTCAAGTATGATCCTGCTGAAGTAACCGGAATGGGGGCGGGGGTGGATAGCCTCCAACATAAAATTGATGTGATTCGCAGGGCAATCGAAATCAACAAACCAGACCCTGAAGATCCGATTGACGTTTTGGCAAAAGTCGGGGGACTGGAATTGGGCGGAATGGCAGGAGTTGTCCTAGGCGCGGCAGCCAACCGGGTGCCTGTCGTAATTGACGGTTTCATTTCCACGGTTTCCGCATTAATCGCTTATAAATTGGAGCCAAAGGTAAAAGATTACATTATTCCGTCCCATTTGTCCGAAGAACCCGGTGCAAAAATCGCAAGCGAATTATTGGGAGTAGAACCGATGCTGAACATGAATATGAGACTTGGCGAAGGTTCCGGGGCTGCCCTTGCTTTCCCGATTCTCGACGCTGCATGCTCGATGATCAATACAATGACAACCCTTGAACAATCCGGGGAATATATGCAAAAAGTGATGGCCGATCAAATAGTCTAAGATTCTTTTCTATATAGAAAAAGGCTGTTTAAGAAGCTTGCCGCTTTCTAAACAGCCTTTTTATGTTCATTTTTATTCTGATAAGGAAAGACGGTATATTTTATCATCATTCTCCCTTGGACTTCCCCGTCCATCGGTATTATTGGTAATGAAATAGAGGAAATCCCCTTCAATATACACATCGCGGATTCTCCCAAAACCGGCAATGACTTCTTTTACTGTTCCTTCTTTTAAATCAAATTCCAACACGGCTTCCCCTCTTAATGCTGCAACATACAACTTCCCTTCCTTATAGGCCATTCCGGATGGCGCCCATGTCCGTCCTGAACCGGATGTAAACAGCGGCGACACCAATCCTTTCCTCTTATCGTTTCCTTCGATGTCCGGCCAACCATAATTTTTTCCCGGTTCAATCCGGTTAATTTCATCATTGGCGCTGTTGCCATGTTCGCTTGCATACATCGTTCCTTCCGGAGACCAGGACAAACCTTGAGGATTCCGGTGGCCATAACTATATACATAAGAGTTGGGGAATGGGTTATCTGCAGGAACGGAACCATCCAAATTGAGCCTTAAAATCTTTCCGCCCAATGAATATACATTCTGGGCTACAGACGGCCTCAATGCATCTCCCGCAGTGGCATAAAGTTTGCCATCCGGGCCAATTTTCAACCTTCCGCCATGATGGACCGGGCCGCTCGGTATCCGGTCGAGCAATACCCCTTTCTCAACCCATATATCACTTTCCAATCTTAAACGGACAATGCGATTATATTGTCCGTTTTCATCTGTGTAAGTGTAGTACGCAAATGCCTCATGGGACCTATCAAAATCCGGAGCCAGAACAAATCCCAGGAATCCGGCTTCCGCAGCTTTTGCAAGAGGCTTCTCCAATTGAACGGACTGTCTTGCCGCTTGCCCATCCTCAATTTTCACTATATTTCCCACTCGTTCCGAAAGATAAAAAGCTTCCCCCGCTTTTTCAATGGACCATGGAATTTCAAGGCCTGTTGCGATAATTTCAAGATCATCTTTAGAGGTTTTGGCTGTTTGGGGAACGGGAGGTTCGGACGAACAAGCGGTTAATAAGATGATTCCAAAGAAAACGGCCAAGGCTTTTATCAGCTCCATCTCCTTTGCCTCCCCTCTTAGTGGTTTATTTGCGTCATACCCTGAAAAACCGATTTTAAAACTAAAGTAATCGAAATTCTTCCGGTCCAACGTATGCGGGGAGGGCAACTGCACATGTGACGAATCTTTGGAGCCTTTTCCGTACAAAAGAGATTTTTCAGCTATTACCCTATCCATTCATCTATCAAAAAAGAGCGAATTGCATCCATCCGCTTTCAAACGAAGTACCTTTGCAGATTATATTATGAAGATTTTCTTTCTTCTTTCATCACCAATAACGGGTCCTTTCCATCATAGGGAGGATAGATTTGCGGGTGTAAAATGGCCGCCAGCTTGGTTAATCCCTGCAATAGTTTGAGGGAAGGGCGGCAGAATAGCGCCTCCTCTAAGATATGGAACTCATTATTTTGTATCGCTTTTATTTCCTGGATACCCGGGCGTTTGAAGATGACTTTCGGGTTGATTTTTCCGGTTTGCACCCCCACCCAGGCAACACAAAAGACATCCGGGTTCCTTCTTTTCACTTCCTCCCAATCCGTCTGTACATTTGCCTCCCGGAAATCCTCAAAGATATTTCTTCCTCCGGCTAGTTCAGCCAGTTCCGTCAGCCAATTGGATGCTCCTGGAGTGAAAATCGGCTTTGCCCACCATTCAAAATAAACATTTTTGGGATGCTCCACTTGTTTGGATAAATTCCGGTATTTCTCGAGATGTTCTTCAAATACACGATAGATTCTCTTCGCTTCATCCAGTGTATTCGTCACTTCTCCGACAAATAATAAGCATTCCCCGACTTCGGCAAGCGTCTTTGGATTCGGCACAATGACATAAGGAATATTCCGTTTTTCCAATTCTTCAATGTTCCTTTCCATCCCTGGCACGGAAAGGGAAGCCAATACCAAATCCGGTTCAAGCTTCTCCACCTGATCCATATCAATATTCAAATCTCCGCCCAATCTCGGCAATTGTTCAATTTCTTCCGGCCAATCGGAATAATCATCCACCCCTACCAATGAAGAAGTCAATCCTAAATAGCCAGCCAGCTCGGTGTTGCTCGGACAAATGGAAATCAGTTTCATTTCTATCCCCCTTTTAATGGCGAAGTGAAAAATATCTTCATTAATTTTTCGTCAAATTTCCGGAAACCCCTTCAGAATCGCCCATGATTTTTAATATCCAAAACAAAAAAGCCAAATTTCCTTGCAATCATTCAGGAAATTCGGCTTTTTTCTATACTTTCCATAATTCATTTCCAATGAATCAACAGGAGTCCGATTTCAGCACCATCAAGCGCTTTGTCTTCCCCAAATGCGGTTGATCCAGCTTTCAAATAAGCCGACCAATTTATCCAAAATCAACCCGGCGATTCCGATAAATATAATTCCGGCCATTACCAAATCCAATCTCATGGAATTTCTTGCATCTACAATCAAATATCCCAAACCTGATTGAGAACCGACCATTTCCCCGGACACTAAAAAGATCCATGCCGTCCCCACGGCAATGTGAAGACCGTTTGCTATATACGGAAACACAGCCGGTAAAATGATTTTCCGCAAAAGTTCCAACTTCTTGATGCCAAAGTTTTGGGCAACTTTAATATACGTATTTTCCACTTTCCGGACAGCCGAGACGGTGGATAATAGCACAGGGAAAAAGGCGGCAATAAAGATAATCACGATTGCCGGGATATCCCCGATTCCGAACCAAAGGACAATAAAGGGAGACCAGGCGATAGGGGAAACAGGGCGCAATACTTGCACAATGGGATCGATGACGCCCCACAATAACGGGATTCTCCCCAGGATCAATCCAAGCGCAATGGCGACAATCACCGCTGAAAGGTAACCGGTAATGAAACGCGACAAACTCACTTGTAAATGAGTCAATAATGTACCATCACTGATTAAGGTTAGAATTCCTTCCCATACCTTTGATGGAGGCGGAAACAGGGCGGATTCATAACCACCGACTTCAGCAATGAATTGCCAAATGACTATTAAAATAGTAAATCCTATGCCCGCATTTATTAGGAACTTTGAATTCTTCATCATTATCACTTCGCTTTTTCTATCAAGGAATGATCTACAAAATCTTCATATGCAGGAGGACTTTCGAACAGTCCCATCTCAACCAGATTGGATGCCAACTCTTCATAATCTTCCCGATTAATTTTTAAATCATCATATGAAATCCATTCTAAAGACAAATCAAGAACATTTTGATCCACTTTCATGTAATTCAATAACATGTCCTTCACTTGTGCATCTTTTTGTTCAGCGAAATGCCCCGCCTCAATGTAGTAATTCACAAATTCTTGGGCAAGTTCTTTTTCTTTTTCAATGAATTCACTGCGCAACACTAAAGAACAGTCAATGGAATTTTCCCAAATATCCTTATCCTGATATAGCACCTTTCCTTTTTCAAGAGACACAGATACCGCACCAAAAGGCTCCGCTACCACATAACCGGAAATTCTTCCTTCCGAAAGGGCTGCCGGCATTTCGGCTGGAGGCAATTCAACGACATTCACATCTTCATATTTCAAGCCGTTTTGTTTTAGCAATTGGTAAAGCAATACATTTTGAGTCGAGAATTTATGCGGAATTGCAAAGCTTTTTCCTTTTAAATCCGCAACATTGCTAATATCTTTAGAAACCACGACTACGTTGCCATCGCGGTGTCCTAATGCAACGGCATTTACATCGATTCCTTGTTCTTTCGCTTTCATTGCAAGAGTAATTAACATGGAAGCCCCGTCAATGCGGCCCGTATTCAATGCATCTGAAAGCTCAGTCCATGAACCGAACTTGATCAATTCCAAATCAAAATTTTCATATTTCCCGAGTTCTTTTTCAACGAACAATGGCACTGCATGAGTAATTGGCAAATAGCCGATTTTGATTGTCCGCTTTTCATTTCCGCCGCTCTTTTCTTCTTCGCTGCCATTGCATGCCGCTAAACTTAGAAGAAAAAGAATGGCAAGAATAAACAGAAACCCTCTTTTCACTTTTTTCATCCATACCACCCAACCTATTATTTTCTTTATTGCTAGATATTGAATTCCAATAAATTTCCAGGTCTATTAAAATGAAACTCTTTAAAAATAATGTTCCGATAATGCTGGAAATCTCCGTCGCTTCGATCCCGGGGTTTCGTCAAATGGATTTTGATTTCCCGATGGATTCTGCCAGGATTTGGATGCATGATAAAAATTCTGTCAGAAAGATAGATCGCTTCATCGATATCATGAGTAACCAGAATCATTGTTGTTTTCTCCTGCTCCTGGATGCGAAGCAACTCATTTTGCAAATAATATCGATTAAACGTATCCAAAGCGGCAAAAGGTTCGTCCAATAAAATGAGTTCAGGCTGTATCGCCAACGCCCTGGCAATTCCTACCCTTTGCTGCATCCCGCCTGAAAGTTCATGGGGAAACATATTTTCTTTTCCGCTTAAACCGACTAATTGAATATAATTCAATGCCCTTTCTTTTCTTTCTTTCCGATTCTTAATGTTTTTTTCAAGGCCAAGCTCCACATTCTTCAAAACCGTACGCCAAGGAAGCAATCCATAATTTTGAAACAGCATGATGCATTTGCGATTCGGCTCATTTACTTTCGAACCATCCAACAATACATCTCCGCCGGTAGCCTTTTCAAAGCCGCCAATAATATTTAACAAAGTACTTTTTCCGCATCCGCTTTCCCCTAGAATCGAGATGATTTCTCCCTTTTGAACTGTAAAAGTGATGTCTTTTAATACTTGGATATCTTGATTATTCTTTTTGTAATTTTTGCTTACTTGGCGCACTTGAATCATAGCCGGTTGTTCCAGGACCATCCCATCCACCTCCCATCACCAAACTCATAAATACATATCAGATTACTTATATTTTAATAATTTGAGGTTATTTTATTATACTTTGTTTTATTTTTCAACTATCTAGAAAAATTTTAAAAGGAAAAATTAAAAAAGCTGACAGATTGATAGGAAACTCCTGCACTTGGTACAAGTGTCCGCCTATGCCTATCAATTGGTCAGCTTCTTTCCATATTATTTACTTTCAATCTCTTCACCAATTGGAACGACAGCAATTCTCTTTACCCGTTCCCCGGTCTTCTTGGAGTAATAGCCAATCTCCACCTCATCGCCCGTTTCTGCATCAATAATTTTCTTATAACATTTTTTTAAATGCTTGCTCCCCCAAATTATCAAAGCATTAAATACATCTTCCAATTCTTTTCCGCTTTCCGTCAACTTGTAGCAATAGCGGGGAGGATGCTCCGAATATAGTTCCGTTTCCACTAATCCATGCTGTTCCAAATATTTCAATCTCTCGGATAACAGATTGGAGGAAATGCCTTTTAAAGATTTTTTTATTTCATTAAACAGTGTGTGACCCACCAATATTTCGTGGATAATGAGCAAGGTCCAGCGATCCCCGATGATGTTTAATGATTGCGCGATATTGCAAGGAATATCATATCGAGTTTTTGTTTCCATCTTACTTAATACCTCCGTATTTTCATCTTAACACAAAAATAATTTTATATACAAAGTTGATTTTTTTAACTAAGTATAATAATATAACCTTAACAGGTCGGAAAAATATAATTTAAGTGAGGGGTAAATAAAATGAGTTTATATTTAGTTGAATCTTCTTTAAATGGCATCGTAACTTCAAAGGAACAATTACATGAAACTACAAATTCTTTACAAGATAAGTTGGCAGAAAAGAGCGCATCATTGATTGAAATTCAAGTATCAAAAGATTTTTCCCGCGCGTTCTTTATCTTTGAGAGCAATCAACGCAATGACATTACAGAAGTATTAAGAGAATTTTCCATTCCGGTACAGCTGATCAAACAAGTCCGTCTAGTCGGCAAAGATTTGGAAGAAGTTAAGAAAAGCAATGAAGTTGTCAATTATCTTGTAGAATGGAACATTCCAGAAAATATTACTATGGAGCAGTACCTTGAAAGAAAAAAGAAAAATTCTGTCCATTATCAAGAAGTGCCCGAAGTAAAATTCTCAAGAACTTACGTATGCGAAGATATGACAAAATGCTTATGCTTCTATGATGCACCGGATGAAGAAGCTGTAAAACGTGCCCGTCAAGCTGTACAAACACCAATCGATTCTATTACGGAAATTTTGCCTAACGAATAAACTCCTTCTTCTCGGATAGCTAAACCGATTATTGGTTTAGCTATCTTTTTTAATTTGTAGTTGTCTTTTTATACAAAGTATAATAAAATAACCTTAAACATACTAAACTAGTCAGATTTATTAGTTTTATTATAATTTATTTTTCAAAATAAATAAATCTAAAGTGTTGTTGAGGTGAATCCGGTGAAAAGCAGTTTAGTGGAGAAACCGTTGCTGGAAAACATCATTTCGGAAAAATTGAAGCCTTTTGTTAAGAAGATTGATTCGGAAGCTTATTATGCCCGCGATTATTTGCTGCAACTGGGGAAGGAAGGTTTTTTTAATTCAGAAGGCCGATCCGAAGCAGAGTATCTTTTAAAAGAAATGCAGCTGGTGGAAGAGACTGCGAAAGTATGCATGACAACAGCCTTTTGCCTCTGGTGCCATTTAGCGGGGCTGACTTATGTACGTAAAACAAAAAATTATGAATTAAAAAATAAATTACTGCCTTTAATGGAAAATGGACAAACTTTGGCTGCAACCGGCCTATCAAATCCAATGAAATATTATGCCGGCCTTGAAAAATTGCATTTGCGCGCGGAAGAAACAGATGGGGGCTACATTCTTTCCGGAGTGCTTCCCGCTGTCTCCAATTTGGCGGATTCCCATTGGTTCGGAACCATTGCCAGCGTGAATGAAAATAGACGGGTAATGTTTCTTGTTCCATGCAATATAAAGGGACTAAAATGGAAAGAAAAGGCGGGCTTCTTAGGGGTAAACGGCAGTGCCACTTACTCCTGCCAATTTGATCAGGTGTTTATTCCACATAATTTGGTGTTAGCTGAAGATGCCGACGAGTTTGTTGAAGAAATCCGTCCTACTTTTATTCTCTATCAAATTCCATTGGGTATCGGCGTAACAAAAGCTTCCCTCGAGTCCATTCATAAAGTGAAATCAAGACAAAACGGCTGCAATCAATTCCTTCAAAAGCAAGCCGATGACATTGATGAAGCCATTCAACAAATCGAAGAAAAAATCGGCGAACTCTTTTCGGTAGAGTCTGTAAATTGGAAAGAAATTGCTAAAATCCGCCTAGAAACGGCTTATTTAACGTTGGAGGCAACACAGACGAGCATGCTTCATAACGGAAGTGCCGGATATTTGCAATATTGCGATCCATCCCGCAGACTGCGTGAAGCTTATTTCTATGCGAATTTGACACCGACGATCAAACATTTGGAAAAAGTGCTCTCCTTCTAAATCTTTTCGTCCAAAGCAAAAGCTGCCCGAACATTAATTTGTGATATTCGGACAGCTTTTCAATTTATTAAAATCAATTAAACGGTCACTGATTTTTTCAAGCAGCGGAATATGATGGCTGATGGCCAACACCCCGATATTCCGCTCTTTCACAAGTTTGATGAAGGCATGCCAAATTTGCGCCTGTGTGAGGGCATCAAACATGGAGGTGATTTCATCCGCCACAATATACCGGGTGTTTGGTCCAAATGCACGGGCAATACAAAATCTTTGCAGTTCACCGCCCGAAAGCTCATGGGGTCTCCGATTGAGCCACTCCTTCTGAATGCCGAGCAAACTGAAGATTTCCTCATTCAAACCTTCTGCTTCATCAATTATTGTCGAAAGCTTCCAATTCGGATTGATGGCTTTTTCGGGATGCTGCCAAATTAATTGCACCGGATAATATTTTTCATTGTTCATTTTTTCTCCATCGATTAAGATTTCTCCTTCAGCTGGAGATAGATAATTTGCCATGATTTTTGCCAACGTCGTTTTTCCTGACCCGCTTTTCCCGTACATGCCGACGATTTCACCTTGTCCAATGGCAAGGTTGACATGTTTAAACAGCCATTTTGAACGATTATACCGAAAACTTATATTTTTCAACTCAAGCATAAAAGCACCTAACCATTTCTCCATTTCCTACTTCCCGCAGTTCCGGCTTTTCCGTCCCGCATCTTTTCGTTGCTTTTGGACAATAGGATGCAAATGAACAGCCTATGATTTCCTCGGCAGGGGAAGGCTGGGAACACTCAATCGGAACAAATCCATTTTGAGGCAATGCATTCCATAGCGCTCTCGAATATGGATGCCTAAATTTCCCGGCTTTCCTTACATTTTTTCTGTCTGCTATTTCAACGGTTTCTCCCGCATAAAATACAGCTATTTTATCTGCGATTTTCATAGCCGCTTCCAAATCATGGGTAATCATTACGATACCCCGGTTGTCATTTGCCAACATTTTCAGCTGGAATAGCAATTCATCAAGGGCTTCAGCATCCAAACCATTGGTCGGTTCATCCGCAATAATCAACTTTGCTTTACTTGCCAACGCCATGGCAATGAAAATTCTGCGGATCATCCCTCCTGATAAAGTGGACGGGATTTGATGATAGACGGCCGGGTCCAGCCCCACCTTTTGAAAAATGTCTTTGACTATTTTTTGTTTATTTTTCTGCTTAATGAAAGATTCCACCTGTTTCCCCGCTTTCATCAAAGGGTCCAAGGCGTTTGTCATTTGAGGGATGAGCAGGATGTCGTTGCCGCGAAGCCGTTTTTTTCTTTTTTCCGTCAATGGTTGATTCTCATACTTGATATTGCCTTCGATTAACGAGTTTTTCGGATGGATGCCCAAGATGGCGTCCGCCAACAAACTTTTCCCGGAACCGCTTGCGCCGACGATCGCAACCACTTCTCCTTGATGAATGTTTAAATGAAAATCCCTTATGACATGCAAATGTTCAACGTCCGATCCCTTTCCAACCCGTTCAATGGTTAATGATAAATGGTTTACCTCCAGCAAAAAATTTGACTTTATTTTTTCTATCTCTTCATTTGTTTCATCTCTAAATTTATACACAATATTCATGGATTATATCCTTTCTTTACTGAGGATTGAACATTTTCCTAAAATTGTTGCCCATTGCCTCGAACATGGCAACCATCAAAATCAGCGATAAACCGGGAAACAGTACCAGCCACCACATCCCGGCCGTCAAATATTTCATCGATTCGGCCAATATAATGCCAATGGCCGGCTGCTCCGGTGACAATCCAAATCCCAAAAAGGTAATGGCCGATTCATGCAAGATTGCATGGGGAAACAGCAATATAAAACCGACCAATAATTGGGGCAGAATTTGCGGCAGAAAATGGTTACGGACCATCCATATGCGGGACTTCCCTAATTTTTTTGAAATTTGGACGTATTCCGCCGTTTTCATTTGCATCAATTCAGCCCTCAAAACCCTTGTCAATGAAGGCCAATGGGTTAAAGCGATTCCGACGACGACGCCTTTTACCCCGCCGCCTAATACAAAAGCAATTAAAATTAAAGTGACGAGATGGGGAATGCTTAATAATAAATCAATCAAAATGGTTACCATTGCATCGAAATACTTATTGTAGGATGACAACAAACTTAAAATGAGCGCAATCAAAGTACTGATTGCAGCTGAAAACAAACCGACCCGAAAACTTAAATGAAGTCCTGACAAAGTGCGGAAAAACATGTCACGCCCGAGCCAATCCGTTCCGAAAAGATGCCTGATGGAAGGGCCGAGATTTTTTTGGCTCATATTCGCTTCAATCTGTTCTTCACCAATGAAAGATCCACCGATAACAAAAATCAGAAATAGCGAGAGCAGTCCCAGAAGCTTCAACAAAAGACCTTTCCGGGAAATCGCCATTCGGGTTCCGAAAGAAATGGAATGATATTTCATATTGCTTCACCGTTTTTCATTCTTAAGTCGATCATGGTATATAATACATCTGCCAAAAGATTTCCTATAAATACAAAAAACGTGCTGAACACAACGATTCCCATCATAAGTGGCACATCGCTGTTCAGTCCCGCCTGGACAATTGCGAGTCCTAACCCTGGATAAGAAAACACTTGCTCAGCCAAAATCGCCCCGCCAAACAATTCACCAAAGGACGCAAAGTGCACGGAGATGGCCGGAAATAACGTGTTTCGGAAAACGTGCCGTTTAAAAAGCGTGAATCCTTCTTCCCCTTTTGCCCTGGCAAACCGGATAAATTCGCTATCTAAAACGTCGATCACTTTTTGCCGCGTATGCAGCGTGATGTTGGAAACGCCGATCACGCTCAAAGTCGCCGCGGGAAGCAGTATATGTTTCAGCCGATCCAGCCATGTCACTTGTTCCGATACCACCCCGATTGGCGTCCCTAAACCAATTGGAAATAAACCAAGCCACAGGGAAAATACAATTAATAACAATATCGCAATCCAGAATGTAGGGGTCGAAGCGAGTACAAAACAATAAAGTTTGATTGCCCGATCGGCAAATGTTCCTTTGTTCATCCCCGCAATAACCCCCAATGCGTAGCCTAAGATTCCGGCCATGCTCCAAGAGAGGGCCATTAACGCAAAAGATGCCACAAATTTTTCTTGAATAATGGACAGTACATCCTGCCGGTACACCAGGGAAGTTCCTAAATCGCCTTGCAGAAACATTTTCAACCATTTGAAAAATTGCTGAAGTTTCGGTTGATTGACCCCGTAATATTCAGCAATTTCTTCTTTTTGTTCTTCACTGACAACCATCATTTCAGCGCCAAGATATGACTGGATAGGGTCCACCGGGGACAGGCTGACGAGCATGAAAGTCAGAACGACAACGGCAAATAGCAGCGTTACAAATTTCAACGTACGTTTAAGAATAAACTTGCCTATATGGAATGCCAACACTCTATGCCTTCTTTTCATGCCCGTCATTCATCCCACGTCCAATCTGCAATAAATTCCGTTACCGGCCATCCGTGACCATGGGGTTGTATTTTTTGCCCGCCAATATTCAAATGTTCATTCACAAAATATAGATGTTGCAGGTTGACCAGCCAAATCCATGGAGCATCCCCCAACGCCGAGAACCCGGTTTCTCCGTCCCATTGGGCTTTCTTCCAATATTCATTCGCTTCTTCCTGGGTTGCCGCGTGAATCGCCTGATCCATATATTGATCAACTTTTTTGTTGGAGTAATAGTTTGCATTTGAATAGCCCTGTCCACGATACTTGCTATGGTAAAGGTGATACATTTCAATCGGGTCATGGCTTCCCCAGCCCATCACCACCGGAGTGGTATGCATGACCTTTTCGATTTCATTCCAGCTTTTCCCTTCCGTCTTTACCTCAATTCCAATTTTTTTTGCCATTTGTTTAAAGGCTATGGCAAGAGATTGGCGCGTCTGGTCACTGGCAGGATAAACCAGCGCAAAACTTGCTTTTATCCCTTTTTTTTCAAAAATTCCTTCCGCATTTTTTGTCCATCCGGCATCCATTAATATTTTTTCCGCCGCTTCCGCATCGCCGTCTTCAATAATGGTATCCTCATTCCACCAAGGCAGATTGTCCGCCACAGAATAAGCGGGTGTTCCAAAACCTTCAAGGACATCTTCAACGAGCTTTTCCCTGTCGATGGCAATGTTGAGCGCTTTTCGGATGGCCGGATCGGATGTCACTTCATGTCCGATGGCAACCCCTTTTTCGGAATCATATCTAGGTTTTACAAATGGCATCATAATTCCGCGATTATCCACACTATCCAATGCAATCAACTTCATCCCCGGGATTTTTTCTTTCGCCAAATTAACGGGAACTGCCGCCATATCCACCTGTCCCGCTTTAGCTGCTAAAAATGCCGCATCCTCTGATAAAAATAGGAAAGTCAGTTTCTTAAAATAGGATTTTTTTCCATAATAATAAGGATTTTCTTCAACGATCAGCTGCTGTCCTTTATCCCATTGCACCAGCTTGTACGGTCCGGAACCTACCGGATTTTCCCGATAGTTTTCGGAATATGCGTGTTTCGGAACAATTCCCAGCATTGTCAATGTGTATAAAAATGTGGATTGGGGCTTCTCCAAAATAAATTTCACTGTATGGGAATCGAGCTTTTCCATTTTTTTTAAGTTTTGCAGGTCGACAACGGATTGGCTGTTTTTGGCTGTTTCAAAGGTAAAAATCACATCATCGATTGTCAGAGGCTCTCCATCTGAAAATTTCACATCATCGCGGATTTTGACGGTCCACTCCAGCCCGTCATCGCTGACGTTGTAGTCAACAGCCAAATCATGCTGCACATTGAAATTCCGGTCCAGTGTAAGCAGCGTGCTTTGAAACAATGGAGAACCGTATCGGCCCCAACCGGTTGTCGGGTCAAACCCATCTTCAGGTTCCGAGCCGATTGCCAATACTAAACTGTCTTTTTTCGTTCCTGTTTCTAAATCAGATGATTGGGATGTGCATGCGGCAAGAAAGAAGCATGCCGCAATCAGCATTGACATTAGCAGACTTTGATGATAAGCTCTCACCGTAATCACCTTCTAATCGTTGTTCATAGCCGACAAGATGGCTGCTTGTCCCAAGCTGATGCAGTTATCGCCCAATGGCGCTTCATCATCATAAAAAATTTCAATATTTGTGCCTTTCAATAAGTCAAAGATGTCGGAAACAATCAGACTATTATGAAATACGCCGCCGGAAAGAACAGCATAATTGGTGTCATATTCTTTGCAAAGGGCAGTAATCACATCCACTACCGCCTGCGCCAAACTGCGATGAAATCCCCTTGCAATGACAGATGGAGATGTTCCTTTGAGTCTGGATTGAATCATTTCCTCAAATAAAGGGCGATAGTCCAATTCTTCCCCAGTCCATGGGAATGGGTAGACTTCTTCCACTATCGGAGATTGGCCGGCCAAGTATTCCAAGCCGATCGCCGCTTCCCCCTCAAAGGAGTTGTCCAAATGGAAGCCTGTTAAAGCGGCCACCGCATCAAACAATCTTCCCACGGATGTGGTCGGGAATGTCCGGATGTTTTTCTCCTTAATTTTCAACGCTTTAGGGAATGGTTCAGGAAGCTGCAATCGATCGAGAAGCTCTTTGTCGAAATCGCCGATAAAGCCTGCCAATGCTTGAAGCGGAAATGTCGCCGCGGCATCTCCGCCAATCAGGGAAGCTTTTCTTAAATGGCCCCTTCTCGCAAATCCTTCCTGCACACTTCCTACAAAGATTTCTCCACCCCAAATTTCACCGTCTTCACCGTATCCCGCGCCATCGAAAATTACTCCGACAACCGGTTCGGACAATTTATTTTTCAAAGCCAAAATGGAGGCCAAGTGGGCTTTGTGGTGCTGAACAGCAACATGTCGATAGCCTTCAAGCGTTTGGGCGAATTTTGTTGTGAAATATTCCGGATGCAAATCATGTCCAATGATGGTGTCACTTAAAGCTACGCCATGATAATTTAAATAATCTTTTACTGCCCGTTCAAACTTTAGCTGTGTGCCATATTTGGACGTGTCGCCCAAGTGGTGGCTCATTATGACATGCCCATCTTTTACCAATGTAATGGTGCTTTTTAAATCTGCGCCAAGGGTTAAAATCGGTCGGGAAGAAGGCAATGTAATATTCAATAAATTATTGTATCCGCGGGATCTTCTGAAAGGCACGGCTCCAAGTTTTGTCACTTTTAATACCGTGTCATCCACGCTCCGTTCAATCTCCCGTTCGCCAATTAAAACTGCACATTGGAAATCTTCCAGCAATCTTGTTAATTGATCATCTTTATGAATCGTAGGTTCCCCAGGATAGTTGGCGCTTGTCATGACAATAAATCGAGGTGATCCAAAGTGGAACAGCAAATGCTGCAATCCTGTATAAGGCACCATAAGACCGATATCCGGATTGTTCGGTGCAATAATGGAGCTTAATTCTTCACTCTTTGATTTGGCGATGAGTATTGGACGTTTTTTCGACAATAATATTTCTTCTTCTTTTTCGGACAAATGGACAATTTCTTTGGCCGCTTCCACATCTTTTACCATAATGGCGAAGGATTTTCTTGGACGGCCCAACTTGTCCCTCATTACTTGAACCGCTTCTTTATTAAATGCGTCACAAACTAAATGATAACCACCATTGTTTTTCATCAGAAGGATTTCGCCGTTCTTTAACAGTTCTGCCACTCGCCGGAACATTTCTTCCCCTTCATAGCGTTCGCCATTGACTGTTAGATAATAGTTTGGACCGCAGTCAGGGCAGCAGTTCAATTCCGCATGATATCTTCGATTTTGTGGATCTTCATATTCTTCTTTGCAGGATGGGCATATCTCCCACTCCGCCATTGTTGTATTTTTTCGTTCGAAAGGAAGATTTGTCATTAATACATATCTTGGTCCACAGTTAGGGCAGCCGATATAAGGGTACAAATAGCGTTTGCTCGTCGGGTCAAACAATTCTCTTAAGCAATCATCGCAAATGGCTGTATCAGGCAAAAAAGTATGGGAAAGTGTACGGGATGATAATGTCAATCGGATCACTCTCTTTCTATAGGGTTAAATTAGGATTAAATAGAGAGGATGATAGATTTTTAACAAATCCGCGGCAACGGATCGCCCACTAACATATCAATCGCTCTTGTTCCTCCATAGGAAGAACGGGAAAGGACGATATGCCGATCGCTTTCATGCACTTCACCTATGATGGCCGCTTGCTCTCCCCCTGGAACTTGCCGGATTGCTTTTAAAGCATCATCTGCGTATTCCTTGGAAACGACCGCAATGAATTGGCCTTCATTTGCGATATGCATCGGATCAAGACCTAAAATTTCGCAGGCTCCCCGTACTTCCGGACGGACCTGGATTGCTTCTTCTTCCAGCACAATCGCCACTTTTGCGTCCCTCGCCAATTCGTTCAGTGCCGTCGCCATACCTCCGCGCGTCGGATCGCGCATCCATTTTAATCCCGGCGCCGCCGCATCAATCAGTTTGGCAACAAACGGCCATACCGCACGTGTATCAGATTTGATATCCGCTTCCAAATCGAGCTCGCCACGGGCAAAGAGAATGGTGATGCCATGATCCCCGATCGGTCCGGAGAGGATGATTTTATCTTCTTTTTGGACACGGCCTGCCGATAAATTTACTCTTGGATCAACAAGACCGATACCTGCCGTTGTAATAAACAGCTTGTCAGCTTTTTGGTGCTCGACCACTTTTGTGTCCCCGCCGACGATGGCGACATTCGCTTCTTCTGCCGCCTCTTGCATGGCTTTTATTTCCGCTTCCAATATTTCCGTCTCTGTACCGGCTTCGATAATCAATGTGGAAACGATGGCCAAAGGTTTGGCTCCACTCATGGCAATGTCATTTACCGTCCCGTTGATGGCCAACTCTCCGATGGATCCTCCCGGGAATCTTAAGGGATTCACGACAAAACTGTCCGCGGTAAAAGCAATTTTCGCCTGATCCGCCTGCACATATGCCGCATCATTTAAATCTTTCATATTGAAATATGGCGCCAAAAGACCCTCGATCAATCTCCGGCTTGCTTTTCCGCCGGCTCCATGGGACAACTGAATCGTCGGCTCTCTAAATGCAATTTTGTCTGTCAGCATGGCGACTACTCCTTCTCTCTATCTTTTTAATTGATTAATAGTTCATTGTTGAATATAGATGGTTATAATAAGTTGCACAGGCTCCTTCCGAAGAAACCATTAATGCTCCTACAGGATTGTCAGGCGTGCATACTTTCCCGAACAATTTGCATTGGTTCGGTTTCAGCATCCCCTTCAGTACATCCCCGCATTGTGCATCCTTGTTTTCTTCGATGGTAATTTTTTGAACGTTAAACTGCACTTCGGCATCCCATTTGGCAAATTCCGGCCGCAGCTTTAATGCGGAATTCTGAATGGCTCCCAGCCCCCGCCATTCAAAAGCAGGGCGGTCTTCAAAAACTTGATCGATGATTTCCAGTGCAGAAACATTGCCTTCTTCCATGACAACACGCTTATATTGGATTTCCACTTTGGCTTCCCCATTTTTCAGCTGTTTAATTAACATTAAAATGGACTGAAGGATGTCCAATGGTTCAAAACCTGATATGACAACCGGCTTGTTGTAATCCTTGGCGATGATTTCATAAGGATGCGCCCCTATGATCACCGATGCATGGCCCGGTCCGATAAACCCGTCAATTCTCATATTTGGCTGGTCCAAAATGGATTTTAAAACCGGCACGATTTTTACATGATTGGAGTACACGAAAAAGTTGTCCACATTCAATTCTTTGGCCCTTAGTACTGTGATGGCGGTGGAAGGGGCGGTCGTTTCAAATCCGATGGCAAACAGGATCACCTTTTTATCCGGGTTTTTGATTGCGATATCCAACGCATCAAGGGGCGAATAAATCATTCTGACATCCGTTCCCATTGCTTTATGGTTTAATGGCGAGCCTTTTTTCCCCGGAACCCGCATGACATCGCCAAACGCGGTAAAGATGACATCCGAATTTTTGGACGCGATTTCCAGACCTTCATCTACCCGCCCCGGTGGAAGTACACAGACCGGGCAGCCCGGACCATGAATAAATTCAATATTTTTTGGCAACAGTTCTTGAAGCCCGAAATGAAAAATGGAGTAAGTATGTCCACCGCATGCTTCCATTATCCGGAAGTGGTCATCCGGCTCAATGATCCGTTCGATTTCTTCCAGGGTTTTTTTGATCAGTTCAGGATTGCGAAATTCATCGATAAAGCGCATTTTGGATCCCCCCAAAAATATACATTAGCTAATCAAATTGATATCCTTTTATTTCTGCCATCGCTTCCTTATCTTCTCCGATTTCCTGCAATAGCTGTAATTGCTCTAAAGCCTGCTTCTCGCTGATTTTATTCATGGCAAAACCGACATGTATCAAAACCCAATCGTTTACCTTGACCCCTTCATGCTGAATCAGGCTTATGTTTACTTTTCTTCTTACGCCTGAAACATCAATCATCGCATATTGATTTCGATCATCAAGCAGCTCAACGATTTTCCCTGGTATTGCAAGACACATCTGTATCCCTCCATCGTTATGTTAACTATCGACCCGGATCCATATTTTCTTCTTTTCTATCCGGACCGGAAACGGCTCCAATTGAATGTGCGGAACCGTTATGCACTCCCCGTTTGTTAAATCGAAGCGGAGGGCTTTGTCATGCCCGATCAAATACATGCCTTCCACCTGCTCCACTTCCTCCTGTGCAAATGGAATTCCCCTATGAGGGCAGCGGTTCCGGTATGCCATAATCTTGTTATCTATAATGATTAGCAGTACGTCCACTCCGTCAATGGTGATATAATAGGGTTTGTTTTCTTTCAAATCTTCGATGTCCGGCCCCTCTTTCCAGCCGCTATCCTTTAATTCTTCAACATTTCCCTTTCCTGTAAGCGGCATATATCCCGGGGATAAATCGTTTACCATTTCTACCCGGTCAATTTCCGGAACTCTCGTTTTTATGGCTTCTTCTACCCCGTTTTTTAATGTGACGGCCGAAAGGGAACATCCTGAACAGGCTCCTTGCATCCGGACGTAAACGACATTGCCTTCAATTTTATCCAGCTCAATGTCGCCCCCATGGGAGTTTAAATAAGGGCGGACTTCTTCCAATACCGCTGCGACTTTTGTATATAGATTTTGTTTAATGATCCCATGCAACAAGAGCATCGCATAAACGGAAGGTTCTTCTACGGCCTCCAGCATCAATCTTTTCCCTTCATCCGTCGACCGCACGATTCTTACGAGTTTTCTGAGGGCATCTTCATGGAAAGCTTCAATCGCTTTTTTCAACTCCAAGATTTTTTTCAATTGATAATCGGTAAAGTCCATCGTCTTTATTTCTTGGAGTATTTGGTCAATCCGTTCTGAAAGATTCTCGACGCTCTTTGACTGTGTACCCAACGGGCTTCACCCCCCAAAAGCTAATTGCTGTTCAAGCACTTCCTCCGCTTTCTGCTTCAGCAGATTTTCAAACACTTCTTTCGCCATTTTTTCCACGATTTCTTCCACTGTTAATTCATGGCCCGGAATGTTTTGGAAATGATATTTTCTTTTCGCAAGCGCCTGTAAAATAAAACATGAACCTTCAGGATTATTGAGCAAAAATTCTTCAAAAAAAACGTCTACAAATTGATCCAGCCATATCCCTTCTCCATGGGGATTGGTGCGTAATAGGCGCAGGGCATTTTCCGCACCTTCCGAACGTTGAAGCGCCCGCTCTACAAATCGCTCTGTTGCCATTTGCAACAGCGTATTGAAATATTGCTTTTCATAATCGTTCACCAGTTTCCCTCCACTACTGCTTGGAAAGTTCTTCTTTTTTCTTCTTGATTTCCAGCAACATGTCCTCTACCACTTTTTTTGACTCTTCATCCCTCAGTTCCTCGAAAATCTGTTTGGCTTCAGTTAATTTGGGCACTGCACTGGAAAAAGCCCCAAGATGGGAAAGGGCTGTTCCCTGATTCGCAATGAGCCTCGCATAACCATGGGGATCGGTTTCTTTTTTCCGCACTTTTAGCACATCTTCATAAAGGGCAACCGCTTCCCATAAGTTATCTTCAATATGGGAAGACTTCGCATATTGAAGCGCATTCGCCAGATTGATGGTGGCACTGCACCATAATTCGGTATGCTTTTCTTGATCCAAATATCGCAAAGCTTCCCTGAGGGATTGGATGGCCATTGCATTTTTTAAATGGTAGTTATATTCATTTGGCGGCATCGCCAAATAAGACAATGCAAGATTCATATGGATGATGGCATAGTTTTCAGGAGCATTCTCTTTCCGGTAAACTTTTAAAGCTTTGTTATAGCATTTGATTGCTTCCAAGTAATAAGTTTTGTTTCCATCCGCCAATTCCTGATAGGCCGTTCCAAGCTGAAAAGTCAATTCGGCGCGCATATCTTCAAATTTTGAACGTTCCGTTAAAGTTAAAGCGGTTTTATACAAATCGATTAACCGTTGATCGATGAATCCTAATGATTGTTTCGTTGCCGCCGCTTCGCTCAGCAACCTGGCAGAAAAAATAGGTGAAATTTCTTTGACTGTTTGGGCTGCTCCTTCCAATAGCTGTATCCCTTTTGTCCAATCTCTTTTTTGAAATGCATCATAAGCATGTGTTGCCAAAATAAAAGCTTTGATTTCATCAGCTGTATCATCTTGGAAATGGGGAGGGTCCTGCTTAAAATTTAATCTCCAGGCAACTGCATCCAAAAGCAGCTTCAAGTCTCCATCCAACATGGATTCGGCCTTTTTGTAATTTCGCTTTTCGGGAAAAAGAATAAAACGGTTAAAGTGGCCTTCTTTCGTGTCAGGCAATAATTCGTTCACCCGTTCAACAGGTTCCCCTTCGATTGCAGCTAAAAAAAATTGCCATTCTTTTGGACAAGGTTCCGGCAGAAAACCTTGCAATAAAGAAGGCATAAAGGTATCCGCGTTTTCTATAGGCGGCAACAAGAAGAAACCTGCTGTCCCTGGAAATACGCCGATTGACATTGGCTGACGTTTCAACATGCGACACTCCCCCTTTTCATACATTCCCTTTTGAAACTGTTGCAAAACATTTCATTATTTCACATATAACGGAATCCGAAGGGCCAATGCGTTTTCATCCCATTCAACAGTTCTTGGGCCATAATCTACATCATCCGGCAGCAATTCTGAAACTAAGACAGAACGGTCTCCTTTGGCATTGCGGTATTTTAAAATCAAACCGCCAGCGCCAACGTAATTTACCGGCATGATCAATAAGTCATGTTCATCCAATATCGCAATGACGGCCCCTGTTGCAAAATATCTTTGTGCAATCTCCGAAGGGATCTGCAAATAGCCTGTTTCAGTTATTTGACACTTCAATTTCTTCACCTGATACTTTTTGTTTGATTTTTTTTGCCAGTTTGTTTACACTTTCTTCCACTTCAGGTGTAAGCCCGCTTCCATAAGATAAATCCTGGGCCTCGATTAAATAGACGGTGACTTTTTGCGGAAAATCATCTTTTAAAAGCCATCGTCCCATTGCGATGGCATGGTCCCATCGAAAGTTATGAAGATTTATATTCTCCAACGGAATGGCTTCCACCTCTTCTCCAGGGATTTCAAAAATGGTCCCCGGTTCCGCTCCGGTAGTGCAAGCATCGACGATAATCAATTCTTTTGCATTGCCTATTTGAAAAACGACATCCATTCCGGCGGTTCCCCCGTCGGCCAGCCGCACATTCCGTGGAACTCCCAAATCCCATAACTTTCGTATTAATATAGGACCTGCACCATCATCTTTTCGAATTAGGTTCCCACAGCCAATGATTGTAATCATGTTGTCCTCCATATAAAACTTTTGATGAATAAATAAGAGGGCTTTATGATCAAGTGCCCCCTTATTTATTAGAGATTCATGAACATCTGAAGTTTTTTCCGCGCCAATCAGAAGTTTGTAACCCTGTATTGGGCCAATTGTTTATTTGTTTTCGCGTCATAGGCATGTACAGTACATACCAGGCAGGAATCGTAACTTTGCGCTATATGAGCCAGCTCTACCGGATCTTCCGGATTTTTGATAGGTGTACCAATCAGCGCAGTTTCGATTGGCCCTCTTTGACCGAAGCGGTCGCGTGGCCCGATATTCCATGCTGTTGGTGTGATGATTTGATACTTTTCAATTTTTCCGTCCTTCACTTGAATCCAGTCCGCCAAAAATCCTCTGGCCGCCTCGGTAGCCCCGAAGCCCTGGCCTTCGATCAGCTCTCCAGGATTTACATAAAATTTCTCATTTAAGTCGATTTGCTTTAACCAGTTTTGTACATAGCGGACATATTTCGGAGCTTCATGTAGTCGGGCCAAGACACGAACCATTATGCTCGGTCCAATTTCTTTGACAATGTTGTAGATCAATGGATCATAATCTTGCCAATCTTCCGCTCCTTCGCGTCCGGCAATGACTTGTCTCGCCAGCGGTCCAACTTCCAGCGGTGTTTCGCCGCTGTCCAATAAATATCGCGGAGCCTTTGCAAACGTATATTTCCCTAGCTTTTTGCCTTCTTCCGGATCGAGCGGATTCGTAAATCCTTCAAATGGATGATAAGAACCTTCGCCTTCATAGAAAGAATGCGTATAGTCTTCTCTGACACGGGCCTGGTCAAAATCATGGAAATTCTCGCCGTCAAATACACCGGATCGGGCAATGAGGGCGCCATTTCTTGATTCGATAGTCGGATGGATATATTTTTCAGGATTCGGGAAGCTTCCTGCCGCCAAATACTTGCCCGGTCCGGCTCCATATTTATCCAATCCGATTTCCCGGCTGTATCGAATAAACAGACCCAAATCGGATTCATAATGCTCTTCTTTTTCTTCCAGCCATTCAAGCACATCTGACCAAGTTTCGTTTTGGAGCCATCTTTCTATCGAGCAGCCCAGCAAAGTGCTTTCCAGCCAATTCTTGCGAAAGTATCCCAAAATCGAAATCGACCGGGTAATGTCCGATAAAGTCGGTGCGCACATCACGCCGCCAGGAATCATGAAGCTGGAGTGCGGCCATTGTCCTCCAAAAATGGCATAGATTTCGACAGGTTTTGCTGAAATCGTTACACCTTTGACATAGTTTTCTCCGACAAAAGGAGCCCATCGTTTATGAACCTCTTCATATAAAGATGCAGATTGATAGTTTTTATGGGTCAATCCGATGGCAAATAACGCATAGAACCAGCGCGGAATACTTTGAATCGTTTCCGTGGCTTGCGCAATATTTCTCACCAAAGTGGCATTCGGCGGCACTTCCGTATGGAAGGCCGTATCAAGGGCGTAAGCCGATTTTGTTAAATGGCTGCCGCCGCAAATACCGCAAATTCTTGGCGTCATGATAAGACCCGCCTGAGGATCTTTTCCAATCAATATTTTTTCAAATCCCCTAAACATCGTTGCTTCCGTCCAGGCATCGACAACCACGCCATCTTCAATCGTAACCTTGACATCCAAGTCCCCTTCTACCCGTCCAAGAGCGGGAACTTTAATTGTTTGCTGTGCCAAGTTCTCCCCTCCTTAAATATTTCGATAAGTTCCATTATCATGGTACGAACAGATCTTCTTTTGCCCATTTTGGAGCGACAGTACGCGCGACAGCGGCATGTACTGAGTAACTTAAAGAATCCACTCCTGTAGGCACTTCTTTTGGAATGGCTCCCAATATTTTTTGCGTTTTGAATACCGTTCCAGGCGCTAAATCAAAGAATGGGAATTGCGGTTCCGTACATCCAATGCATGGCATGCCTGCTCTTGTTTTGGATGATTGACGGTTCCATAGAATCCTGTTGCAGGATGAACGTGTCATTGGACCACGGCAGCCTTGTTCATAGAAGAGACAGCCTTTTCTCGTTCCTTGTCCGAATTCTTCCACCGGTTCTTTGTATTCGAAATATTGAACCCGTGTACAGCCTGTCTGAGTAAACGTTTTAAAGAATGTTTCCGGACGATGATATTCATCCAATGTGATATCCGCTGTTCTGCCCGTTGCAATGGCCACGAGAATTTGCGTTACCCAGTCAGGATGCGCAGGGCAGCCGGGGATATTGATCACCGGTAAACCTGCCTGGGAGCGGAACTCTGTAGATAAAAATCCTCCTGGTTTGTCTTTGAAAAATTGCAATCCGGTAGACTCCGACGGATTAGGGCTTGTTGCAGGTATTCCTCCCCAGCACGCACAGTCTCCAATGGCCACCACATATTTAGCCTTGTGGGCCAAATCATAAATCCAATCTTTTTTAGGACGGTCAAACAAAGTGTCGAAACGACCCGTTCCATTCGGTCCCTGGATGACGGTTCCTTCCACAACCAAAATGTCCAGTTCTGTACGGCCTTCAATAATGTCATCCAAAATTTCCTTTACCTGATAGCCGAATTCCATGGAGACCGAGTGGTGATAAAGAATATTGATGCCAAAATCGGTGATTAAATCAATCACGGTAGGCTCATCCGCATTCAAAAACGACTGGGTGTTTCCGTTGCAGGCTCCTCCGTGAATCCAAAAGACGTTTGCCATTTCCCTTTAACACCTCCAAAATCATGTATATTATCCAAAAATTAAAAATATTTAAAACGCTTTCATTTTTTCTTGTATCAAATAATCAATCCATTCATTGATGCCCATGTCCTGTTTTACGGAAACCTCGAAAACTTTCATTGTCGGCCTGGATTGATAGATTGATTGATAGAACGCTTCTTTGTCAAAATCCACCGCTTCTGCCAAATCCATTTTAGTAATGATGGCAATATCCGCGCTGTTGACGATGGTAGGGTATTTTACCGGTTTATCCTCGCCTTCCGTCGTTGAAAACAGCACCACCCTCAAGTTTTCACCCAGGTCATAGCTGGATGGGCAAACAAGATTTCCGACATTTTCGATGAATAGAAAGTCGATATCTCTTAAATCCCATTCACGAATGGAATCTTCGATCATTTGTGCCTCAAGATGGCATACCGTTCCTGTTGTAATCTGTTTTACTATCGCTCCGCTCCGCTTCAGCCGTTCCGCATCATTCTCTGTCGCCAAATCCCCGACTAAAGCCGCGGCTTTAAAATCTTGACCCAGCCTTGTCAATATTTCCGTCAACAGCGTTGTTTTCCCGGCTCCGGGACTGGAAACGAGGTTTACAACATAAACCCGGTTTTCTTGAAAGCGCTTTCTTAATTCTCTGGCCAAAATGTCATTTTTCTTCAACACATTTTCCCTTATCTTCACAATTCGAGGCTGTTCAATTGCTTGGCTCAATATTAACCCTCACCTACCAGTTCATACAATTCAATTTCTTTTCCTTCCAAAATTTGATCGGTGCCTGAGTTGCATCTCGGACATTTTATCGGAATGGGTTTTTCCAGCACATATTCTTGGCTGCATTGAGAGCAAAAAATTTTTAAAGGAATTTCTTCTATAATTAGATGGGCTCCTTCGATGCTTGTCCCTTCCGTTGCGATATCAAAGGAGAATTCCAACGCTTCTTTGACTACGCCGGAAAATACACCCAATTTTACACGCAGGGCTTCAATCTTTTTTAGATGATTTTGCTCTGCCGTTTCGATCGCCAATTGAACCAGGCTGTGTGCAATGGACAGTTCATGCATTCTTAAGCTCCTTTGACAGTATTTTCAACACATTCAATATAAATTGGATTGCAGGCTGTATTTCCGGATTGGTCAGCTCCTTCAACAGGCCGAATATGCCAGGGCTTGCAGATGTTTTATATTCCATATTGGAAGCGGCCTCCGAAACAGATGTGCAAAGATTGCTTAATGTTTTAATCGTTCTTTCATTCAGCACTGTCGCCTCGATTTTTCTGAATTCTTCTGAATTGATTAAGTTCTGCAAACGTATCAAGGACTCCAGGCTGCTTTGCAAATTGTTTACAATATTGTTTTTTGGCAATTCTTCCCGAAGCGTCAGAACCATCCGGTTTAGCGAATCGGCCATTTCTGGACTTCGCTTTATAAAATTCTCAATAGCCTCAAACAGCAGATTAAATTTTTTCAGGTTATCCAGCAGGCTGATTAATTGTTTGATTGTTTCAGGTTCTGACAATTTGTTCATTAATACAGCCTCATTGCTGATGCTTACAACATTATTTTGGCTGCTCAATCTTCCACCTCCCCGTTATTTGTAAACTATTAATCTATTAAAATAAATTATTGATAAACAACTTCATGGCAACCGTACTTCATTTATTCGTTTTCATATAACACTTTTTCAATATAATAAATTATTTGAATCTTTAGACAATTAAATGAATTTAACTAAAAAATAACATAATTTCCTCGGCTTTGTCAAACTGATTTTCAATATGTCCCTTGCCGCCGGATTTTTTATTTCCCAAAAAATAAACTATGTATGCCGGACTTCGCTTATTAATATATAAAACGAGCTATTTATTTATGCATTGAAAGATTCATTCTTCTATCAAGTTATTTATCTCCAAACTTCTTTATTGCAAATTTTCTGAAAATATATTATATTAATGAAAAAATTATAAAAAAGGAGGCTGCCACATGAAAGCGCTTGTCTATGAAGGTCCAGGAAAAAAAGCATTGAGAGAAGTGGAAAAACCGGAAATTATAAAAGACAGTGACGCAATCGTAAGACTCGTCAAGACAACCATCTGCGGGACGGACTTGCACATTTTAAGCGGAGATGTGCCGGCGGTAAAAGAAGGGACCATTTTGGGGCACGAAGGAGTAGGAATCGTAGAGGAAGTCGGATCCGGAGTAAAAAACTTCAAACCGGGGGATAAGGTTATCATTTCCTGTATTACGTCTTGCGGAAGCTGCCATTATTGTAAACAATCCCTTTACGCCCATTGCGAAGATGGCGGTTGGATTTTAGGGCATTTGATCAACGGCACCCAGGCTGAATATGTGCGCATTCCCCATGCCGATAATTCCTTGTACCATATCCCGAAAGGAATTTCCGATCAGGCAGCTGTTTTGATTTCAGATATTTTGCCGACAGGATTCGAAATCGGCGTGCTGAATGGACAAGTGAAGCCGGGGGACACGGTGGCGATTATCGGTGCCGGACCAATCGGTATGTCCGCTTTAATTACTTCCCAGTTTTATTCGCCTGGAAAAATCATCATGGTCGATTTGGATGATAACCGTTTAGAAGCATCAAAAAAATTTGGTGCCACAGATACTGTCAACTCCCAAAATGCAGAATCGGCAATTCAACAAATCCTGGAACTTACGGATGGACGTGGAGTAGATGTAGCAATTGAAGCGGCCGGTTTCCCTGCAACTTTTGACATCTGCCAAAAAATTCTTGCCCCGGGCGGCCATCTTGCAAATGTTGGGGTGCATGGCAAACCGGTCGAACTGGAACTTCAAAATTTGTGGATCCAAAATGTGACCATTACAACGGGACTTGTTTCAACAAGCTCGACTCCGATGCTGTTGAAAACCCTTTCAAGCGGAAAAATCAAGGTGGAAGAGTTGGTCACCCACGCCTTCAAATTTGAAAACATTCTTGATGCTTACGACACTTTCCAAAACGCCTCCAAAGAAAAAGCATTGAAAGTCATTATTGATTTTGAATAAACTATTTCCTCTAAACCATTAGAAAAACCCTTTCCCGCGTTTGCGGGAAAGGGTTTGAAAACGTTGATAAATACCAATATTAACGTTTTGAGAATTGTGGTGCGCGACGAGCGCCTTTGAGACCATATTTTTTACGTTCTTTCATACGTGGGTCACGTGTTAGCAAACCAGCTTGTTTTAAAGTTGGACGGAAATCCGGATCAACTTGAAGCAACGCACGTGCGATACCGTGACGGATTGCGCCAGCTTGACCAGTATAACCTCCGCCTTTTACGTTTACTAATACATCATAGCTGCCCAATGTTTGAGTCAATACTAATGGTTGTTTAATTACTTCACGCAATGTTTCAAATGGAATGTAATCTTCCACATCACGTTTATTGATGATAATTTTGCCTTCGCCAGGTACTAGACGTACACGGGCTACTGCGCTTTTACGACGACCTGTGCCAGTATATTGAACTTGTGCCAAGTGAATATCCTCCTCTAACTAATTATCCGCGAAGCTCATAGCTTTCTGGTTTTTGTGCAGCATGTGGATGATTTGGACCTGCATAAACGAAAAGTTTTTTGAACATTTTGCGTCCCAATGAATTTTTAGGAAGCATACCTTTCACTGCAAGTTCGATCATTCTTGTTGGATTTTTTTCAAGCAATTCTCCTGCTGTACGTTTCTTTAAGCCACCTGGATATAAAGAGTGGTGGTAGTAGATTTTATCTTTTAATTTTTTACCTGTTAAATGAATTTTTTCAGCATTAATCACGATTACAAAGTCACCAGTGTCAACATGTGGTGTATAGATTGGTTTATGTTTGCCGCGTAAAAGAGCCGCAACTTCAGAAGCCAAACGCCCGAGCGTTTTGCCTTCTGCGTCAACCACTAACCATTTACGCTCTACTTCATGACCTTTCGCCATAAATGTTGTACGCATGTATATATCCTCCTAATCGATTTCATGAACCGTTGAATTTTCAGTTTTCATTATGAATAAATAAAAGAAGTCGTATTTCACTAATAAGTTTCGGGGCTTATAAGTGGAAAATACCATATGTTATAATATTACAGATTAAAACAATAGTCAAGAAAAATGTTAAACACAAGGAGAAGTTGTTATTCTTTTTAATAAAACACTTTTTCCAAATATAAACCGTGGGGAGGGGCGGTTGTGCCGGCCATTTCCCTATTTTTTGCTTCGAGGATTTCCTTGATGGATTCCGGCTCCCTTTTGCCAATCCCCACTTCCCACAATGTTCCCGCAATGATGCGTACCATATTATATAAAAACCCGTTTCCTTCAATGACCATGTGCAGTTCCTGATCATGCCACTCGAAATGAATCGAATAAATCGTACGGACCTTATCTTCGACCGGGGTACTGGCCGCACAAAAACTTGTGAAGTCGTGCGTGCCGACGAGATACTCGGCACCCTCCTCCATTTTGTTTACATCCGGTTTTCTTCCCCTTGTTTCAACCGTATAGTTTCTTTTAAAAGGACTTTGCACTTCTTCGCAATTCCATTTATATCGATATCGCTTTCCCTTCGCGCTGAAACGGGCATGAAAGTCCTGATCCACTTCTTCCATCTCCAAAATTCGCACGTCCCCGGGCAATTGCGCGTTTAACGCCATTTGATATTTGTCGCTCGGAATGGAAAGGGGCGTATCAAAATGGATGACTTGTCCCGTTGCATGCACCCGGGCATCGGTGCGTCCGCTTGCAAAAATGCGCACCTTTTCCCCCTTATGCATGATTGCCAATACATTTTCAATTTCAGATTGTACCGTACGTTTTCCCGGCTGCGCCTGATATCCGGAAAAATCCGTTCCGTCATAAGCAATGACTGCTTTCATCCGTCGCAAATTGATCACCTTTTCCTAACTGCGGAAAAATATTAACAGAGCAGTTAAAAGTACAAGTGAAATAATACATATAGTATCTTTCGCATCCCATTTCAGCCGGCGATATCGGGTGCGTCCTTCTCCACCCCGATACCCCCGCACTTCCATTGCTGTCGCCAAATCTTCCGCCCGTTTAAAAGCGCTGACGAACAGCGGCACCAAAAGGGGGACGACCGCTTTCACGCGATCTTTTATTGGACCTGAACCCAGATCGGAACCTCTTGCCATTTGCGCTTTCATGATTTTGTCCGTCTCATCCATCAATGTCGGAATAAACCTCAACGCAATCGACATCATCAAAGCCAATTCATGAATCGGCAATTTCAATTTCTTTAAAGGATTCAACAATACTTCCAGCCCATCTGTAATGGAAATCGGGGAAGTTGTTAACGTCAAAATGGTCGTCATAAATACGAGCACCGTGAACCGGATGGAAATAAAGATGCCTTGTCTTAATCCGCCTTCATAGATTTTGAGAAAACCTAAGTCAAGAAGAACATTTCCTTCCCTCGTAAAAAGAATGTGAATCAGGAACGTGAAAAGAAGCAAAATGATGACGGGTTTCAACCCATTAACTAAAAAATAGAGACGAATTTTAGAAATCAAAATGACAAACAATGTAAAAGCCAATAACAATCCATAGGTTATGGAATTGTTTGCCAAAAACACAATAATTACAAAAATAAAAGTAAATACTAATTTAGAACGCGGATCCAATTGGTGGATAAAGGAATTTCCAGGGATAAAGCGTCCAAATATCATTTTTTCCATCATGCCCGCTCACGCTCCTTTACCACCCGGGCAACTTCATCCGCCAACTCTTCCTCGGTCAAACAGATTTTCGAAAGGGGCTTTCCAATCATTTCTTCAATCTTTTTCTGGAATTTTACGATTCGCGGTACTTCCAGGCGGTATTTCTTCAGTGTTTCGCTGTCTGAAAAGATTTCACGCGGAGTCCCTGTCAACACACAACGCCCTTCATGCATAATGGAAATCCGATCGGCGTATTTTGCCGCATCTTCCATGCTGTGCGTCACAAGAATCGTTGTAAGTCCTCTTTCCTTATGCAGGCGATAGAACAATTCCATTATTTCTTTTTGTCCTCTTGGATCGAGCCCTGCGGTCGGTTCATCGAGTACAATCACTTCCGGATTCATTGCAAGCACCCCTGCGATTGCGACACGTCTCATTTGTCCTCCCGATAAGTCAAACGGCGACTTCGCCAGCACTTCTTCAGGCAAACCTACTTGCCGGATCCCTTTACGAGCCCTTTTTTCCGCTTCTTCTTCGGGGACACCAAAATTCATAGGTCCGAACATGATATCCTTCAATACCGTCTCTTCGAACAATTGATGCTCCGGAAATTGAAAAACAATGCCCACTTTTTGGCGAAGCGGCTTTAGATCTTTCGCCTTTTTTCCTGCTTCAATAGTGCGATTCCCTACCTGTACGATGCCTTTCGTAGGCTTCAGTAATCCATTGAAATGTTGCAGAAGCGTTGATTTCCCGGATCCTGTATGGCCAATGATGGCATGATAAGTATTGGATGGGATTTCCATATCCACATCAAACAAGGCAAATTTCTCAAAAGGGGTACCAACCGAATATGCATAGCTTACTTTCTGAAGTTTGATGTCCATAAATCATTCACCAACTCTTCTTCTGTTAAATTTTTGCCTGCGAGTGGCACCCCTTTTTCCTGAAGGAGCTTTGACATTCTCATTGCAAAAGGCAGCTCCAATCCAAATTCAATCAATTTGTCGCCCAATGCAAAAATTTCTTCCGGCGTTCCTTCCGCATATTTTTTTCCCTGGTTCATAAAAATGATCCGGTCTGCAAGAAGGGCTTCTTCCACATCATGGGTAATCGATAAAACCGTTAACCCAATTTCTTTCCTCAAGTCAAGCACCGTTTGCAATACTTCCTCCCGCCCCTGAGGGTCAAGCATGGAGGTTGCCTCGTCCAAAATTAATAATTTTGGATGCATCGCAAGTGCCCCGGCAATCGCCACCCGCTGTTTCTGTCCCCCGGATAGATGGTGGGGCTCATGGTTGAGAAACTCATACATTTTTACCCGTTTCAATGAAGAAGTGACGCGTTCCACCATTTCCTCGTAAGGAATCCCATTATTCTCCAAGGCAAAGGCCACATCATCCTGCACAGTTGCCCCTACAAACTGGTTATCGGGATTTTGGAATACCATCCCGATTTTTGAACGAATATCCCAAAGGTTTTCTTCGCTCAACACATTCCCCATGACGCGAATTTCTCCTTCTTGGGGAAACAGAAGGCCGCAAACCATTTTGACCATTGTAGATTTGCCTGAACCATTATGACCGACAATGGCAATCCATTCCCCTTCTTCGACGGAAAATGAGACGTTATCTACCGCTTTCCGTACATCGGCTTTTTCTGGTGAGTATGAAAATGAGACGTTTTTAAAAGATAAAATTTCGGTCACTGCTATGCTCCTCTCTCCAGGGCTCTGCTCCAAATTTCAGCAAGACGATGGTCATATATAAAAATAAAACACGTTTAAATCAATAAATAAACGTATTTTATTTTTACATATTGGCAATATAATATGAATAAAAAAGCGCGCACCTCATTCTGGAGAAATGCGCTAAACACGTTCGAAATGGAATATAAAACTTTCACGCTCCGTAACCGGACGAATGAGGTGCGGAGAGCTAGACGATCCGAATGAACCATTCGATCATCATAACGCTCAGATGCTTTAGAGTTGTCGTATAAATCATTCAATTGTAAAAAAGGGGGCAAGTTGAACCGGCCAACCGGACACCCCCAAAAAAATTAAACTAATTCGATGATTACAACTGGTGCTCCGTCACCGCGACGAGGACCAACTTTTAAAATCCGAGTGTAACCACCTTGGCGATCAGCATAACGTGGCGCAACATCATCAAATAGTTTTTGAAGGGCAAATTTCGTTTTTTCATTGCCTTCTTCATCAGTTGTTGTCACTAATTCACGACGAATGAATGCAGCTGCTTGACGGCGAGCATGCAAATCTCCGCGTTTACCCAATGTAATCATTTTTTCAACGACTTTGCGCAATTCTTTTGCACGAGCTTCAGTCGTCTCAATGCGTTCATTGATGATTAAATCTGTTGCTAAATCACGTAACAACGCTTTGCGTTGAGAGCTTGTACGGCCAAGTTTTCTGTAACCCATGAATGTTCCCTCCTTTATTCGAACATAATAATAGCGACGCTTAGTCGTCTTTACGCAAGGATAAACCTAGTTCTGCAAGTTTTGACTTTACTTCTTCCAATGACTTGCGGCCAAGGTTGCGAACTTTCATCATGTCTTCTTCCGACTTGTTTGTAAGTTCCAAAACCGTATTGATACCTGCGCGTTTTAGACAGTTGTAAGAACGCACAGAGAGATCCAATTCCTCGATTGTCATTTCCAATACTTTCTCTTTTTGGTCCTCTTCTTTTTCTACCATGATTTCCGCTGCTTGTGCCTCATCAGTTAAACCGACAAAAATATTCAGATGTTCTGTTAATATTTTCGCTCCGAGTGAAATCGCCTCTTTTGGACCAATGCTACCATCAGTCCACACATCAAGGGATAATTTATCGTAGTCAGAATTTTGTCCTACACGAGTATTTTCCACTTGATAACTAACGCGTGAAACTGGAGTGTAAATAGAGTCGATCGGGATCACACCAATAGGAAGATCCTCACGTTTGTTTTGATCAGCTGGAGTATAACCACGGCCTCTTCTTGCATACATGCGCATACGCAAATGACCGTTGCTTGCTACTGTTGCAATATATAAATCAGGGTTCAATATTTCAACATCACTATCATGTGTAATATCTGCAGCAGTTACCGTTGCTTCCCCTTTAACATCGATTTCGAGTATCTTCTCTTCATCAGAGTAGATTTTCAGAGCCAATTTTTTTAAATTTAAAATGATGGAAGCAACATCCTCAACTACCCCTTCAATAGTTGAAAATTCATGCAATACCCCATCTATTTGTACAGATGTAATCGCTGCTCCAGGCAATGAGGATAGAAGGATTCGCCGTAAAGAATTCCCCAAAGTCGTACCGTATCCACGTTCGAGTGGTTCTATTACAAACTTTCCGTATGTGGAATCTTCGCTGATCTCAACAGTTTCAATCCGTGGTTTTTCAATTTCGATCATTCATTTACCCTCCTTCAAAACATCGACTGTATAGGTCATACCATCATCATAGTCAAAAAACCTTGACTTTATAAATTTGTACAATTCTTCTCGTACAAAGATGTACTCTAAAGAGTTGCACCCATTACACACGACGACGTTTTGGCGGACGGCAACCGTTATGTGGAACTGGTGTAACATCTTTAATAGCTGTTACTTCAAGTCCTGCAGCTTGAAGTGCACGAATAGCTGCTTCACGACCTGCGCCTGGCCCTTTAACACTTACTTCCAATGATTTCATACCATGTTCCATTGATGCTTTTGCGGCAGCTTCTGCAGCCATTTGAGCAGCGTATGGAGTAGATTTACGAGAACCTTTGAAACCAAGAGCACCGGCACTTGACCATGCAATTGTATTTCCTTGCATATCAGTGATCGTTACGATTGTGTTGTTAAATGTAGAACGAATGTGTGCAATACCTGATTCAACATTTTTTTTCACACGGCGTTTACGTGTTTGTTGTTTACGTGCCATTACCGATTAACCCCCTTTACCTATTATTTTTTCTTGTTCGCTACAGTTTTACGAGGACCTTTACGAGTACGTGCATTGTTTTTCGTATTTTGTCCACGAACCGGTAGACCACGGCGGTGACGGATACCACGGTAGCAGCCGATTTCCATTAAACGTTTGATGTTAAGAGATACTTCGCGGCGCAAGTCACCTTCGATTTTATATTTGTCCAACTCCGCACGAATTCTGTCCAATTCGTCTTCAGTTAGATCACGTACACGAGTATCTTCAGAAACGCCAGCTGCAGCTAATACTTTTTTCGCAGTGGATTTACCAACACCATAAATGTAAGTCAATGAAATTACAACGCGTTTATCGCGAGGAATATCAACACCAGCAATACGTGCCATTTATTTCGCACCTCCTTAAAATTAACCTTGTTTTTGTTTATGTTTTGGATTTTCGCAGATTACCATAACTTTACCGCGACGACGAATCACTTTGCATTTTTCGCAAATCGGTTTTACAGATGGTCTCACTTTCATTTAACTCAACCTCCTTAGTCTTCGGAGTGCAAAAATGTTTTTATTTGTAACGATACGTGATACGACCGCGAGTCAAATCATAAGGCGATAATTCAACCGTTACTTTATCTCCAGGCAAAATCCGTATAAAGTGCATACGAATCTTTCCGGAAACGTGTGCAAGCACTGTATGCCCATTCTCTAATTCTACCTTAAACATGGCATTTGGCAAAGTCTCAACGACTGTTCCTTCAACTTCAATAACATCGTCTTTCGCCATCAACCGATCTCCCTTCTTTATGTGCTAAATGGTTCCCGATGGAGAACACGCGCAACAATTGAACAGTTTAGTAACAGCTCCATTAAAAAAATTGGATTGTATGAGAGATGCTCGAAAGACGCATGGATGGTTTCGCTACACACAATCCAGGGAATGAACAAAGTCCGGTTTATGATCTTATTCGTTAAAATGACCGGAAATCATGGAACATTCATACCCGTTTACTTGATGCTTCCACGAAACCCATAACACTCTTTCAAATTTACTTCCTTGTAAGTATAAGCATTTTCGCAAGCAGTGTATACCGAACCCATTAAACTTTCACAGTAAAAGTTTTTCTCCGTTACGCTGCGCGAAAAGTATTATGACTTTCGAAAGTATGACGGGTATCAGCTGCGGCTGCCTTGTGAAACTTGTGAAAGTAAAGCGTCAATATCAGCAAATACTTTTTCAATTTCTTGCTGCCCATTGATATTTGTCAACAACCCTTTTGACTCATAAAAATCAAGCAAAGGTTGTGCCTGCTTCATATTTACTTCCAGGCGATTTGCAACCGTTTCAGGATTGTCGTCCGCACGAGTATATAATTCTCCGCCGTCCTTATCACATTTTCCTTCTACTTTAGGAGGGTTAAAAATTACGTGATAAGTAGCTCCACATGTTTTACAAATACGGCGACCACTCAAACGTGCAACCAGCTCATCTTTTTCCACTTGGATATTGATCACGTGATCAATTTTTTTGCCAAGTTCCTCTAAGATGTTGTCTAATGCTTCTGCTTGTGGAACAGTACGTGGGAATCCATCAAGTAAGAATCCTTTTTCGCAATCCTCTTGAGCCAGTCTCTCACGAACAATGCCGATAGTGACTTCATCAGGAACTAGAGCGCCTTGATCCATGTAAGATTTCGCTTTTAGACCAAGCTCAGTCCCCTGACTGATGGCTGCCCGGAACATATCACCTGTAGAAATATGAGGGATTTGATATTTATTGACGATTTTTTCTGCTTGCGTACCTTTCCCGGCACCTGGCAAGCCCATTAGAACGATATTCATACGGACATTTCCCTCCCCTAGGTGCTGGCTTAGAAAACAAATAATGTTTCCTAACCAACAATTATTTCATAAAACCTTTATAATGGCGTTTAACCAATTGAGCCTCTAATTGCTTCATTGTTTCCAGTGCTACGCCGACCACGATGATTACACTCGTTCCGCCAATTTTAGCGCTGGCAGGCAAATCCATAAAGTTTATGAACAAAATAGGCAATATTGCCACAATCGTTAAGAACAGGGCACCGACAAATGTCAGACGATACAACACTTTTGTTAAATATGTTTCAGTGTCATTTCCCGGGCGGATTCCAGGAATATATGCGCCTTGCTTTTTCAAGTTGTCGGCAATCCGTTCAGGGTTGACTTGTACAAATGCGTAGAAATAAGTGAACGCAATAATCAATACAATATAAATAATCAACCCGACCGGTTTTGTATAGTCGAACATGTTAATAATGAATGTTGTCACTTTGTTCTGTCCGAAGAACGCTGCTAAAGTCTGAGGTGTAATGATGAATGCTACTGCAAAGATGACTGGAATAACCCCCGCAGCATTCACTTTCAATGGCAAATGCGCTTGTTGACCGCCGAGATAACCGCGGCCAGACACCCGTTTTGCATATTGAATCGGGATTTTGCGCAATGCTTGTTGGACATAGATTACGCCAACAATGACCGCCAACATAATCAACACAAGAAGCAATACAACGATAATACGGATGAATAATTGATCCCCTGCACCTTCAATTTGCTGTGCATAAATTTGGTTAATTGTAGTAGGTATCCCTGCTACGATCCCAGCGAAGATGAGAAATGAAATGCCATTTCCTACGCCGTGTGCTGTGATTTGTTCTCCCAGCCACAGCAAAAAAGCTGTGCCGGCAGTCAAAACAAGGGCGATTGTAATATAGGAAATGATGCTTGTATCCGTTATTAATGTACCGCCATATATTTGGTTAAAACCGAAAGACATGGCCAATGCTTGGAGGAAAGCCAGCACTACCGTAAAGTAGCGCGTGAACTGGGCTAGCTTCCGGCGACCTACTTCACCTTGCCGTCCCCATTCCGCAAACTTAGGAACGACATCCATTTGCAGCAACTGAACAATGATGGACGCAGTGATGTAGGGCATGATCCCCAGAGCAAAAATGGAGAAATTCGATAATGCACCGCCGCCAAACACGTTCAGAAATCCGACAAGGTTGAATTCATCCGTTACTTTTAACACTTCAGCATCCACGTTAGGTACAGGGATAAAGGATCCTATACGAAAGATGATGAGCATTAACAAAGTAAAAAGAATTTTATTTCGAATATCTCGGACACGCATAAAATTTGCGAGCGTTTGAAACATTAGATCACCTCAGCTGTTCCGCCAGCGTTCTCGATTGCTTCTTTCGCAGAAGCAGAGAACTTATGAGCTTTCACGTTAAGCTTTTTCGTAAGCGCTCCATTTCCAAGGATTTTAATACCAGCTTTTTCGTTTTTCACAACACCTGTTTCAATTAACAATTCAGGTGTAACTTCCGTACCTTCTTCGAAACGATTTAACGCTTCAAGGTTCACGATTGCATATTCTTTACGGTTTACATTTGTAAAGCCACGTTTTGGCAAACGGCGGAACAGTGGGTTTTGACCACCTTCAAATCCTGGACGTACACCGCCTCCAGAACGAGCGTTTTGACCTTTTTGACCGCGTCCTGCAGTTTTACCATTACCAGAACCAATACCACGTCCAACGCGGTTGCGTTTTTTGCGTGAACCTTCAGCTGGTTTTAGCTCATGAAGTTTCATTTTAGATGGCACCTCCTTATTTATTTAATGATGGATTAAATTTCTTTTACTTTTACCAAGTGTGAAACTTTATTAATCATACCGCGAATTGCAGGGTTATCTGCATGTTCTACAGTAGAATTCACTTTTTTCAAGCCCAATGCTTCAACTACTTTGCGCTGTCTTTCGCTAGCGCCGATTACAGATCGAATGAGGGTGATTTCTAATTTGTTTGCCATCATTATCCCCCCTTATCCTAGTAGCTCTTCTACTGTTTTACCACGAAGTTTCGCAACTTCTTCAACACGTTTTAATTGTTTTAATCCCTCAACAGTAGCACGTACCATGTTAATTGGTGTGTTGGAACCTAGAGATTTTGAAAGGATATCAGTGATTCCTGCCAATTCAAGCACTGCACGTACTGAACCACCAGCAATTACCCCAGTACCTTCAGATGCCGGTTTCATTAAAATTTTTGCAGCACCAAAATCACCGATTACTTCATGTGGAATTGTTCCACCTACACGTGGCACTTCGATCAAATTTTTCTTCGCATCTTCTACAGCTTTGCGAATTGCATCCGGTACTTCTTGAGCTTTACCAGTACCGAAGCCTACATGACCGTTTCTATCTCCAACTACCACTAAAGCTGCGAAGCGGAAGCGGCGTCCACCTTTAACAACTTTCGCAACGCGATTTACCGATACAACACGCTCTTCAAGTTCCAGTTTGCTTGCGTCAATACGAGTCATGAAGTATGTCCCTCCTTCATATTAGAATTGTAAACCGTTTTCACGTGCAGCTTCTGCCAAAGCTTTCACGCGTCCATGATATAAATAACCACCACGGTCAAATACAACGGCAGTAATATTTTTTTCCAATGCGCGTTTGGCGATTAATTCGCCCACTTTTGCTGCAGCTTCTTTATTGCTGCCAGGACCTTCAAAACCTTTTTCTAAAGTGGAAGCACTAACAATTGTATGTCCTGCAACATCGTCAATGATTTGTGCGTAAATGTGTTTGTTTGAACGAAATACGTTTAAACGTGGACGTTCAGGTGTACCTTGGATTTTTCTACGCACACGTGCATGACGTCTTTTGCGTACTTTATTTTTGTCTACTTTCGTAATCATAGTGGTCACTCCTTTCTACGCCAAGCTAATTACTTACCTGTTTTACCTTCTTTACGACGTACATATTCGCCTTCGTAACGAATACCTTTACCTTTGTATGGCTCAGGTGGACGAACAGCGCGGATATCGGCTGCTACAGCACCTACTCGTTCTTTGTCGATACCTTTAACCACGATCTTTGTATTAGAAGGAACCTCAAATTCAATTCCTGGCTCTGCAGTAAATTCAACAGGATGTGAGTAACCAACGTTTAATACAAGTTTTTTGCCTTGCAATTGAGCACGGTACCCAACCCCAATAAGTTCAAGAGAACGAGAGAACCCTTCAGATACACCTTGTACCATGTTTGCGAGCAACGCACGAGTTGTACCGTGGATTGTACGGTGCTCTTTTGAATCAGAAGGACGAACAACTGTGATGATATTTCCTTCTTGTTGGATTTTCATATCTTGGTTAAATTGGCGAGTCAGTTCGCCTTTCGGTCCTTTAACAGTTACAGTATTGTCTGCGCTTACTGTCACTGTAACGTTAGAAGGAACTTCGATCGGTTTCTTTCCTACACGAGACATTTCATTGCACCTCCATTCGTTTCTTACTGATTACCAAACGTATGCTAGTACTTCTCCGCCTACTTTTTTAGCGCGTGCTTCTTTATCAGTTAACACACCTTGAGAAGTAGAAAGAATTGCGATACCTAATCCGTTTAATACTTTTGGAATTTCGTCAGTTTTCGCATATACGCGTAAACCAGGTTTAGAAATGCGTTTTAGACCAGTGATTACACGTTCATTGTTTTTGCCGTATTTCAAGAAAATACGGAGAATACCTTGTTTGTTGTCTTCAATATATTCAACATCACGAATGAAGCCTTCTCGCTTAAGGATTTCAGCGATTTCTCTTTTAATCTTGGAAGCTGGCACTTCAAGCTTCTCGTGACCAACCATATTTGCATTGCGGATGCGAGTAAGCATATCTGCAATTGGATCTGTCATTGTCATATGTTTTTACCTCCTTCCCATTTTTCAGGCATTACCAGCTAGCTTTTTTCACACCAGGGATTTGACCTTTGTATGCAAGTTCACGGAAACAGATACGGCAAAGTTTGAATTTACGATATACAGAATGTGGACGTCCACAGCGTTCGCAACGTGTATAAGCTTGCACTTTGAATTTAGGTTTGCGTTTTGATTTAACAATCATTGATTTTTTTGCCACGTTTTCGCCCTCCTTCTATTATTTTTGGAACGGCATACCAAATTGAGTTAACAACTCACGAGCTTCTTCATCAGTATTCGCTGTTGTTACAATCACGATATCCATACCGCGTACTTTTGAGATTTTATCGTAATCAATTTCAGGGAAAATCAATTGTTCTTTTACACCTAAAGTGTAGTTTCCGCGTCCGTCAAATGCTTTTTTGGATACACCACGGAAGTCACGAACACGTGGAAGTGCGATGGAAATCAATTTATCCAAGAAATCATACATGCGTTCACCACGTAATGTAACTTTTGCACCAATTGGCATACCTGCACGCAAACGGAATCCAGCGATCGATTTTTTCGCTCTTGTTACAACCGGTTTTTGACCAGTAATGATTGCCAGTTCTTCAACAGCTGCATCCAAAGCTTTAGGGTTTTGTACTGCGTCACCCACACCCATATTCACTACGATTTTTTCAACTTTAGGAACTTGCATCACAGATTTATATTGAAATTTATTCATTAAAGCAGGAACTACTTCGTTTTTATATTTTTCTTTTAGGCGGCTCATGTGTGTACCTCCTTTCAAAATTTCTTATTAGTCAATCACTGCACCTGATTTTTTCGCATAACGAACTTTTTTGCCGTTTTCGAATCTGTAACCTACGCGAGTCGGCTCGCCAGTTTTCGGATCGATCAGCATAACGTTAGAAACATGGATAGGTGCTTCTTGACTTACAATACCACCTTGAGGGTTTGATTGGTTAGGCTTCACGTGTTTTTTCACGATATTAACGCCTTCAACAATCACACGTTCTTTTTTAGGAAAAGCAGCAAGTACAACGCCCACTTTGCCTTTATCTTTTCCAGTAATTACTTTTACTTTGTCGCCCTTTTTAACATGCATTATGTTTCGCACCTCCTTGATTGGTACTATACGAATCATTAAAGAACTTCTGGAGCAAGAGAAATGATTTTCATGAAGTTTTTGTCACGCAACTCACGTGCAACAGGACCGAAAATACGAGTGCCGCGTGGTGATTTATCGTCTCTGATAATTACACATGCGTTTTCATCAAATTTAATGTAAGTACCATCTTTACGGCGCACACCAGATTTAGTGCGTACAACAACCGCTTTTACAACATCGCCTTTCTTAACAACGCCACCTGGTGTTGCTTTCTTAACTGTGCAAACGATAACGTCACCGATATTGGCAGTTTTACGTCCAGAACCACCGAGTACTTTAATCGTTAATACTTCACGTGCACCTGAGTTGTCAGCAACTTTCAAACGAGATTCTTGTTGGATCACTTAGGTTACCTCCCTTCGGAATTTGCGCTTTTTCCGAACTTCTTATTAAATAACAACCGCTTTTTCTACGATTTCTACTAAACGGAAATGTTTTGTAGCTGAAAGTGGGCGCGTTTCCATAATGCGCACGATATCGCCGACTTTAGCTTCATTGTGCTCATCGTGAGCTTTGAATTTTTTGGAATATTTTACGCGTTTGCCGTATAATTTGTGTTTTTTGTAAGTTTCTACTAAAACGACAATTGTTTTGTCCATTTTATCTGAAACTACACGGCCAGTGTAAACTTTGCGCTGTTTACGCTCAGACATATCGTGGACCTCCTTTGCTCATTACTTTTCTCCACTGATTTCTCTTTCACGGATCACAGTTTTCATACGTGCAATCGTTTTACGTACTTCACGGATACGAGCTGTATTTTCTAATTGACCAGTCGCTAATTGGAAACGAAGGTTGAAAAGCTCTTCTTTTAACGCTTTGATTTTCATTTCGATTTCAGGAGTGGCAAGTTCGCGGATTTCTTTAGCTTTCATTAGAATCACCACCAGTTTCTTGACGTTTCACAATTTTACATTTTACAGGAAGTTTATGTGATGCCAAACGAAGAGCTTCGCGTGCAACTTCTTCAGATACACCGGCAACTTCGAACATAACTTTTCCTGGTTTTACTACAGCTACCCAACCTTCTGGAGAACCTTTACCGGAACCCATCCGTACTTCAAGCGGTTTTTTCGTATATGGTTTGTGCGGGAAGATTTTAATCCAAACTTTACCGCCACGTTTCATGTGACGAGTCATCGCAATACGGGCTGCTTCAATTTGGCGGTTTGTCACCCAGCTTGCAGTTGTAGCTTGAAGGCCCCATTCACCAAATTGCACCTCTGTACCGCCTTTTGCTCTGCCTTTCATTCGGCCACGATGTTCGCGACGATATTTCACGCGTTTTGGCATTAACATAATTATTTTCCTCCTTCCGCAGAGTTTTTCTTCGTAGGAAGGACCTCACCACGATAAATCCATACTTTCACGCCCAATTTTCCGTATGTTGTATCCGCTTCTGCATGAGCGTAATCGATGTCAGCGCGAAGAGTATGAAGTGGTACAGTTCCTTCACTGTAATGTTCTGCACGGGCAATATCTGCACCGCCTAGACGACCGGATACTTGTGTTTTAATCCCTTTTGCTCCTGCGCGCATTGCACGTTGGATTGCTTGTTTTTGTGCGCGGCGGAATGAAACGCGGTTTTCAAGTTGACGCGCAATATTTTCTGCCACTAATTTTGCATCAAGATCAGGTTTTTTGATTTCAACAATGTTGATGTGCACACGTTTACCAGTTAGATCGCTTAAATATTTGCGCAAGCTTTCTACTTCTGCACCGCCTTTACCGATTACCATTCCAGGCTTCGCAGTGTGGATTGTAATGTTCACTCGATTGGCTGCACGTTCAATTTCTACTTTAGAAACCGCTGCATCTTTTAATGTTGTTTCGATATATTTACGGATTTTTAAATCTTCGTGAAGTAATTCGGCGTAATCTTTTTCAGCGTACCATCTTGATTCCCAGTCACGAATGATGCCGAGGCGCAATCCGTTTGGATGTACTTTTTGACCCAAAATTAACCCTCCTTCTTCTCAGATACCACTACAGTAATGTGGCTTGTGCGTTTATTAATTGCGCTTGCACGACCTTGCGCACGTGGACGATAACGTTTTAATGTTGGACCTTCATCAACATAAATTTCGGAAATGTATAAATTGTTAGGATCTAAATCGTAATTGTGCTCAGCATTTGCAACTGCAGATTTTAATACTTTCTCAACGACTGGAGACGCCGCTTTTGGAGTATGACGTAAAATCGCAACTGCTTCTCCTACTTGCTTGCCTCTGATCAAATCAACCACTAAACGTACTTTGCGAGGTGCAATTCGGACTGTGCGAGCAACAGCTTTGGCTTTTGTTGTCATCAGGATCTACCTCCTCTCAAAATTAGCGTCTTGTTTTTTTGTCATCATTACCGTGGCCTTTGTAAGTCCGAGTCGGTACGAACTCACCAAGTTTGTGGCCTACCATATCTTCCGTAATATATACAGGAACATGTTTGCGTCCGTCATAAACCGCGATTGTCAATCCGACGAAGTTAGGGAAGATTGTTGAACGGCGAGACCAAGTTTTGATTACTTGTTTTTTCTCTTGACCTTGTTGTGCTTCCACTTTTTTCATTAAATGTTCATCACAAAATGGTCCTTTTTTCAAGCTGCGACCCATTTAGTAACCTCCCTCCGTGATTTCACTACTGTTCTTCGCTTGGAAAGTAGCTTTACCACATTATTTTTTACGTGCACGAATAATGAATTTATCAGATTTGTTGCGTTTCTTGCGAGTTTTGAAACCAAGAGCAGGTTTGCCCCAAGGTGTCATTGGAGATTTGCGTCCGATTGGCGCTTTACCTTCACCACCACCATGTGGGTGATCCACAGGGTTCATTACAGAACCGCGTACAGTAGGGCGTTTGCCTAACCAGCGGGAACGACCGGCTTTACCGATGTTTACCAGTTCATGGGATTCGTTACCAACTTGACCGATTGTTGCGCGGCAAGTCGCCAAAATTAAACGTACTTCACCAGATTGAAGACGTACAATCACATATTTGCCTTCACGGCCTAATACTTGTGCAGAAGCACCTGCAGCACGAACTAATTGTCCGCCTTTTCCTGGTTTCAACTCGATGTTATGGATTGTTGTACCCATTGGAATGTTTGCAAGCGGTAATGCATTACCCACTTTGATATCCGCATCCGGACCGGACATGATTTCTTGACCTACTTGCAATCCTTTTGGAGCAATAATATAGCGTTTTTCACCATCTGCATAATTAATTAACGCAATATTTGCTGAGCGGTTTGGATCGTATTCGATTGTAGCAACGCGTCCTGGAATGCCATCTTTGTCACGTTTGAAATCGATGATACGATATTGACGCTTGTGTCCACCGCCATGGTGACGAACAGTGATTTTACCTTGGTTGTTGCGGCCAGCTTTGCGTTTCAATGGCACTAATAATGATTTTTCCGGCGTATCAGTTGTGATTTCCGAAAAGTCAAATGATGTCATGTTACGACGACCATTTGAGGTTGGTTTATATTTTTTAATCGCCATGTTATTTCCCTCCTTCTTTTCGTATCAGAACCATTTCGTTTTGCGATTAGATGTCAAAAATTTCGATCTCTTTGCTGTCAGGGGTTAATGTTACAATCGCTTTGCGGCGTCTGTTTGTTACGCCTTGGAATTTACCGACGCGTTTTGCTTTTCCTTTGTAGTTCATGATGTTAACTTTTGCAACTTTCACGCCGAAAATTTCTTCAACTGCATCTTTTACTTGCGTTTTATTCGCACGGAGATCCACTTCGAACGTATATTTTTTGTCAGCCATTAATTCAGTGGAACGCTCAGTAATGACCGGACGTTTGATGACATCACGCGCATCCATTACCCAAGCACCTCCTCAACTTTTTCTACTGCAGCTTTCGTGAATACAACTTTGTCATGACCTAATAAGTCAAGAACGTTGATTCCGTTAGCTGTAATCACAGTTACGCCTGGGATGTTACGTGCAGATAATGTCACGTTTTCATCTAAATCAGCTGTAACGAACAATGCTTTTGAATCGATTTTTAGGTTGTTTAAAATTTGTTTGAAATCTTTTGTTTTTGGCGCATCTAGCTTTAACGCATCTAAAACTAGGAAATTTTGTTCGTTCACTTTTGCGGATAAAGCAGATTTAAGAGCTAAGCGACGAACTTTTTTCGGAAGTTTATAGCTGTAGCTTCTTGGTTGTGGACCAAATACTACACCACCACCACGCCATTGAGGAGCTCGGATTGAACCTTGGCGAGCGCGTCCAGTTCCTTTTTGGCGCCATGGTTTTCTACCACCACCAGAAACTTCAGAGCGGTTCTTTACTTTGTGTGTACCTTGACGTAGAGAAGCGCGTTGAGCGATTACTGCGTCGAATAATACGGCTTCGTTTGGTTCGATACCGAAAATTTCATCATTCAATTCGATTTCACCAACTGAAGCACCAGTTTGACTAAGAACAGTTACCTTTGTCATTCCTGTTTCCTCCTTTCTCCATCTGTATATTATTTAGATTTTTTAACAGCAGATTTTACGATTACCAAAGATTTGCGGGCACCTGGAACATTTCCTTTGATTAATAGCAAATTGCGTTCCGGAATGACTTTTACAATTTGCAAGTTTTGGATTGTCACTCGTTCGCCGCCTGTACGTCCAGGCAAGTTTTTCGTTTTGAATACACGGTTTGGAGCGATGGCCCCCATTGAACCAGGACGACGGTGATAACGGGAACCGTGAGCCATAGATCCGCGGGATTGTCCGTGGCGTTTGATTACACCTTGGAAACCTTTACCTTTTGATGTTCCTGTTACATCTACCCAATCGCCTTCTGCGAAAATATCTACTTTGACTTCTTGACCAACTTCGTAATCATCCAAATTAACTCCGCGAATCTCACGAATGAAGCGCTTAGGTGCTGTGTTAGCTTTTGCAACATGCCCTTTTTCAGGTTTGTTCGCAAGTTTTTCGCGTTTATCTTCAAAACCTAATTGGATTGCTTCGTAACCATCGTTTTCGATTGTTTTCTTTTGAAGCACTACGTTAGGAGTCGCTTCAACAACTGTTACAGGTATTAAATCACCGTTCTCGGCGAAAACTTGCGTCATGCCGATTTTTCTACCTAAGATTCCTTTGGTCATTTGTCACACCTCCTGTGGTTATAAAAAATTTTTATTGTTCAATTAAAGCTTGATTTCAATGTCAACACCAGACGGTAAATCAAGTTTCATTAGCGCATCAACTGTTTGTGGAGTTGGGTTGATGATGTCGATTAAACGTTTATGTGTACGCATTTCGAATTGTTCACGGGAATCTTTGTATTTGTGAACAGCCCGAAGGATTGTGTACACAGTTTTTTCAGTTGGCAACGGAATCGGACCTGATACGCTAGCACCTGAACGTTTAGCAGTTTCGACAATTTTTTCTGCTGATTGATCTAAAACTCTGTGATCATACGCTTTTAAACGGATACGGATTTTTTGTTTTGCCATTATTTTCCCTCCTTTTCGCCTAATTACTAGACATTCTCCACGGAAATTTCCCGCACACTCGCCATGGCAAAGCGGCCGGGTGTGTCGGCAACCTTCCGCTTCATCGCAGTCAAAGACCAACATTCAACATTATAAACAATTACATAGTACTTAGCAAGTGTTTTCGTAAATTTGCTGATTAATTATAGATTTTTCTTTTTTATTCCCTGAGCTGTTTTATAGTATATAGGAGGATTTTATTTAAATCAACTCCAATAAAATTCTGAAAATTCCCCTCTATTTTCACATAAATAGAATGCTGCTCTTTCATTAAAATTAGACAAGTTTTCATTTATAATAGGAACATTTTTCACCTGCCGAAAGGTTACGGCAATCAGAATGAATGCAAAAAAGTGGTCAGCGGCATCCAATGATACGAGCCAACCACTTGTTTACGGAGTCTGAAAATTCAGTTTCTACCTATATTAATAGCCTCCAATTTTATAATGCTTCTTTTACTATTTTTTTATAATAGAAAACGGATAAAATGCCAAATACCATGTACATGGATACATAGAATAAAATGATGATGATCATTGGTGTCACCATTTCTGAACCGAACAGCCACCAGCCGGATTTCACTGCAAAGTAACTGTGCAGAAGGCCGATCATAAGCGGCATCCCAAAATTGAACAATTGTTTTACGTAAATTCCGCGCATTAACTCGCCATTGGAGAATCCGATTTTACGCAAAATCGTATAGGACTCCCTTTCATCTTCCGCTTCACCCATTTGTTTAAAGTAAAGAATGCTTCCCGTTGTCAATAAAAAGGCCATCCCCAAAAACCCGGTCACAAAAATGGTCATCCCGTTCAGCGCTATATTTCCATCGTAATATTCTTTGTAAGTTTTTTGATAATCATATTCGATGATTTTTCTTTCCCTCAAGTTTTTATATAATGTTTCGGCCTTTTCACGGTCTTTTTCATTTACTAAATTGATACCGATTTGAGTTGAAATTTCAGGATTTTGATTTTTTTGTATTTCATCAAATAATTCATCTGTCACAATCAAAACTGGTGAACTGGCACTTGCCAACACGGATAGGAAAAATTCATCTTCCCTTACGTCTTTAATGAATAAAGAGTAATTCTTTTCACCGGCATGTATACGAATCTTCTTTCCGCTTTCCAACGGCAGTAATTCGGATAATATATCTACATAGCTTGTAATAATGGTTTCCCCGTCATTCAATCGGGCTTCCGGATTGATTGCTTTATAATCCGACAAAGGGACGACCGGTGATATTGCATCCTGATTGATATTGATATACCCGGCATCCTTTTCATCCAGATTAAATAAATCGGACATTTTGACATTTACCATTGAAAGATGGAAGGTTGTTTTTTCATATTCAATTCCTTCTGCCTCAAGCTGATTCAAAAATTCAATCCCTTTATTATCAAACAAAATGTAGTCAAATGGCGATAACCGTTTCGCATCTGCTTCCGAAGAATAGTAGGAAATATAAGACAGGGTCATAATCCCGACTGCCAATCCTGTCAATACGGTAATCAAGGTAAGGGAGCTGGCATTTCCCTTCATGCGGTGCATAATTGTTGTAACACCTAAAACATCCGTTATTTTTAAATACCCTTTTTTGCTTTTCCGGATCAAGTTCATAATCAGCGCAACGGAATATCGGAAAAATAAATAAGTGCCCAAAATGCTTGAACCCAAAATCAGCAGCATATTGACCAACAAGTTGTTTGTGGTGGCCCCCTCCACGCTGAAAAGTCTCGTGGAATCGTAATACCCATAAGCAATCAAACAAATTCCTACGATTCCCATCATCATATGGAAGGGGCTGAACTTTTTTACCCGCTCATCGGCTTTTTTTTCCGCATTAAATAATGATAACAGGGATGCTTTTCGAATCATGATGAAAATTTGAATCATGACCACCGCTAATAAAAGCGCAAAAATAATGAGCGATTTTGAAAAGGCCGTCATGGAAAACGATAAACTGACAATCGCATCATTTTTCATTAACTTCATTAAGATCATGGCAAAAAAACGTGATGCCACAAATCCCAACACCATCCCGATTCCGGCCGCCAACGAAAACAGCACAACATTTTCAATCAATAATAACCGAAAGACAAAACCTTTGGTCATTCCGATCAATTGATATAACCCGATTTCTTTACTGCGGCGTTTCATAAAAATTTGATTCGCATAAAGGATGAAAAAGATCAGAATAAAATATAAAACATAGGTGATGGATTCAAAACCCGCCGTTGCGGTGCCGCTTGCTTCCAGCGCCTCGATGACGGAAGGATTGTATTGGATGGTGACGAACGAAAAGCAAAGGGTTACGCTAAAAATCAATGCGAAGAAATATAAATAGTAATGTTTAACATTTTTCTTCATGCTTCTCAGCACCAGGCTAGTTAATGTCATAACCATCACCGCCCAACACTTTTTGAGTATTTAAAATGTCTTGGAAAAATGCCTGTCTCGTTTTATCCCCTTTATAAAGTTCCGTATATATTTGGCCGTCTTTCAAGAACAACACTCGGCTGCAAAAGCTGGCGGCCACCGGGTCATGGGTCACCATCATAATGGTTGCCCCTCTTTCCTTATTGATGTTTTCCAAATTTGCCAACAAATCCGTCGCCGCTTTGGAATCAAGGGCCCCGGTCGGCTCATCGGCAAAAACGATGGAAGGTTCCGCAATCAACGCCCTTGCCGCCGATGTTCTTTGCTTTTGTCCACCGGATATTTCATTCGGATATTTATTTAAAATATCTGCGATGCCTAAGTATTCAACCAGCATTGCCAGGCGTTTTTCCGCCACCTTTTTTGGCACTTTGCTGATCGATAATGGCAACAGAATGTTTTCTTTTACCGTTAATGTATCCAATAGGTTATATTCCTGGAAAATAAATCCCAAATGCTCCCGTCGGAATTTCGCCAAATCCCGTTCTTTCATTTTTTTCAACGGTTTCCCGTTGATTTCAACAATCCCTTCCGTCGGAAAATCAATAGAGCAAAGAACATTTAATAAAGTCGTTTTTCCCGAACCGGAAGGCCCCATGATGCCTACGAATTCCCCTTCATGCACTTCCAGGTCGATCCCTTTTATCACTTCTTGTTTCAACGTACGCTTTCCGTAGGTTTTTCTTATTTTTCTAGCCACTAAAACAGCCATTTCGTCAACCCCTTGTATCGATTCGTTACCTACATTGTACACATTCCGCTTCTTCCAATCGTTCGATTCTCGTGACAAATAAAAAATGGCAAATGACATTTTTGTCACATACCATAAGATTGAATGTATCGATTCTCAATAGGAAATCGGATTGTAAATGTCGTTCCGGCCCCAACCTGCGATTCCGCATGAATCGCAAGCCCCAGCTTTTCAGCCGATTCCTTCGCGAGATACAGCCCCATCCCTGTTGCAGCCGCTGTCTCTCTCCCAATCGTACCTGTGTAGGAACGCTGGAAAATGCGGGGCATGTCTTCAGCTCGAATCCCAACCCCGAAGTCTTGTATATGTAATAATAAATGCCCCTCTTGATCCCGGGTTGTAAATATATGAATCTCGCTGTTTTCATGGCTGTACTTCACCGCATTGGAGAAGATTTGGCGAATGATAAAACCAAGCCATTTGGCGTCGGTTGTCACGGTTTGTTTCAGATTCTTCGTTTCAACCCCGATTCCTTTTTCCATGCACCATGACCGGAAATCCTTGATTTGTTGATGAACAACTGTTTCCAAGCAGACCTTTTCCAGCCGGTTATCTTTTTCGATCGTCGAAAGCCTTGTTTCATGGAGCTTTTGGTCAAGCAGCAAATACAGGCGGACCCATTCTTTTTCAATTTTCTCTCTCAATGCATAAGGTTCTACTTGTTCCACGATTAATTTCATGGCAGTCATCGGCGATTTCATTTCATGCACCCACGCCAGCATCTCATCCTGTTGTTCAAGCATTTCTATTTTCATTTGGTGAAATGCTTCTTCCAGTTCCCTGTATTGCTTTTGAAAATGGGCAATGTACTTTCGCTGAAAAGGCGATAAAAGCTCTTCGTTGATCGGTTGCTCACAAATGGCTTTAAGCTGTTTTGTTTCTCTCGCATAACGCCAAATCATAAAAAGGAAAAACAGCAAAAAATTCATAATGTTTACATATAGAATCGATACATTGGACAAACCGTTATCGATGAAAAACAACACATTCAGCCATACTTGCAAAAACAGGAAGAATAATATCCACGCTCTTCTTTCTTTTAAAAATAACCCAATCATTTTGTCACCGCCATGTATCCAAGTCCTTTTTTCGTGACAATCACATCCCTTAATCCAATTTCATCCAAACGTTGGCGCAGACGATTGACATTGACCGTTAATGTATTATCGTTCACAAACCGCTCATCATCCCAAAGTTTGCGCATGAGTTCATCGCGGGAAACAATTTTGTCCACGGAAGCCAGCAATGTTTTTAAAATAAACAATTCATTTTTCGTCAGTTCCACCATTTTCCCCTGATATTGAACAGTTCCTTTGTCATAATCAATCACAGCCCCGTTCCATCTTGCAACATGTTGCGCTTTTTCCCCATAATCATAGGTTCTTCTCAAAATGGCCTGAACCTTTGCAAGCAACACTTCCATATGGAAAGGTTTCTGAACAAAATCGTCCGCCCCCATCTGCATGGCCATCACCATATCCATTGGATGATCCCTTGAAGATAAAAATAATATCGGCACTTTCGAAATGGCCCGGATTTCTCGGCACCAATGGAAGCCATCAAAAGCCGGCAGTTGAATATCGATGATAACCAGATGCGGCTGCTCTTCCAAGAAGTCATCCATCACCTTTTTAAAATCTTTTGGTCCTACGACTTCCATCGACCATTGGCTGAAACGTTCTTTGATTAAATTGAAAATAGATGGGTCATCTTCAATTAAAAAAATTTTCATTTTTTCAACCACCCCATCAATTGCCAGTTTTATTTATTGTAATTTATTTTGGCATTTGTGTAAGAAAATCCATTTTTAAATCCTTTTTCATTAGAAAAATCTCTTTTAATCAGTATAATGGAACAAAGGACAATCGTGCATTTAAAAGGAGATGTTGTTTGTGGACATCCGCCAGATCGAATATTTTACTGAAGTCGCAAAACATTTAAGTTTCACGAAAGCTGCTTCCACTTTGCATGTTTCCCAGCCCTCCATCAGTAAAGCGATTCAAAATTTAGAAGCGGAACTGGGTGTTCCCCTTTTTTACCGTTCCTCCAAACAGCTGGAGCTGACGGATGCAGGCAAAGCCGTATTGGCAAATGCCCAGCAGGTGCTCGCTGCCTTTAAAAATTTACGATCGGAATTAACGGATTTGATGGAGCTGAAGAAGGGCGAAATCCGGATCGGCATTCCCCCGATCGTAGGAGTGGAGTTTTTTTCAAAATTGATCAGTTTGTATAAAGAGAAGTATCCTTACATTGAAATCAAGTTAACGGAAGTAGGAACGAAAAAGATCCGCCAAGGGGTCGAGGAGGGGGAACTGGATATCGGGCTCATCTGCAATCTTTGTGTTTCAAATGACCAATTGGAAACCATCGGCATTTTGAAAGATCCATTAATGTTAATTGTTCATAAAGATCATCCTCTTGCGAAACTCCCTTCCGTTGAAATGTCCCAATTGGAAAAAGAATCTTTTATTATTTATCGCAAAGATTTTACATTGTACGACCGTATTATAGAAGAATGCTCCAAACATGGCTTTTATCCGACGATTGCCTGCGAATCGTCCCAAAAAGATTTAATCGTTGAAATGGTGGCTGCGAAGGTGGGCATTGCCTTGCTGCCGAAAAAGATCTGCGAAAAACTTCAAAACGATAAAATTGTTTCCATTCCGTTTCAACAGGAAAATCTTTTTCTTGAGCTTGGTCTGACCTGGAGAAAGAATAAGTATTTGTCTTTTGCCGTACGGGAATTTATTGAATTGGCCCGGCAATTTATAAACAAATAAAAAGACATCCTTCCAAACAGAAGATTCCATTTGGAAGAGATGCCTTTTTTATATATTAAGGGATGTCTTTAACAAATTAATTCGCACTTACGACACCGTATTTTTGTTTCGCTTCCAGGCGCCGTTTGTGAAGAATCGGCTCTGTATAGCCGTTTGGCTGTTCATAGCCTTTGAAGATGAGGTCGCAAGCGGCTTGGAAACCGACAGACTCTTCAAAGTTTGGAGCCATAGGGCGATAGTTTGGATCGCCTTCGTTTTGTTTATCTACAACAACCGCCATGCGTTTCAATGTTTCATATACTTGTTCTTTTGTTACAATTCCATGGTGCAGCCAGTTTGCGATATGTTGGCTGGAAATGCGTAGAGTAGCACGGTCTTCCATTAAACCGATATTGTTAATGTCAGGCACTTTGGAGCATCCTACCCCTTGCTCTACCCAGCGAATCACGTATCCTAATATTCCTTGGCAGTTGTTGTCCAATTCTTCCTGGATTTCTTCTTTGCTCCAGTTTGGATTTTTCTCGACAGGGATTTGCAGCATTTCATCCTGCAAATCTTCTAAATCTCCAGTGTTTGTGATATTTTGCTGTACTTCTTTTACGTTCACCAAGTGATAGTGGATGGCATGCAATGTTGCAGCTGTCGGTGATGGCACCCATGCCGTATTGGCGCCCGCTTTTGGATGGGCAATTTTTTGCTCAAGCATGGCTGCCATTAAGTCAGGCATTGCCCACATTCCTTTACCAATCTGAGCGTGCCCTTGCAATCCGCAATTTAATCCCACAAGCACATTGGATTTTTCGTATGCATTTAACCAAACGGATGATTTCATATGATTTTTGCGGATCATCGGGCCGGCTTCCATGGATGTATGGATTTCGTCGCCTGTTCTGTCCAAGAATCCAGTGTTGATGAAAATAATGCGTTCTTTTACTTCTTTGATGCAGTTTTTCAAGTTGAGCGATGTACGGCGTTCTTCATCCATTACACCGACTTTTAATGTGTAGCGTTCAAGGCCGAGCAGATCTTCAATGCGGCCGAATAATTTGTTTGTAAACGCCACTTCTTTGGAGCCGTGCATTTTTGGTTTTACGATGTAAATAGAACCTTTTTTGGAATTTTTGTATTTTGTTTTGCCTAAAATGTCAAGTTTGGCAATTAAGCTTGTAATCACGCCATCCATAATGCCTTCAGGGATTTCTTCCCCATTTTTATCTAAAATGGCATTTGTCGTCATTAAGTGGCCTACATTGCGGACAAACATTAACGAACGGCCAGGCAATGTAAATTCATTGCCGTTAAGATCCTTATATACCCGGTCTGGATTTAAAGTACGAGTGATCGTTTTGGAGCCTTTTTCGAACGTTGCAGATAAATCGCCACGAACCAATCCCAGCCAGTTGCTGTAAACCAGCACTTTGTCTTCTGCATCCACGGCTGCAACGGAATCTTCGCAGTCCATGATAGTCGTTACGGCCGCTTCCAAAATGATGTCTTTAATGCCGGCCGGATCGTCTTTGCCAATAGGATGATTGCGATCGATCTGAATTTCGATATGCAAGTCATTGTTCTTTAATAAAACAACTGTCGGATCTTCTGGGGATCCATTATATCCCGCTGCTTTTGACTCGTCCTCAAGGCCCGTTTTATTGCCGTTTGAAAGAGTCACAACAAGCTTGCCATCTTCAATCGCATATTTTACGGCATCAAGATGGGAAGCGTCTTTTAATGGAACCGCTTGATCCAAAAATTTCTTAGAATATTCGATAACTTTTTGGCCACGGACTGGATTGTAGCCGCTTCCTTTTTCCGCTCCATCTTCTTCACTGATTGCGTCCGTTCCATATAATGCATCGTATAGACTTCCCCATCGGGCATTGGCTGCGTTCAATGCGTAACGCCCATTGCTTACCGGCACAACCAATTGAGGACCAGCTTGTACCGCCACTTCATCGTCCACGTTTTCTGTTGTCACTTCAAAATCTTCCACATTCGGCTCAATATAGCCAATCTCTTTTAAAAACTTTTTGTATTTATCGAAATCAAAGTTGCCCCGATTTTCCTTATGCCAGTTGTGGATGGCTTCTTCCAATTCTCTGCGTTTTTCAAGCAGCGCTTTGTTCTCAGGCGCCAAATCATGAACAATCTGATCAAATCCTGCCCAGAATTGATCTTGATCCACTTCAGCTTCAGGCAATACTTGGTTAACAAAATCGTATAATAATTTGTCTACTTGCAAGTTTCCTACTTGAACGTAATTTGCCATTCACCGCATCCCCCTCGATGTTATTGCAATCTCTTTTTCGAAGATATCATAATCTTCTTAATTTTTATTATAAAGGGAGAATAGTGCATAATTGAAATACATATTTTGAATAAACAATATTCTTTTTATCTATAGAGCATAAAAAAGCCATCTTGCAGATGTACTGCAAGATGGCCGGAATCGTAAGCCCAATTATTTAATGATTTCAGATACAGAACCTGCACCTACAGTGCGTCCACCTTCGCGGATAGAGAATTTAGTACCTTCTTCGATCGCGATTGGTGAAATCAATTCTACAGTCATTTCAACGTTGTCGCCAGGCATAACCATTTCTACGCCTTCTGGTAATGTGATTACGCCAGTAACGTCTGTTGTACGGAAGTAGAATTGTGGACGGTAGTTAGAGAAGAATGGAGTATGGCGTCCACCTTCTTCTTTTGATAGTACGTAAACTTGAGCTTTGAAAGTAGTGTGTGGTGTGATTGAACCTGGTTTTGCCAATACTTGACCGCGTTGTACTTCATCACGAGAGATACCGCGAAGAAGTGCACCGATGTTGTCACCAGCTTCTGCATAGTCAAGTAATTTACGGAACATTTCGATACCAGTTACAGTTGTTTTTAATGGTTCATCAGTTAAACCGATGATTTCTACTTCGTCACCAACTTGCAAGCGACCGCGTTCTACACGACCAGTAGCAACTGTACCACGACCAGTGATAGAGAATACGTCTTCTACTGGCATCATGAATGGTTTATCTGTTTCACGTTGTGGAGTTGGGATGTATTCGTCTACTGCATCCATTAATTCAACAATTTTAGCTTCCCATTCAGGATCTCCTTCAAGAGCTTTTAAAGCAGAACCTTTAATTACTGGAACTTCATCGCCTGGGAAGTCATATTCAGAAAGCAAGTCGCGAACTTCCATTTCTACTAATTCTAATAATTCTGGGTCGTCTACCATGTCACATTTGTTCAAGAATACTACAAGGTACGGTACACCTACTTGGCGAGAAAGCAAAATGTGTTCACGAGTTTGTGGCATTGGACCGTCTGCTGCAGATACTACTAGGATCGCACCGTCCATTTGAGCTGCACCAGTGATCATGTTTTTAACGTAGTCAGCGTGTCCTGGGCAGTCTACGTGTGCATAGTGGCGTTTATCTGTTTCATATTCAACGTGAGATGTGTTGATTGTGATACCACGTTCTCTTTCTTCTGGTGCGTTGTCGATTTGGTCATAAGATCTCGCTTCAGCTTTACCTTGTTTTGCAAGAACTGTAGCGATAGCAGCTGTTAAAGTAGTTTTACCGTGGTCAACGTGACCGATTGTACCAATGTTAACGTGTGGTTTTGAACGATCGAATTTTTCTTTAGCCATTAGAGAAAGCCTCCTATACTTTAAATTTTTTATTTTAAACTGTTGACAAGAAATGACTTTCTTGCCATACAATCAGAGCTTACAAATTATTTATACTTGATAAAAGGTGAGATTTCAATTATTATTCACCTTTATTTTTTTTGATAATTTCTTCGGCAATGGATTTTGGCACTTCTTCATAATGGTCGAACACCATTGAAAATGTACCGCGTCCTTGAGTTGCAGAACGCAATGTAGTTGCATATCCGAACATCTCGGCAAGCGGCACCATCGCACGAACTACTTGTGCATTACCGCGGGCTTCCATACCCTCAACACGGCCACGGCGTGCAGTTACGTGACCCATGATGTCGCCAAGATATTCTTCCGGAACGACAACTTCTACTTTCATGATTGGTTCAAGCAACACTGGCTCACATTTTTGAGCCGCATTTTTCAATGCCATTGATGCAGCAATTTTGAACGCCATTTCGCTGGAGTCGACTTCGTGGTAAGAACCATCGAAAAGTTTTGCCTTGATGTCGATGATTGGATATCCGGCAAGAACACCATTTTCCATCGCATCTTTTAATCCTGCTTCTACAGCCGGAATATATTCGCGAGGAACTACCCCGCCGACAATCGCATTTTCGAATTCGAAGCCTTTTCCTTCTTCGTTTGGCGAGAATTCGATCCATACGTGACCATATTGACCGCGACCACCGGATTGGCGAACAAATTTACCTTCAACTTGAGCAGTTTTGCGGAATGTTTCACGATAAGAAACTTGTGGAGCACCAACATTTGCTTCAACTTTGAATTCGCGTTTTAGACGGTCAACGATGATATCAAGGTGAAGCTCACCCATACCTGAGATGATTGTTTGACCTGTTTCTTGGTCTGTATGCGCACGGAATGTTGGGTCTTCTTCTTGAAGTTTTCCAAGCGCTGTACTCATTTTATCTTGGTCTGCTTTTGATTTTGGTTCAATAGCAACTGAGATAACTGGTTCTGGGAATTCCATTGATTCTAAGATAACAGGATGCTTGTCGTCACATAATGTGTCGCCAGTTACTGTATCTTTTAAACCAACTGCTGCAGCAATATCTCCTGCAAATACTTTTGTAATTTCTTCACGGTGATTTGCGTGCATTTGAAGGATACGTCCGATACGTTCGCGTTTATTTTTTGTAGCATTTAATACGTATGAACCGGATTCTAATACACCCGAATATACACGGAAGAATGTTAATTTACCTACATATGGGTCAGTCATAACTTTGAACGCCAATGCTGCGAATGGCTCATCATCGCTGGCGTGACGTTCTACTTCTTCTCCGTCAGGCGTTGTTCCTTTGATTGCAGGAATATCTATTGGTGCAGGCAAGTAGTCAACTACTGCATCAAGCATTAATTGTACACCTTTGTTTTTGAATGCACTACCGCAAAGTACAGGGAAGAATTCTACAGAGATTGTCGCTTTACGAATAGCTGCTTTTAGCTCTTCTACTGTAATTTCTTCACCAGAGAAGTATTTTTCCATTAATTCTTCGTCCAGTTCAGCCACTGCTTCGATAAGTTTTTCGCGGTATTCTTCCGCTTGCGCTTTGTATTCTTCAGGGATTTCACCTTGTTCGATTTCTGTTCCAAGGTCGTTTTTGTAGAAAGTGGCTTTCATTTCAACCAAATCGATGATACCATTGAATGTATCTTCTACACCGATCGGCAATTGAATCGGATGTGCATTCGCTTGCAAACGATCACGAAGCGTGCTTACTGAATATAAGAAATCGGCACCGATTTTATCCATTTTGTTTACAAATACGATCCGTGGAACACCGTATGTTGTTGCTTGGCGCCATACTGTTTCAGTTTGCGGCTCAACGCCGGATTGGGCATCTAGTACTGTAACCGCACCATCAAGTACACGCAATGAGCGTTCAACTTCTACTGTGAAGTCCACGTGCCCCGGAGTGTCGATGATGTTGATGCGGTGGCCTTTCCATTGAGCTGTTGTCGCAGCAGAAGTGATTGTAATACCGCGTTCCTGCTCTTGCTCCATCCAGTCCATTTGAGAGGCGCCTTCGTGAGTTTCACCAATTTTATGAATTTTACCAGTGTAATAAAGGATCCGCTCAGTTGTTGTTGTTTTACCAGCATCAATATGAGCCATAATCCCAATATTACGTGTATTCTCTAGAGAGAATTCGCGTTTCATAGGGGAATTGTCTCCTTCCATATTGGGTTTAGACTAAAGAAAGTTTTGTTTAAATTTTGTACTAGCACGGAGCTAGTACAAAATTTAAATTACCAGCGATAGTGCGCAAATGCTTTGTTCGCTTCTGCCATTTTGTGCATATCTTCGCGTTTTTTCACTGCAGCACCTGTATTGTTTGCAGCATCCAAGATTTCATTCGCCAAACGCTCTTCCATTGTTTTTTCACCGCGAAGACGCGCATAATTCACTAGATAACGAAGACCCAAAGTGATTCGGCGGTCAGGGCGAACTTCAACCGGTACTTGATAGTTGGAACCACCAACACGGCGAGCGCGTACCTCAAGAACAGGCATTACATTATTCAGTGCTTCTTCGAACACTTCAAGAGGATCTCTACCTGTACGTTCTCTTACGATATCAAAAGCTCTGTAAAGAATTTTTTGAGCTTTACCTTTTTTACCATCTACCATGATTTTATTGATTAAACGTGTCACTAATTTTGAATTGTAAATTGGATCAGGCAACACGTCGCGTTTTGGAACAGGACCTTTACGTGGCATATTTTTTCCTCCTTTCAATAGATGATCATTTATCTATCTGAAATTATTTGCTTTCTTTAGGTTTTTTCGTTCCGTATAAAGAACGTGACTGCTTACGATCAGTTACACCTGCAGTATCAAGAGCACCACGAATGATATGATAACGTACCCCTGGCAAGTCTTTTACACGTCCACCGCGGATTAGTACAACGCTGTGTTCTTGTAGGTTGTGACCTTCACCAGGAATATAAGCTGTAACCTCGATTTGGTTTGTTAAACGAACACGGGCGTATTTACGCAACGCTGAGTTCGGTTTTTTCGGAGTCATTGTACCAACACGTGTACATACTCCGCGTTTTTGTGGTGAATAAACGTTTGTAAGAGTCTTTTTGAAGCTGTTGTAGCCTTTGTTTAACGCAGGTGATTTTGATTTAGTCACTTTAGATTTACGAGGTTTGCGTACTAATTGGTTAATTGTAGGCATTTTTTTTCCTCCCTTCATGCATTCTTTTAATACCACACATCCAGGTGGTTCATTTTTTGGTTAAAAACAAAGCTTTTGTGTTTTCTTCACAAAAACTAATCCACAGCAATCGCAACAACTGCAGCTCCTACTTGGATGCCGCACGCTTTGCCAAGATCTTTTCTCGATTCCACAAAACTGATTGGAATTCCTTTTTCCTGCGCAAGAGCAATGACGGGTTGAGTGATTCTTTCTTCTGCATCCTGCGCCACGACAATTTCTTTCACTTGGCCAGCTTTGATTGCTTTTACTGCTTGCTTTGTCCCTACAAATGTTTTGGTCGCCTGTTTAACTTTTTCATAAGACATGTACATATCCTCCGAAGTTTAAACAGTTGCTATCAACCCTAAGTATATTATCATTATCATCCCAATCTGTCAATTTATTTTTTTTGGTTTTATAAAAACAGAGGATCTGTACTTGGATTTTTTAATCAAGATAATCCAGTGGAATTGATTGCCCCGGATTTAACCGGGACAAACAAACTCTATTCCACTGGACAACACAAATTGGCTTACCCATTTCAGCAATCGTTTCATTCCAAAAATTCAGGTCACTCGACGGATGTCACTTCTTCTTGAGTTCCAACAGGGTCTTCTTTGATTTTGATTTGACGGTATCTTTGCATGCCTGTACCTGCAGGAACAAGTTTGCCCAGAATTACGTTTTCTTTGAGTCCGAGCAATGGATCCCGTTTACCTTTGATAGCGGCATCCGTTAACACGCGAGTCGTTTCCTGGAATGATGCCGCGGATAAGAAGGATTCTGTTTCCAAGGATGCTTTCGTAATACCAAGAATTACTGGACGGCATGTTGCAGGCATTTTGCCGTTCATGATGGCTTCTCTGTTGGCATCTGTAAATTGGTGAACGTCAAGGAGCGTACCTGGGAGCAAGTCCGTGTCTCCCGCTTCGATGACGCGGACTTTTCGAAGCATTTGGCGAACCATAACTTCGATGTGTTTGTCCCCGATTTCTACCCCTTGCATGCGGTATACCTTTTGTACTTCTTTCAACAGATATTCCTGTACTGTTGCCACGTCTTTGACTTTCAATAATTGTTTTGGATCAATTGAACCGTCTGTCAATACTTGGCCCGGTTCCACTTCGTCGCCCACAGCAACTTTTAACCGTGCATTGTATGGAGCTTGGTATTTACGCGCTTCAATTTCGCCGACAATCGTAATTTCTCTCAAGCCATCCCGGCTTTCTTCAATTTCCGTAACAACACCTTTAATTTCGGAAATGAGCGCTTGACCTTTTGGATTTCGCGCTTCAAAAATTTCTTGGATACGTGGAAGACCTTGAGTGATGTCGTTTCCTGCAACCCCACCAGTATGGAATGTACGCATCGTTAATTGGGTACCAGGCTCACCGATGGATTGGGCAGCGATAATTCCGACCGCTTCTCCCACTTCAACCTCTTCGCCGGTTGCCAAGTTGATACCGTAACATTTCTTACATACGCCATGTCTTGTATTGCAAGTAAACGCGGAACGGATTGTCACTTTTTCGATACCTGCTTCAACGATTTTCCGCGCGATATCTTGGGTAATCAGGCTATCACGTCTTACAAGCACTTCTCCCGTTTCCGGATGGCGGACTGTTTTCATTGCATAGCGTCCAACAATGCGTTCTTCCAACGTTTCAATTACTTCAGTTCCATCCATCAACGCACCGATTGTAAATCCTCGGTCTGTACCGCAATCTTCTTCGCGGATGATCACGTCTTGGGCAACGTCTACAAGACGGCGTGTCAAATAACCTGAGTCCGCCGTTTTCAACGCTGTATCCGCAAGACCTTTACGCGCTCCGTGTGTCGAAATGAAGTATTCCAATACGCTTAAACCTTCGCGGAACGAAGATTTGATTGGGAGCTCGATAATCCGTCCTGCCGGGTTGGCCATCAGACCGCGCATTCCGGCAAGCTGTGTAAAGTTGGATGCGTTACCGCGGGCACCGGAGTCACTCATCATGTAGATTGGGTTCAACTTAGGCAAGTAGTCCATCAATTTTGCTTGAATTTCATCTTTTGCTTCGGACCAGCTTGAAATGACACGATCATATCTTTCCTCTTCCGTAATTAAACCGCGACGGAATTGTTGCATTACTTTATCGACTTTTTTCTGAGCTTTATCCAAAATTTCCCATTTATCAGGCAACACGACAATGTCCGAAATACTTACGGTAATACCCGCACGTGTTGAATATTTAAATCCTAAGTCTTTCATGCGGTCAAGCATTTTGGATGTTTCCGTGATATGGAAACGTTTGAACACTTCCGCAATAATGCTTCCCAAGAATTTTTTGCGGAACGGTGTAATCAGTTCTTGATCCGCAATGTATTTTTTCAATACCGCTTTCCGTTGATATTCAATTTTTTCCTTTTCGGAAAGCTGGTTATATTCTTCGGAAGCTTCCAGCTCTTTCAGCGTTTCGTCATCGATCGTTAAGTTGACGAAATATTTGTCCGGTGTCGCCACTTCCAAGTTATAGGAAGTTGGTTCGTTAATATATGGGAATGAGTCTGGCAACATTTCGTTGAAGATAAGTTTACCTACTGTTGTAATTAAGAATTTTTTATTTTGCTCTTCTGTAAATGTTTTGTTTTTCAAGGAGCTTGCTTTTACAGCAATTCGGCTGTGCAAGTGCACATGACCATTTTGATACGCAATCAGCACTTCATCCGGGCTGGAGAATACGGAACCTTCTCCACGGGCGCCTTTACGCTCAAGTGTTAAATAATAGTTTCCTAAAACCATGTCTTGGGATGGTGTTACAACAGGTTTACCATCTTTAGGGTTCAAAATGTTTTGTGCCGCAAGCATGAGCAGTCTGGCTTCTGCTTGAGCTTCCGCTGATAATGGCACGTGAACGGCCATTTGGTCGCCGTCAAAGTCCGCGTTATAGGCTGTACATACAAGTGGATGCAAGCGAATCGCGCGGCCTTCGACCAATGTAGGCTCGAATGCTTGAATACCCAAACGGTGAAGTGTTGGGGCGCGGTTAAGAAGTACCGGATGTTCCTTGATCACATCTTCCAGTACATCCCAAACTTCGCTATGCATGCGCTCAATTTTGCGTTTTGCACTTTTAATGTTGTGGGCCAAGCCTCTTTCCACCAATTCTTTCATAACGAATGGCTTAAACAATTCAATCGCCATTTCTTTTGGCAGACCGCATTGATACATTTTCAACGTTGGCCCTACAACGATTACGGAACGGCCGGAATAATCCACGCGTTTACCAAGCAAGTTTTGACGGAAACGCCCTTGTTTCCCTTTTAACATGTGGGAGAGAGATTTTAATGGACGGTTGCCTGGACCTGTTACTGGACGACCTCTGCGTCCGTTATCGATTAAAGCATCTACCGCCTCCTGCAACATACGTTTCTCGTTTTGGACGATGATGCTAGGAGCGCCTAAATCTAAAAGTCTTTTTAGACGATTGTTACGGTTGATTACTCGACGATATAAATCGTTTAAATCCGAAGTAGCAAATCGTCCGCCGTCAAGTTGCACCATTGGCCGTAGTTCCGGAGGAATGACCGGAAGCACTTCCAGTACCATCCATTCAGGTCTGTTGCCGGAACTGCGGAATGATTCAATTACTTCAAGGCGCTTAATTGCGCGGGTACGGCGCTGGCCTTGGGCTGTTTTCAATTCCTCTTTTAATTTATTTGCTTCCTCTTCCAAGTCGATTTGTTCAAGGAGTTTCTTAATAGCTTCAGCGCCCATTCCGGCTTCAAAGCTATTTCCAAACTTTTCGCGATATGCGCGGTATTCCTTTTCAGACAATAGTTGTTTCTTTTCCAAAGTTGTAGGACCTGGATCAATTACTACATAAGATGCAAAATAAATGACTTCTTCCAACGCCCTTGGAGACATATCCAGAATCAGACCCATACGGCTTGGAATGCCTTTGAAGTACCAAATGTGTGAAACAGGGGCCGCAAGTTCAATATGTCCCATGCGTTCACGGCGGACTTTTGCCCGAGTTACTTCCACTCCGCATCGGTCACATACAACGCCTTTATAGCGCACACGTTTATATTTTCCGCAGTGACATTCCCAGTCTTTTGTCGGACCGAAAATTCGTTCACAGAATAGGCCGTCTTTCTCAGGTTTTAATGTCCGATAGTTGATTGTCTCAGGCTTCTTTACTTCTCCATAGGACCAAGAACGGATTTTATCCGGTGAAGCTAAACCAATTTTCATAAATTCAAATTCATTTACGTCAACCAAGGAGCCTACCTCCCTTAAATAAGTCCTTTTGGCAATCCATTTTGTTATAACCAGAAACTTTTAATAGGGCAGGACAAAATCCTGCCCGCGTCCGTTATTTTTTCGTTTCAACCGGTTTCTCTTCTTTATTTGCCGGCAAGATGTTGAGAGCATCGGCTGGCTGAAGATCATCCTCTTCATCCATATCCCTTAATTCAATTTCTTCTTCGTCAACAGTGAGCATTTTTACATCCAATCCCAGTGACTGAAGCTCTTTAATCAATACTTTAAAACTTTCTGGCACGCCAGGCTCTGGAACATTTTCGCCTTTCACGATCGCTTCATATGTTTTTACGCGGCCGACAACGTCATCGGATTTGATTGTTAATAGCTCTTGGAGTGTATAAGCCGCACCATATGCCTCCAGCGCCCATACCTCCATCTCACCGAAACGCTGACCGCCGAATTGCGCTTTACCGCCCAATGGCTGTTGAGTTACAAGTGAGTATGGGCCAGTTGAACGCGCATGTAGCTTATCATCAACCATATGCGCCAATTTGATCATATACATGATTCCGACGGAGATTCGGTTATCAAATGGTTCTCCGGTACGGCCATCATAAAGAACCGCTTTACCGTCTCTTGGCAAGCCTGCTTCTTCCATTGTGTTCCAAACATCTTCTTCGTTTGCTCCATCAAATACCGGTGTTGCCATATATACGCCCAATTTGTGGGCAGCCATACCCAAATGAAGCTCCAACACTTGTCCAATGTTCATACGGGATGGTACGCCTAATGGGTTTAACATGATATCGATCGGAGTTCCATCCGGTAAAAACGGCATATCTTCCACCGGCAAAATGCGGGAAATAACCCCTTTGTTACCATGGCGACCGGCCATTTTATCTCCGACGCGGATTTTACGTTTTTGAACAATATAAACTCGCACCAGTTGGTTTACACCCGGCGGCAATTCATCCCCGTCTTCCCGGTTAAACACTTTTACATCCAGAACAATACCGCCTGCTCCGTGCGGCACCCGCAAGGATGTATCACGGACTTCACGCGCTTTCTCACCGAAGATCGCATGGAGCAACCGCTCTTCGGCAGTGAGCTCTGTAACTCCTTTTGGCGTTACCTTACCAACTAGAATATCGCCATCGCGCACTTCCGCACCGATGCGGACAATACCCCGTTCATCAAGATTGCGAAGGGCATCCTCGCCTACGTTCGGGATATCGCGGGTGATTTCCTCCGGACCGAGTTTAGTATCGCGCGCTTCAGACTCATATTCTTCAATATGAATGGACGTATACACATCATCTCTTACGAGGCGTTCGCTCATGATGATCGCGTCTTCGTAGTTGAAACCTTCCCAAGTCATGAATGCGACAAGAACATTGCGTCCCAATGCCAGTTCACCTTTATCCATGGAAGGTCCGTCAGCAAGAATGTCTTTCGGTTTTACGCGATCCCCGACTTTCACGATTGGAATCTGGTTAATGCATGTTCCGTGGTTGGAACGTTGGAATTTTTGAAGTTTGTATACATCCAGTTCTCCTTTCACTTCTTTTCCATCTTTCATTTCAATACGGCGAACACGGATTTCACGCGCTTCAACATGCTCCACGATTCCCTCATGTTTGCAGACAACCGCCGCCCCAGAGTCGCGGGCGCTGACATATTCCATACCAGTTCCGACATATGGCGCCTCAGGCTTAATTAACGGCACTGCTTGGCGCTGCATGTTCGCACCCATCAATGCACGGTTTGAGTCGTCGTTTTCCAGGAACGGAATACATGCCGTTGCAGCAGATACTACTTGTTTAGGCGATACATCCATGTAGTCAACCAATTCTCTTTTGAAAACGGTGTTGATTCCGCGGAATCGTCCTAAAACTTCTTCTTTTGCGAATGTTCCGTCCGGATTTAACGGCGAGTTTGCCTGGGCAACAATGTAATTGTCTTCTTCATCGGCAGTTAAGTAATCGATTTGGTCTGTCACCCGGCCAGTTTCAGGGTCAACCCGGCGATATGGCGTTTCAATAAAACCAAATTTATTTACTTTTGCGTAAGTGGACAATGAGTTGATAAGTCCGATGTTTGGACCCTCCGGCGTTTCAATCGGACACATGCGGCCGTAGTGTGAATAGTGAACGTCCCGCACTTCCATGCCTGCGCGTTCCCTTGTCAAACCGCCAGGTCCCAATGCAGATAGACGGCGTTTATGCGTCAATTCCGCCAATGGGTTTGTTTGGTCCATGAATTGCGATAATTGCGAGCTTCCAAAGAACTCTTTAATCGCTGCAATCACCGGACGAATATTAATTAATTGTTGCGGTACGATGGAAGCAGTGTCGTTGATGGACATGCGTTCGCGTACAACCCGTTCCATGCGGGAAAGCCCGATTCGGAATTGGTTTTGCAGCAACTCACCGACAGAACGCAGACGGCGATTTCCTAAATGGTCGATGTCATCCACATTTCCTACGCCATACAGCAAATTGAAGAAATAGGATAATGTCGCGATAATGTCAGCTGGCGTCAAGTGTTTAACATCTTCATCGACATTGGCGTTGGAAATGACATTGATGATTTTTTCTTCTTCATCATTAGGAGCATATATTTTAACGGATTGGATTGTAATATCTCCATCCAATACCCCGCCTACTTGGGATAATGTACGGAATCCGACGCCTTTCTCCAAGTATGGGAGAATTTTATCCAATGTACGGCGGTCGAGAATTGTACCTTTTTCAACAATGATTTCTCCAGTTTCAGGATCTGCCAATGTCTCGGCAATTTTTTGATTGAACAATCGGTTTTTGATATGAAGTTTTTTATTCATTTTATAGCGCCCAACAGCTGCCAAGTCATATCGTTTCGCATCAAAGAAACGGGAATATAGCAGGTTTTTGGCGCTTTCAACTGTTGGCGGTTCGCCTGGTCGCAAGCGTTCGTAAATTTCGATCAATGCTTTCTCAGTACTGTCTGTATTGTCTTTTTCAAGGGTATTCCGCAAATATTCGTTGTCACCGATAATATCGATAATTTCCTGGTCGGATCCGAATCCTAGCGCTCTTAACAGCACAGTGGCCGGCAATTTGCGGGTACGGTCGATGCGTACGTATACGACATCTTTCGCATCCGTTTCAAACTCGAGCCATGCACCGCGATTCGGGATAACCGTAGCGCCAAACCCTTTTTTACCGTTTTTATCAGTTTTATCGTGATAATATACGCTTGGTGAACGTACCAATTGGGATACAATAACACGTTCAGCACCGTTTATAATAAACGTACCTGTTTCCGTCATTAACGGGAAATCTCCCATGAATACATCTTGTTCTTTCACTTCATCAGTTTCCTTGTTATGAAGACGTACCTTTACGCGCAAAGGTGCAGCATAAGTTACATCTCGTTCCTTGCATTCATCGACGTCATACTTTGGTTCTCCCAATGAAAAATCGACAAATTCAAGGGAAAGATTTCCTGTAAAATCCTCGATAGGGGAAATTTCTTTAAATAACTCAAGAAGCCCTTCTTTAAGGAACCAGTTGTAAGAGGATAATTGGATTTCAATTAAATTCGGAAGCTCCAACACCTCTTTAATGCGCGCAAAGCTTCTGCGCTGGCGGTAACCGTACTGAACTAGTTGACCAGTCAACTTATTCACCCCTCAATAAAGCGATAATAGGTCTTTGCAAAATCAAATAAATAGTGTATGATTTTCCAAAGACGAAAAGACAAAAAGAAAACGAGACTTTTCTAAAACCTCATTTTCGATTAAACTTAAATTATCCATGGCAAGTATACCCACATCAAAATGAATGCATACAAAAGGACATACTCCCAAAAAATAATATTTTTGCATTTTATTATGTTATCATAGCCAATTTGTCAAGTCAATAATTTATGGAAATACGATTATTTTACGGCTTTAATGATCCAATACCCTTTTTTCCTCTCCATTATTTCCGCAAACCGAAACTTCTCTTCCAAATACTTTAATGTAGATGGCGCTCCTTGCTTTTTCTGAATCACAACCCACAGTTCCCCTCCGTCGCTCAGATAATGAAACGCTCCGTCGTATATTTTAAAAACCGTTTCTTTCCCGGCCCGGATTGGAGGGTTAGTTAAAACAGCGGCCACATTAACCCCTTCATCAACATATACCCCGTCACTTTCAAAAATTCGTACATTTTGGATTCCGTTCAGCTCCGCATTTTTTCTTGCCAATTGAACCGCCCGTTCATTGATATCCATCATGACAACGGTACGGTCAGGGTATTCTTTCGCAACGGCTAATCCAATAGGGCCGTATCCGCATCCGACATCCAAAACTACCCCTTCAATATCAGGCATTTGAAACGTTTCGATTAACAAACGGGATCCAAAATCTACTTCGCTTTTACTGAATACGCCAGAATCGGTCTCAAATAAAAAAGAGTGTCCTAAAAGCGTACATCGCCACTGCCGGGGTCTGCTTTCCGTCTGGGGTTTCCTGGAATAATAGTGTTCAGTCATTTTAAGCGCCTCCCTCATAAAATGAAGAAAAGCTCGCCAAAAACGACGAGCTTTTATTATTTTAGTATAGATAATCCTTAAGTAAATTATTACTTAAGTTCTACAGAAGCACCAACTTCTTCAAGTTTAGCTTTGATTTCTTCAGCTTCTTCTTTGGATACGCCTTCTTTAAGTGGTTTTGGAGCGTTGTCAACTAATTCTTTTGCTTCTTTTAAGCCAAGGCCAGTGATTTCGCGTACAACTTTGATAACTTTGATTTTTTGGTCGCCAGCGCTTGCTAATACTACATCAAATTCAGTTTTTTCTTCAGCAGCAGCACCAGCAGCAGCGCCACCTACTACAGCCACTGGAGCAGCAGCTGTTACACCGAATTCTTCTTCGATCGCTTTTACTAATTCATTTAATTCAAGAACTGTCATTTCTTTAATAGCTTCAATAATTTGTTCTTTAGTCATTCTTTTCTCCTCCTATTAATTAGTATTTTTAGGCAATCCGCCTGGATTCAATATAAAAGGCTAAGCGAAAAATTACGCACCTTGTTCTTCTTTTTGTTCTGCAACTGCTTTTGCAGCAAGAGCAAAGTTGCGAATTGGAGCTTGAAGCACTGAAAGTAGCATTGAAAGTAGACCTTCGCGGGATGGAAGATCTGCAAGAGCTTTCACTTCTTCAACTGTTGCGATATTTCCTTCAATTACACCAGCTTTGATTTCAAGCGCTTCGTTTTCTTTTGCGAAATTGTTAATGATTTTAGCCGGCGCTACAACATCTTCGTTGGAGAAAGCAATTGCATTTGGACCAGTTAAAAATTCGTTTAGTCCTTCCAAACCAACTTCTTCAACAGCACGGCGTGTTAAAGTGTTTTTGTACACTTTAAATTCAACGCCCGCTTCCCGAAGCTGTTTGCGCAGTTCAGTCACTTGAGCTACATTCAAACCGCGGTAATCCACAAGCACAACGGATGCAGCGTTTTTGAATTTTTCCGCAATTTCCTGCACTTGCGCTTTTTTTGCTTCGATTGCTTTTGACATTTTGACACCTCCTATAGAATGGGTCATTCATACCGCTAAAAGAAAAGCCTCCGTGTAGACACACGAAGGCATAAAACGTCATCATCAAAGAATCGATTTATGACCTCGGTAGGGAAAGTTTAAGTGCAAAAGCACCCCTACTGTCTACGGTACAAATGAATCACAATATTCACTTTAGAACATCATCCATGATAATCATGGACAGGATAATTGTCAATAGTTTTATCCTTTTTTCAATTTATTAGTTAACTACTACGCTGGAAGAATCGACTTTAATAGATGGACCCATAGTAGTAGTGACGTACACAGATTTCATATAAGTACCTTTAGCTGCTGCAGGTTTTGCTTTTTGGATCGCTTCAAATACAGCTTTAAAGTTTTCCACCAATTTATCAGTTTCAAAAGAAACTTTACCAATAGGAGCATGAACAATACCAGCTTTGTCAGCGCGGTATTCCACTTTACCTGCTTTGATTTCTTGCACTGCTTTGGCAACATCAAAAGTTACTGTTCCTGTTTTAGGGTTTGGCATTAATCCTTTTGGACCTAAAATACGTCCAAGTTTACCAACTTCGCCCATCATATCAGGTGTCGCAACGATTACATCAAATCCGAACCAGCCTTGCTGGATTTTTTCGATGTAATCTGTATCTCCTACATAATCAGCTCCAGCAGCTTCAGCTTCTTTCGCTTTTTCACCTTTCGCAAACACTAATACACGTTGAGTTTTACCTGTACCATGCGGAAGAACAACTGCTCCGCGGATTTGTTGGTCGTTTTTTCGTGTATCGATGTTTAAGCGGAAAGCCACTTCCACAGTTGCATCGAATTTAACATTGCTAGTTTTTTGAGCCAATGCAACCGCTTCTTCTACCGGATATAATTTTGTACGATCAACTAATTTTAAAAGTTCTTGCATTCTTTTGCTACGTTTCGCCATTATTTTATCCTCCTTTGTGGTTTTAGCGGAATTTACCTCCCACGAATAAAGGTTGCGGGTTCTACAGAACTTGCGCAACCTCTAAAACTCAACACGAGTTACTTGGGATTCGTCAACGGAATTAGTCAACAATCTCAATGCCCATGCTTCGTGCTGTACCTTCAACCATTCTCATAGCCGCTTCGACAGATGCAGCGTTTAAGTCAGGCATTTTAAGTTCTGCGATTTCGCGAACTTTATCACGTTTAACCGTTGCTACTTTTTTGCGGTTTGGCTCGCCAGAACCTGATTCGATACCTGCCGCTTTTTTAAGTAGAACTGCTGCAGGTGGAGTTTTTGTGATAAAAGTGAAAGAACGGTCTTCAAAAACTGTAATTTCAACAGGTATAATTAAACCTGCTTGGTCAGCAGTACGTGCGTTAAATTCTTTACAGAATCCCATGATGTTTACACCAGCTTGACCTAATGCAGGACCAACCGGTGGCGCCGGATTCGCTTTACCAGCAGGGATTTGAAGTTTAACGACTTTAATTACTTTTTTAGCCACGAGACACACCTCCTTAAGTCCGTGATGTGGTATTTGGGTTGCCCCTCCCACTCGAATATACATTTATCAGCAACGCCGATAAAAACATCTTTAACTCCATTCTCAGACTAAAAAACTAGTCTGACCTATGAAATGATACCATTTTTCATATTCTTAGGCAAGTAAAAATGATATAAATGGGCAAATTATTTATCATTTAAGCTATTTTCAAGCACACGATCTTAACTTTCCGCTTATACCCGTTGCACTTGTTCAAAATCAAGTTCCATTTTTGTCTCCCGTCCAAACATGTCCACAGAAACCTTTACTTTTCCTTTATCCACATCAATTTCTTCTACATTTCCTTTGAAATTTTTGAATGGGCCATCTAATACTTCCACTAAATCGCCGACCGATATATCCAGCTCGCCAATTGCTTTTTTGTGCAATCCCATTGAGCGGAGCAAACGATCCACTTCTTCGGGCAATAAAGGCGTCGGTTTTGCGCCTCCACCAGAAGATCCGATAAAACCTGTCACTCCAGGAGTGTTGCGGACAACATACCAGGAATCATCGGTTAAAATCATTTCAACTAACACATACCCCGGGAACACTTTACGTTTAACCGTCCGTTTTTTCCCATCTTTTAAATCTGTTTCTTCATGTTCAGGAATCACTACCCGGAAAATCAGGTCTTGCATTCCCATTGTTTCAACACGTTTCTCAAGGTTCGCTTTCACACGATTTTCATAACCTGAATAAGTATGAATGACATACCATTGTTTTTCCATAATGTTCGCTGGACTCTTCGTCCTTCCCTCCTTTAAAATGGCATAACCGCTGACACTATGTTATTTACATTATTATACAATAATAAATGAAAAAAACCCGCGAATGACGAACGGGCTATTTCAAAAAATATTACTGTTCGGTTATAAATCTAAGTACCAACGGATTGCTTCCGAAATCCCCAAATCCACCAACACAAAAAAGAGCGCGAAAAAAATCACGGTAGTAATGACAACGATTGTGTATTTTGTAAGCTCTTTGCTTTTTGGCCAACTCGTTTTTCGCATTTCGGACATGACTTCATGCAAAAATTGTTTGATTTTGCCCATCCTCGCTTAACCTCCGAAAAAATCTTTCTATGTCTTCTATTTCCATCAGCGTGTTTGTTTATGCAATGTATGCCGATTGCACCGCGGACAGTATTTTTTTAGCTCTAATCTGGTCGCAGCATCTTTCTCCGGATAAGTGTAATTTCTGGAACCGCACTCCGCGCAGCATAAAATCATTTTCTTAGCCACAAAGAAAACCTCTATTCTGGCATTTTATCTTTTAAAGACTAACACCAAAAAAACACACTGTCAATATTTACGAGCAGAGATTCAAATAATTTCCCCATTTTCCAAATGGCGTTCCAATTTCCGCTTTACCCTTTGCAATGCATTATCAATCGACTTTACATGACGGTTCAATTCTTCGGAAATTTCATTATATGATTGTCCATCCAAATACAATGTCAACACCTGCTGTTCAAGTTCGCTCAAGATTTCACTGATTTTTTCTTCAAAATGGGAGTATTCTTCGCGGTTTATCATCAGCCGTTCAGGATTTTCCGATTCCGAACTTGTAATGACATCCATCAACGTCCGATCCGACTCTTCGTCATATATCGGTTTGTCAAGAGAAACATAGGAATTGAGGGGAATGTGTTTTTGACGGGTCGCTGTCTTGATAGCCGTAATGATTTGACGCGTAATGCATAATTCTGCAAAAGCTTTGAAAGATGTAAGCTTGTCCCCCTTAAAATCCCTTACGGCTTTATATAAGCCGATCATCCCCTCTTGGATAATATCTTCCTTATCCGCTCCAATTAAAAAATAAGAGCGGGCTTTCGCCTTTACGAATACCCGGTATTTATTAATCAAATAATCCAATGCTTCCGTATTCCCCTGATGCACCAATTCAACAAGCTGTTCATCCGTTAGCTTCTCAAAAGGTTGTGCTGCTTTAGATTGCTCTGTTTTTAGCAACGGCCTCACCCCAGACGTTTAAATCGTATTAGGAACAGTATAAATGAGTTGGAAAAAATCGGTCAATGCGTTATTTTAAACCTCTCCTCCATTTTTCAAAGGCCAACTCTACTTCTTTCGATAATGGGATTCTAGATTTCGGTTTCTCTTTCTGCGACTTTTCTATTTTTTTTGATATATTCGATTGAATAATCTCCATTTCTATTTCCAATTCCCGGGCTGACTTCCTCAGGGCTCCATTTCCAAAAATGACGCTTTGTTCAGCCATGTCAGAAGTAGCTACATAAATCTGAACTTTTCTCCCCTGCAATTCACTTGATAACTTTTCGATTCGTTCGTCGGCTGTTTCATTTTTTCTTGTAAAAATCACTTCGACCGAATTTTGGACATATGACCGTTCCGCTCCGGAAACATGATAAGCATCAAATACAACAATGACACGGTACCCCATTGCGGCTTGGTATTCCGCCATCAATTCAATCAAGCGGTTTCTGGCTTCCTCCAAATTTGTATCCTTCAATGCCCGCAATTCTTTCCACGCACCGATCATATTGTATCCATCGACGATTAAAATGTTTTCCATCGCTAATCATTCTCTTCTTGCCTTTTTCGGTACACTTCATACATCAACAATGCCGCAGCCACTGAAGCATTCAAAGAATTGACATGGCCGACCATCGGCAAATAATAAAGGAAATCGCATTTTTCTTTTAGCAAACGGCTCATCCCTTTCCCTTCACTTCCTATAATGATGGCCAGGGGTAGGGCAGCATCCATTTTGCGATAGTCGATGCTGCCTTTTGCGTCTGTTCCGGCAATCCATAGACCTCTTTCCTTTAACTCATCCACTGTTTGGGCCAAGTTATTCACCCTGCATACTGGAACATGCTCAATTGCCCCGGTAGAAGCTTTTGCCACCGTTGCTGTAAGGCCAACTGAACGTCTTTTTGGTATTATTATACCATGAACGCCTATTGCATCGGCAGTTCTTAAAATCGATCCAAGATTATGAGGGTCTTCCAATTCGTCCAATATGACGAAAAACGGGTCTTCGTTTCTTTCTTTCGCCACTTCAAATAAATCATCAAGCTCCGCATATTTGTAAGCAGCTACGGATGCGACAATTCCTTGATGATTCGCATCGGTCAGTTGATCGATTTTTTTCTTTGGAACATACTGCACTAACACTCCACGTTTCCGCGCCAAATCAAGCACTTCTTTAATGCCGGATTTATTCACGCCTTCGCCGATCCAAATTTTATTGATTTCCCTTCCCGAACGAAGGGCTTCCAATACCGGGTTCCTTCCTGCAATCAATTCTCCGCTCCCGCTCATTTTACCGCTCCTTTCGCCTCTTCAACGATTTGAATCGCGTAATCAATGATGTGATTGACACGTTCATATTGCTTTGCTAAATAAAGCCCCCCGAGAACCGCCTCAAAGCCGGAACTGTTGCGGTAGGTTTGAATGTCTGTATTTTTTGGGACCGTGCCGGACTTTGCATTGCGGCCCCTTCTGAAAATCGCCAGCTCCTCATCTGTCAAAAAATGTTCTTCAATCATGCGATGGACAATCATGGACTGGGCTTTGGCCGAAACATATTTTGTTGCTTCTTGGTGCAGCGTGTTTGGTTTCGTACGCCCTCCCAATATCAAATGTTCCCTGATGCGCACGTCCAACACTGCATCTCCCATATAGGCTAAAGCAAGCGGATTTAATTGTTTGACATCTACTGTTTGGGTCATATTATGAACCTCTTCTCCAACGTGTCCCTTGGCGTGTGTCTTCCAAAATAATATTCATTTTTAATAGCTGATCCCGGATTTCGTCAGCCCGTTTAAAATCACGATTCTTTCTCGCAATATTCCGTTCCTCAATCAATTTCTCAATTTCTTCATCCAAAATTTCCTGTTCGCCGGCCATCTTGATTCCCAATACATCGCTAAGTTCATCAAATGTTTGAATAAACGTTTTCAGCACTTTTTCGTCGGTATTGGCTTTGTTTACGTACGTATTTGCCAGGCGGGCAAGTTCAAACAAAACGGAAATGGCGTTGGCCGTATTGAAATCGTCATCCATTTCCTTTTCAAATTCCTTTTTCAAACCGTCGATTTTTTCTAAATAACTTTCACTTTCTTCCCCGAGATTTGTTGCGGAATTTAAGCGATGTTGAAGATTCGCGTAAGCGATTCGCAACCGTTCCAGCCCATTGCGGGCCGCTTCGATCAATTCTTCCGAGAAATTAATCGGATTGCGATAATGGACAGATAACATGAAAAATCTTAATACTTGCGGATCCACTTTTTTAATAATGTCATGCACCAAAATGAAATTCCCCAAAGATTTTGACATTTTTTCATTATCTACATTAATATACCCATTATGCATCCAATAACGGGCAAAAGGCTTTCCGGTATAGCTTTCTGATTGGGCAATCTCGTTTTCATGGTGAGGGAATGTCAAATCTTGCCCTCCCGCATGAATGTCAATCGTATCTCCCAAGTGGGCACGGGCCATGACGGAGCATTCAATGTGCCATCCGGGACGGCCTTCTCCCCAAGGGCTGGACCAGTGGATTTCCCCCGGTTTTGCGGCTTTCCATAGGGCAAAGTCTAACGGATCTTCTTTCTTTTCTCCCGGTTCAATGCGGGCACCTACTTTCAAATCGTCGATGGATTGATGACTCAGTTTCCCGTACCCCTCGAATTTGCGCGTGCGGAAATAGACATCCCCTTCCGATTCATAAGCATATCCTTTATCAATTAATACTTTTATAAATTCAATGATATCATTCATATGTTCCGTTACCCGCGGATGAACATCCGCCTTTTTGCATCCGAGAGCCGTAATATCTTCAAAATAAGCTTTAATAAAGCGCTCCGTCAGTTCGGAAACTTCTTCCCCCAATTCATTTGCCGCCTTAATGATTTTGTCGTCCACATCCGTAAAGTTGGATACGTATTTCACATCATACCCTTTATATTCCAAATATCTTCTCACTGTATCATATACGATTGCCGGACGGGCATTTCCGATGTGAATATAGTTATAAACCGTCGGCCCGCATACATACATCTTTACTTTCCCTTCTTCAAGAGGAACAAAAGGCTCTTTCTTTCTTGTCAAAGTGTTGTAAATCTGAATTGTCATGCTATTCTCTCCCTTCCATTCTTCAAAAAATGTCTTCCGTGCAAATTTTCCGTCTTACTACTAAATTACCACCTTTTCCGTCACGAAGGCCAACAAAAGCAGGGCCTATTCAATCTTCAATAAAAAACGCCTCTATCATATCACTATGACAGAGACGCTTGCATGCGCGGTTCCACTCTGATTGAAAGCATAACGCTTTCCGCTCTTTTGTCTTTTAACGGCGACCAGCCGGCTTGCCTACTCCTATTTTCGGCGAAGCGCTCAAAGGTGCATTTCCGCAAAATAGAGGTTTAGGTCACTTTCAGCCAATGGTGACCCTCTCTGGAAAACATATTTTACGTACTTCTCCTTCTCAACGCTTTTTCCAATATTCCGTTATTATTTGTTTAAGAAATTTTCCAAGCGGCCCAACACTTTTTCTTTACCTAACAGCTCGATCGTATTCGCCAAATCCGGGCCATGGGTTTGGCCGGTCGTTACGACGCGAATCGGCATAAACAAGTTTTTCCCTTTATATCCTGTTTCTTTTTGGACGGCTTTCATAGCCGCTTTAATGGAGGCAGCATTGAAAGATTCCAATGATTCAAGCTGTTGCTTGAATGAAGAAATCACTTCTTTAATGTGTTCCCATGCCAATACTTCCTGCGCTTCTTCATCATATTCCACTTCATCTTTAAAGAATAGGCCGGATAGTTCCACGATTTCAGCGCCATAGCTCATTTGGTTGTGGTACAATCCAATCAATTTGCGCGCCCATTCTTTTTGTTCTTCATTCAACTCTTCAGGCAGCAAACCCGCTTTTTGCAGATGAGGCAATGAAAGATCCACCAATTCGTCCAAAGACATTTTTTTAATATATTGGTTGTTCATCCATGTTAGTTTATTCCGGTCAAACATGGACGGTGATTTCGATAAACGTTTTTCATCGAAAATTTTAATTAATTCTTCTTTCGTAAAGATTTCTTCCTCTCCTTCCGGGGACCATCCGAGAAGGGCAAAGAAGTTGAACATTGCTTCCGGCAGATAGCCGAGCTCTCTGTATTGCGAAATAAATTGGATAATGGATTCATCCCGTTTTGACAGTTTTTTATGTTGTTCGTTTACAATGATTGTCAAATGGCCGAACTGTGGATATTCCCAGCCGAATGCATCGTAGATCATCAATTGTTTCGGCGTGTTGGATAAATGTTCTTCACCCCGGAGCACATGAGTGATATCCATGTAATGGTCATCCAACACCACGGCAAAGTTATAAGTTGGAATGCCGTTTGCCTTCATAATCACCCAGTCGCCAATATCTTTTGATTCAAAAACAATTTCTCCGCGCACAATATCATTAAATTTGTAAGTAACATTTTCAGGCACTTTAAAACGAATCGTATAAGGAATTCCTTGCGCTTCTTTTTCCGCAATCTCTTCTTTCGTCAAATGGCGGCATTTCCCTTCATATGTTGGCGCAGCAATACCTCTCGCTCTTTGGGCTTCCCTTGAAGCTTCCAGTTCTTCTGGTGTACAGAAGCATTTATAAGCCAAACCTCGTTCCAATAGCTCTTCTGCATGTTTTTTATAAATATCCAATCTTTCTGTTTGACGATATGGTCCATAAGGGCCGCCAATATCGACAGATTCATCCGGAATAATTCCCAACCAGCGCAGATTATCCAGCTGAGATTCTTCGCCGCCTTCTACATTCCGCTCCGTATCCGTATCCTCAATGCGAAGGATAAATTTACCGTTGTAATGTTTTGCAAATAAATAGTTGAATAGCGCTGTGCGTGCACCACCGATATGCAAATGACCGGTAGGACTCGGTGCATACCGAACACGAACTTCTTTTGCCATGATAATTTCCTCCTAAATTAAGCAATTCAAACCTTCATTATTGTTAAACCATTGCCGAAATTTATGAAATTCCAATTGGCGTCCTCAACTTTTGTACATTTTACCACTCTCAAGTGCTGTTGAAAAGTTGATGTAAGTGGAGAAATATGACTTTTCACGAAAGTTTTACATCAGGACTAAATGTTGTTGTTTTTTATTAACAAAATGGTTGCAAGCGCTGCTATACCTTCTTCCCGTCCAACAAAACCCAGCTTTTCCGTGGTCGTCGCTTTGACATTCACTTGGGACGGATCCGCATGCAAAAGCTGTGCAATGCGATTTTTCATTTTTTCGATGTAAGGGGCCATCTTGGGTTTTTGCGCCAAAATCGTGCAATCGACGTTTCCAAGAACATAGCCTTTATTTTCTACTATTTTCCAAATATATTCCAATAGTTTTGATGAATCCGCATCTTTATACGCCGGATCCGTATCCGGAAAATGGCGGCCTATATCTCCTTCGCCTATTGCTCCAAGTGCTGCGTCTGTGATTGCATGCAATAACACATCCGCGTCAGAGTGTCCTAAAAGACCTTTTGTATAAGGAATTTCTATTCCTCCGATGATAAGGGGCCTGCCTTCTTGAAATGCATGAACATCGAATCCTTGTCCAACCCGAAACATGTTTTAGCTGCATATTGAAAGACGATTCGTCTTAATGCAGCATTCACCATCCTTTTCTATAAAATCAAATCCAAATGACAATTCATATATTAACATATTTCCCAATCTTGTGGATTGTAAGCCTTTTTTATGCAATCCTTTTATGTATTTATGCAGATAAAAAACCTCACGAATCCATCAGATTTGTGAGGTTGCTTTCATTGTTCAACTGGCGATGTTTGATGATGGCCTCTCCAAATATCAAATCTTCTTTTGTTGTAATTTTTATATTTTCATAACTGCTTTCGACAATGTGAATCTCGTGGCCAAGGCGTTCCACAAGCATCGCTTCGTCCGTTCCTAAAAATCCTGTTCTTTCGGCATCTTCCTCCGCCTGGCGCAGCAGCTCAAAACGGAAGGCTTGAGGCGTTTGTATGGACCATAAATCATCTCTGTTCACCGTTTCAACAATAATGCCGTTCTTCACTTTTTTCATTGTATCTTTCGCGCGAACACCGGCAACTGCCGCCCCTTTTTCGTATGCCGTTTTCACTAAACGCCGGATTACCGAATGGGTGATAAATGGTCTTGCGGCATCGTGGACGAGAACGATTTCCGCATCTTCCATCACTTTTAGGCATGCATGAACAGAATGTTGCCGTTCCTTTCCTCCATTCGGTAAACCTTTAACCTTTGTAATGATATATTCATTTAATAAACTTTGAATATACTCTCTTTCTTCCTGTTTGACTGCCAAAAAAATTCCTGTGCAATGAGGGTCCCTTTCAAAAACTTCAAGGGTATGAATGAGAATCGGTTTATTTGCTAAAGTTAAAAATAATTTATTTTTACCTGCCCCCATCCGTTTTCCGCTGCCGGCAGCAGGCAACGCTACTACATAATCCACATGCTCAACTCCTACATTTATTGCGATATCTTAAGCTACTTTTTCATCTTTAGGCTTTGCAAAGATCATACGGCCTGCGGATGTCTGCAGTACGCTTGTCACAGTCACCGTAATGGATTGGCCGATATAATTGCGCCCGCCTTCAACAACAATCATCGTTCCATCATCTAAATATGCTACACCTTGATCCTGCTCTTTTCCATCTTTAATGACGACAACTTCCATATCCTCGCCCGGAATGACGATCGGTTTCACCGCATTGGCCAGTTCATTAATATTTAATACCGGCACATGGTGAAGTTCGCAAACTTTATTTAGATTAAAATCGTTTGTTATAATTTTTGCTCCCATTTTCTTCGCCAGCCGGACCAATTTCAAATCAACTTCGTGGACGTCATCAAAATCTTCTTCCGAAATCATCACGTTGACGGCCTTTCCGTCCTGCAATTTTTTCAGCATATCCAATCCTCTGCGTCCGCGGGTGCGCTTCAATGTGTCGCTGGAATCAGCGATATGTTGCAGCTCCGTCAAAACGAATTGAGGTACAACCAAAACCCCTTCAATAAAACCTGTATTTGCGATGTCCGCAATCCGGCCATCAATAATTACGCTTGTATCCAATAACTTATAAAGCGTTTTTTCCTGGGAAACAGCTATGTTATTTTCTCCCGCTTTCTTTTTCGTGCCGACTCCTGATTTACTGAATATTTGTATCAGTTCTTCCCGCTTTTTAAATCCCACTCTAAATCCCAGATATCCAAGAATGATCGATAGAATGATCGGAACAAATTCAGTAATAATCGGTATATTAATTCTTTCGATGGCAAATCCGATAAAATATGCTACAATTAATCCGACAATCAATCCCAGAGTTCCAAAAAACAAATCTGCTGCAGGCAATTTGAAAAGTACTTCTTCCATCCAGTTGATAAATTTGACACAATAATCGGATAATGAAAAGGATAAAAGAAATAACAGCAATGCTCCCAAAGCTACAGATGTATACGGATTATTGATCCAAGGATTCGATGATAAATTAATAATTTCGTATAATGGCGGTAAAAAGACAAAGCCCAATGCTCCACCAATAAAGAGAAATGCAATTTGAATAATCCTTTTTAACATCCCGACACCTCCTTTTTTTTTGTGATATATTATCTTACTAATAATTATACAATGTTCATGGTTCCTTTGCGATTTGTAGGGACCGTCCATTGCATAATTTGGACTTTTTTACCTTTTTGTTCTTGGCCATCCATGTTTTCTTCTTTATTTTTTCCTTTTCCAATGAAAAAATGCCCATTCATATCATATTTTGGTACATTTCATTCATTTCCAAAACAGGCCTTCAATGCTTCGTTGATGGTATGGACCCCCACCACTTGAATATCTTTGGGATAGTCCCACCCACCAAGATTGGAAGCAGGAATGAATACCCGTTTGAATCCCAGTTTCGCAGCTTCATAAACTCTTTGCTCAATGCGCGATACCCTTCGGACTTCTCCGGTAAGGCCCACTTCCCCTATAAACACGTCTGTTACATTGACCGGCTGATTTTTGTAACTGGATACAATGGATACCAGAACCGCCAAGTCTATTGCCGGTTCATCGAGTTTTACCCCGCCGGCCACCTTCACATAGGCATCCTGCGCCTGCAACAGCATGCCCATTCTTTTCTCCAAAACCGCCATCAACAGCTGAACTCTGTTTTGGTCCACACCCGTTGCCATTCGCTTCGGATAATTAAAACTTGTCGGTGTCACCAATGATTGAATCTCAACCAGTATCGGACGGGTTCCCTCCATGGAAGCGACAACCGTCGAACCGGCTGCCCCGTGGGAACGTTCTTCTAAAAACAGCTCAGAAGGATTTAGCACTTCTTTTAAACCCGAATGAATCATTTCAAATATGGCGATTTCGTTAGTGGATCCGAAGCGGTTTTTATGGCTTCTTAATATCCGGTACGTATGATGTCTCTCGCCTTCAAAGTAAAGGACTGTATCCACCATATGTTCCAAAATCCTAGGGCCTGCAATTTGCCCTTCTTTCGTGACATGTCCGACAAGAAAAGTCGCAATCCCTTTTGTTTTTGCAATTCTCATTAATTCAGAAGTGCATTCTCTTACTTGGGATACGCTGCCCGGAGCGCTTTCTACGCTTGGATGGTACACGGTCTGTATGGAATCGACGACAATCAGCTTTGGTTGGACTTCTTCAATACTGTGACGAATAAGTTCCAAATCCGTTTCCGGATAAATATAAAGTTCCTTTGACTGTACGCCCAGCCTTGTCGCCCTTAAACCCGTCTGCTTCAATGATTCTTCCCCGGATATGTACAGCACCCGGTATCCCTGATTTGATAAATCTGCCGAAAGCTGCATAAGGAGAGTGGATTTTCCGATTCCCGGATCTCCGCCAATCAACACTAAAGAACCTGGGACGATTCCGCCTCCAAGTACGCGATTCAATTCCGTCATATTCGTTTCGATGCGTTGCTCTTCCCGGGAATCGATATTGATGATAGGCACAGCCTTTTGACTGATTGTTTCCGAATGTTGAAACACCCCACGGCCCCTTGAAATGACTTCGATTTCTTCCGCAAAGGTGTTCCATCCGCCGCATCCCGGACATCTCCCCAGCCATTTTGGAGATTCGTACCCACAGCTTTGACAGCAAAACTTTGTTTTCTTTTTCGCCATTAGATCCTCCTGCAAAATCTATTTTTCTTCATCTATTTAAAAATATCATTTTTCAACTATGTTGGTTGACACCCGCATGACTGATAGGACAACATGGATCAATATTTTTGATCAAAAGCACCGGCATTTGCGGTTAATTCTTGCATTAAGAACAGATAGCATACAAGCTCATTAAATAAATTCCGGATAATATTAAAATAAAGCTGTACCGCAGTCTTGCCAAGACTTGCGGACAGCTCTCCAAAATTATGCACTTTCAATCGTATCTTTTTGTCTTACAACAAATTCGCCGTCAACATAGTCAAAGACGACTTTGCTGTTTTTAGAAATCGTGCCTTTCAATAATTCTTCGGACAATCGGTCCTCTACATTTTTCTGTAAAGCTCTTCGGATAGGACGCGCTCCATATTGCGGATCGTATCCTTCTTCCGCAATTTTCTCCAACGCTGCGTCTGTCAATTCCAATTCGATATCTTGTTCTTTCAAGCGTTTGATCAAAGATTTTGCCATTAGCAACACAATTTGTTTTAATTCTTCTTTTTCCAATGGTTTGAACACTATGATTTCATCGATCCGGTTTAGGAACTCTGGACGGAATGCTTTTTTCAATTCTTCCAGCATTGTGGATTTCATGTCTTTATATGATTTGTCTTTTGTTCCTACGCCGAATCCCACGCTTTTTTGATATTTCAATGCTTCTGCACCAACATTGGATGTCATAATGACAACCGTATTGCGGAAATCCACAGTGCGTCCTTTTGAATCTGTCAAACGTCCATCGTCAAGAACTTGCAATAGAATGTTGAACACATCCGGATGGGCTTTTTCAATTTCATCTAAAAGCACGACAGAGTATGGTTTGCGGCGTACTTTTTCCGTGAGTTGCCCGCCTTCTTCAAATCCTACATATCCAGGAGGTGATCCGACTAAGCGGGAAGTTGAATGTTTTTCCATATATTCGGACATATCGATCCGAATCATCGCATCTTCGTCGCCGAACATGACTTCGGCCAAAGCTTTTGCAAGTTCTGTTTTACCGACTCCTGTAGGTCCCAAGAAGATGAATGTTCCGATTGGACGTTTTGGATCCTTGAGTCCTGCACGGGCACGGCGGATTGCTCTGGAAATGGCTTCTACCGCTTCATGTTGGCCGACAACGCGTTTATGCAATTCATCTTCCAAATGAAGCAGTTTTTCGGACTCTTCTTGGGCAATTTTGTTTACCGGAATTCCTGTCCACATCGATACTACTTCCGCAATATCTTCAACTGTGACTTTTGATTCTTCTTTACCTTGTTTTTCTTTCCAGGATTTTTTCAATTGTTCAAGTTCTTCTTTAATTTTTTGTTCAGTATCGCGCAATGCAGCCGCTTTTTCGAATTCCTGGCTTGATACGGCCGCGTTTTTCTCATTGCGCACATGTTCCAATTTATCTTCAAGGGCTTTTAGATTTGGAGGCATTGTAAATGAACGCAAACGCACTTTTGAACCTGCTTCATCAATCAAGTCGATAGCTTTGTCCGGCAAGAAACGGTCTGTAATATACCGGTCTGATAATTTTGCCGCAGCCTCGATCGCTTCATCCGTAATTTTTACACGGTGATGCGCTTCATAGCGATCGCGCAAACCTTTAATGATTTGGATTGTTTCTTCCACTGTCGGTTCGTCTACCATAATAGGCTGGAATCTCCGTTCCAAAGCCGCATCTTTTTCAATATATTTGCGGTATTCATCCAATGTTGTCGCGCCGATGCATTGCAACTCGCCGCGTGCAAGGGCAGGTTTCAAAATGTTTGAAGCGTCGATGGCACCTTCTGCACCGCCGGCACCAATCAATGTATGAAGTTCGTCGATGAACAAAATGATGTTTCCGGCTTGTCGAATTTCATCCATTACTTTTTTCAAACGATCTTCGAATTCGCCACGATATTTTGTACCCGCAACAACTGTTCCCATATCGAGAACCATTACCCGTTTATTGCGCAATGTTTCAGGCACTTCATTATTCACGATTTGTTGGGCAAGTCCTTCTGCAATCGCTGTTTTACCGACACCAGGTTCACCGATTAATACCGGGTTGTTTTTTGTACGGCGTGAAAGCACTTCAATCACACGGGTGATTTCTTTGCTGCGACCAATGACAGGATCCAGTCCTCCTTCACGGGCAATTGCCGTCAAATCCCGGGCCAAGCTGTCAAGTGTCGGTGTGCTTACTGTTTGAGCTGTATTGGATGTTTGTGAAACATCGTTATTGCCTAATAGCAATAGTACCTGCTGGCGCGCTTTATTAAGGCTTACCCCCGCGTTTGCAAGAACTCGTGCTGCAACCCCTTCACCTTCACGAATCAACGCAAGCAATAGGTGTTCTGTGCCAATGTATGCATGACCTAATTTGCGAGATTCATCAACAGCCAATTCAATGACTTTTTTCGCTCTTGGTGTATAGTGAACGATTGGTCCTACTTCTTTTGTTCCTTTTCCTACCAATTCTTCGATGCCGCGTTCAATCATTTCCGGAGTTACATCGATCGCTTCCAAAGCTTTTGCCGCAATGCCTCCGCCTTCCCGAATAAGGCCGAGCAAGATATGTTCTGTTCCGATGGCTTCATGTTTCCAGCGGATCGCTTCTTCTTGTGCCAACTGCAACACTTTTTGTGCCCGTTGAGTAAATCGGTTAAACATCATATTCTTTCAGCTCCTTTTCCTTTTATTTCAAATTTTCGCTGTTCAATTTTTCGCGTATTAATTTAGCCCGGAAGACATCCCGTTCAGCAGGCTCTAATGTAGTCCCTGCGTACTGTTGAACAAATCCAGGTTGAATAAGGATTGTACACTCATTTAGAATATGCTTTGAAACATCTTTAATGATTCCTAAATCGACACCTAGGCGCACATTGGATAAGCATGTCGCCGCTTCTTCGCTTGTCATAATCCGAGCATGTTTCAATGTTCCGTAAGCACGGTATATTCGGTCTTCTAACGCGATTTTTGATTGCGACAGAAGGGTATGTCTTGCCTTGCGTTCTTGTTCGATAATTTGCATGACGACATTTTGCAAATCTTCTATAATTTCATCTTCCGATTTGCCGAGCGTGATCTGATTGGATATCTGATACATGTTGCCCAAATTTTCGCTTCCTTCACCGTAAATGCCTCTTACCACCATTCCGAAACGGGCCAGCATTTGCGTTAAACTTTTCATCTGCTTCATCATGGAGAGCCCAGGCAGATGCATCATGACAGAAGCCCGTAAACCCGTTCCCACATTTGTCGGGCAGCTCGTTAAATAACCGAACTCGTTATGGAAAGCAAACGGCAATAGTTTTTCAAGCCGGCTATCCAATTTGTTGGCCACTTCGTAAGTCTCCATCAGTTTTAATCCCGGAGCCAAGCATTGGATTCTTAAATGGTCTTCTTCATTTACCATGGCGCTGATTGATTCGTCTTGGGAAATGATTACAGATGCATATTTATCGCTTTGCGCAAGCATTGGGCTGATGAGATGTTTTTCTACCAGCACTTGCCGCTGCAAAGCCGGCATTTCTTGGATTGCAAAATGGGAAAAGTTATGGTTTTCATCATTTAACTGATAAAAAGCTTGTGTAACCATTCGGTCAACCGTTTTGGCTTCTTCATCGGTGAAAATTAACGGAAACCGGAAGCCTTCCAAATTTCTCGCCAACCGTATACGGGTGGAAATCACAATGTCATGGTCCGAACCATCTGCGCCCATCCAGCTCGGAGCCTCCGCTTTCAAGAAATATTCAAGGTTCATGGAGTATCTACACCTCCCATTTCAAGCTTGCGTTCCAATTCTTTGATTTCGTCCCGATATTTTGCCGCATCTTCAAAGCGTTCATCTTGAATAGCCAACTGCAATTGTTCACGAGCCCGTTCGATTTGCTTTTTCAAGAGGCGGTTATTATCCGTTTTTTGGCCCGGTCTTTTTCCGGTATGTTTTGTTCCTGCTTGAATTTTCGCAAGTACTTGAGGCAGTTTTTCGCTGAACGTTTCATAACATTGAGGGCATCCCAGTTTGCCTTCATTCAGAAATTTTCGAAATGTAAAGCCGCAAGCCGGACATGCAGAGGTTTGTACGGAAGGCTGAACGGTTCTTTCGCTCAAATCATTTTTCCATATTGGAATGCCAAACCAGTTTGAAAATAGTTGATGAATCGGAATTTGTTCTTCTTTAGGGAAATCCAGGCTGAAGGGATGAAATTGCGCTGCGCAAACTTCACAATAATGCTTTTCGCTTTTTTGGCCATTAATGATTTGTGTAACCGTCACCGTCGCTTTCCGTTGTTTACAGTGTTCACAAAGCATGACCTAACACCTCTTCATTTTTCGTATTTTAAAGTTAATAACATTGCTTTTAGGATGGCCGACCTCAATTCATCGCGAGTCGGAAGCTGAAACTTTAATGTATTCCGGTCAATGGCCGCAAGCATTAACGTTGCCTCTCTTTCGGTGATCACATCTTCTTCCAACAAACGATAAATAATATCTTCCCCCATGTTTTGGGTTGCACCTTTTTCGATCTGCTTGATTAATTCATCAATCAATTCAACCTTTGAACTCGGTTTCACACGGAAAATGCGTATATATCCACCGCCGCCCCGTTTGCTTTCGACGAGGTAACCTCTTTCCACTGTAAAGCGGGTGTTGATCACATAATTGATTTGCGAGGGAACGCATTGGAATTTATCCGCCAATTCACTTCGTTTGATTTCAATATGTCCTTTACCTTCTAATTCGATAACCTTCTTCAAATACCCTTCAATTAAATCGGAAATATTTTTCATTTTTTTTACAATTCACCTCGCTTTTTTGACTTTGACTTTCTTTGACTATATTATATTTCCTTTCCTTCGAATTTGCAATTAAAAACCCTTGACAACCATAATGGAGCAAAAAAATCGACAACACGTATTACAATACGTTTTGCCGATTTTTATTCAATATATTCAATTGATTGGAATAAATCTCAAACTGTTTTTTTTACACCCAACGGCCAACAATCGGATAATCCCATTCGATTTCCTGCAGCGCCTTGACGATTCCGATAATCGGCACCACAACCGTCATAATCCCGAATATGATCAGGAATGGCAGGCCGATTAAAATGATGCTTAGAAAAGCGCTGACGCCAATCAATATGCCCATTACAAATTGGAACAACAATGCTTGGACTGCGAGCCGTTTGACCCTTTCATCGTTGCTGATCAAGAAAAAGAGAACCGGAACTAAAACCGGAGCAAAAAACGCGCTCGCGTGAATGATGACTTTTGCCCATTTTTCCTCCATAATGAAAAATCAACCCCTGTTTAATTTTAGGTTTAACTTTTGTTATTTATTTTTACGAATGACATAACGAATTGTTTCAAATTTTAGTGATTTTTTCCCTTCTTATTCCTGCATTTTTTCCGATATAATCAGATGACAGACAAAAATTTTTTAGAAAATCCCTCATGATATATGATATTCTTTAAAAAAGCCAAAATAAAAAGCCTGCTCCACATGAGCGGCTTTACTTTTTAAGATTATTTTTGTTTTTGGGTTCCGCTTCATCCGGTTGCTCTGCCGGGAACAGCGCGCGGGCAAACAGCCCCGAAAAGAGGGTGGCGCTTATCACAATTAAAATTTTATGATTTCTCGGCACTTCTTCAAACATATTATTCAACATCAAAATGGCGATAACAGCTACCGTTACCATAGACACAATAATATATGCAAGCCTTCGCTGATCCATCTCAAATAACTTCCTTTACTCTTTAATTCAGTTATTCGTATTTTACAATGTTTGCAATGGAAAGGCAAATTAAGGAATTTCATTTTAACACATTCTTTAACGTTTAATATAAAGATATACATAATACATACATAAATTTTAAGAAGGAAAGGGGCATACATATGAGATTTCCACTATTAAAAAAGGGACAAAAGACATCTCAATTCTTTGCTGTCGAAAAATACGTCCAAGAAGTAGCATTAAATGTTTCCGACAATCCTGTTGTGGCCAAACAAATGGAAATTATTGAGTTAACCAAAAAAGATTTGGCAGTCCTCCGCCAAATAAAACCGCTTATAGAAAACTTTATTCCGATCATGGTGGATAAATTTTACAAAAATATATCCGCAAATCCCCGTTTAACCGAATTAATCAATCGATACTCATCATTCGACAGATTGAAGATGAAATTGCGCAAACACTTGTCCGACATCTTTGAAGGGCATATTGATAAAAAATATTTTGAAAACCGGAATACGATTGCCATTGCCCACATCCGGATCGGATTGACTTCCAAATGGTACCTTTCATCTTTCCAATCTTTAATTTCTTCCTTTAGCGAATTTATAAAAGAACAGGATATTCCTAAAGAAGAAGGACTTCTTGCAATCAACGCCTTCTCAAAAATCATCAATCTGGAACAGCAGCTTGTGATTGACGCCTACGAAAAAGAGCAGGAACGCATCCGCACAGAAAATGAAGAGGTAAAACAATCATTGCTGGCATCGATACAACAAATCGCAGAAGAGCTGAACAGAATGAATAAAGAAACGACCACATCCATTCAAATGATATCGGAACAGTCGCAAAATATCTCCGTATCTACCGCGCAAGGATTGGACTTTGTTGCCGATACGGAAGAAAAATCAAATCAAGGGAAAACGGAATTGTCCAAACAAACCAGCTTGATGAATACGATTTTAAACAGTGTCAATCTGCTGGAGAAATCGATGCTCAATCTTCGAACATCTTCCCGGAGCATCTCGGAAATTGTAAATTTGGTGACAGGTATTGCAGATCAAACAAACTTGCTTGCCTTAAATGCATCCATTGAAGCCGCTCGGGCAGGAGAACATGGAAGAGGTTTTGCGGTGGTTGCAGAAGAAGTGAGAAAACTTGCTGAAGAAACAAAAAAAGCTGTACAAAATGTTTCCGGATTAATACAAGAAATGGAAGAAAATATAACAGAAATGACTTCCAGTGTAAACAATGTAGATGAACAAGTACAATTAAGCGTACAAACCCAGGAACATCTGATGGAGTCTTTCGAGGAAATCACCAAGAAAGTTTCCGGCATCCGCAACCAATATGCTTCCACTTTGAATGACATTGAGTACATTTCAAATAATATTGCAAACTTGGTGGAAAGCACCGAACACATTGCAAAATCTTCGGACACGCTCATCAATCTGGTGCAAGATTTTTCAAAATAGTCCGATTCAATGTAGTTTTATGCTGACATGCCTAAAAAATGGTACATAGAGTTTAATTTAATATTGTAAATACATAAATACTCCATAAAATCAAGGCTGTCCGGAAGTTTCCGGACAGCCTTGGACCTTTATTCCCGGGATTCATCCCGCTTTAATTTTTTTCTTTTTTCCTTCCTTAATCTTTGCCTTTCTATACCTGCTTTATGCATTTTTTCTTCCTCTTCCGTTTCCGGGTAAACTGCAGGAATCGGAGTCGGTTTTCCATGTTCATCAAGCGCTACCATCGTCACATATGATTCCGTTGTCAGCCTTTTTTCTCCTGTCTTGACACAGCGGGACATCACGCGCACATACACTTCCATGGATGTTCTCCCAGTGGAGGTGATGATCCCTTCCAATTCCAACACATCTCCCACATAGGCAGGAGAAACGAAATCGACCGAATCAAAAGAAGCGGTTACCACTTCTTTTCCTGTATGTTTCATACAGGCGATGGCCGCGATTTCATCAATATAAGCCAAAATTTTCCCTCCAAAGACGGAACCATATTGATTCGCATCCGGAGGCAATACGAGCCGGGTTTGCGTAGTGCGCGACAAGCTCATCGGATGTGCATTACTCATTTGTTTATCCTCCCAATTCAAATGCTGTTTTTCCAAAACTTTCTGTTATTATGCTAACATAGCACCACTTTCATACAAATGAGTAATGCCATTTGTTCATATTTCCGTCTTAATTGTAATAAACTTCAAGTCCGTCATTTCTTCAATTGCATATTTGATTCCTTCCCGGCCATATCCGCTATTTTTCACTCCGCCATAAGGCATATGATCAACCCGGAACGTCGGAATATCATTAATGATTACCGCGCCGGCTTCCAATTCATCGGCCGCTTTCAACGCATCTGTTAAGACATTTGTATAGATTCCTGCATTCAGCCCCAAATCAGATTGATTTACGTATTGAATCGCTTCATCCAATGTTTTATATGACACAATGGATACGATCGGAGCAAATGTTTCCAAACACATAATTTTCATTTCCGGTTTTACATTTACCATTACGGTCGGTGCCATCGTGCGTTCCGTAAATTCCGCTCCAGTCGCGACTTTTGCCCCCTGCGCTTTCGCTTCCTCAATCCATTCTTTTATCCGGGATACTTCTCTCGGATTGATCATCGCACTTAAATCTGTCGACGGGTCAAAAGGATCGCCGACTTTCAATTTTTTTGTTTCGTTTACAAAAGCCTCTGTAAATTGATCATAAATGGATTCATGAACATAAATCCGCTGCAGGGAAATGCATACTTGTCCCGAAAATCCAAACGCACCGCTAACCGTGCGGGGAATAATTTTTTCGATCGGAGCGCTTGGTTCAATAATCACTGCCGCATTGGAACCCAATTCTAGCGTCACTTTTCTTAAGCCGACTTTTTCTTTGATTTTCATTCCTACTGCGCCGCTGCCAGTGAATGTCACTTTTTTCACCAACGGATGCGTAACAAGCACATCGCTCAACTCTCCACCTGATCCTGTCACAATTTGCAATGCCCCATCAGGAAGCCCCGCTTCTTTAAAGATTTCGGCCATCACCAATGCACTTAACGGCGTTTGGGTAGCCGGTTTTAAAACAACGGTATTTCCGACTGCAAAAGCCGGCCCTAATTTGTGGGCAACCAGGTTAAATGGAAAATTGAAAGGTGTAATGGCTGATACTACCCCCAGAGGCACCCGCTTTGTAAAGCCGATGCGGTTTTTTCCTCCAGGTGCCGCATCCATTGGCACCGTTTCTCCAAATATATTTTTCGCCGCTTCTGCTGCAAATTGATAAGTGGCAATCGTACGGTCCAACTCCGCAAGGCCGGCCGTGATCGGTTTTGCCGCTTCGCTTGCAAGAATTTCGGCAAATTCTTGTTTTCTCTCTTTCAATAAATCTACTACTTTATATAATATTTCTGCTCTTTCGTAGGCTGTCGTCTTTTTGAAAGTTTGAAACGCTTCATGAGCCCCTTGGATGGCGCGTTCCACATCTTGAACAGAGGCCTTCGCCACTTTGGCAATCACTTCGCCCGTATAGGGGGCTGTCAAGTCATACGATTCTTTTGCATTCTCCCATTGACCGTTAATCCATAATTTTGTTTCTTTCATCTCCTACACCTCCATTATGATTTATTTCCATTTTATCACTCCCAACAATTTTTGAGTGAATCAACGGAAGAAATCCAACAAATCAATTCCAGGCAAAAAAATAATATCCACAACATCCAGCGTAATTTCCATAACATCAATTAAATCTTCAATAAAAAGCTCTTTCATATCGACCATATTTTGCACCTCAACCAGCTCTCTCATGATTTTTTGGATGGCGACAATTAGTGCCAATTCCTTTGCCATGCGGAATATTTTTAATTCCAATAAAGCTTTCTGCCATTCCGCTATTTCATCTATTTTTTCATTATCTGTTGCATTTAACGCTAAAATCCCCAAATACGGATAGTGTATCGGTTTTACTTTGATGCCTCTATGATTCAATGAATGCCGCAGCTCTGCCACATACTGGAGAAGCGTTTCGTTATAATCGGCGCTGTACATTGTTAAAATTTGCGCAAGGGATTGAAGGGAATTGCCCAACAGAAACCCTTGTTTTCTTAAAGCTTTGTAATATTGCACCATTGTTTCTACTTGTAATTGAGGGGGTTCATTTACTTTTGATAATAAAACTGCATAAGGTACATCTTCTTTGGACGTTAAAATGAATTGTTTCCTGTGCATTTCATCATATAACGTTTTTGCCCGTTTTGCGTGAAGATGAATATCTTCATCCAGCATCATCGCACCCGCCAACCGGAAAGGGGAGTTATGAAACCCGGCTTCTTTTAACGCCCCATCCCTTTGCAATAAATTTTCAAAGCATGCTTCCAAATCTTGCCCCAAAAACCGGGCGGCTATGTAATAGGGAATCGGCGAATTTTTTTGGATGGACAAAGCCTTTTTTGAGTATTCCGCCATTTGGTCGACGATTTTTTGCAGCGCCACTCCGCTGAATTCCCTTTTTTCAAGGGTATACTTGCTGGCAAGGGAAATAACCGCGCTTACTTTAAATTGATTTCCAAAATAATTGACGACCCGGTTGTAATTGTTTTGAAGTTCTTCGGTAAATTGTGTATCCATTTCTAATCACTCCTAGTTGTTATACGATTTCCAGGAGGACAAGTTTCAAAATGAATAAAGGGGAACTCCATAAGAAGTTCCCCTTTTATTTATGAACTTACCTTTTTTAATTCCGCGAGTTCATCGGAAGTGAATGCCCTTGATCTGGTCAAGAAGCGTTTTCCTTCCACACCTTCCAAACTGAACATGCCACCGCGGCCTTCCACAACATCAATGATCAGTTGCGTATGCTTCCAATATTCAAATTGGGTTTTATGCATATAAAATTTGGCTCCACCAATTTCCCCTAATAATATATCATTGTCTCCGATGATTAAATCCCCTTCAGGATAACACATAGGAGAAGAGCCATCGCAACATCCGCCTGATTGATGGAAAATAATTGGACCATGTTTTTTCTTTAACTGTTCAATGAGGGCAAGGGCTGCATCCGTCGCAACAACGCGTTCCACCAAAGCCATCCCTCCCTGGATAGGAATTAGAAGAAGCCAAGTTTATTTGGATCGTAGCTCACCAGCAAGTTTTTCGTTTGTTGATAGTGTGAAAGCATCATTTTGTGCGTTTCGCGGCCGATTCCGCTCATTTTGTATCCGCCGAACGCTGCATGAGCAGGATATTGATGGTAACAGTTTGTCCATACACGTCCCGCTTGAATGCCGCGTCCCATGCGATAAGCGGTATTAATGTCGCGAGTCCATACGCCTGCGCCTAAACCGTACATTGTATCGTTTGCGATTTCCAACGCCTCTTCCGGCGTTTTAAATGTTGTGACTGCCACAACCGGTCCGAAAATTTCTTCTTGGAAAATGCGCATTTTGTTATGGCCTTTGAAAACAGTCGGCTTAATGTAGTAGCCATCCGCCAGTTCGCCATCCAATTTGTTGCGCTCACCACCAATAAGCAGTTCCGCACCTTCCTGCTTGCCAATATCAATGTAAGATAAAATCTTCTCCATCTGTTCCGTTGAAGCCTGAGCCCCAATCATTGTCGACGGATCAAGCGGGTTTCCTTGCTTAATGGCTTTCACCCGTTCAAGGGCCCGTTCCATAAATTTATCGTAAATGGATTCCTGGATTAACGCTCTTGAAGGGCATGTACATACTTCCCCTTGGTTTAGGGCAAACAATACAAAGCCTTCAATTGCTTTATCCAAAAATTCATCATCCGCTTCAAACACATCTTCAAAGAAGATATTTGGAGATTTACCTCCAAGCTCCAATGTCACCGGTATGATATTTTGGGAAGCATATTGCATGATGAGTCTTCCTGTTGTTGTTTCTCCTGTAAACGCAACTTTGCTGATGCGAGGGTTGGATGCCAACGGTTTTCCGGCTTCCAATCCGAAACCGTTTACAATGTTTACAACACCTGGAGGCAACAAATCTTCAATAAGCTCCATTAACACTAAAATAGAAGTTGGTGTTTGTTCAGCCGGTTTTAAAACAACACAGTTTCCTGCCGCCAAGGCTGGTGCCAGTTTCCATGCTGCCATCAAAATCGGGAAGTTCCAAGGAATAATTTGCCCGACAACGCCAATCGGCTCTTTAAAATGGTAGGCTACCGTATTTTCATCAATTTCGCTAATGCCGCCTTCTTGGGCTCGGATTGCTCCGGCAAAGTAACGGAAATGATCGATTGCCAATGGAATATCCGCATTCAATGTTTCACGGACCGGTTTACCATTTTCCCAGCTTTCCGCAACTGCCAACAGTTCCAAATTTTCTTCCATGCGGTCAGCAATTTTGTTCAATATTTTTGCTCTTTCCGCAACGGAGGTTTTGCCCCACGCATCTTTCGCCTTGTAAGCAGCATCAATGGCAAGTTCAATATCCTCCGCAGTGGAGCGGGCAACTTTCGTATAAACTTTTCCTGTTACTGGTGTAATGTTGTCGAAATACTCTCCGTTCACTGGAGGCGTCCATTTTCCTCCAATATAGTTGTCATAACGATCCTTGAAGTTTATAATAGCTCCCTCAGTGTTTGGAAATGCATATGCGGCAGTCAAAATTGTCATGTTCTCATACTCCCCCTCAATAATATTTATGATTTTTATACCTTTTCTCTTGCTGACACCAACACCATCCTGTAAAAGGTATACAGTAATATTTATTCAGAAAGGCTTTCATTTATTTCTGAATAGAATCATTTTTTCTCCCTTTCCCCTTTTTTCACTTTGCACCTCCTATGATGACCTCAATCATTTTCTTTTCTCTACCCTAAGTTTACTATCTATAAACATTTTTTCTTTATATTTTTCTCATATTTTCTCTTTCGTGAAGAATAATTCTATTTTATGCATTTCCGGGATCGTCCTTCTGTTTTTGTAATCTATATGCCATAAATAATAAATTTGTAGTTTTTTGCGGTTGAAAGATTGTACAATAGATTTGATAGATTTAAGTTTGCAGCGTTTAAAAGGTGGGATCATCATGTTATCCATTGAAAGCACAGAACGTTTAACCGGTGGAAGAATCAGCGGCGATTATTGGGATTTGGACGAATTGATTACCTCCATTTATGAAGTCATTGGAGATGAAAATAAATACTACGATTACCAGGGGGCAAGACAACGGATCTTAGGAGTTTGCCTTCAATTGCGGAAAGCCACAAAAGGCGAGTGCAATATCGAATTTGTCGCAAACGGGATTCATAAAGGAATTGAAAAGCGCAAAGATCTCATCGCACCTGCAAAAAATGTTTATTTTTCCGTTGAAATACTGTGGCCGGAATTAATTTTCACCGCCCTTGCTTTAAATGACTTCATCGATTTATATAATGAATTTGTAGATAACAATCCATGGAATCCGCATACAACTACCATCCGGAAATTCCAATCCATTGTCACGGAATGTTTGCGGGAACATCTGTTGGAAGAACAATTCAGGGTATTCATCCATCTCATGTTTACCAAATCACCGAAATATTTCCGTTATGCCACACAATATGTGGATGTTTTAAACTTGGAATATTTAAAACTTTCATATGATGAACGCAAAGAAAACTTGGGTGCATTCGCCTTCCGGTTGATGGTGGAAGATGATGAATATACCGCATTAAAAAATGAAATTATGGCCACCGCAAAACTGACAAAAAACGAGATACACGAACTTCCCATTCAAACGAAATATCCCGAACATATTGAATGGTAATACGCTTTTTTACAGACTCTTTGCTGAAAAAAGCCAAAAAAAAATTAAAAAGGCTGTACCGAAAAGGTTATTTCCAGTCTCTTTTCGGACAAGCCTTTTTTATTTATACCCCGCCTAAATATGCCGCTTTCACTTGTTCGCTTTCTTGGAGCTCCTTCGCTGATCCGGACAATACGATTCTACCCGTCTCAATGACATAAGCCCGGTCCGCAATCGATAAAGCCATGTGGGCGTTTTGTTCAACAAGCAAAATCGTTGTTCCCTCTTGATTGATGGTTTGAATGATTTCAAAGATTTGTTGAACAATGATTGGCGCCAGCCCCATTGACGGTTCATCCAACAATAACAGCTTCGGTTTGGACATAAGCCCTCTTCCGATGGCCAACATCTGTTGTTCACCGCCAGACAATGTACCCGCCAATTGTTTTCTTCGTTCATTCAAGATCGGAAACATTTCGTATACACGATTTAAATCCTTTTTAATGCCATCCCGGTCTTTCCGGAGAAAAGCACCTAATTCCAGGTTTTCCTCTACCGACATGTTGGCAAACACTCTTCGTCCTTCAGGCACATGGACAATGCCATTTTTTACAATCCCCTGTGCCGGTTTGCCCCCGATTTGTTGCATGTTGTATAAAATCGTCCCATGTTTCGGCTTTAATAATCCGGACAAAGTTTTCAATAACGTTGTTTTCCCCGCGCCGTTCGCGCCGATTAACGTAACAATCTCGCCTTCATTGACTTCCAAGGAGACACCTTTCAGGGCATGAATATTTCCGTAATAAACATCAATATTATTTACCTGCAACATTAATTTTTGACCTCCTCTCCAAGGTAAGCTTCAATCACTTTTGGATTATTACGTATTTCTTCCGGCGTTCCTTCGGCGATCAATTGGCCATGGTCCAACACGTAGATTCTTTCACAGATTCCCATTACCAGGCTCATATCATGTTCGATTAATAAAATCGTTAAATCAAACTCTTTCCGGATTAACGCTATCAAATCCATCAAATCTTGCGTTTCTTGCGGATTCATTCCGGCTGCAGGCTCGTCCAACAATAGAAGTTTTGGACCTGCAGCCAATGCCCGTGCAATTTCCAGGCGCCGTTGCATCCCGTAAGGCAGGTTTTTGGCCAATTCATCTTTATAAACATCGAGCCCGAAAATTTTCAAAAACTCGATTGACTCTTTTTCCATCTTTCCTTCGCCTTTGAAGTGGCTTGGCAAACGCAGAACGGAAGACAGAATGGAATGTTTTGCAAGATGGTGGTTGGCGATCTTTACGTTGTCCAAAACGGTTAAATCTTTAAACAATCGAATATTTTGGAAAGTGCGGCTAATTCCCCGTTTTGTTACTTGATACGGCTTTAACCCTTTGATGCTTTTTCCTTCAAACGTAATATCTCCCTCGGTAGGGGTATACACTCCCGTCAACATGTTGAAGGTGGTGGTTTTTCCGGCCCCATTCGGTCCGATCAGGCCGACCAGTTCCCCTTTATTGATATACATGTTCACATTTTGAACCGCTTTTAATCCGCCAAATTGAATTCCCACATTTTCCAACTTCACAAGAGGATTGCTCATGCTTCAGAACCTCCTCTTTTTTTCAATCTGAATACATCTTTCAGTTCTTTCGTTCCCATTAGCCCTGTAGGTCGATACAACATCACGAGAATCAATACAACGGAGTAAATGATCATGCGGGTTTCCGGAAACGCCTGCAAATATTGTGAAACCGTTGTCAAGAAAATCGCCGCGATGACAGATCCGGAAAGGCTTCCTAAACCGCCCAATACAACATAAATCAAAATTTCAAAAGATTTTAGGAAGTTAAAAGCCGTCGGTTGAATAATATAGAAGTTATGTGCGTAAAGAGCGCCTGCAACCCCTGCAAAAAGCGATCCGATCACGAAAGCAACCACTTTATAATAAGTCGTATTAATCCCCATTGCATCTGCGGCTATTTCATCTTCGCGAATAGCCAAACAGCTGCGGCCATGACGGGAGTTCGTAAAGTTTGAAATCACAAGAATGGTAATCAAAACGCCGAGAAAAGCATAGGTCCAAGTAGTCATATGATTGACAACCATCCCTGCCGCTCCACCTACATAATCAATATTTAAAAAGGTAATCCGGATAATCTCGGCAAAACCTAATGTCGCAATCGCCAAATAATCCCCTTTTAACCGCAAAGAAGGCACACCTACAAGCAAACCGGCAATAGCGGCTACGACTCCCGCCATAATAATTCCCACTATAAACGGCAATCCCAGCTTCATCGTACAAATCGCGCTCACATATGCACCGACCGCCATGAAACCGGCATGTCCAATGGAAAACTGTCCCGTAATTCCTATGACAATATGCAAACTTACGGCAAGCATGATGTTGATGCAAATCGTAATCAACATGTTTTGATAATATAAATCTATCATTTCATTTGCCGTCATCACTTGTACAACTGCATAGATTACTAATGCAAGTGCCAAATAAACCCAAAAGGCTTTCGACTTCTTCATGACCTCATTCACCTACACTTTCTCACGGATGTTTTTACCAAATAATCCAGCTGGTTTTAATAGCAAGATCAAGATCAAAATGATGAATGCCGCCGCATCACGCCATAGCGAATATCCCACAGCACTTACAATCGTCTCGACGATGCCCAAAATAAAGCCTCCGACCATCGCTCCCGGAATGCTTCCAATTCCTCCAAGAACCGCCGCGATGAAGGCTTTCAATCCCGGCAGCACTCCCATTAAAGGATCGATTCTTGTATAGTAAGCACCAAAAATTACCCCTGCTGCCCCGGCCAATGCAGAGCCGATGGCAAACGTTGCGGAAATGGTGTTATCAACGTTGATCCCCATCAGTTTTGCCGCATCCGCATCATAAGAAACCGCGCGCATGGCTTTACCTATTTTCGTTTTGTGCACGATAAATTGCAAAAGCACCATAAGAATAACTGTCACTATTAAAATGAAAATAATTTTGTAGTCTAATTTCGCACCTAAAATCTCAATCGTTTTTTCCGGCAATACATTTTTTGGATATGCTTCCGGTGTCGCACCTCTGAAGAAAATCATTGTATATTCGATCAAAAAGGATACCCCGATGGCAGTCGTTAAAGCGGCAATCCGTGTAGCGTTTCTTAAACGTTTATAAGCAACCCTCTCAATGATCACCCCTATGATTGCACACACAATCATTGCTGTAATCAAAGCGGGAATGAAGCCCATTTCCCACCGGGTGATGGCAAAAAATCCGACAAACGCCCCTAACATGAAAACGTCTCCATGGGCGAAGTTAATTAATTTGATAATGCCGTATACCATCGTATATCCCAATGCGATCAGGGCGTAAATGCTCCCCAAAGAAATACCGTTAAAGAGTTGCTGCAACCAATCCATAAATTCACACTCCTTTTATGTAACACTCATGATCAAAATCTGTTGTTCTTTAAAGCTATGACCGACTAATATTTGGAATTTATAATGTGAAAGGGAAAAGGGAGGCGGTGTGCCCCCCTTTTGCGAACATTACGGTTCAATTTTTGTTCTGAACGTTTGTTTACCGTCTTTATATTCCAGAATTGTCGCAGATTTTACAGCATTATGTTTTTCATCCACTGAGAAAGTACCAGTTATAAGCGAAATATCTTTTGTTGCAGCAAGCGCATCTTTAATTTTTTCTCCATCCAAAGAACCGGCGCGCTCAATCGCATCTTTAATGAAGTAAACTGTGTCATATCCGAGAGCGTGGAATGCATTTGGTTTTTCCCCATATTTATCATTAAACGCTTTCACGAAGTCCTGGATTTTTTCATCTGGGTCTTCAGATGAATAGTGGTTTGTAATAAATGTGTTGTTTAGGCTTTCCGCGCCTGCCAATTCCACCAATTTTGGCGAATCCCATCCGTCAGCGCCCATCAATGGAACGTCAATTCCTAATTCGCGGGCTTGTTTAACAATCAGACCGACTTCTTCATAATATCCAGGAATAAAAATAAATTCCGGATTTGTCTTCTTAATGTTTGTCAATGTAGATTTGAAGTCTGTATCTTTGGCAACATACGCTTCTTCTGCAACAACTTTGCCGCCGTTCTTTTCAATCTGCTCTTTGAAGGCTGACGCCAAACCTTTTGCATAATCTGAAGAATTATCGGCAAAGATGGCTACATTTTTAACACCGAGCTCTTCCGTAGCGAAGTTTGCCGCGATAACCCCTTGGAATGGGTCGATGAAGCATGTACGGAATACATATTCGTTGATGGATCCATTTTCATTTTCCGTTACATTTGGAGCTGTACCTGAAGCAGTAACCATTGGAATTTTATTTTGGTTCGCAATTTGTACTGCTGCAAGCACGTTACCGCTTGTCGCAGGCCCAATCATTACGTCCACTTTTTCCTGAGTTGCCAGGCGAAGTGCAGCCGCTGATGATTCCGAGTTTTCTGATTTGTTGTCCACTGCAACTAATTCCACTTTTTTACCGTCAATTCCGCCGTTCTTGTTAATTTCCTCAACGGCAAGTTCTGCGCCTTGCTTGATGGATGAACCGTATGATGCAACATTACCAGTCAACTCAAGGTTTGCCCCGATTTTGATAACATCTTTATCTCCGCCGCCGGAAGATCCGCTGTCTTTGGACTCATTGTTGCCTCCGCAGCCGGCCAAAGCGCCCATCACTAAAGAAGACGCCAAAAATAGAGAGGCAAATTTTTTAAGTTTTTTTGTTTCCTCCATTAATTAATCCCCCCATTACTTGATATTTATAGATATTAGATTTTTCAGAAAATAAATATCTTATTCCAGGGACACTAAAATCATAATTTTCTGAAATATATTCCGCATCTAATATCTATCTTAATTTGTAATTGTTCAGCTTTAAGTATTTTAAAACATTATCTCTATTTAGTCTAGTGTGATTTTTTGGTAAATTTAAATATTTCGAATTATACGAAATATTTGATTATTAATATATTGATTTTATCCAATAAATATACCCTTAATTATCAAATTTTTATATTTTTTCCTTTATGATTCCCTTTATAAAAAATTACAAATTTTTATTATATAAACAAATAAACCCTCTATTTACAAATCCTTTTTTAGAACTATTGCCCTATGCTCTTCAATTCATTGGAGTCCCACTTTTTTTTACTGAGCATACACTATTCAAAGGAATGGAGGGATGAAAATGTACATGTATAATGGCTATCCGTATTATTACGTCTATGTACCTGTTCATTACTATCCAACGTTAAATTATCCTTTATATGCACAACGGTCCCCTCAACAAGCCGCAAGACCGGGCGTACAAGAATTGATTCAACGCATCCGGAGAGAGCACAGCAACCTCTATACACAGCTGGAGCAAGCCGGCGTAAATCCTCAAACAATTGATACTCTTATGTTCTTAACCATTAACTATTTGCGCAATCAGCAAAATTTAAACCGCACTCCTACCCAAATTTACAATCAATTCCAACGCGATAATCCATGGTTCCCGCTTTTTATCCGTTCAATGAATTTCCCAGAAAATACAGTTAACCGTATTTTAATAAGAGTTATTGAATTAGCTTTAGCCTACATTAAAGGAGAAAGCCCGCCTCCAGAACTGGGACCGGAGAAAGGCTGGTCTGATTGGGAAAGTTTAGGGGGGACATTGTTAAGCGCTCCCAGTGCGAGCTCCTGGGGGGCAAACCGTTTAGATGTGTTCGCGAGAGGCAACGATAATGCGCTGTATCATATTTGGTGGGACGGCAACCGTTGGAGCAATTGGGAAAGCCTTGGGGGAGTATTAACTTCGGCTCCCGGTTCAGTCTCCTGGGGTCCTAACCGCATTGATGTTTTTGTGAGAGGCACAGATGATGCTTTGTACCATAAATGGTGGGATGGTACACGCTGGAGCAATTGGGAAAGCCTCGGCGGCACATTGACGAGCGGTCCAAGCGCCTCTTCCCGGAGAAGCAATCAATTAGATGTATTTGTAAGAGGCACAGGAAACCGGTTGTACAAAAGAACTTGGAATGGATCCTATTGGGAGACCTGGGAAGATCTTGGCGGCAACTTAGCATCTGAACCTGCCGCAATTTCCTGGGGACCAAATCGAATCGATGTATTTGCCAGAGGAATGAATAATGATCTGATTCATAAATGGTGGGACGGCAGCCGCTGGAGCGATTGGGAAAGCCTTGGAGGCACATTGACAAGTGCACCGGCAGTCTCTTCGAAACGCCCAAACCATCTTGATGTTTTTGCAAGAGGAGCAGGAAATCGGCTGTTTAAAAGAACTTGGAATGGAACCCGCTGGGAGCCTTGGGTAAGCCTTGGACCGACTCAAATTACAAGCGCACCGGCAGCCGTTTCCTGGGGGCCAAATCGGACAGATGTCTTTGCCAGAGGACAAAACAATGAGTTAATCCATCGATATCAAGAATCTTAAGAACCTGGATAATTGATGCCCTATTAGGCGACAGCACGTTTTGCCTAATAGGGATCTTCTTCTTTGAAGCATTTGCTGCATTCTTGAAACGGACAATCAATTTATCAGAGCGGTCGATATGAAAATGCAGCTGTTAAAACCCTCTTATTCACCTCGTATTCAGTAAAATTCATTTCCCTTGGCAATCCTTTATCCCAATCGAAAGAAACGGATATAATTAGAATGAATTACTGATGGAAAATAACGAACCGGTTCTGGGAGTGAAAATATGACAACAAAAATCTATTTCAATAATGATCGATTCATCGCCGGCATTACTTTAAAAAATGAAGGAGAAGCGGAACAAAATAATATGGCCCTTCATGTTTGCGAAAATCCAGCGGATGTGATTGAAAATCGAAAAAAACTTGCCTGCTTCATCGGCTGCGATCTTCGGCAATTTGTATGCGCCAATCAGACCCATAGCGATCACGTCTACAAAGTGACAGCGCAAGATTGCGGACGGGGAGCATTTTCGTCAGAAACTGCCATTCCGGACACCGATGCCCTTTATACAACAGAACCCAATATCGTCCTATGCACCTTTACAGCCGATTGTGTGCCCGTCATTTTCTATAGTGAAAAAGACGGCATCATCGGCGTGATTCACTCAGGCTGGCAAGGAACCGTAAAGGAAATTACCCGGAAAGTGTTTGGGCATATTCAAACAAACGAGCATTGCAATATGGAAGATTTCCATGTTCACATAGGCACGGCCATCAGCCAGGAAAAGTTTGAGGTTGATGAAGATGTATATGCAAAATTCAAAAATCTCGGATATGCAAACGAATTCATTTATTTTAACGAAAAGACCGGCAAATATCATATCGACAATCAGCAAACCGTCAAAAAACAATGCGAACTGAGCGGCATTCCTTCAGATCAAATTGCCATCGATTCCACATGCACTTTCAAAAATCCACAAGGTTTCTCCTATCGGGAAAATAAAAAAGCCGGACGTCATTTAACATTCATCATGAAAAAAGCATAAAAGAAAAGGGTCCGTCCTGTTCGACGGACCCTTTAGAGTTAGACTGCCGCTTTCTTAAACGCAAATTCTTTGCTCTGATGGGGGCCGGAAAGCATTTGGCTTCCCGGACATCCCCTATTTCGATTTATTGCCGATTGCCTCCAATTCCTTTTTCACAGCTTTGTTTTTTGCTTTTCTGTGTTTAAAGGCTCTTCTTTTCGGATGATCAGACTTTTCAGATTGACCTTTGTAATAGAACTTTCTAAATTTATCAGATAGATTATCAATTACAACATACATGACCGGAACAAATACTAAAGTAAAAATGGTGGAGGATGTTAATCCGAATACAACCACAACGGCCATTGGTTGTTGGTTTTCCGCCCCTTCCCCAATGGCAAGGGCCAACGGAATCATCCCTAATACTGTAGTCAGTGTCGTCATCAAAATCGGGCGCAAGCGGCTTTTCCCCGCTTCCATAATGGCTTCCATCCGCTCCATGTCTTGTCTTCTTAGAATATTGATATATTCAACAAGCAATATACCGTTGTTTACAACAATACCCGCAAGCATTATAACCCCGATAAATGCAGGTAAACTGAAAGGCAATCCCGTTATGAGCAGCCCTAAAACGATTCCGATTGCCATCGTTGGAACAGAGAACATGATGATCAGCGGATACGAAAAAGATTCAAATTGAACAGCCATCACCATGTATACAAGGAATATTCCCAAAGCCAAGACCAAAGCCAATTGGATGAAGGATTCCATCATTGTTTCCACTTCTCCGCCGATGGAAATTTCATATCCATCCGGCAAATGCAGTTGTTCCAGTTTCTCTTCAATCTCTTGGGAAACCGTTCCTAAATCCCGCCCCATAACATCGCTTGTGACGTTAATGGTGCGCTCCTGATTATTGCGCATAATTTGCGAAGGCCCTTGCACGATTTTTAACTCCGCAACAGCGGAAAGCGGAATATTTTCCCCCTGATTATTCCGGACTACAAATGCTTCCAGATCACGGACGGATTGTTTTTGGGAATCGGGCAATGTTACCCTGACATCATATTCGTGGCCGCCTTCTTTATACAAAGTGGCCACTTGACCATTAAACGCAACATTAATTTCGTTCATAATCTGCTGATAGCTTAATCCGTAAGCAGAGGCAAGGTCTCTATTCACAACCACTTGCACTTCCGGACTTCCTTCTTCGACGGTGCTTTTCACATTCAATGTGCCTTCAATTTCTTCCAACATCCATACAACTTGCTGGCTCAAGTCTTTCAGAACATCCAGGTTGTCTCCGGAAATGGAAATCGTGATTGGCGAACCGGTCGACATTTCATAATCGTTTTGTGAAACCGTGATTTCCGCTCCTGGAATATCACTTACCAAATCGCTTATTTCAGCGACAAATTCATCGGTCGTCATATCCCTGTCCGAAGGACCAACCAGTTTGATCATGTAGGAGGCAGTGTTTTTGCTGCCTGCCATGATTCCGTTATTAGAACCGCCGATATTGACATAACTCACGTCGATAATGTCTTCAAATTTTTTTAACCGTTGATCGATTTCATTTACAACCGCTTCCGTTTCTTCCAATTGCGCACCATTTTCCAAAGTTGCATTAATGGAAACTTGTCCGCTATCCGTGGACGGCATCAGTTCCATTCCCACCACCGGGATTAAAGCCAAACTGCCGATAAAAACAACGGAAACAATGGAAATGACAGTTTTTCTTCTATGTAAGGCTTTTTCCAGCACTCTTCCATAAACATTTTTCACCTTGCTCAAAAAGCGGTTAAAGAAATAGGTTGCATCATCTTCCAATGAAATTTGAACATTTCGCATAAATTGAGTGGACAGCATCGGAACCAGTGTGATTGCAGCAATCAATGATGCTGTCAAAGAAAACACAACCGTCAATGCAAGCGGACGGAAAATCTGAGCCGTAAGTCCTTCCACGAATACGACAGGAACGAATACAACAGCAGTCGTCAGTGTCGAAGCGATGACGGCAGGACCCAATTCGGATGCCCCTTCAAATGCCGCATCTTTAATGGACAATCCTTCTGACCGCTTCTTGTATATGTTTTCCAATATCACGATGGAACTGTCGACCATCATCCCGATTCCGAGGGCAAGTCCCCCCATGGATATAATATTTAACGTTTCGCCGGTAAAATACATCAGGATAAAGGTACTGATGATTGAAATCGGCATCGAAACGGCAATGACGAGCGTCGCTTTTACACTTCTTAAGAACAGCAGCAAAATGATGGCCGCCAAGGTTCCCCCGACAATCATGTTGCTGATGACCGAGTCTATGGAAGAAGTGATATAGACCGATGTATCCAAAATGGTTTTCACTTCGATGCCTTGATTTTTATATTTTTCATTTAATTCCTTGATGACTTTTTGTACTTCTTCCGCCGTTTCAACAGAGTTTGCATCTGATTGTTTCATGATGGTGAAAACCAATGTATCTTCGCCATTCACCCGGGAAATCGCCGATACTTCTTTAAAAGTGTCTTCGACTTCCGCTACATCTTTTAGGCGAACCGTATCGCCGCTATTTAAAGGAATTAAGGTATTCTCAATATCGGCAATGGATGTATATTCTCCTACAACACGCAATTGGACATCCTGATTTCCTTGTTCAACGGTTCCCGCTGAAATGGTGCGGTTTTCCGCCTGCAATGCGGCGATGACTTGATTGCCTGTAATACCTAAAGTCTTCAGCATTGCCTGATTAAGATTGACCCGGATTTCCCTTTCTTTCCCGCCGGAAATGGCAGCGGAAGCCACACCCGGTGCCCGTTCAAGCGCCGGTTGAACATCAGATTCCGCAATTGCTTGCAGCTTCTCCAAATTTTTCCCTGAAAGGCTGACAATCATAATCGGAGCCGCATTCGGATCCAGCCGCATAACCATTGGATCATTTGCTCCATCCGGAAGCATATCGGAAATCTGGTCAACCTTTTCTCTTACATCGATCAATGCTTCATCTATATCCCGATCATAATCAAACATCATGAGCACCAAGGAAGCGCCTTGGTTCGAAACCGACTGGAGCGTATCGATCCCTTCCACAGTACTCACAGCCGTTTCGATAGGTTTTGAAATTAATTCTTCCACCTCTTGGGGAGCAGCCCCCTGGTAACTTGTAGCGATTACCGCCACCGGCAAATCCATTTTAGGGAACAGTTCCACCTTTAAATCCCTTAATGAAATAAAACCAAGTATAATTGCGCAAATCACAAACATGATGACGCCCACTGGACGTTTAATTGAGATGTTTACTAACTTCAATCTCTACTCCTCCTCCACAATCCGGACTTTATTACCGTCATCGAGGAGGTTCTGGCCACTGATGACTACCTTTTCATTTTCTTCAAGTTTTCCAACTACAGCCACCAAATCGGTGCCATATTTGAGAATCTCCACTTCCCTTTCTTCGGCTTTTCCGTTGGAAACGACAAATACCACGGTTTTTCCTTCTTTTTGTATCACTGCCTCCACAGGAACGATAAGGGAGTCAGCTTGTTTTATTTCTTTCACAATCACTGAAGCAATCATACCCGGGCGGATTTGTTGATCTTTATTTTCGATTTCTAAATCCACAGTAAATAAACCAAATCCTGAACCTACGCTTGATACATAAGTGACGGTTCCTTTATATGTTCCGGCCAAACCCGCGACCTTCACATCCAGCTCGTCGCCTTCATGAAAGCTGGACAACTGATTGGATGTAATTTTAACCGTTAATTTCATTAAATCTTTTGAAACTATCTTTGCAAAAGGATTGGCATTGGATGCCAATTCCCCCACTTTCCCATTGATTTCGGTAACTTCTCCATTAATCGGCGCCCGAATGACTTTATTATTCAATTGTTCCATCGCGGAATCCAAAGCCAGTTGGGCCTGCTCCACTTGGATTTGCGCTTGTTGCACCGCTACATCCGCATCCTTTATGGCAGTCTGCGCCATATTCACATTAGCCTGTGCTTGTTCCACCGCTGCTTCTTGCATTTTAATGCCTTCTGTTTCACTGGTTCTTTTTGATAGTTCAGCTTGTTCCAGGGCAATTTTTGCGCTCTTTTCAGCACTTTGTGCATTTTCGTACTCTTGGAGGGATATTTTTCTTGAATAATACAAAGATTTCATTCGTTCCAAATTCTTTTTTGCCTGTTGATAAGCATTTCTGGCATTTTGAACTTGATAATCCAAATTTTGTATGTTATCGATTGCTTGTTGCAGCGATGCTTGCGCAGACTTTAGGGAGGCTTGGGCTTGCATATAGCTGTTTTCGGCTCTTTCCCTTCCGTTTTGAGCGCTCTGCAAGTTCGCTTGGGCTTGTTCTAGACTTTTTTGCTGTTGTTCAACCATGTTTCTCTCGGTTGTATCATCAAGCTGGGCAATCACGTCTCCCTTTTTGACTTTATCTCCTTTCTTCACATAAATGGCTGTGATTTCCCCAACAGCTTTCGGCAATACGGCCACTTCATTTTCAGCCGATATGGTGCCTGTCAATGCATTGTCATCTGTTAACGTGCCGAAAGTGACCTTGGCAACCTTTACCGGTATTTCCGTTTCAGGAACCTTTGATTTTTCATCCTTATCATTGCATCCTGCTAATAAAAGGAATGATAACAAAACAAAAAGGGTCCCTTTGATCCCTTTTTTCATCATCTATGAATGCCTCCTTACTTAAAGCGCGGAAAAATTCGAAATCTTCTTTCTGTTTTTTTGTGGAATGGAGCGGCTGTTATTGATGCATTGAAAGTCCGTACCCACGCAGCATCAAAATGCAACTTTTTCTTCTTGGAAGCCCCCGCTTCTATTAAATTTTAAAAATTTACCCTTTCCCTTCATTATCTTTCAATAAAACTAAAAAAACAATTGCTAGTTTTTGACCATTTTGTTTCCGGAAATCTTTTCTTATCCTGTTCAATCGTAATAAAAGCTTCCGAAAGATCCTCTGAAAAATACGGAATCCGACGCTTTAAAAGAATCCGCCGTTGAGAAGCTTGAGAATCTATGAAATTATAACAAGACACCGAAAAATGATGGACTTTCTTTTTTCTTCCGCATATGAAATAGCAAACCGGCACATATATTGCAATATAAAAAAATTTGGGAGGAGGCCTCCAACTGAGAATTCATGTAGTGCAGCACGATGACTCCATCTGGAAATTGGCGAATATGTACCATACAAGCATGAACGCCATCATTCAGCTGAACCAGCTTCCGAATCCAAATCAATTGCTTATTGGTCAAGCGTTGGTCATTCCGGATACGACAACTCCCCACATTATTCAATATGGAGATACCTTATGGAAACTGGCAAATACTTATGGGGTATCCGTCCAAGCTATCCAACAGGCGAATCCGTCCATAAATCCATACAATTTAATTCCTGGCACCATCCTATACATTCCGCCCCGGTTGCATATGGTGCAGCCAGGAGAATCCCTTTGGTATATCGCCGCTCTATACGGAACAACCATCGAAGCCATTTTGAAACAAAACGGCATCCGAAATCCTGATATGATCTATCCTGGAATGATGCTCGTCGTCCCGAGACAAAAGCCATCTATTGAAGTCAACGCCTACTCTTATCAGCAAGATGCAGCCGGTGCGAAATCCGTCAATGAAGTCGGGAGCCTGCTGACATATTTCACTCCTTTCGCTTACATGATTAAAGAGGATGCCACATTGGTTCCTTTTGCGGATGAATTAATGCTCAGGGCCGCAAATGCTCAACGGGCAACCCCGATGATGTCCATCAATAATTTTACTTCGACAAGCACCGGTTCCAACTTGGCACATCTCATTTTATCCAATCAGGACTTAAGGGAAAAATTGATCAACAATTGTTTGCAAGTGATGGAAGAAAAAGGATATAAAGGGTTGAACATCGATTTTGAATATGTGCTGCCGGAAGATCGGGAAAACTATAATGCATTTTTGCAACAAGCAACCGACCGCTTGCATGAAAAGGGGTACTTCATTTCAACAGCGGTTGCGCCAAAGACGAGCGGAGAACAGGAAGGGCTGCTTTATACCGCCCATGACTATGAAGCCCATGGGCGTATTGTGGATTTTGTCATTTTAATGACTTACGAATGGGGATGGAGAGGGGCTGCGCCGCAAGCGATTTCACCAATTCATCAAATGCGGCGGGTAGTGGAATATGCGGTGTCCGTCATTCCCCGGGAAAAAATATATTTAGGTTTTCAGATATATGCAAGGGACTGGAAAATCCCGCACATTCAAGGTGCATCTGCCGATACCTACAGCCCACAGGAAGCAATCCGCCGCGCAACACGCTACAAATCTCAAATTTATTATGATGAGATCGCCCAGTCGCCATATTTCCGCTATGTGGATGAAAACGGCCAAGCCCATGAAGTATGGTTTGAAGATGCAAGAAGCGCTGTCGCGAAATTTCTTTTGGCCATCGAATTCAACTTGCGGGGAATCAGTTACTGGGCCTTGGGATACCCGTTCCCTCAAAACTGGGCATTGTTGGGGGATTATTTTGATATCCGCAAATTTTGATGAGCATTCTAAAATTGGCAGTACAAACATATATAATTGTTTGTGCTGCTATTTTTATGGGCTGCGTCAAATCATGAATTTTCAAAAAGTATACCTACTAAAAATACAAAAGTTACAAAATTTCTAAACTTTTTAGCTAAAAAAAGGAAATTTTCATGAATTTTGTTTCTAATTTTTGCGTAAAAAAATTAATAACCCTATAATAAAAAATAAATTAACGAAATAATTAAAAAATTAACGACGGATTTACGAATCTCTAACATCTGAAGAAATGATCTTGGGTATCTTCGAAAGATGGAGGGGTGAATATGAAGAAGAAAAAAGCAATTGTCTATTGCGAGGGTCAATTTGGCTCCATGGATGGAAAAACCGCGAACGGCCTTATTCGAGATCCTGGATATTACGATATCGTCGCTGTGATTGACAGTACAAAAAGCGGACTTGATTCTGGGGAATATCTCGATGGAGTCAAAAACGGTATTCCTTTATGCAAAAACCTCGAAGAAGCTTTATCGATTTCCGATGAAAAACCAACACATTTTATCCTCGGAATTGCCCCCGGTGATGCCTTTTTAAAAGATCAAGAAAGATCTGTCATATTTGAAGCCATGAAAGCCGGTTTAAATATCATTAATCCACTTCAAGAATTCCTTACTGAAGATGAAGAGATGATGAATGCCGCCAAAAATTACAATGTAACGATTCGCGATATCCGAAAACCGAAACCGAAAAAAGAATGGACGTTATTTACAGGCGGAATATTAAAAATCGATACACCTATCATTGCAGTATTAGGTACTGACAGCGCATGCGGAAAACGTACAACCGCGAAAATCCTCGAAAAGGGCTTCAGAAAGCGCGGTTATAATCCTGTCTTTATTGCTACCGGACAAACCGGTCTGATTCAAGGTGCGGAATACGGTTTTGCTATGGATGCCTTCCCGCTCCAATATTTGATCGGGGAATTGGAAAGGGAAATATTGAGAGCGCAAAAAAATGAAAATCCGGACATTATTATCGTGGAAGGTCAAGGTGCGGTCAGCCATCCAGCCTATATCAGTTCATGCGGTATTTTAAGAGGTGCAAGACCTAAGGCAATCATCTTGCAACATCCTCCGAAACGGAAAATGTTGGGCGATTTCCCGTTTATTCCAATGCCGGATGTGCAAGAAGAAATCGACTTAATTGAACATTTCGGAAAAACAAAAGTGATCGCCATCACAATAAACCATGAGAATATGACAGATGAAGAAATTGATCAAACCATCGAGGAATACGAAGAAAAATATCACTTGCCTGTTAGCGATGTGTTAAAAAAAGGGGAAGACAAAATCATCGATGCAATCATTGATTTCTTCCCGTCTTTAAAAGCAAAAGAAAAGGTCGTGAGCTCATGATGAAACTGAAACCGTTGCCTCGAATTGAAATCAATCTTGATAAAATTCAACACAACGCTAAGATATTAAAATATTTATGCGAATCGAAGGGCGTGGGAGTGACAGGGGTCGTAAAAGGAGTCTGCGCCGATTTGCAAATCGTCAATGCTTTTGTCCAGGCAGGAATCACCAGACTGGCCGTATCCAAAACGATTCATTTGGAAAAATTAAAAAAGGCAAAAATCAATGCAACCTTAATTTTGCTTCGAACACCTGGCCTTTCGGAAGTCCACAATGTCGTGAAATATGCGGATATCAGCATGAACTCTGAAATTGAGGTAATACGTGCCCTTTCAAACGAAGCCATCAAACAAGGAAAAATCCATAAGATTATGATTATGGTAGAAATGGGAGATCTTCGCGAAGGGGTTATGCCAAAGGATCTGCCAGAATTTATCAGTGAAGTCATGGAACTCCCAGGAATCGAAATTGCCGGTATCGGAACAAACTTTGCTTGTTTTGGAGGCGTATTGCCGACAGAGGATAAAATGAGGGAATTCTCAACCCTTGTAGAGCAAATCAGAAAGCAATTTTCTTTGGAACTTCCGATTGTCTCCGGCGGAAACTCCGCGAATCTAAAATGGCTATTTGAAACGAAAAATACCGGTGCCATTAACGATATACGCCTTGGAGAATCGATTCTGTTGGGAAGGGAAACTGCAGAAGGCGGAATCATACCGAATCTTTATCAAGACACATTTAAATTTGTTGCGGAAGTCATCGAAGTAAAACAAAAACCTTCTGCCCCCTATGGCTTTCGAGGCAAAAACGGTTTTGGCGAATCGATTGAATTCCAAGACCATGGATGGATGAACCATATCCTTGTCGGCGTTGGAAGGCAAGATGTGTTTGTCCCAGGATTAGTGCCTATGAAACCTTTAAAAATCCTTGGGGCAACAAGTGACCATATCGTAATAGATGGAAAAAATATCCATTTGAAAGTAGGAGATGAGGTTACTTTTACTCCAAACTATGCAGCTATTCTTTCGTTGATGACATCTCCGTACATTCATAAAACATATATACAATTCAAAGGAAGCAAATCTGAAAAACAAGGAAATGTTTACAGTATTTACAAACAACGAATTATACCCCGACAATAGTCGCACTTGGGATGCCGCCTTTCGGATGCGGCATCCCGTTTATTTTTCCTCCAAAACAAGCATGTCTTATTAAAATAAACTTTATTTATTATATTATTCCATTCCCTCCTGCAATTAATCCTGTTCCGATTGTGATAAAAAAGATGCATCTTCCCATATTAAAATTACCTGGACAAAAAGGAGGGATACCATGGGAAGAGATAACCAGCCCCAAAAAAATTCAAAGAATGCCCACTCTTTTCCGCAGACACCGAAGCAACAAATGATCCCAGCCCATCGTGTGAATGAAGAATTTTCACGCGAACTTTCAGAATTGGAAAAATTAGTATTGAAAAGAAGAGCAAAAATAAAAAAATAATATCATGCTTTTTGTGGAATTCTCAACAAAACACAGGAAAGGGAATTCCACTTTTTTTAAATTTTTCATAAAATGGATATACTGATCAAAAACGTTTGAGGAAGTGGATGATGAAGGGTATCAGTTGTTTGATGGTTTTTGGATTGATCATCGCCATTCTAAATATGTTTGATGGACTGGCTACTAATTATGGATTAACAAACCATTATATCGAGGAAGTTAATCCTGTTATGCGGCTTATAGCCGAAATAAGCCCGGCCTTGTTTATAGGAGTTAAACTTTCCCTTTCTCTGCTCATTTTGATCGTTTCGTATCTTGTTTATAAAAGCGGCAACTGCAGCAGCAAAAGCCTCTTTCAAAAGTTTTTTCTTTATTCTTTGGTTGGTGTAACGGCCCTCTATGCCGGGGTTTTTTGTCTTCATATTTATTGGTTATCCATCTCCGGATCATTTTAAGTATGCAACAAAATTTTCCTTCCACACGTCTATTAGTGTTTCCCGAAACAGTTTATTTAATTTGGCAGTCGGATCTTTCTTCCCGGCATTCATAAGCTTCACCGTATCGCTAAGCCAATCCAGCTCCTTCCGGATATATTCATTTAATACCGGATCCGGCTGCATGCTTTTCCGCTCATCACCGTGAATTTTGGCGGCCGCTAATTGTTCCAGTTCGTTGCCCAATTGGCTGTCCAACTTCACACGTTCCAGCAATTCACGAAAGTCCACCGGCGGAATTTCATTGAATTGCACAATCCATTTACTTGCCAGCAATGAACGGAAAGCATATAGGTAATTTTTCAGTTTTGCCTCTTTACCATGAAGGGATGCATAATTCTTTTTTGCAATTTGTATGTAATGGGAGAGCACCGATTTTGGATGAAAAACATCTTTTTCCAATCGCCGTAATTTGGCAATAAATTGATCGTGCTCCACATATACCGCCTTGCTTCTTATCCATTCTAAAATGGCAGGGTTGCTTTTCCGGAAAAGTCTCAATGCTTTCGTGATTTCCCAACCGCTTATATCCAATTGATCGCTGATCGGCAATTCAATGACATCCCGCCGATGCGGGTCGATGGAAAGATACCAATCCAAAGGATGTATATAAACAAACCTGACATCGTAATCACTTTCTCTGAATGCAAGCCCCCATGCCCTGCTGCCGGATTCGACCGCAAATAGCACTTTTACCTGATAAGTTTGTTCAATTTCTTTTAATTTTGTGCGGATTTTCTCTTCCATATCAATCAACTCCTTAAAAAAAATGGGGACTATATGATGAGTCCCCATAAATCAATTCAGCGTTTCGGTCTGAACGTCTTGCAGCACGTTTCTTCAGAAGTTTTCGCTTTCTCCTCAACTTCTCGGAAGTCGATTTCTGAACCAAACTCGGAAGACCGGTCTTTTGAATCCGTATCAATCAGTATTTTCTCTGCGCCGCAAATATTCCCTTTCCTGTGGAAATAACAATTGGAGACGGTACAATTGACTTCTACATTCGGCATAGCAATCCTCCTTCGTTGAAATAAAATGAGAAAAGGCATGACCTTTCTCAATAAGTATTTTGTACACTCTGCAAGTCGTTTATTTTCTTTAATTACTAGGTTGAAAGTAAATTATTGACACCGGAGTATTTAGTAAAAAAACTATGGAGGAAATCGCCATATCCTTCAATGATCGCTTTTTTGATTGCCATGCCGTTGATTGGTTAACTCCACGGGAATCTTTCGGCCAATATCCATGCCACAGCTGCTCACTTTTGTTTCATAAGCCAAAATTTCCACCCCGTGTCTTGAAGCTTGCACCAATGCATCCGCAAAATCGGGGTCTGTATAGCGATTGGGAGCAAAGCATCTGCAGCCTTCCATTTGGATGATAAATAACAAAATTCCTTTATAGCCTTCTTTCCCCGCTTTCACCAGCTCCCATATATGTTTTGTGCCCCTCGATGTGGGAGCATCCGGAAAGAGGGCAATCCCATTTTTTTCTAATGTTACGCCTTTTACTTCAATAAATCCTTTCTCGCTTTTTGTTTCAAAATAGAAATCAAACCGTGAATCATGATATTTCACTTCTTTTTTCAATAATTGAATTTGTTTCAATTCGGCAATTCTTCCTTCCCGAATCGCTTCATATGCCACTGCATTGGGTGCTTGGGAATCAATGTTGACCCACCGTCCATCTTTTTTTACCGCAATCAGGGAATATTTCGTTTTCCGATTTGGTTGATGGCTTTCTTCCAAAATCACCTCCGCCCCCTGCAGCAATAATTCCCTTAAACGGCCTGTGTTTTTGACATGAACCCGTTCTTTTTGTCCGTTCAAATACACTTCGGCTACAAATCTGTTTAATCGTTGGGAAAATGTCCCTTTTTTCAAATGATGGTAGATCATTCAATTTCACATCCAAATTCTTTTCCAAGGTTAATCTAATAAAAAATGTACCAGAATTCCTTGATGGAATCTGGTACTAAACATGTTTCATCATCTATTCATGTTTTATGATTGGATTGTTTCCAATTCTTTTTGAATATTTTCTTTTCCTAAACCTAAAATTTCATCTGTGAAATCTTGAACTTTTCTGAATAAATCAGGGTTGTCCAACAATTTTTGGCCATAGGATGGAATCATTTCTTTAATTTTTCCTTCCCATTTTTTCATTTCTTCTGGGAAGCAGCGGTTGATCACATCAAGCATTACTTTTACTGCTGTAGAAGCGCCTGGTGAAGCACCCAACAACGCTGCAACTGTACCATCGGATGAAGTGATTACTTCCGTACCGAATTGTAATGTACCTTTGCCGCCTGTTTCAGTATCTTTGATTACTTGCACACGTTGACCGGCAATAATGATTTCCCAATCTTCGCTTTTTGCTGTTGGAACGAATTCGCGCAATTCGTTGATGCGCTGTTCTTTTGTTAACAGCAATTGTCCGATTAAATATTTTGTCAACGGAACATTTTTCGCACCGCAAGCAAGCAATGTAACGATGTTGTTCGGCTTGATGGATGCAAATAAATCCATGTAAGAACCTGTTTTCAAGAACTTAGGCGAGAATCCCGCAAATGGTCCGAACAATAGAGATTTTTGTCCATCAATATAACGGGTATCCAAATGCGGAACAGACATTGGAGGCGCTCCAACTTTTGCTTTACCATATACTTTGGCATGATGCTTTTTAATCACTTCAGGATTTTTGCATACCAAGAATAGACCGCTTACAGGAAAGCCGCCAATGTGCTTGCTTTCAGGGATTCCTGTATCTTGAAGCAGATGCAAGCTTCCTCCGCCCGCACCGATAAAGACGAAGTCAGCAGTGACATATTTCATCTTAATGCCATCTAAATCGTGAACTTTAAGTTCCCAACGGTTGTCTTTTGTGCGTTTAATCCCTTCTACCATATGATTATAGTATACATTTACGCCTTGGTTTTGCAGATGCTGAACTAAGATGCGCGTTAATGCCCCGAAGTTCACGTCCGTACCTGAATCAATTTTTGTAGCTGCAATCGGCTCTTTAATTTCACGTTGTTCCATCATCAAAGGAATCCATTCTTTTAATTTTTCCGGATCATCCGTGAACTCCATGCCTTCGAACAGATGTAATTTTGAAAGCGCTTCAAAGCGTTTTTTCAAGAAGGCAACATCTTTTTCCCCTGTAACGAAACTCAAATGAGGCAATGGCATAACAAATTCTTTAGGATCTTTGATCAAATTATTTTTTACAAGGTAAGCCCAGAATTGTTTAGAGATTTGGAACTGTTCATTTACGTTGATCGCTTTGGAAATATCGATGGAGCCGTCAGGTTTTTCCACTGTGTAGTTGAGTTCGCACAATGCAGCGTGTCCTGTACCCGCATTGTTCCATTCATTGGAACTTTCTTCGCCTGCTTTATCCAATTTTTCGTAAATCGTGATCTCCCAGTCCGGAGCAAGCTCTTTTAGTAACGTTCCCAAAGTTGCACTCATGATTCCGGCACCGATTAATACGACATTCTTTTTAGTTTGACTGCTACTCATTTTATAACCATCCTTATCTCCCCTATTTTTTCAAAAAGTGTGAAGACTTAAAAAAGTCAACACCTTTTTGGACATGCATATTAACCTTATTATAGTATAACACTTTTAATTTGAGATTTAAATATTATATCTATGCTCCAGAAAGTGAAATTCTGCATGAACAGACAAAATTTTTTGTTCAACATTTACCTGAATACGAAAATTCTTTCTTTAATAATTTAGAAATATTATTTACTGATTTGAGGCAAATATAAGTTTGTTAATTAACGAAATATTTGGAAATTTCCAGTTTTAATTATGTCAATATAACATTCCTCCCTTCATCTGAATGGTAAAAAGAACTAAGTTACTTATTTCACATTTCCTTTTTAAGTATCTCAATAAAATATTTTAAAATTCTGGCAGTTAACCCCCAAATCGTATACTGCCGGTAATCATAAAACCACTCTTCTATTTCTCTCATTCTCCACTGGTATTCCTTCCCGTTCACAATTTTTTCATAAGGAAAATCCTTTGGAGGAATAAATTTTATTTTTACTAAATGAGAATACGGCTCGTAATTGAGAAGCCACTTGATCGGGACGGTAAAAATCTCTTCCACTTCTTCCTTATTATAAGGAAGACGAAGAATGTCATCCTTTAGCGCTGCAACATAGGGATAAATAACAAAAGAAGGAGAAGTGACGAGAGGACTTAATTCGCCTATTACATGAATCTTTCTCCGATCAATACCCAATTCCTCATGGGTTTCTCTCAAAGCCGCTTCTAACGGGGATTCGTCTGTTTCATCGACCCTGCCTCCCGGAAAGCTGATGTCCCCGGGCTGCTTTCTCAAGCTGAATGAACGGACCTCAAAAAGAATGTGCCATTCCCCATTGACTTGAACAATCGGCAACAGTACGGCTGAACGATAGGCTTCTTCTTCGCCGATAAACCGAAATCGTTGTTCCCCCAGCTTTTTCTTTAATTGTTCCAAAAACATGAAATCTCCCTTTCTCCCCCATTCACTAGGTTTTCAACGTGATTATAGGCCGCAATTTGAGGTGGTGCTTGTTTCTTGTATTGCCTTTTTGTTTCTTCTAAAATAGATATTGGAAATGTTTAGCTATTATGTATATTATTATATTTGCCTCTTTTGCGTATATATTTTTGTCAAAAATAAAGACTATACTTGAATTATTTTGCTTATTCCGTTTGACAAATGGCCGCATGTATATGATAATAAGTTCTAGGTAATAATTATTACAAATAAAACATAAAACTGGAGGTAGAGAGTATGTCATTAATCGGTAAACAAGTTCAACCTTTCACATGCCAAGCTTACAGAAACGGCGAATTCGTTACTGTAACGGAAGAAGATTTCAAAGGTAAATGGTCTGTTGTATGCTTCTATCCTGCAGACTTCACATTCGTTTGCCCAACAGAATTGGAAGACCTTCAAGAACAATATCCAAAATTAAAAGAACTTGGCGTTGAAGTATATTCTGTTTCAACTGACACTCACTTCACACACAAAGCATGGCATGATACTTCAGAAGCGATCAGTAAAATCACTTATACAATGATCGGCGACCCAGCACACGTTCTTTCAACACAATTTGAAGTATTAAGAGAAGGCGAAGGCGTTGCTGACCGCGGTACATTCATTATCGACCCAGACGGCGTAATCCAAGCTGTTGAAATTAACGCTGACGGCATTGGCCGCGATGCAAGCACTCTCATCGACAAAATCAGAGCTGCACAATATGTACGCAACAATCCTGGCGAAGTATGCCCTGCGAAATGGAAAGAAACTGGTAAAACTCTTAAACCAAGCCTTGACCTTGTTGGTAAAATTTAAGGAGACGATTCAGCATGGCATTAGATGCAGATATAAAAGCCCAATTAAACCAGTACTTGCAATTGCTTGAAAATGATATTGTCATTAAAGTAAGCGCAGGTACTGACGAGGTTTCCAAAGAGATGCTGGCTCTAATTGATGAGCTGGCATCCATGACTCCAAAAATTAAAGTCGAAAAAGCCGAACTGAAAAGAACACCTAGCTTCAGTGTAAACCGTGTCGGAGAAGATACCGGCATCGTGTTTGCAGGTGTTCCGTTGGGCCATGAATTCACTTCATTAGTATTGGCTTTGCTCCAAGTAAGCGGCCGTCCTCCAAAAGTTGACCAAAAAATCATTGATCAAATTAAATCCATCAAAGAAGAATACCACTTCGAAACATATGTCAGCCTTACTTGCCACAACTGCCCGGACGTTGTACAGGCACTTAATATCATGAGCGTGCTAAATCCAAATATCACGCATACCATGATTGACGGTGCTGTGTACAAAGAAGAGGTTGAAAGCAAAAATATTTTGGCAGTGCCAACAGTTTATTTGAATGGCGAACCTTTTGCGAGCGGCCGTATGCAGATTGAGGAAATTCTTGACAAACTTGGACAAGGAGCTGCGGTTGAAGAACTGTCGAACAAAGAGCCGTTTGATGTTTTAGTGATCGGCGGTGGTCCGGCGGGAGCCAGCGCAGCAATTTATGCAGCCCGCAAAGGAATCCGTACAGGTATTGTGGCAGAACGTTTCGGCGGCCAAATTCTTGATACATTGACAATTGAAAACTTCATCAGTGTAAAAGAAACGGAAGGTCCGAAACTTGCCAAAGCCCTTGAGGAACATGTCAAAGAATATCCTGTTGATATCATGAATTTGCAACGGGCAAAACACCTCGAAAAGAAAGATGGCATGATTGAAGTAGAACTTGAAAATGGTGCCGTTTTAAAAAGTAAAACTGTCATCGTTGCAACAGGTGCCCGCTGGCGCAACATTAACGTTCCTGGCGAACAAGAATTCAAAAATAAAGGTGTTGCATACTGCCCTCACTGTGATGGACCATTATTTGCCGGAAAAGATGTTGCAGTAATTGGAGGAGGCAACTCCGGAGTCGAAGCGGCAATCGATCTTGCCGGAATTGTCAACCATGTCACATTGCTTGAATTCAATGATCACTTAAAAGCGGACGAAATCTTGCAAGAACGTCTCAATAAGCTTCCAAATGTGACAGTTATCACAAACGCAGCTACAAAAGAAATCACGGGTACGGACAAAGTAAATGGCCTTACTTATGTCGACCGGGCAACTGGGGAAGAAAAACACATTGAATTAGCCGGTGTATTCGTTCAAATCGGCCTCGTTCCGAATACAGAATGGTTGAGAGGTACGCTTGAACTCAACCAAATCGGCGAAATCATTGTTGACAAAAAAGGTGCGACTTCAATTCCTGGCGTATTTGCGGCAGGAGACTGCACAGACAGCCCATACAACCAAATCATCATTTCCATGGGCTCAGGCGCAATTGCCGCATTGAGCGCATTCGACTACCTCATTCGAAATTGAATATTGCACACTTGGCCCTAAAAGAAGTTCATCTTTTGGGGCCAATATTTTTTGAAGCCGCACTTCTTGTCTAAATGATATAGGCTTTATATAAATTCACATAACATTTTACATATAAATTGAAATTTTAAAAATACTATTTTTTTATTTTATATTGGTTACTTTAAGTAATGGAGTTTATTTATATTACTTGTTTTGTTATTAACAAGAATTTTTTGATAGAATACATGTGAAAGAGGTGTTTCATAAATGAATCAGCCAGCGATTTGTCCAAAGTTTGAAAAAGCCGTATCCATCATCAGCCAAAGATGGACTGCTCTCGTCATATATGAATTGCTTTCCGGACCCAAACGCTTCAGCGAAATTCAATCTGCAATCGGCATCAGCGGAAAAGTGTTATCCGACCGGTTAAAAGAATTGGAACAGATGGACATTATCGACCGCAAAGTCATTCCTGCCACACCAGTCATGATCGAATATTCGTTAACTGAAAAAGGGCGTGCAATGGAGCCGATATTGAAATCGATCGAAGAATGGTCTCAACAATGGATTTCCGTCGATTCAACTCAATCGTAAATGAAAAGGCATTAGTAAAAGAATTACTAATGTCTTTTCATTCCGGAAAATTCCTTTTAGACGGAAGTGCTGGCCGCGGCTGCGGTACTTTGATCATCTTTCACACAGTCTATGGCAATAACAAGCGCAATAATGATTGTTTCCATTTCTTCATTTAAAATTTCTACTTTGTAACTATCCCCCCAAGTAAACCACTCTTTGCTTACTTGGCCAATTTTTTCGCCATTTTGGAACACTTCGAAAGTCATATCCCACCAATTGCCGCGCACTTCGATTCCTTCAGCGTCAATGGTATATCGGGAGCGGAAGAAAGTGAATTCCTTTTTGATGGTGATCACCTGTTTTCCTTCCATTACAACGGTAAACTTCGGCAAAAAGGCGAATACTTTTTTTGTAATAACCGCCACTTCCCGACCTTGCATGTTATAAATCGTAAAGGTTTTTGGTATTTTTAAGAAACTCCCCTCTACATAATACACATCGTTTCCATGCTCGTCTCTCACCTTAAACTTATCAGTGAGGCTAAGAAGCTTCTGTTTGATAAAAAGCTGTTTCATCAATGATGCATTCCTTTCAAATCAGCTCATACAAAGTCTCAACCATCCCTTAAGACAATTTTCGGATGATAAAATCGATAAAATATCGGCCAGTTATAGTCAATGTATTATAGTCGATGCAATCGTACGGGCAATCGGAGGATCCACATTCTTCATCACCAATTGTCGGAAGGCTTTATACATTACCATCTCAGGAACCATTATAAACATTAGTTTTACTAATAGTTATCCATTTGTTAGAATCTTTTCTAACAAAATGCTAACGAAATGCTAACGAAATGCAATGGAGGATAAGAGATGGAGACAAATATAGCAGCATGGAAAAAAGGCGTGAAAACGGGCATCCCGGTTGCCTTCGGTTATTTTGCGGTTTCTTTTTCCTTCGGTATTCTTTGTAAAAAGGCAGGACTAAATCCCTTTGAAGCGGTATTGATGTCGGCAACGAATTTAACTTCCGCAGGCCAGTTTGCCGGACTTTCGATGATCACGGCAATGGCAACGTTGATTGAAATCGTCCTTGCACAGCTCATCATTAACTCCAGATATTTTTTAATGTCCTTTTCGCTATCTCAAAAGATTCCAACCGATACACCCATTTATCATCGATTACTATTATCTTATGGGATTACCGACGAGATTTTTGGAGTTTCGATTGCTCAGCCGGGAAAATTGAATCCGTATTTTATGTATGGAGTGATGACTGCGGCGGTTCCAGGCTGGACATTAGGGACGCTTTTCGGGGTGGCTTCGGGCAATATTTTTCCCGAAAGGATTACGAGCGCTTTGAGCATTGCCCTTTATGGAATGCTTCTTGCAGTGATTATTCCGCCTGCCAAAAAGAATAAAGCGATTGCCGGCATGATTGTTGTATCGATGCTGTTCAGCTCTCTTTTTGCAATCATCCCTGTTTTAAAAAACATTTCATCTGCAGTGAAAATCATTGTCCTCACCGTAGTCATTGCAGGGTGCGCAGCCTTCTTCTTCCCCCTTAAGGAGGATGAGGCATGAATCAAACAATTTGTTATATTTTAATCATGGCTCTCGTTACATATTTCATTCGTGTTTTGCCATTAACCCTTGTGCGAAAGGAAATAAAAAATATTTATATCCGTTCCTTTTTGCACTATGTCCCTTATGTGACATTGGCTGTCATGATTTTTCCCGGCATTTTAGATTCCACATCTTCTCCCTGGTCTGCGCTCGTCGGTTTCATTGTCGCCATAATCGCCGCTTATTCCGGAAGAAGTGTCGTTACGGTGGCGTTGCTTACGTGTGGAGCCGTATTCATCACTGAATGGTTTTTATATTAAGATATGGGGGAACCCTCTTCCCCCAAAACCTCATAAATTTACTAACCGCCCAATTACTTCTTAACATTTTTTCCCCGGAAATTCCCCAAAGAAAAAACCTCATTATTCATTCATAATTCGCGCCATTCCGCATTATTATGGAATAAGGAAAAATAAAGGGGGAATAAAAAGCTTCGAGTAAAAGGTTCGCACATCGTTAGAAAGGGCATGCGAAAAACAAAGGGGTGTATTCATGAAAGGAGCCATTTGGATCCGGCTTGCTGCGCTTTATCTGATTATCGGGGTTCTCGTCGGTTTGTTCATGTCCTACACATTGGATCTCCAGTGGGATTCTGCACATGCTCATGTAAACTTAGTCGGATTTGCATCGACGGCACTTTTTGGAGTTATTTATAGCGTTTATCCAAAAGCAGCAGTCAACTCAACAGGAAAAGTACATTTTTGGCTCCATAATTTAGGAATCCCTATTTTCCTTATCAGCGCCTTTTTAGTTCAGGTTGACAATCTTCTTGATGCTGCACATATTCTCACGTATATCGGCGGCGGAGCTTTCTTCTTGGGAACACTCTTCTTTGCATACAACGCCTTCCAATATATAAATGATTCTAGTACAAAGTAAAAAATAAAGTGGAAAGGTATGCAAACGAATGGATGATGTTTGCATACCTTTTTCATATTAAGCCGCTTTCCCTGTTAGTGCAATGGGACCATTCATCAGCCATCTTTATAGTGTTTCAAAATGCCATCGATTTCCATAAAAAAGCCGTCCCCGAGCGGAACGGCCTTTTCTTTTGCAGCACTACAGATTGCTTTGAAGCCGTTTTAAAATACGTTGATAATCGTCCCTGTCGATTCCAGGAGCAAATTCCTCCGGCAACTCAGGAAGATCCGGGACAGGTGCGCCTTCAGGAGTTCCGTGAATCACTTTTAACTGTTCACCCGTTTCAGGATTTTTCCCTTTCCAAATTTGGTTGATATCCCGATAATCCTCCTCGCCCCATGTATACAACACATTAAATAAACCCTGTTCGATAAACGGTTTTGCATAGTCAAATTTGCTGTTGTCTAAGCTCGGAACCGGGAGCATTTTCGTCACATCCACGCCCGTTGCCATTTCAATGGCTTTGGCATAAGCAATAATGTGCGTGCCTCCCCGGACGAGCAAATAGCCGATCATTGTCAACGCCGTCGGGTGGGTTGTCATCTCATACACCCGCATTTTGTGGGTTCTTGCACCAATTTCCAACATAAAATTGAAAAGAAGATCTGCTACGAGGTTGCCTGTGTTTGTAACAAATTCACCGGTCCATGGTCTTCCCATTGAATCTCCTGGATAAGCGGTTTGAGCGGTTGACGTAAAGTGGAGGGAATAACGGGCATCTTTTCCGTTTTGAAGCGGGGCTGTGTCAGGTCCTGATGGAACAGTATTTCCTGTGGAGAGAAGATTGATGGCTGTCGATACTAATTCAACATGGCCAAATTCTTCTGCCGTAATACTTGCTACTAAATCATGAAAGGGTTTGAGCTTCTTTTTGCCCCGGAAATTAAAGGATTGGAACATATAATTATTTAACGTGGACATTTCACCATATTTTCCGCCAAGCAGTTCTTGCACAGCCGCTGCCGCATTCATATCGCCGTGTTCCGGAATCGGCAATTCAACGAGAATTTTGTTCACACGTTTAAACATTAATGGATTTGCCTCCATCCTTAGATTTTAACCATTTGTATCATATGCCGGACGAAGCTTGCATTATGCCTATTTGATTGGCTGAATCCAGATAATTTGCTCTGTTCTTACATAAAATGGCGATCCGCCCATTTGCACGACAATATGATCCGGCATAACCGTTTTTAAAACTCCCCTTAAACTGCCACGAATGGTTTGAACAGCAATAGATTGATTTTGAAGTCCTTTCAAAGTTTCATAGACATACGGATCACTGAGCTTCCAGTTTCCATTCATCTTTCAACACCCCTTTTTACAAGTCCATTGCAATATATGCAATGTCGGCGAAAAATGTGCCGTTGTCTATGTTTTTGGATGCTTACAAAAATAGTGCAGTACTCTGCAATTTTCCTTGCAAAGTACTGCACCGAGGCAATTTATTGTTCATTCTCTTTAGATCGCTTTAAGGAAGAGAGATCTTCCTCTTCGCCAAATTCTGTTCTGTAGCTTATCTGATTTTGTTTTGGCTGGCTGCCGGAACTCGTTGTCTCTTGCCGATTCAATTCATCCCAAGGCTCAAACAAGAGCGTTAAGCAAAATAATCCGCTCAAGCCTACCAAGCCATAGATAATGCGTGAGACAACGGAATCTTGCCCTCCAAATAAAGTGGCAACTAAATCAAAATTAAAAAATCCAATGAGTCCCCAATTGATAGCTCCGATAATGGCCAGTACCAGAGCAATTCTTTGCAAAACTTTCATTACCATACCTCCTTACATTTTTATCTTTTCTATTAAAGGAGGATTTCATGCAACAATATTGGGATTTTTTCAATTTTCTAAATTCCAAATTATTCCATAAACTTTATGAGCCAGCAAGTCGACATCCTTGCTGACTTAAATCATCTTCTTTTTATTGTTGATTATTCAATTTCAATTAATAGGTCGCCTGTAGAAATGGAATCTCCCTCTTTGACGTAAATTTCTTTTACCACACCGTCTTTTGGCGCTTGCACAGTTGTCTCCATCTTCATGGCTTCTGTAATCAATAAATGGTCGCCCCGTTTGACAGGACTGCCTTTAGATACTACCACTTTCAGTATGGTACCCGGCATCGTTGCACCGATTTGATTTGGATTGGATGGATCCGCTTTGATGGCTTTATTACCCTTTACCTCCACCGTCATATCTTGTACGATAATTTCCCGAGGTTGGCCATTAATTTCAAAGTAAATCACCCGTGTACCATCATGTTGCGGCTCCCCAATGGACACTAATTTAATAATCAATGTTTTTCCTTTTTCAATTTCTACTTCAATTTCTTCGCCCAGGCGTAAACCGTATAGGAATGTCGGCGTATCCAATACAGAAATGTCACCATATTGGTCACGCACTTTTGCGTATTCTTCAAATACTTTTGGATACAGTGCATAGGCGATTAAATCTTTCTCAGTCGGTTTGAATCCAACTTTTTCTTCCAGCTCAACAGCAAGTTTACTAAAATCAACCGGATCAAGCAGTTCACCGGGACGCACTTTAATTGGCTTGCGATCTTTTAGTATGAGCTTTTGCAATTTTTCTGGGAATCCGCCATAAGGCTGTCCCAGATAACCTTGGAAAAATTCTATGACGGAATCTGGGAAGTCAAGCATTTCCCCTCGTTCAAAAATATTTTCTTCATCTAAATCATTTTGCACCATAAAGAGGGCCATATCGCCAACAACTTTTGAAGATGGCGTTACTTTTACAATATCGCCAAACATTAAATTGACGCGGGAATACATTTTCTTCACTTGCTCCCATCGATCTCCAAGCCCAACAGCTTTTGCTTGTTGCTGCAAGTTGCTGTATTGTCCGCCAGGCATTTCATGTACATACACTTCTGAATGAGGGGCATTCATACCGCTTTCGAAATCCACATAATATTTGCGCACATCCGCCCAATAGTATGACAGTTTTTCAAGGGATTCAATATCCGCTTTGACTTGCCGTTTTTCGCCGCTTAAAGCATAGTAAAGCGAATTGGCGCTTGGCTGGGAAGTTAAACCGGCCATGGAACCTAATGCCGTATCAATGATATCAACTCCGGCTTCAATGGCTTTCGCATAAACGAAAATACCATTTCCGCTTGTATCATGGGTATGAAGATGAATTGGCAAATCGGTTGTTTCCTTCAATTCGGAAATTAAACGGTAAGCGGCATTTGGTTTGAGCAGACCTGCCATATCTTTAATGGCTAAAATGTGCGCGCCGGCTTGTTCTAATTGTTTGGCCATTTCCTTGTAATATTGCACCGTATATTTTGCTCTTCCATCATCTAAAATATCGCCCGTATAGCAAATAGCCGCTTCTGCCACTTTTCCATTGAGGCGAACTTCATCGATGGCCACTTCCATCGCTTTTACCCAGTTCAATGAATCGAAAATGCGGAATACATCAATACCGGACTGAGCGGATAATTTAATAAATTCGCGGATGACGTTATCCGGATAGTTGGAATACCCTACCGCATTGCTTCCTCTAAATAACATTTGGAATAGGATATTCGGAATTTTTTTGCGCAATCTTTCCAACCGATCCCAAGGGTCTTCTTTTAAAAAGCGATACGCAACATCGAAAGTTGCACCCCCCCACATTTCAAGGGAGAAGAAATCGTTCATCAATTGGCTTGTGGCATGGGCAATTTCAAACATATCTTTTGAACGGACGCGTGTGGCAAGGAGCGATTGGTGGGCATCCCGGAATGTTGTATCAGTAAGCAATACATCATCCTGGGCTTTAATCCATTGGATCAGTCCATCCACTCCTTGTTCATCCAAAATTTGTTTTGTTCCGGATACCTTTTTTTCAGGTACAGTCGGAATATTGGGCTGAACGAAGATTGGTTTTGGCCGTTTTTCGATTCCCGGGAAGCCGTTCAATGTAACATTTCCGATATAGCTTAACAGTTTGGTTGCCCGGTCTTTCCGCCCTTTGAATTCAAATAATTCAGGTGTTGTATCAATAAAGCTTGTATCAAATTGGCCGGTTAGAAATTTCTCATGGTTTACAACATTTTCTAAAAACGGAATATTGGTTTTCACACCTCGAATACGGAACTCCCGCAAATTGCGATCCATTTTCTGTGCTGCTTCTTCAAAAGTTCTTCCCCAAGTAGATAGTTTCACAAGCAATGAATCATAGTGAGGAGTAACAACCGCGCCTTGGAAACCGTTCCCTGCATCTAAACGGACACCGAAACCACCGGATGATCGATACACTATAATTTTTCCTGTATCCGGCATAAAATGGTTTTTCGGATCTTCTGTTGTAATCCGTGATTGAATGGCATATCCAAATAAAGGAATCTTTTCTTGCTCAGGAATCTGAATTGCTTTACTATGTAGCCCATGACCTTCCGCAATTTTGATTTGTGCCTGAACAATATCAATCCCTGTAATCATTTCCGTAATGGTATGTTCCACTTGAATGCGCGGGTTTACCTCAATAAAGTAAAAATTATCGCCCGTTACTAAAAACTCCACTGTTCCCGCACTCACATACCCCACGTTTTTCATCAATTTCACGGCCGCTTCGCAAATGCGGCGGCGCAAATCTTCTGAAAGGGATATGGACGGCGCAATCTCCACCACTTTTTGATGGCGGCGTTGGATCGAGCAATCCCGTTCATATAAATGCACGATATTGCCCTCTATGTCGCCTAGAATTTGAACCTCTATATGTTTTGGTTTCACAATGGCTTTTTCCACGTAAACCTCATCGGAACCAAAGGCCGCTTTTGCTTCGGATTTGGCCCGTTCATAAGCCTCTTTTAAATCGCTTGCCTTTTCCACAAGGCGCATTCCCCTGCCTCCACCACCAAGAGCCGCTTTAATCATGATTGGATAGCCGTATGTATCCGCAAACTGTTCAACTTCTTCCAAACTTTTCACCGGCCCATCTGTGCCCGGAATGACGGGAATTCCTGCAGCGATGGCTTGTTCGCGAGCCTTTACTTTATCTCCAAACATGCTTAAATGTTTTGATTTTGGGCCAATGAAGATGATCCCTTCTTCTTCGCAACGGCGAGCAAACTCTACATTTTCCGATAAAAAGCCATATCCCGGGTGAATTGCATCCACATCCGCTTCTTTAGCTATTCTTAAAATCCCTTCGATATCTAAATAAGCATCAATCGGTTTTTTTCCTTTGCCCACCAAATAAGATTCATCCGCTTTAAAACGATGGATGGCACCACTATCTTCATAGGAATAAATGGCGACCGTTTTGATCTTCAATTCGGTACATGCGCGAAAAATGCGGATGGCAATTTCACCTCGGTTTGCCACCAAAATTTTCTCTATTTTTTTCATAAGTTCTCCCCCATTTCTTCAAATTGCAAGCATCAATATCTTTTCAGACTATACTGTCAGGATTTCAGAACTTACGGAATCATCCATGTGAGTACGGTGCTTTGTAAAAATGTAATGATACAAACGCTTAGGAGAAGGATTAAACTGTATTTTAAAGCGAATTTTAATAGCTCCGATTCTCTTCCTATCAATCCAACCGCCGCTGCGGCTACAGCCAATGTTTGCGGCGAAATCATTTTTCCTGTAACCCCGCCCGAGGTATTGGCTGCCAACGCAAGAACCGGATCCATTCCAATCGAATCGGCGGTTACTTGTTGCAGTTTGGCAAACAGTACGTTTGAAGAAGTGTCGGAACCTGTTACAAATACACCAATCCAACCAAGTACCGGCGAGAAGAACGGGAACAAGTCTCCCGTTTTTGCTAACACTAATCCCAAAGTCGTCATCATTCCGGCTGTATTTGCCACATATGCGTAACCGACTACACAGCAAATCGTAAGCAATGGGAATTTTATTTCATTGATGGTTTCCACGAAGGTTTTTCCCCATTTTCCCCAGGAAACTTTTAATAGAAATTTGGAAATGATTGCGGCAAGTAAAATGGCTGTCCCCGCGGCACCTAATAACTCAAATTTATAAACCGCCGCAATTTCCTTGCCGGTCGAACCATCAATGACGACATTGTGTAAAAACGGCACTTCCGGATAGAACGTGAACGCACTCCCAACTTTATTGACAATCGTTAAAAATGCGTTCCCCCCTTCATATGTACCTAATAACACCTTTTTGAAAGACGGAATTCCCCAAGCAGAGATAAATAGCGTTAGTACAATAAACGGAGACCAGGCCCTTAAAATTTGTCCACCAGAATAATGATTTTTTGTATCCTCCACTTGGCGATCCGTTTCAAAACGATAAATTTTTTTTTGGCTGCCAGAAGCGCAAGAAAATCGTCAAAGCGATCAATGAAACCAATGATGAAACGATATCCGGCAATTCCGCACCTAAATAGTTGGAACTCAAATATTGTGCCACCGCGAATGAAATTCCTGATATCAAAATGGCCGGTAATACTTCCAAAGCCCTTTTAAAACCGACCATAATGACAACTAATACAAATGGAATAAATACAGCGATGAGCGGCAATTGCCGTCCAACCATCTTCGATATTTCCAAAGCAGGGATTCCTGTGATCCCTTCCATTACCGTAATCGGCACCCCGATTGCGCCAAATGCCACCGGAGCTGTATTCGCAATTAAACAGAGACCCGCCGCCTGCAATGGTTTAAATCCCAACCCAACAAGCAACGCTGCAGTGATTGCAACGGGAGCGCCAAATCCTGCCGCGCCTTCCAAAAACGCTCCAAAAGAAAAAGCTATCAAAATTGCCTGAATACGCCTGTCCGCTGTAATTGATAACACCGACGAACGAATCACATTAAAATGTCCTGTTTTTACAGTCAAGTTATATAAAAATACCGATGTAATAATGATCCAACCAATCGGAATAATTCCGTATACAGCGCCTTGTGATGCAGAAGCCATCGCTGTAGTCACTGGCACTTTAAATGCTATGACCGCAATAGCAACGGCTATCATCAGAGTGGTCAGCCCCGCCATATAACCTTTCATTTTTTTGATCGCAAGAGCCCAAAAAAAATATAAAATTGGAATAGTTGCAACTAGTGCTGTCCATCCTAAACTGTTACCGACGGCTGTAAAATTTTGTGTAAATGTCATTCTTTTTCCCCCAATACTTGTTTATATTATCCCCCATCAAATCATCTGATGACCTTATGACGTAGATTATAAATTGAATTTTTATAAAATTCAATGTTATTTTACTTAAACGACAATTTTTTCTGCGCTTTGCAAAGTCTTTGTAATAGTGGAGATTTTTCTATGTTCTTTATGTATAATGAACATAATAATCCGTGGATTTCACACAACGAACGAGGTGGACCATTTGAAACTTGCAAAAGTGAAAACAAAAAAAATTTATGAAGAAGTTTGCGAAATACTTTATGAAAAAATCCGTTCCGGCGAATTAAAACCGGGCGATCGATTAGATTCTGTCGAATATTTGGCGGAGCAATTACAGGTAAGCAGATCCGCTGTCCGTGAAGCATTGGCCGCTTTGAAAGCAATGGGGCTCATTGAAGTGAAGCAGGGATCCGGCACTTTTGTAAAAGATTTTCCCAAACAAAAGCTGGACTTTCCACTGTCCACTGCCATCCTTAACCATAAAGAAAACGTTCCCCATTTGCTGGAATTAAGAAAAATCATCGAAGTCGGCACTGCTAGAAGCGCCGCAAAAAACAGAACAAAAGAAGATATTGAGATCTTAGAGGGGATTCTCGAGAAAATGAAAGAAGTGCAAGGGGATGAAGAACTTGGTGAAAAGGTGGATTTTGAATTCCATATGGCTATCGCAAATGCTTCCCATAATCCACTATTGCCGAATTTATTAAACCAGGTTTCCGGCCTCACGATTGAATTGATGAGGGAAACAAGGAGAATTTGGCTGTTTTCGAAACAGACCACCCTCGAACAACTTTATGATGAACATATGCAGATTTTTTTGGCTATCAAACAGCAAAATCCTGAACTTGCAGAACTGGCCATGTATTCCCATTTGAATAACGTAGAAAAAATTTTAATGAAATATTTCGATATGGCAGAATAAGGCAAAGTGCAGAAGTTTATCCGACTTCTGCCCTTTTTATGTTTTGTATTATCAAAAAATTATAGTAGAATTTAAAAAAATATGATAGCATTTTAGTCATCTGATGACCTGTTGATTTGGAGGGATTCATAATGAAAGTCTCATTATTTGTGACATGCCTTGTCGATATGTTTCAAGGAAATGTAGGAAAGGCGTCTGTGGAACTTCTTGAACGGCTTGGTTGTGAAATCGATTTCCCAACATCACAAGTTTGCTGCGGACAGCCGGCTTATAACAGCGGGTATGTAGTAGAGTCAAAAGGTTCAATGAAAAATATGATTAAAGCATTTGAACATGCGGAATATGTTGTAACGCCATCCGGTTCCTGCGCATATATGTTCAAAGAATATCCGCATATTTTTAAAGGGGATCCGGAATGGGAACAAAAGGCTCAATGTTTAGCAGATAAAACCTTTGAATTGACCGACTTTATTGTAAACGTTTTAAAAATTGAAAATGTCGGAGCCCGATTAAAAGGCAAAGCCACTTATCATACATCATGCCATATGACGAGACTTTTAGGAGTCAAAGATGCACCCATCCGATTACTCAAAAATGTTGAAGGGCTGGAATATGTTGAACTTCTAGGAAAAGAACGCTGCTGTGGATTTGGCGGTACATTCTCTGTGAAAATGGGGAATATTTCCGGAGAAATGGTGGATGAAAAAGTGCGAAATATCGAAGAAACAGGAGCGGATATTTTAGTTGGTGCGGATGCCGGTTGCCTCATGAATATCGGAGGGCGAATCAGCCGCACTGGAAAACCGATTCGCGTCATGCATATTGCAGAAGTATTAAATAGTCGCTGAGGGGGGATTTATGATGGCTATGAAAACAAGTGATGAACAATTCAAAGAACGTGTGGAGAAAAACTTAAACGATAGCTTTATGCGCGGCGCCATTTCCGCTGCACAAGCCCGGTTCCAAACCCGCCGGCAAGCCCGCGTAGAAGAATTAGGGAACTGGGAAGAATGGCGGGCCCATGGAGAAGAAATTCGAAAACACGTTCTAGAAAATTTAGATGCCTATCTTTATGAATTGAGCGAAAATGTGGAAAAACGGGGCGGCCATGTATTTTTCGCTAAAACGAAAGAAGAGGCTTCGGATTATATAAAAAACATCGCCACCCAAAAACAGGCGAAAAAAATCGTCAAATCCAAATCGATGGTAACGGAAGAAATCAATTTAAATGCTGAGCTGGAAGAAATTGGCTGCAAAGTGGTGGAAACCGATCTTGCGGAGTTCATTCTGCAATTAAATGACCACGAACCACCTTCACATATCATTGTGCCGTCATTGCATAAAAACCGCCGCCAAATACGGGAAATCTTTGCAAAAGCGGGCTATGACAAATCGGAGCAGCCTGAAGAAATGGCGCTTTTTGCCCGCAAAACATTGCGCCAGGAATATTTAACGGCAGATATCGGCATTACCGGCTGCAACTTTGCCATTGCGGAAAGCGGCACAGTGACGCTTGTTACAAACGAAGGAAATGCCGACCTTGTATCGGCCTTGCCAAAAACCCAAATCGTTGTGATGGGAATGGAACGAATCGTGCCGACTTTTGAGGAAATGGAAGTGCTTGTCAGTTTATTAACACGCAGCTCGGTCGGCCAGCGATTAACAAGCTATGTCACATTGCTGACAGGCCCTAAAGGAGAATACGAAACGGACGGCCCTGAAGAATTCCACTTAGTCATTGTAGATAATGGACGTTCGAAGATTTTAGGAAGCGAATTCCAGCCGATACTTCAATGTATCCGCTGCGCAGCGTGCGTCAATGTTTGCCCGGTATATCGCCATGTAGGAGGCCACACTTACGGGTCCATTTATTCCGGTCCGATTGGTGCTGTTTTATCGCCGCTCCTTGGAGGATATGAAGATTTCAAAGAATTGCCGTATGCTTCAAGCCTTTGCGGTGCTTGTACAGAGGTGTGCCCTGTAAAAATCCCGTTGCATCAATTATTGCATTTGCATCGCCAAAAAATTGTGGAACAGGAAGGGAAGGCGCCGATTTCAGAACGTCTAATCATGAAAGCGTTTGGGCTGGGGGCATCCTCTTCGCCGCTCTTTAATGTGGCAGCCAAAGTCGCTTCACCAATCATGTCTCCTTTTGCAAGAGATGACAAAATCACAAGCGGACCAGGGCCACTAAAAGCATGGACGGAAGTGCGGGATTTCCCTGCCCCAAATAAAGAAAGCTTCCGCCATTGGATGAAGCAGCGCCAGAAAGGGGAGAAATCATGACCATTCAAAATCGCGATGAATTTCTAAATCAAATTGCCAAAAGCCTCGGCCGCCCTGTCAAAACCAAAGTGGAACGTCCGGTTTGGAAGCACGCTCCGCAGCTTGAAGTATTAAAAAATGCGTCTCAAGATGAACTGGTGGAAGTATTGAAACAACAGTGCCAAAATATTCATACAACCTTTGTCCAAACGGATACTGCCAATTTGCCGAATGTGCTTCAACAAGTGGTAACGGATTTCGGCGGAGAGTCGGTCATCACGTGGAATGATGAACGATTTGAAAAATTCGGCGTCAAAAAATTGATGGAAATTTGGCCTGAAACAGGCATAAAGGTTTATGAATGGAATCCTGATACGCCGAAAGAAAACATACGGCAAGCGGAACAGGCAAACATCGGTATTACTATCAGCGAAATGACATTGGCCGAATCTGCAACGGCCATGCTGTGCAGCCATCCGAAACGGGGACGCGCCATGAACTTTCTGCCGCAAAACATGATCGTGCTGATCCCAAAAAGCACCATTGTGCCAAGAATGACGCAGGCTGCCCAAAAAATCCATCAGCAAATTGAAAAGGGGCAACAACTGCCGTCTTGCATTTTATTTATGTCAGGGCCAAGCAATTCTGCCGATATTGAATCTGTCTTAATTGTTGGGGTCCATGGACCGGTTAACGCAACGTACATTGTAATCGAAGATCAATAAATGTTTGTTTTCCCATCTTACAAAAGTCGTAATGATGTACAATCAACATCTTGCGACTTTTTTTGCATATGAATTTTTAAGCACGCTTTTATCTTTGCTTATGAAAAATCTTGCCTATAATCTTTTAAATACTCAACTGGCATCTTAAATAACTCGATCTTATAATTGATGAACAAGGAATATTTACCCTGTAGTGGATCGGAATAAAAAAAGGAGGATTTTTATGAAAGTGATCGTATTTGGATCAACCGGTGGCGTCGGCCGACAGGTTGTAAAGCAAGCATTAGAAAAGGGCTTTGAAGTAACTGCATTTGTACGCACCCCATCCAAAATGGAACTCAAACATGAAAAGTTACATGTGATACAAGGCGATGCCTTCAATAAAAAAGAAGTATCTGCAGCAATTGCAGGCCATGATGTAGTCGTATCCTGTCTAGGGTCAAGCAAAGGGATGAAAAAATCGACGGAACTTGAAGAAATGACAAAAAATATCGTGGATGGCATGAAAAAACATCATGTCAAACGAATCATCTACACGGCTTCCGCGGGGATTGACGGGGAAATTCCGGGAATCAGCGGAAAAATGGTGATGCAAATGTTGAAACATGCCCTCGCCGACCATCGCAATGCAGTGAATTATATTAAATCGAATGAATTGAGTTATACGATTGTACGGCCTATGGGGTTAACAAATGATCCTTTCACCGGAAAGTACAGGGAAGCAAAAGAAGGGGTGCCAAAAAACTCGCGCACCATTCCGCGGGCGGATGTAGCACATTTTATTGTGAAAGCATTGACGGATGAACAATATGAAAACGCATCAATTGCTATTGCAACATAATGCAAAACAAATTTCATCGATGCAACAGTTAATCATTCAAACCGGAAACCAATCAAAAGCATTGGATTCGCTCACGATATGTCCTTCCGGCTTCCCCGGATGACGCCCATTTGACTATGAAAAAAATTTACGGGAAAATATACTTTGTATTCCAAAATGAAAGGCGGATTTCATGAAACATCGCTCTCTAATATTGCTCGGGTTGCTTATGGGACAAAGCCAGCACGGATATCAAATCAATGAATTCATTGAAAGAAACTTAAATACAGTAACCGATATGAAAAAGCCGACCGCCTATGCCACTTTGGATAAACTTCATCAACAAGGGTATATCGACATCCAATTAGAACAAGAAGGAAACCGGCCTACGCGGAAAGTTTATTCCATCAACGAGAAAGGCCGGGAATATTTTTATCAATTGCTCATTGAAAATCTCTCGTCTGCAGAAACGGTTCATTATAAAGGCGATATCGGGTTGATGTTTATAGACTTTCTTCCAATGGAAAAGGTGATTTCCTCCTTAAAAGAACGATTGGAGAAGAACAAAAAAATGATGGAATCACTTAAACAGACCCCGGCACACGAAATACGGTTCGGAGTGAACTTGGCCGTTGAACATAAAATTGCAATGTTGGAAGCGGAAATTGCCTTTCTTGAAAAAACCATCCAGAAACTTCATCACGCAGATTAATTTCCACACATCTTTTAAATGGGCACATGGGATGGTTCCTATTTTCTCTAGAATTGACAACAGATTATTATCTGTTGCCCAAATAGTCAAGATTGACTATTCACAAAAATACTAATATACTCGTAATAGTCATACATGACCATTTAGAATACCGATAAGGAGTGGACAAATATTGTATCTCGCAATCAAAGAGCTAAAGCACAGCAAACTGCGTTTTTTACTGATCGGGGCAATTACCGTTCTCATTGCATGGCTCGTATTTATTCTCTGCGGTCTCGGTAACGGCCTTACCACATTAAGTGCCGCCACATTAAAAAATATGGATGCCGACTATGTTGCATTTGAAGAAGGATCAAGAGCTTCCATGAGCCGCTCCGTAATCAGCGAAACATTGGTCGACGATTTAAAACAACAATCCGGTGTCGAAGATGCGTCGCCAGTAGGGGCAACATCGTTGACAGTCATCAATGAATCATCTTCCGACAATGAAAAAGTGGACGTTTCTATTATAGGAGTGATTCCCGGCAGCTTCCTAGAACCTGAAATTGTTGAAGGAAAACCCCTTCAAAAAGATCAGCCTTTGGAAGTTATCGCCAATGATTCCTTGAAGAAAAAAGGTTATGAAGTCGGGGACACGTTAAAAATTGAAGGATCACTGGAAAAAATGAAAATTGTCGGGTTTGTGACGAATGAAACATACAACCACTTGCCGGCCATATTTACCACTTTAGATAAATGGCGAGCAATCCAGTTTGCAGCGCCCGGTTCAAACAAAGGTGTCGAAAAACCGGTCAATGCGATTGTAATGCAAGGGGAAAACATCAATGCTGAAAAGTTAAACAAAGAATTTGACAATATTGAAATCGTAACAAAGGCAAAAGCCATCCAAGGAGTGCCCGGTTATAAAGAGGAAAACGGCACCATCATGATGATGCTGACATTCCTTTTGGTCATTTCAGCATTTGTATTGGGTGTTTTCTTCTACGTACTCACATTGCAAAAATCCAATCAATTCGGCGTCTTGAAAGCTATTGGGGCTAGCAATCGTTTCCTTGCCAAAATCATTGTTTCCCAAGTGTTCTTGCTGTCACTGACGAGCGTAATCATCGGAATCTTGCTGACTTATGTGACAGCCCTCATTCTGCCGGATGAAATGCCATTTGCGCTTGACGTGAAACTGGTCATTTTATACTCCATTTTATTGATTTTGATTTCGACATTAGGATCACTGGCTTCTGTCCGCAGAATTGTAAAAATTGATCCACTGCTAGCGATAGGGAGGGTAGAATAATGCCTGTTTTGGAATTCAAAAACGTTTCTAAAATTTACAAACAAGGAGAAAATGAAGTCCAAGCCCTGAATGATGTATCGCTGACAGTGGAACAAGGAGAATTTATTGCTGTCATTGGTCCATCAGGTTCAGGAAAAAGTACATTCTTATCAATTGCAGGGGCCCTCTTGAATCCTACACAAGGCGAGGTCATTCTGAACGGCAAAAACCTTCATGAAATCAAACCGAAAGATTTGGCCAAAGTGCGCCTTCATGAAATAGGCTTCATCTTGCAGACAAGCAATCTTGTCCCTTATTTAAATGTGCTTGATCAATTGCTTGTCGTAAAAAGAATGGCCGGAAAAGTGACGAAAGAGGACAAGCAATATGCCATTCAATTGTTGCAAGAACTCGGTTTGGGGGAAAAATTGAAAAAATTCCCTGAACAATTGTCCGGGGGAGAACGGCAACGGACCGCCATCGCCCGCGCCTTTATGAACAATCCATCCATCATCCTGGCAGACGAACCGACTGCAAGCCTGGATTCAAAAAGAGCTTTTGAAGTCGTCCAACTGATTGCAAAAGAAACAAAACTAAGAAATAAAGCAGCCATCATGGTAACCCATGACGAACGTATGCTTGAGTATTGCGATAAAGTTTATCGAATGGAAGACGGCAGATTGTCATTGGACGAAACTTCCACACATAAAAAATAATCGGTGGAAGAAAGGGAATCCGTTAACCCGGCCAATGACAAACTGAAAGAGAGAGGCCATATATCATGGAGGCCTCTCCCTTTTTGTTCGGCTTTTATTTTTTCCCTTTTAAGATTCTTGCATGCCCCAATACTTTTTTGTGCAGCAAAAGCTTAGGCAATTGGACGGCATCGGCCAGTTTACAGCTCTCCAGATTGGACGCCTGTGCCCTTATTTCTTCCAAGAACGCTTGTTCATCGCCGAAAATTTTCTCATCCCCGAACAAATCCAAAAAAACAAAGTTACCACCCGGCTTCAACACTCTTAATGCCTCTTTGACCACTTCCGTTTTGTTTTTGGAATCTTTCACTTCATGAAAAGTGAGGCAGCTTACAACCAAATCGAATTCCCCATCCTCAAAAGGGAGATCGGCAGCGCTTGCTTTCAAAAATTTAACCCGATTAGAAACACCTTCGACTTCCGCATTCCGCTTGCATTGTTCTTTTGAATATCCCCAACCTCTTCCCCAAAAATCAATTCCGGTAAAAGCGCCTTCGGGAAATGCTTTCGCCAATTTAATGATCAGTGATCCATTGCCCGCACCGATATCCAACGCTTTTCCTTTTCCATCCCAATCGACTTTGGAAACAATGAAATCATGAATCCTGGATTGATAATTTCCGCCTATTGGAGAAAATTGATAAATGGAATAGAGAAGCAAAAAGGAAATATAAAGAAACGGCAGCGCCAAAATCACCGCAACCACTTTCAAGTACAATTCAATCGGCAAAAATAAGGCATCCAGCAGGATAAGGGCCATCCCAATAAAAATCACCAGTTTATAAACCCGGATCCAAGTTCGATATTTTGCTTTTTCTGTCATGTTACCACTCCTTCCAAACGTTTTTAACTCCCTTTCAGCTTCGCATATTAAAATCCTGTCCCGTTTCAAATGAACATACTTCAATGATGATTTATTGATTCTTTTCATGATAACGATTATCATTATCATAAAAGAACCTGATTGCTGCATTATTTTTATGTTTGATAATTAGAAAATGGTTTGGAGGCATCAATGGTGGGTAATTTTATTGTAGCAGATAATCGCGGTATTGAATTTCAATGTTTTTGTCAGGGCTATAAAAAGGAAAACCTCGTCTTGCACCCGGTTTTTCTTGAACAAGGGGATCTGTTGACCATTACAAACCGGAAAAAATATATCGTGGATGTCGGCTGGTTTATTCTCGTCAAAATCAACGATTCCCAAGAGGAATTTTTGCCTGTGGATGAATTGGAAGAAGCGATGACCAATGAAGCATTGCTGGACGAAATCGGATGCATGCTAAAAATGCTAAGCATCTCTTATTATTTAGATCAAGCGTTAGCCATCAGGAATAAAAAGGAGTTTATAAAATATTCTTCAATTCGTAATAAATTTGCCACCCTCTATGAAAGATTATGTGAGAAGGTATATATAGAAACGTAAAAAATTTCCTGTACATGATTTATATGTCTTGGACCCATCATAATGGAGGAAACCCATAGTTGCACTTGATGCACTATTGACTCTAATTAAGAAAGGATGATAGCCTATGACAAATTTACAAAGAAGCGCAAGCACCAAAATGTCTCCCACATTGGTGGAAGCATTAAATGACCAGATGAATTATGAATTTTATTCTTCCCATGTTTATCTTGCGATGGCTTCCTACTGTGAAAGCCAGAATTATAATGGTTTCGCGAAATTTTTCCTGGAACATGCAGAAGAAGAAAGAGAGCACGGAATGAAAATCTACAAATATCTTCAAGATCGCGGCGAACAAGCGATTATTACAGGCTTTGGCGATCCAAGCAATGAATACGAATCCGTGCTGGATGCCTGCGAAAAGGCGTTGGAACATGAAAAAGTGGTAACAAGCCGTTTCTATAATCTTTCCGATATTGCGGAAAGCGAAAAAGAATATACTACGATTTCCTTTCTGAAATGGTTCCTTGAAGAGCAGGTTGAGGAAGAATCACTGTTTGAAACGGTAGTCCAAAAATTAAGACGCATCAAAGATGATGAAAGCGCGCTTTTCATTTACGATATGCATATCAGTCATGATGAAGTGGAATAATCCTTTAAAATAAAAAGCAACGACTTACCAATGTAAGTTGTTGCTTTTTCCTTTATTTATGATACGGTTCCCCCTTCATAATCCGGAAACCGCGGTAGATTTGCTCCAATAGGATGAGCCGCATGAGCTGGTGGGGGAAGGTCATGCGGCCGAAGCTGATTTTTTCATCTGCCCGATTTAAGACATCTTTATGTAAACCAAGGGATCCGCCGATGACAAAGGCCACTTTGCTTGTGCCATATGTCATCAATTTTTCCAACCCTTCCGCAAATTCCTCCGAGCTTTTCATTTTTCCTTCAATGGCAAGGGCATAAACATAGGCGCCGTTAGGAATTTTCGATAAAATCCTGTCGCCTTCCTTCTTTTTCACGATTTCCATTTCGGATTCGCTCAGCTGTTCAGGAGCCTTTTCGTCCGCCACTTCCACGAAATCCACTTTGGCATACCCCGAAAGGCGCTTTGCATACTCATCGATTCCCATTTTTAAATATTTTTCTTTTAACTTTCCTACCGAAATAATCGAAATGTTCATCTTCTCCACCTTTTACCGTCCATACCTATTATTGTTCAACTAATGATAATTTTTAGAAATTCACATGGAATCCACATGAAAAAAGCATTTATAAACAAGTTATCCACAAAAGTTTTGCACATATCCACAAAACAAATCTACATTTTGTGTAAAGTTATTTTCTTGATACAAGATATTTTGCTTCCTTTTCGCAATACTCGCATTTTGTGGATAACTTTTCTTCTTCTTTCACTTGTTCTAAAATGGGAAATTCCTTCGTTTCAGCAACAACCACATCTAACGCATGATTTACATGCATTTCGCAGCAAAATATGTTCATTTTCATGCCCTCCTTTTGAACGCATTTTTCCACAGAGTTATTCACATTTTTCTTATTTTATCCACAAAACATTGTAACAAACAAAGAAAGAGCAGGAAACAATCAACTTTTTGTTCCTGCTCTTTTGTGAACAAACTCGTGTGGATAACCCGAATTTATCCACAAATTATAATTGGCTGCCTTCCGTTAATTTTAATTTCAACTCCATCTCTTTACCTGAACGATATACTTTTACTTTCAAAGTATCTCCAATTTCTTTTTCATTATATAGATATTTTCGCAAATCAATGGAGTTTTCAATTTTTTGTCCGTCCATTTCCACAATGACGTCATATTGCTTGACTCCCGCGCGGTCTGCAGGGGAACCAGGTACAACTTCTGAAACAACAACACCTGTTGTCACATTGTCAGGCAATCTTAACGTTTGTTTTTGGTAGAAGGATGGCACGTCCGTTAAATCCATTAATCCGATTCCCATCGCCGGACGCTTAACCTCTCCGTTTTTTTCAAGCTCTTCAATGATCGGAATGACCGTGTTGATCGGAATTGCAAAGCCTAATCCTTCAACCCTGTCTTCCGCAATTTTCATGGAATTGATGCCGACTACTTCTCCGGCGATATTCACTAAAGCACCGCCGCTGTTGCCAGGGTTGATGGCCGCATCTGTTTGCAATACATCCGTTTCCCAATCCACTGTTCCATCACCGTTCAAATCGACAGGAACGGAACGGTCTTTTCCGGAAATCACCCCTGTTGTGACAGAGCCGTAAAAATCCATTCCTAATGGATTTCCAATGGCAATCACCGTTTCTCCTTGTTTTAATACGTCAGAGTTCCCAAATTGCGCAACAGTCTCCACATTTTTGCTTGGAATGGTAATGACGGCCAAGTCTGTCCAGATATCGCTGCCGACCAATTCCGCTTTTTCCTTTGTTCCATCAGCCAATGTCACTTCCAATTGCTTCGCGTTTTCCACTACATGATGGTTTGTGACAATATAGGCTTTATTTCCATCCACTTTATAAATGACCCCTGAACCGCTGCCAGCTTCAGTTTCTTGTGATTGGCGCGTCCAGAAGTTTGCCACTTCCTGAATGTTTGTAATTCCTACAACCGCTTTCGACATCTTCTCGACTGCTTTTGTTACATCCGTTGTAACTTCCGTAGCCGATTGCGTAATTTTCGGCGTATCATTGTCCGTCCGGCTGATTGAACTACCTGAATCCTCTCCAACCAGAGAAGGAATCATAAACCAGACTAAAAGGGCACCTACAAGTACGCCGATAAAACCGCTGAAGTAATATCCAAAAACCCCTGGCCTTCTTTTATTTTGCTGCCGGGACATCCTTTCCTCTTCTTCGCGTCTTAACCTTTCCTGTAAAGGAGAATAGGAAACATCTTTATCTGACTCATTCCGGTCATTATTATTTTGATAAAAACTCATAGTCCTTCCCCTTTCATTCTCTATCGTAAATATAATACAACTTTAAAATGAAATTTACATGAAAAAACCCTTGCTAAATTCAATAAAGAAAAAATCATAATTTCATTATGAACGATACAATCAAATTTTAACAAAAACGTTCAATCAATAAAAAAGGGTGCCTTGAAAGTCAAAAACTTTCGAGACACCCAAAAATTATTTTTTTATGCCCATCAATTCTTCATACAGTAACAAGCAATGTCGGCTCTTCCGCATCCGTATCATGCAAATGCAAAAATTCCCCTTCTTTTATGCCGTAAGAAGCCAATACTTGCTTAACAGTCATACGGGCAAGCTCTTTCATATTATTTTCTTTACTTAAATGGGACAAATAGATATGGGTCGGTTTTTCTTCAACCACTTCACTCATGGCCACTGCCGCATCTTCGTTGGAAACATGTCCAACATCGCTTAATATGCGACGCTTGATTGACCAAGGATATTTCCCCATTTGCAACATGTTGATATCATGGTTGGTTTCAAACACGAATGCATCCGCGCCCCGGATGAATCCTTTCATCCGGTCGCTTACATAACCGGTATCTGTAATGATGGCAAGCTTGCGGCCATTTTCATGGAACACATAAAACATCGGGTCCACCGCATCATGGGATACTGCAAAGGATTCAATATCCAATGAGCCAAAGGATTTTATTGATTCCATATTGAACAAAAATCGCTGATCCAGCGGAATATTGCCGACCAGTTCATCCAATGCCCTCCACGTTTTTTCATTCGCATAAATCGGCACTTGATATTTTCTTGCAATGACGCCCAACCCTTTAATGTGATCGCTATGTTCATGGGTTATCAAAATGCCCGTTAATTTTCTAAGATCGCGGCCAATTTTGGAAAACAGCTGTTCCATTTTTTTGCCGCTCAATCCGACATCCACCAAAAAGGCATGTTCGTCTGTTTCTACGTAGATGGCATTTCCTGTACTGCCACTTGCCAACACACTAAATCGCATTTCGTACACCCTATTCCTCTTCTATTTCTTTCAATTGTTCCAATTCATCTGTTTCATCAACATCCACTGTTAAATCCGATTGAACATCAATCATTTTCCCGTCTACCGCATTTACAAACAATTCTTCTTCTTCACCATCGGCGGGAATGATGCGCACTTTCCAAGTAGGAACAAATACCTGGGTCTGTGTCAGCTGCACAAGGGTTGAATAGCCAAGCTTAATCTCTGCAATATGTGAATTTGGTTTAATCAAGTCCCTTGCGTATAATATTTGAATAATTTGTTGAGGGGGAAGGAGATTTTCTTCTTCTTCAAATTTTTCAAAATCCCTCAACATCGTTTGCTCATATTTCGTTACTTCCAAATCTTCATTCCAATATATTGTAACAATACCATTGACATTGTAGTAGATCGTTTTATCATCAAAATTTTGAAAGAAAATGGCCTTCCGTTCTTCTTCGTCAATTTTCCATATTGTATAGGAAGACCCGTTATATACATTGTTTTTTACAAACTCGTTAAAACTCGACTTTTCTTTGACATTTCGGAGTTTTACCGGTTCCTTCAGCGTGACGATCAGTTTGTTGTTATTTTCTATTGTAATTTGTTGATAGTTTTTCAGTTGTAAATTTTCTTTATTAAAATCCATTACTTTTGCAGAAATATACGGCGCCGTTTCAATAGTCGGCAGCAAATTATATGTGATGCGATCCTCTTTCAATCTTGCTTCGATTGTATTGCCGCCGGATACTTTCACCTGTTGGGCTTCGATATGGCGGTTTAAATAGAGGGAGAAAAGAAAAACATCCAAAATGAGAAATACGAAAATAAATATGGTTTTGGATCTACTCCAGTCCATTATTTCCCCCTCCTATCGCTTCCGGCGTAATGCGTATCCAGCTCCCTTGGCTTAACGCAAACCAGCTTGGCTCCAATGAATATAAAAGATCATTATCATTTTGTTTTATATAATATCCAAGGATCAAATCGTCCACTTCACTTAACTCTAACTGTTTTGTTTTTTGAATAAAATCCACAACTTGAAGCCCGCTTGCCACTTTTCGGTTGAATTTTTCAGAATTGATATCTAAATCAAGCAAAAAATAAGGTCTCTTATAGCGGAATAATTGATTTTCCCCCCAGGTCGTCGTAATTCTTGTTGCCGTATCTGTGCCAAGAACAGGAAAGCCCTGCTTAAATAGTTGATATTCTACGATATGTTTCGCTTCATTAATGGAAATTAAACGATAATCACCTGTAAAGCCACCATGTTCATTGACAAATTCAAAGCTATCCTGCAGCAATTGAGAAGCCGGTATTTCCACCATGCTTTCGGAAGATGGATTTACATAATTCAAATAGCGGTATTTTACATCTACCGTCATAAGAGTCATACCATCTGTATACTTAGCGGTCTCCTGGTTCTCAATGTTTTTCCGCACAATGTTCGGGTCATAAAACAAAATGTCCCTGAACATATCCGGTTCAATTTCATCAATATAGTACGTATATTGAACTAATTCCATTTCATCTGCCGGTACATATAAGGAGAGGTTTTCGGGCCGTTCAATTTCTTTATAAGCAACCAATCCTTGCAAAGCTTTCAACACCGTTTCTTGAAAATAATCCCCTGACATTTTTATTTCAGTGCTATATAAGGTGCGGTGTGAATCGCTTAACAAGTAAACTATCAATGTCTTGTCAGCACTCACTTTGCTCCAATCCAGCACAAGTTTATTAAAACCCGTTTCCGGCAATTCATCCTGAGAAAAGCGGATGATTGAATGAAATACTTTAATCGGCACTTCATCTGCAAAAAATAGCGTCATTCTTTGGTTTGTCCTGAGAAAATCATTTATTTTTTTATCGGACATATTATTTTGGACCAAATAAAGATTTGAACCGTTCCAACCGGTCATCATTTCCATCAAATGATTAATAGCCTCTGTTCCGATTGTCCCTTCCCAATCATCATGATTTCTGACCAAAATTCGGTAAGGTTTAATGACTTCTTGCAGATCCTTTTTTTTCCCTACCATCAGCTGGTCCACCGGCGATTCCTCGATCACTTGAAGGCTTGGTGTATAGGTCCAAATGGCAAAGGTTAAGGCAATGCTTAACAGGACAAGAAAAAGAAGCAAAAAGGATTTGATTTGCTCAATATACTTCATTCCCAATCACCAGCCCCATCGATTTCATACGGCAACGTGAAGAAAATGGTTGTTCCCACTCCTTCTTCACTTTCTGCCCAAATCGTTCCGTTGTGCGCTTTAATCATTTCTTTGGCAATCGCAAGACCCAGCCCGGTTCCGCCCATTGCACGGGAACGCGCTTTATCTACGCGATAGAATCGGTCAAAGATTTTTCCGAGATTTTCTTTCGGAATCCCCATACCGTCGTCGGAAATCATCACTTTTAACATGTTTCCTTGAACCGTAAAACCAAAGCGGATATTGCCTCCATCAGGGGAATATTTGATGGCGTTCGAAATGATATTATCGAGCACTTGGGTCAACTTATCCGTGTCAATTTCCACAAAATACGGTGTCTCCGGTATGTAGCGGATGAATTTCACATTTTGGGATTTTGACATTTCAAAACGGTCAATGATTCTATGGAAGAAGCTGTTGAATTCAACGACTTCCTTATTTAGCTGATAGTCTTTCGCATCCATTTTGGATAAATCCAATAAATCATTTACAAGGCGAATCATCCGCTCGGTTTCTGTCTGAACAACATTGATAAAGTGCGGAGCAATATTTTCATCTTTCCAGGCCCCATCCGCAAGTGCTTCCAAATAACTTCTCATCGTTGTTAAAGGCGTTCTCAGCTCATGGGAAACATTTGCCACGAATTCGCGCCGCTCCATTTCAATTTTTTCTTGTTCGGTGATGTCATGCAACACAGTAATTAAACCATTTACAAACCCTGTTTCTTTTTGGATGACAGAAAAATTAGCCCTCAAAATTAGTGGCGCTTCTTCCGTGCTGAAATCTAAGTTAATCGGTTCCTTCATATGAATTAAATCTTCAAAGCTATAGTTTTCTTCGATTCCAAGCACCGATGCAATCGGCCGGTTCAACGTCTCTTCCCTTGTTACTTTTAAAAAGCTTAATGCGGGATCATTGATCAAAATAATTTTTCCTTTCCGGTCCGTTGCGATTACCCCGTCCGTCATATTGGCCAGAACGGACGCCAGTTTTCTGCGCTCTGCCTCTGTTGAGGATTGTGCTTCTTGTAAACGGTTTGTCAAATGGTTGAAAGTGATGGCCAATTGACCAATTTCATCATCGCCGTATACACGCACTTTTCTGGAAAAGTTTCCTCTGGACATTGCTTGAGCCTGTTTGCGCATATCCAATATGGGCCTAGTGATTGTTCTTGCAATCAATATTCCTAAAATGACCGTAATGACCAATGATATCGCTGTACCAACCGCAAAAATTCGGTTGATATCATTCATCGTGTCATATACTTTTTCAATATTTGATTCTATATAAATGGCGCCGATGACGTCACTGTTTGGATCCGCTGTACTAAAAATAGGGCTTGCAATGAGCCAAACCCTGGTATTTGTATCTGCATCAAGGGCAATTTCTTCTTGATAGGTTTGAGATGAAATGGCTTTTTTTACAATATCATCATTTGACCGCTGACCGATGATCGACTGATTTTCCGAATCGGAAGTGGCAATGATTCTATTCCGCTGGTCAATCACCCGAATTTCATTGATATCGCCAGTTGCAAATTCGCGTAATGCGATGTTCAAACTTTGCTCCAACGTAGGGGCCGTTTCATCCCGTTCCTTCGTCAATTCCTCCCTGATGCTGTATTGAATTAAATCCATGCGTTGAAGAATGGAATCCTGGAAGCTTGATTTCAGGCTGTCTTCCAGTTTATTGGAAAAGTAAATCCCGATTATTTGCAATGCAATGATGATCAGCAACACGTATATTAATACAAGCTTTACATGGATTGAGCGAAAAAAACTAACCTTTTGCATTCATTCTACTCCTGTTCAGGATTTCGCAAATAGTAGCCAACCCCTCGGCGGGTAACAATCCAAGCAGGATGGCTTGGGTTATCTTCAATTTTTTCCCGAAGACGGCGGATGGTTACATCTACTGTCCGGACATCTCCAAAATAATCATACCCCCAAACGGTTTGCAATAAATGTTCCCGGGTCATCACTTGTCCAATATGTTTTGCTAAATAATGTAAGAGTTCGAATTCCCGGTGTGTCAACTCGATTGTTTCACCTCGTTTTTGGACAATATAAGCATCCGGCTGAATTACTAATGAACCGATTGTAATATTGTTCGATTCTTCTTTTGCCTCTTCTTGAGCAGAAGCTTTTAAACGCCGCATATTCGCTTTTACTCGGGCAATTAATTCCCTCGTGCTGAAAGGCTTCGTTACATAATCATCGGCTCCCATTTCAAGCCCTAACACCTTGTCAATTTCAGACCCTTTTGCCGTAAGCATAATGATTGGAAAATCATATTTCTTTCTGACTTCCCGGCAAACTTCCATACCATCTTTTTTGGGAAGCATAATATCCAACAACATTAAATCCGGCTGTTGTTCTTCGATAATTTTTAAAGCTTCCTCTCCGTCATAAGCACAAATAACTTTATATCCTTCCTTCACCAAGTTAAACTGCAAAATATCTGCAATGGGCTTTTCGTCGTCAACAACCAAAATTGTTTTGCCGTCCATTTTTTGAAGTTCCTCCTTAATAAATATCAGTAAATCTATTTTAAATGCTGCATGCTCATATTCACATTTCACTATTAAATCTATCATGCTTTTTGTTTTCATGCATTCCTTAACCATTATACCAAAAATCATAATACTGAATTGTCCTGTATTATTATTAATTCCCATTTCTTCTGCAAATCAAATTTTTCCATTTGAAATGATTGCAAACATAAAAACTATTTTCCGGGAAATATTTCGACATATTTCTTCTTTAAGAAATAAAAAAGGCAATGACATATTTTTATGCCACTGCCTGCATCATGATTAATTTAAAACTGATAAAGGATTGATCAATGATCCATTTTTTGTGACTTCAAAATGCAAGTGCACTCCAGTCGAATTTCCAGTTGATCCCATTATTCCGATTACAGTTCCTTGAGGCACCACTTGTCCGACAGAAACTTTGATTTGGGATAAATGGCCATATAATGTTTGGTATCCATTGTTGTGGTTAATGACAATTTTATTCCCATAGGAACCATCCCATCCGGCAAAAACTACAACACCATTGTCGCTTGCTTTAATGTTGTAATTTGATGGACGGGCAATATCGATTCCTCTATGGAAGCTGCCCCAACGCGAACCCATGCCGCTTGAAATATATCCACCGCTTGTCGGCCAAACAAATTTGCCGGTACCTCGGGATGAAATGACTTTTGTTCCTACTTTTTCAATATGTTTTGTTGGTTGAACTAATACTTTTTCATTTGTCACCGTTTTATTTACCACTTGTCCATTGACTGCTGTCACTAAATAAGAAACTTCTTTTTTGCCGGGGCTGCCTTTTTGAACAATTACTTTTTCGCCTTTAAACATGGAAGCATCTTTTCGAATTTCTTTTTCAAAATCAATAGTTTCTGATTTTACGGTTTCATAAACCACTTTTACATTGATTAACGGTTTTTCAACTGTCACATTAATTTCTTGTCCAATTTGCAATAAGCTATCAACCGACAAACCTGGGTTCAGGGCTAATAGTTCTTTCGTTGTCAAACCATGTTCTTTCGCGATTTTTCCAAGAACATCGCCTTTTTTTACAATATAAACCTGTTTTTCAAGGGAACCGGTTTTAATAAATTTCACCGCTTCATCAGGTGTAAGAATGTTCGCAGGATTCGCCTTTGCTTCTTTGACTGAAACATCTTCCGAAAGAACAACATCCACAATTTTCATGTCGTTTTCTTTTAAGTTTTGTTGAGCTTCCGAATTTTTGGATTGCTCAAATTTTTTCAGTTTTTCTTCCGGAACATATTGAAGCTTTAATTTCTTTAATGTTTCTTCATAATCTTCTTTATTTTTCAAATAAAGAACCGGTTCTCCATTGACATAAAGCGCATAAGCATCCGTTTGGACTTCCAGTTGTTTCTTCAATGTTTTCAATGTGTCCGAATCTGTTGTTTCATAAGAAAATACTTGTTCTGGAACAATGGTTACCAATTCATCAGCATCCACTTCATATCCTGGATAGTTTGCACTTGCCTCTTTTTCTTTCTCTTTTATCACTTCTTTTACTTTCTTTTCATCGGATACCGAACCGATATACTCGTCTTCCAAATATACATGATAAATTTTGTCGACTGAATCAATGTCGCCTTCATTGGCAAAAGCCAAATTGAAAGTTACTGTCGAAAGGATGACAGTTGCAACGAATGCTTTGATCAATGTACCATATTTATGCTGTTCCAGAAGACTTACATTTTGGCTGTTCAGACGACCTATTTTCCATTTCGTCTTCATAATCTAGCCCCTTCCACTCTTCCTGCTCCATTTAAAGACGCTTTCCATGTTCCCCAATTATAGACTGTATCATAATGTTGAGTAAGTTTGTTCAATTTAAGTTTTTTGTAATGAAAATGTATTATTTCGGAAACTTTTGTTACAATTTATAAATTAATGTTGAAACATGTAAATTTATTAAAAAAATTCGTCAAAATCAGTGTTTTATAAAGATCTTCTTTAATATATCCAAGGAATTAAATCGGCATAGACCCAATTGAACCAAGTCCAGGCAAAACAAAAAGGAGAATTTGAGCAAAACTCAAATTCTCCTTCAAAATTTAATCTCCGACTAATAACGATTGGTGTATTATTCCCAAACATCATTTACAATGTTAGTTTGTTCCCTTGCTGGACCTACAGAAAATGTCATTAATGGAATGCCTGTCAATTCTACAATCCGGTTGATATAATTTTGGGCGTTTTCAGGCAGTTCATCGAAAGAACGGACGCCTGTGATATCTTCCGTCCACCCAGGAAGTTCTTCGTAAACAGGTTCGCATTCCTCCAGAACATGCAAGTTCGCAGGATATTCTGTCAAAATTTGATCTTTATATTTATAAGCTGTGCAAATTTTCACTGTTTCCAAACCTGTCAATACATCGATGGAGTTTAAAGCCAAATCTGTAATGCCTGATACACGGCGGGAATGGCGCACCACAACTGCATCAAACCAGCCTACGCGGCGAGGGCGGCCAGTCGTTGTACCGTATTCTCTGCCGACTTCCCGAATCTGATGGCCAATTTCATCAAACAACTCTGTCGGGAACGGACCGTCGCCTACGCGGGATGTGTACGCTTTGCATACACCGACCACTCTTGATACATGGGAAGGGCCGATTCCCGTGCCAGTTGTTACACCGCCGGCAACAGGGTTGGAAGAAGTGACGAACGGATATGTTCCATGATCAATATCCAGCATCACGCCTTGGGCACCTTCAAATAATACGCGCCCGCCTCGATCTAACACGTCATTCAATACTTTTGCCGTATCTGTAACGTATTGTTTGATTTCTTGTCCATAGTTATAATACTCTTCAAAAATGTCCTCGAATTTAAGGCCTTCCACTTCATAATATTTTTCAAACAGACGGTTTTTCTTTTCCAAGTTTTCGCGCAGCTTCTGTTCGAATACTTCCCGATCGAGCAAATCGGCAATCCGGATTCCCATGCGCGCGATTTTATCCTGATAACATGGTCCAATCCCTTTGCATGTGGTTCCAATTTTTTTATCGCCACGGGCTTCTTCTTCTATTTTATCTTGGTAGATGTGATAAGGGAGAATGACGTGGGCACGGTTTGAGATACGCAAATTTGACGTATCAATACCGCGTGCTTGCAAGCCCTTTAATTCTTCTACAAGGGATTTCGGATTGATAACCATCCCATTGCCCATTACAGATATTTTATCTTTATAAAAAATACCGGAAGGGATTAAATGTAATTTATATGTTTCTTCGCCAATCTTGATGGTATGTCCGGCATTGTCGCCGCCTGAAAAACGAGCAATCACGTCCGCCTTTTTTGAAAGGAAATCGGTAATTTTCCCTTTTCCTTCGTCTCCCCATTGAGTTCCAACAACAACAACTGAAGTCATTTGAGCACCTCCGGGCATTATACGTCCTTTATCAAACAGATTAATTGTACAGTGAAAAAGTCTATTCGTCAATGTATAAAAATAAAAGAACACGAACAAATATTTTAATATTATGTACCATTGTTCGTGTTCTTAAATGTCTATTTTATTATGCTGTTTTTCGATTCCTGTTATGCATGCATCGGCTCTTGGCGCTGAGACCAGTCGATATTCAAAAATTTATTAAACTCTTTTTTAAACGCGAGGGTCACAGTTCCAGTCGGACCGTTCCGCTGTTTCGCAATGATGATTTCAATCATATTCTTATTTTCCGTTTCTTTGTCGTAATAATCGTCGCGGTATAAGAAAGCCACAATATCCGCATCCTGCTCAATGCTTCCGGATTCACGAATATCGCTCATCATCGGGCGCTTATCCTGCCGCTGTTCGACGCCGCGGGATAACTGGGACAAAGCTATTACCGGTACATGCAATTCACGGGCCAACGCTTTTAATGAACGGGAAATTTCCGATACTTCCTGTTGCCGATTCTCTCCGCGCCTGCCGCTTCCTTGAATCAACTGCAAATAATCGATGACCACCATTCCAAGCCCCTTTTCTTGGGCAAGGCGGCGGCATTTCGCACGAATTTCGTTCACCCTTAGCCCCGGCGTATCGTCAATATAAATTCCCGCATTCGATAGCGTACCCATCGCAATCGTTAGCTTGCTCCAATCTTCTGCGGTAAGGGATCCCGTTCTTAATACTTGGGCGTCGATATTTCCTTCCGCACAAAGCATACGCATGACTAATTGTTCGGCACCCATTTCCAGCGAGAATATTGCCACATTTTCCCGCGCTTTCACCGCCACATTCTGCGCAATGTTTAATGCAAAAGCGGTTTTCCCTACGGATGGACGCGCGGCAACAATAATTAAATCATTCCGCTGAAATCCTGCCGTCATCCGGTCTAAGTCCGTAAATCCGGTCGGAATACCGGTCACATCTCCGCTGCGATTCTGAAGCTGTTCAATTTTGTCGTAAGTTTCAACAAGAATATCTTTTACATGTTTGAAGTCGCCGGCATTTTTCCGGTTGGCAACCTCCATTATTTTTCTTTCTGCTTCGGATAAGAGTTCCTCTACCTCATCTTCCCTCGTAAAACTGTCCTCCACAATTTTTGTTGCGGTGCGGATTAGTCTCCTTAAAATGGACTTTTCTTCCACAATCTTTGCATAGTAGCTGACATTGGCCGCTGTAGGGACGGCATTGGCCAGTTCCGTTAAATAGGAGAGCCCCCCTACATCCTCCAATTCTTTTCTTGCAGATAATTCTTCCGTGACGGTAACGACATCGATGGCACTGCCTTTGTCGTTTAAATCAAGCATTGTCTGGAATATTTTTTGATGGGCAATGCGATAAAAATCTTCCGGCACCAATATTTCTGATGCGGTAATCAAGGCTTGCGGATCCAGGAATATCGCACCAAGGACTGATTGCTCCGCTTCATGGTTATGCGGCGGAACGCGATCGATCAGATCACTCATTATGATTCTACGCTCCTTATTCTTCCTTCACATGGACTTTCAAAGTCGCTTTTACTTCTGGATGCAATTTCACCGGAACGTTTGTAACGCCTAATGAACGAATGCCTTCGTTTAACTCCATTTTCCTTTTGTCTAATTTAATGCCGAAATCTTTTTGCAATACTTCCGCAATTTGTTTTGTGGAAACGGAGCCAAAAAGGCGTCCCCCTTCTCCCGCTTTCGCTTTAATTTCCACTGTGATGCTTTCCAACTTTTCTTTTAATTCTTTCGCTTTTTGAAACTCCTGGGCTGCTAGTTTCGCTTCATGTCTTTTTTGCGCCTCCAATCGGCTCAGTGCTTCTTTTGTCGCTTCTACAGCCAAACCTCTTTTGATTAAGTAGTTTTGGGCATAACCATCCGCAACATTTTTCACTTCACCTTTTTTTCCTTGGCCTTTCACATCTTTCAAAAATACGACTTTCATTTTTCACTGCTCCCTTCCAAAGTTTCCGTAATGGCATCTTTCAATAATATTAAAGCTTCCTCGATTGTTTCCGCTTCAAGTTGACAAGCGGCATTGCTCAAATGTCCGCCTCCGCCGAGTTTTTCCATAATGACTTGCACATTCACATCGCCCAAAGAACGGGCGCTGATCCCGATCAAACCATCTTGGCGGCGGGCAATGACAAACGAAGCATTCACATCTTTCATCGTGAGCAATATATCTGCCGTTTGGGCAATTAATACCGTATCGTATTTTTTATCTTCTTCTCCATGGGCTACCGCGATGCCAGGATAAATAAATTGGGCCGTCTGGATAATTTTCGACCGCATAATAAATGTATCAATGTCTTCTTTCAACAGCCGCTGCACAAGCACCGTATCGGCTCCGTAGGATCTTAAATAGGAAGCCGCTTCAAAAGTTCTGGCTCCTGTTCTTAATGTAAAACTTTTTGTATCAACAATAATTCCGGCAAGTAATGCGGTCGCTTCCAGACTTGAAAGTTTTTCATCATCAGGCTGATATTCCAGAAGCTCTGTCACTAGTTCCGAAGTGGACGAAGCATACGGTTCCATATATACCAGCGTGGAATTTTTAATAAATTCCTCACCTCGACGATGATGGTCAATCACGACAATTTTTTCAAACCGTTTTAATAAAGTTTCATCGACCACAAGGCTCGGGCGATGGGTATCCACAACAACCAATAAGGAATTTTCCGTCATGATGCTTAAAGCCTCATCGGGCGAAATAAAATACTCTATCAAATCAGAATCCTTTTTAATGACATCCATGAGGCGCTTGACACTTCCATTCAATTCATCAAAATCCAATACGATATAGCCATTCACTTTATTCATTTCGGCCATCTTCCGTACACCGACTCCGGCGCCTATGGAATCCATGTCAGGATTTTTGTGTCCCATGATGAATACTGAATCGCTATCTTGAATTAAATCTTTCAATGCGTGGCTGATGACACGCGCCCGGACCCTGGTCCGCTTTTCAACAGGGTTTGTTTTTCCGCCATAAAATTTAATTTTTCCGTTTGGTTGTTTAATGGCCACCTGGTCTCCTCCGCGGCCCAACACCAAATCCAGACTTGATTGGGCCAATTCTCCAAGTTCAATTAGGGATGGAGAACCCGCTCCGACTCCGATACTCAATGTGAGGGATAGATTCTTTTTGGCTGTTTTTTCGCGAATATCATCTAAAATGGAAAATTTCTTTCTCTCCAATTCATGCAGCGTCGCTTCATTTAAGATCGCCAAAAACCGGTCTGTATCAATTCTTTTGATATAAATGTCATGTTCTTCTGCCCATTCATTAATAATGGAAGTTACCGTTGAACTTGTCATGCTCTTCGTCTGGTCATCCATTCCCTGGGTAATATCGTCATAGTTATCGATAAATAGAATGGCAATGACCGTGCGATCGTCATGATATTGTTTTTCTATTTCGACTTGTTCTGTTACATCAAGAAAATATAACAGTTTCTCCGCTTGCTTATAAAGCACTTTAAACTTGCGATCTTGAATGGTCACAATGCAATCTTTTTTATCATCGCTTTTTCTTATATTTTGCAATTCATCGGATAACACGAATAAATTTTGACCCGTTAAAGAGGGCAGATCCATGAGCCTCGTCATATAGGGGTTTGCCCATTCAATTTCAAATTTATCATTGATCAATATCACGCCAATCGGCATTTCCAAAAGGACTTCCTGCCCAACTTTTTTCATCCGGAATGCCAAAGATTCGATATATTTTTCAATCGCAAGATGCGAGATTTTTTCCTTTCGCCAATCATAAAAAATGACGATTGCAACTATTATGGTAAAAGCGAGTCCGACCCAAACATTCAACAGGAATAATCCGATGATGCCCACCAAGCCGAAAAAGGCCAAATGGAAAAGTGGGTAATGCATTTTCCGCTTCCTGTAAGTATCCATGTAATCAGCCCCTTACTTCCGAATCTTCCCTGACACATATGAGCGAATGTCAAACCCCAAATCCAAAATTCCTAAGAGGATGACAAAATTGTACAGCGGAATGGCCAAAATCGTCGCCAACACTTTCAAAAAAGCGGGTGCCCGTTTCAGATCCAACACAAAGTGAAGGAAAGAAATCCCTTGAATTGTCAACAACACCCATAAAACGAATGAAAAATTCAATACGATTACATATAGTGTTGTTCCAATTTCAGGGCGCACAAACAATTGAACGGTCAACACGATTAAATAAATCCATAATATCGTCTTTGGCAAACGCAAATCTTTAAAAGCATGGAATTTGGGAATTGCGATACCCAGCCGTTTTAAAATTGGAAGATTAACCGATATCAGCAAAAATGCAAAGAAAAACGCACTTAATGTCACCACGGCGGGAATCGACATTTCCATATGTTGAAACATCAAATTTAATGTTTCTTTAAACGCTTCTTCATTCATCGGCATTTCGCCCGTAAGATTTTTGGCCAGTTCAAAAGATTCCATGTAACTGTCGCGCATTAATTGAAAGGATTCTTTTATAAAATCCTGTTCAAACAGTTTTACTGCCACAATATATTGTATTGCAAACGTAATTAATAATGAAATTCCGGTAGACATGAATAAATAAGCTTTGCTTTTGCCCTTATGCAATGCATTTCCCATGACAATGCCGCAAACGGCAAAAATCATGGAAAATGGCAATATGAATAATCCCCCCCCAAAGAAAAGGGTGATCAAACATCCTACAACCCCTGTTACAATGGAGGTAGCCAGATCATATTTTGCGCTATACCATGCCATTGGCAATGGCGCAAACAATGCCGCCGCCAAACTGATGACTGGTACATAATATGCAATAGCAATGAGAATCGCGAAAATGGCTATGATCATAGCTCCATGAGTCAGTTTTTGTGTGTGATTGTTCGGCATGGGATACCTTCCTTTTTAAATATCAATCAATCTTTACATTCGTATATTGTACCATTTTTTAAATAGCAGGACAAAATTGCGGATAGAGTTATCCACAGAAAAAAGATTTGATTTTTAAATATAGATTTGGACGTTCTATAAATAAAATTCTTTGCAATTAAAAAGATCATCCAATCAAAGATTAGATGATCATCGTATCCTCAATAATGTGTCGTTTTTCTTGAACCCCTGATCAGGATTCAGGTTGCTCCGCATTTTCCGTTTCACCATCATCGGGTTTTTCGTTTCCATTTTTCTGATCCTGCCGGGTTAGAAGATCTTGATACTTTTCAAACTCATAAAGTTCAAACATTTGCACAAAATCTGCGATAATTTCCTGCGTCGCTTTCAATTCGCCGGCAATGACAGGGTTCGCCGCCTGCAGTTCTTTTGTTTCCAATTGTTTTTTCAGCACTTTTTCCTTCGTCTCCAAATGTTCCAAAAACATGACCGCCCTTTTCCGCCGAAACGTTTTGGCTCCTCCTTTGTCACAATGCCCGTGGCCATGCCGTCCAGGTCCTTCGCGTCTCATCATAAACCTCCACATCGTATACAAATGTATACAATTTTTTATATTGTCATTGTATACATTTGTATACAATATCGTCAAGCATCAATATTTCCCGTTTCTTTGAAAAAAGCTTTCGAATAGTGAGGGTATCTAGAAAGAGTTCAACATATTACTTAATGTTTTATCATGCAAAATGCGAAGAATATAATTTTTTAAATTTTTTGATTTATCTAAAGAGGATTATTTTTATAGTGAGGGTAAAAAGCGGATAGGAGTTCTCTCAATGTATAAAATATAGCAGCTATAAAGAAGGGAAGAAGCGATTAATTTTTGACATTCGTGTGTCCGACTATACAATACGGTTATCTATCATCGATGAAGGAATTGTATACCTTCATATGATTTACCGCGAATTTTTGAACCATTCTTCACAGGAGAGAATGGGCGAAAATTTCCGAATTCCTCGGCATTGGACTATATATCTGCAAAAAAATCGCCGATCAATTAGGTGTCTCTCTTTCAGTGCAATCGACCCCTTTTATTGGAAATAAAAAACAACAAAGGTTCAGCTGAACCTTTGTTGTTTTTAATACGTTTGATTATTTATCTTCCGCCACGAATGGAAGAAGTGCCATGATGCGGGCACGTTTGATGGCTCTCGTTAATTTGCGTTGGTATTTTGCGCTTGTGCCAGTTACGCGGCGAGGAAGAATTTTTCCACGTTCAGAAATGAATTTTTTAAGCAAGTCCACATCTTTATAGTCGATGTGTGTGATGTTATTTGAAGTGAAGTAGCAAACTTTGCGACGTTTGCGACCACGACGTTGTGCCATTTTTTTTCCCTCCTTTTGCATTAAACTGCCGTTATCCTAATACCTTAAAACGGTAAATCGTCCTCTGAAATTTCAATCGGACCTTTGCTTGAAGCAAATGGGTCTTCATCGACACGTGTATAATTTTGCTGATTTTGAGGAGGTTGACTTGGAAATGGTGCGCCAAAAGGATCCGGTTGCTGACTTCCGTATGGAGGTTGACTTGCACCGTAAGAAGGTTGTCCTCCAAATTGCTGCGGACTTTGTGCACTTTTTGGTTCCAAAAATTGCACAGATTCAGCTACGACTTCCGTTGTGTAAACCCGTTTGCCATCAGGCCCTTCATAACTGCCGGTTTGAATTCGGCCATCCACTCCAATGAGGCTTCCTTTTCTCATGAAGTTGGCGAGGTTTTCAGCCTGTTTTCTCCATGCTACACAACTAATGAAATCCGCTTCCCTTTCACCTTGCTGGTTTGTAAATGTCCGGTTGACGGCAATCGTAAAACGGGTCACCGGCACCCCGCTTGGCGTGTACCGCAACTCCGGATCTTTCGTTAGCCGACCGACCAATACGACGCGATTAATCAATTTTGCAACCTCCTCTTTCAGCATGAAATTTCATATTTGATTAGTCATCTTCACGAACAGCGATATGACGAATAATGTTTTCGTTAATGTTTGCTAAACGGTTGTATTCTTCAACTGCTTTCGCTGGAGCATTCACTTTCACGATATGGTAAATACCTTCGCGATATTTTTTTATTTCGTATGCAAGACGACGTTTGCCCCATTCTTTTGATTCAATGATTTCCGCACCATTTGAAGTAAGAATTTCATCAAAGCGTTGAACTAACGCTTTTTTCTCTTCTTCTTCAATGTCCGGACGAATAATGTACATTAATTCGTATTTTCTCATCGCACTCTACACCTCCTTATGGACTTTGGCTCCTCTATTTTCAAGGGAGCAAGGAGTAAATTACTATTACTCACATCTTTGAATTGTAACATATACTTTCCCACATCGCAACTGGCATTCATTGCAGCTCGATATTTTCTAATTTCATCCATTTTAATATAATTCTATATAAAAGGAGTTGAGAATTTTTGTTGGAAGAAAAGGAACCCAAAATTATTGAACTGGATATAAAAAAAGTGGCCAAAGCGGGATTTTGGTCAACCATCATCTTAAGTGCCGCTTTATTGTTATTGAATGCGTTTCTTCATGGGAAAACAGGTTTTGAAGTGCATATCAATTTCTGGAATTTCACTCTTTTTATTATCTGTTATTTTATCCTGATCGCTCTGCATGAACTCTTTCATTTAATCGGATTTATAATTTTTGGGAAAGCCAAGTGGAGCGAATTGGATTATGGCGTGAATTTGAAATTGGGGATTGCTTATGCAACCACATCCAAGCCATTGCCGAATCATGCGATGAAAAAAGCCCTCCTTCTGCCTTTTTGGGCAACAGGGGTTCTTCCCTCCATTTTTGGATTTGTCCTTGACAGCCAGCTGCTTGTGGTTTTAGGCGCCTTTTTGATGGCAGGGGCAGCCGGAGATTTTTGCATGTACAAAGAGCTGCGCAAATATCCCAAAAACGTATTGGTGAAAGATGATCCGAAGCTGCCAAAACTATATGTATATGAATAAAAAAATGGAATTTGCGGCCTTTCCCTGCCGCAAATTCCTCTTTTTCAGCGCCATGCCTTACACATTGAACCGGAATAACATGATGTCGCCATCTTGCACGACATAATCTTTTCCTTCCAAACGAACTTTCCCTTGTTCTTTCGCTTGTTGCATTGAACCTGCCGCTACTAAATCCTCAAAGGAAACCGTTTCCGCCCGGATAAAGCCCCGTTCAAAGTCGGAGTGGATGATTCCCGCGCATTCCGGAGCCTTCATTCCTTTTTTAAATGTCCAGGCGCGCACTTCTTTTTCTCCCGCCGTAAAGTATGTGGCAAAACCCAGCAAATCGTAGGCAGCCCGAATGAGCTGATCCAGTCCGGATTCTTTAATGCCCAATTCTTCCAGGAACATTTTCTTTTCTTCGTCATCCAATTGCGCAATTTCTTCTTCAATTTTTGCACAAACGGTAATGACCTTCGAACCTTCCGCTTCCGCATAGGCCCGCACTTGTTTTACATATTCATTATCGTCCGGATTTGCCACGTCCTCTTCAGAAACGTTCGCCACATATAGCATTGGCTTCATTGTTAATAAATTTAACCCTTTGATGATTTTTTTCTCATCTTCCGAAAGTTCCACGGAACGGGCAGGTTTTTCGTTTTCAAGGGCTTCTTTGATTTTTAGTAAAACCGCTTCTTCCGCCATTGCGTCTTTATCTTTTTGCTTGGCGATTTTGCTTACTCTTTGAAGCCTTTTGTCCACCGATTCCAAATCGGCTAAAATCAGTTCTAAATTGATGACTTCTATATCCGCAATCGGGTCCACTTTTCCGGCCACATGGGTGATATTTTCATCATCAAAGCAACGTACAACCTGGCAAATCGCATCCACTTCCCGAATATGGGAAAGGAATTTATTTCCCAATCCTTCACCTTTTGAAGCGCCTTTTACAATCCCGGCGATATCTGTAAATTCAAACGATGTCGGAACCACTCTTTGCGGTTTTACGATTTCTGCCAATTTATCCAATCGGTAATCCGGAACATCAACAACGCCGACATTTGGATCAATCGTTGCAAACGGATAGTTTGCCGCAAGGGCGCCAGCTTTTGTAATCGCATTAAACAATGTGGACTTTCCGACATTTGGGAGACCTACTATTCCAGCTGTCAGAGACATCGACTCACTACCTTTCTCATGTAAAACCTCACTGCATTATTTTTTACACTAGTGTTAATTATAATGAATTTCCTATTAAAAAGTCTATTTTCCATTTTTCATCACGATAAAATCTCCACATTTCCAAGTGTTAGTGGGGATGTGACTGGAACAATACGCCGGATCGGTTTTCGAAAAATTAATCCTTTCCGCTATTCCGCTTCCTGTATGACTCTCTTCATTTTTTTCATAAATTCTCTGCGGGGCAATAAAACACTGTGGCCGCAGCCTTGGCATTTGATCCGGATGTCCGCTCCCATCCGGATAATCTTCCAGGCATTCGTACCGCATGGATGCGGTTTTTTCATTTCCACAATGTCATTTAATTTAAATGTCTTTGTTTCCATCATTCTCATCTCCCCTCGACACCACTCTACTAGAATCATATATCATCATCTTAGGATAAGCCATCGGAATTCCGTTTTTCTCTAAAATCTTTTTGACATCTCTTCGTATAATTCTCGCAATGCCATAGTGTTGTTGAGGTTTTGTTTCAGCTACAATACGGATGGTCATTTCAGTGCCCGAAACATTTTGAACACCGACAAAAACAGGCACGCTCACCAGCTCTTTATATTTTTCAGGCAATGTTTCCAAGTACTCGGTCACCAATTTTTCAATCTTTTCTATATCCGCTTCAATGCTGACTTGCATATCAATAAAGGCTTTCGAGTTGTTTAACGAATAGTTTACGACTTCTGTAATTTGGCCGTTCGGAATGATATAAACTTCCCCTGTGGCGCCGACAATCTTGGTCGTTCGCAATCCGATTTCCGTAACCGTTCCCTCCGCCGCACTCGCAGTACTAATCCGTACATAGTCCCCTACACCGAACTGATCCTCGAATATAATAAAAAATCCGGTAATCACATCTTTCACCAAGTTTTGGGCGCCAAACCCGATGGCAAGACCGGCAATTCCGGCGCCGGCCAACAAACCGGCAACATTGATATTCAATGAAGACAATATACCGATGATCGCGGAAAAGTAAACAACATAGGATAACACGCTCTGCGACAATTTCAAAAGAGTTTTTTGCCTCCGCTCAGAATATTTCAGCGGAGTTTTCATTCTTATTTTAAAAAATCGTGCAATAATCCGCTTTCCTATAAATACAATGAGATAAGAAATCAACAGGATCGCAAAAATTTTAATGGATGCACTGACAATAAAATTCCAAAACTGCTCACTGGAAAAATAATCCCAAATTTTTTGGGTGATGCTGACAAAATCCTTTGTTTCTTTTTCTACAGCTGATACCGCCATAATTCCACCTCGAGAATAGAAAAGTAAGAAAATGGATATAATGCTACAAAATAATATAGACATTCTTTATGTAAATCATAAAAGAAAGTGGGAATTATATGCAAAATATTCCTCAAGAACCGCTTAAAATGGCCGTCCATCATGAAGAAACCGGGGCTGTATGGCGCTTAAGCGAATTGTTTTTGCAACATATCCCTTTTGAACATGACAATCTTATTTTTTGCTGCATCGGCACCGACCGCTCGACCGGAGATGCATTGGGACCTTTAACCGGAAGCATATTAACCAATTCTCAGTTTCCTTATAAAATCATCGGGACATTGGAAAAACCTCTTCATGCTATCAATTTAGCACTTACCATCGAGGAGTTACAACAAATGAAAACGTATCCTTTTGTCGTTGCGATTGATGCCTGTCTGGGACGGGAAAAAAGCATCGGGCAAATCATTGTTCAACATGGCCCGCTGCTCCCTGGAAAAGCGGTCAACAAAGATTTGCCTCCCATCGGGAATATTTCAATCAAAGGGGTCGTCAACGTCGGAGGCTTTATGGAAATGCTGGTTTTGCAAAACACCCGATTGCACGTAACTTATTCGATGAGCAATAAAATCGCCCGCGCACTATTGCTTGCCTATCAACGCCATTCATTGAAGAGGAAACATAAGCCCAACCATCACCGCAACAACCGCAATTCCCGGGAGCAAATTAGCTACCCGAATTTTGGTCAGTCCGGCAATATTTAAACCAATGGCAAAAATCATGACGCCGCCCGTTGCGGTCATTTCCTGGATAAAAAGATTCAATGCTTCTTCCGGGATATACTTACTAATGAGTCCCGAAAATAAAGCAATGATTCCTTCGTAAATCAATACAGGAAATGCGGTAACATCACGCCCATCCCTAATGTGGATGTCAAAATAATGGCTGTAAAACCGTCAATGATCCCTTTCATTATCAGAACATCATGGTCATTTCTTAATCCGCTGTCCATTGCGCCAATGACTCCCATTGATCCGATGACAAAAATGAGAGATGCTGTGATGAAGCCCTCGACAATGTTGTTGGAACCTTCGGCAGCTATTTTTGATTCCACCCATTTTCCAAACCGGTTGAACAACGTATCCAGATCAATCCATTCTCCAATAACCGCACCCACTACCAAACTGATGATTAAAATAATGAAATTGCCGGTTTCCATTCCCATTTGAATGCCCAGCAAGGCCACCGCCAACCCAATAATCGACAGTACGGTACTTTTCATTTTTTCCGGCATATTCCCCAAAAAACGCCCAATAATTGAGCCAATCATAATCAATATTGCATTCATCACTGTACCAAACAGTATCATCAAAATTGTCCTCTTTCTCTTTTTTTGTAATTGAAATTGTGAACATATAAATCATATAGTATCGATTGGTAAAGCAATCAAGCAGGCCTGTTCCGTATAATACAGTTGAAAATACATTTGAAATTCTCTATTTTCATAATCCGGTTCAACAATTTTTTTAACCAAAAAACATCATTTTAGGGAGCAATCCTAAAATGATGTTTTTCCCGGTCATTTTATAGTTCTTCGTGATTTAAATTTAAAATTTCCAAAATGCGTTCCAAATCATCTTCCGAATAAAACTCTATTTCTATTTTCCCTTTATTTTTTGTTTTCTTGATTTGGACATTTGTTCCAAAGAATTCCCTCAATTGAGATTCAGTGGCTTGCACAAAAATATCCTTTTTTGGTTTCTGTTTTGTTTCACGTGAAACCTTTTCATTTAACTGTTTAATCAATGCTTCCAATTGGCGTACATTCAGTGATTGATTGATGACTTTTTTCGCAACTTCGATCATTTGTCTTTTGTTTTTTAAGCCAAGCAAGGCCCGGCCATGCCCCATGCTTAGTTTCCCCTCATTAACCAATTCCCGCACCTCTTCGGGCAATTGCAATAATCGGATCATATTGGTAATGTGGGGCCGGCTTTTTCCCAATCGTTTCGCCAAATCATCCTGGGTGAAATTCAACTTTTCAATTAAACTTTGGTATGCCTCCGCTTCTTCAATCGGTGTTAAATCTTCCCGCTGCAAATTTTCAAGAATGGCCAGTTCCATCATTTGCTCTTCAGTCATTTCTTTGATAATGGCCGGAATTTCTCCCAAATTCGCCAGTTTAGCGGCGCGATATCTGCGTTCCCCTACTACAATCTCGTATTTTTTTCCTTTCTTTCTTACGACGATCGGTTGAATAATGCCATGTTCACGGATGGATTGAGCCAATTCTTCGATGGCTTCATCATCAAATTTTTTCCTTGGCTGGAAAGGGTTTGCAACAATCTTTTGCAACGGAATTTTCTCAATATGCTCATCTTTCTGGATGGACTCCAATGTTTCGGACGGAAATAAAGCCCCGATTCCTTTTCCTAAGCCTCTAGCCATTTTTTATCACTTCCCTTGCTAACTCTAAATAAACTTCCGCTCCCCGGGATTTCGGGTCATAAATGATAATCGGTTCTCCAAAGCTGGGTGCTTCACTCAAACGCACGTTTCTAGGGATAATTGTTTTATAAACTTTATCTTGAAAATATTTTTTTACCTCTTCAATGACTTGAAGCCCTAAATTTGTGCGGGCATCCAGCATCGTCAACAATACACCGTCAATCGTCAAATTCGGATTTAAATGTTTTTGCACCAATCTTACCGTTGATAATAGCTGACTGAGCCCCTCTAAAGCGTAATATTCACATTGAACGGGAATGATGACCGAATCTGAGGCTGTCAAGGCATTGATTGTCAACAAGCCTAATGAGGGAGGGCAATCAATAATGATGAAATCATAATCATCTTTAATGTTTTCCAACGCGTGTTTTAAACGCACTTCCCTTGAAATCGTGGAAACCAGTTCGATCTCTGCACCTGCTAGTGAAATGGTAGCCGGTATGACATATAGATTCTCTACTTTGGTCTGTTGTATGACATTTTTTACATCTTCATCATCGATCAATACATTATAAATGCATCCGGATGTTTCCCCTTTATTGATGCCTACGCCGCTTGTGGCATTCCCCTGGGGATCGATGTCGATCAACAATACTTTTTTTCCTAAATAAGCAAGGCAAGCGCTCAAATTTACTGAAGTAGTTGTTTTACCAACACCGCCTTTTTGGTTGGCAATTGCAATTATTCTTCCCAATCTTGTGCACCTGCTTTCATCTTTATCAATAATTAAAATTTCTATTAAGCAATGAATATATTATATTTTTACCTCTTCCATTCTATCAAATTTATAATACAATTGTATTCTATATGCTTTTTTTCTAAAAAAAATGATATAGAAAAAGCGGCCGTCCCTTTATTTTAGAGACGACCAACGGTTTCACGTGAAACATCAAGATTTTTTTTTGGGGATTTTTACCGTAATTAGATAGTAATCTTCCGTATCTTCTTCCTCGGTTTTTATATTGATGCCGCTTTTTGATACCATCGATAAAGATTGCTTAATTGTATTGAGTGCAATGCGGATATCTTTGCTGATTGCCTTGCGCTTCGGTCTGGCTTTTTTCCCTTCTTCATTCTCATTTTCTTTTGTCAATTGTTGAATATATTCTTCCAGTTGCCGGACGTTCCAATCGTTTTCTTTAATTAAATCTACTAATTTAATTTGCATTTCTTCATCTTTGATGCTGATTAACGCCCGCGCATGTCTCTCTGTAATTTCACGTCTTAAAATCGCGTCTTGTACATATTGCGGAAGTTTTAACAGTCTCAGTTTATTTGCGATGGTGGACTGGCCTTTTCCAAGGCGTTGAGCCAATGCTTCCTGTGTCAAATGATGGATTTCGATCAATTGTTGATAAGCCAAAGCTTCTTCAATGGCCGTTAATTCTTCCCTTTGCAAGTTCTCAATCAACGCAATGGATGCTGTTTCCTTATCATTTAAATCCCGGACAATCGCCGGCACTTCCGTCCAATTTAACTTTTTTATCGCCCGGTAACGTCTCTCCCCCGCAATGATTTCGTACCGATTATCATCCAAACGGCGGACAACGATTGGCTGAATCACACCGTGTGTATGGATCGTTCTGGACAATTCCTCGATCTTCTCTTCATCAAAAACTGTTCGCGGCTGATAACGATTTGGCACGATTTGATCAATCGGAATTTTCACTACTTCTTCCGAATGTTTTTTCTCTTTCTCTTCCGTTTCTATTTCACCTTTTTTTTCGGAAACCAGTTTTTCCCCGCCCCCAAAAAATCGTGAAAAAGGACTTCTCATTCAATGGCACCACCTTTTGGAAACTATCTGCACTATATTTTATTATTTAATATTCTATATGAATTGTACAGAGTCTGATAGAAGTAAAATCTATGAAATAGTCTTGAACAGAAAATGATGCAAACTTTTCTGAATATATTTCTAAAATGTTTCACGTGAAACTTACGATGACAGGAGATTATTATTAATCTCTGAATCTTTTTATATCCATTAATTAACCATTAATCTTGCTTATTATTTTCTATTATACAAGAAAATGATGTATATTAGAAAAATCCTTTCTAATTGTAAGAATAAGGCGCTCAACAAAATTTGAGCGCATATGGATTATTTGATCGGCGATTTGTTTGGAATGCCTGGTTTTCTTGGATATTTTTTCGGGGTTTTTTTGATTTTTTCAAAAACAAAAATGGTCCGTTCACTATTTTCGATCGGCAGATGATAATCAAATTGTTCTTTTAAAGTCGTTCCAAGCACTTGGACGGCTTTTTTCGCTTCTTTGTATTCTTCATCCGCGGCAGCCGCTTTCAACGCAAGGAAATGCCCTCCCACTTTTACCAAAGGGATGCAAAGCTCTGCCAACACATTTAACCGCGCAACTGCCCTTGCCGTAACAACATCAAATTTTTCCCTATAATCCGGGTTTTGGCCGAAATCTTCGGCTCTTGCATGAACAAATTGGCAATTTGTCAAATTTAATTGTTCGCTCAAATGATTTAAAAACGTAATGCGCTTCTTTAAGGAGTCAACAATTGTCACATGTAAATGAGGAAAACAAATTTTCAAAGGGATGCTCGGGAAACCGGCGCCCGCCCCGACATCGCAAAGGGTTTGAACTTTCGTAAAATCAAAGAAAAAGGATGCACTGACGGAATCAAAAAAATGTTTGAGATATACTCCTTCCAGATCCGTAATAGCCGTTAAATTCATTTTTTCGTTCCATTCAACAAGCAATTCGAAATATTTCCGGAATTGTTCAATCTGCGTTTCATTCAGCGCAATTCCATTGTCTTTCAGGCTCTGGATAAAAAGTTGTTCGTTCATTTTTCGCTCCTCTTCACTATATATTTTTGAAAGAATATAACAAATAAGCGTTCGAGAACAATTTGCTCGAACGCTTATTTTATTATGAATTGCCGCTTACGCGGGCGATTTTCCCTTGTTCGATATATACTAGCAAAATGGATATATCCGCAGGGTTCACACCGGAGATGCGGGAAGCCTGGGCAATCGTCAATGGACGCACTTCTTTCAATTTTTCACGGGCTTCTGAGGCAAGGTTAGGCACTTGATCATAATCGATATCTTCAGGAATTTTTTTGCTTTCCAATTTATGAAGGCGATCTACTTGCTGCAATGCTTTTTGGATGTAGCCTTCATATTTGATTTGAATTTCGACTTGCTCTTTTACTTCTTCGCTTAACTCCTCATCCGGCGGGGTTAAAGAAGCTACCAAATCATAATTCATTTCCGGGCGTCTCAACAAGTCAGCCGCGCGAATACCGTCCTTAAGTTCCGAACCTCCTACGGAACGGATGACTTCCTGCGTTTTTTCGCTTGGTTTAATAATCACTTCCCGAAGACGCGCCATCTCATTTTCTATTTGCTGTTTCTTTTTCAAGAATCTTTGATAACGTTCTTCTGATATTAAACCAACCTTATAGCCGATTTCTGTTAATCGCAAGTCCGCATTATCATGACGGAGAAGAAGCCGGTATTCCGCACGTGATGTCAGCAGACGATACGGCTCATTTGTTCCTTTCGTCACCAAATCATCAATTAACACGCCGATGTATGCTTCTGAACGTTTTAAAATAACCGGTTCTTTGCCTAACACTTTTGCTGCCGCATTTATCCCTGCCATGATACCTTGCCCTGCGGCCTCTTCGTAACCGCTCGTTCCGTTGATTTGGCCGGCTGTGAAAAGATTTTTGATCCGTTTCGTTTCAAGGGTTGGCCATAATTGGGTCGGAACAATCGCATCATACTCAATCGCATAACCTGGACGCATCATTTGGGCATTTTCCAATCCAGGAATGGAGGCAATCATTTTCAGCTGAATATCTTCCGGCATGCTTGTTGAAAGTCCTTGCACATATACTTCATCCGTTTCCCGCCCTTCCGGTTCAATAAAAATTTGATGGCGGGGTTTGTCATTAAACCGGACAACTTTCGTTTCAATGGACGGACAATATCTTGGGCCCGGTCCAGTAATAAGACCCGTGAACATCGGTGCTTTATCTAAATTGCTGTTGATAATTTCATGGGTTTCCGGTGTCGTATATGTCAACCAGCAAGGTATCTGATCCATAATATATTCTGTCGTTTCAAAACTGAAAGCCCTCGGAACGTCATCCCCCGGCTGAATCTCCATTTTGCTATAATCCACCGTTCTTCCATTCAGACGGGGAGGTGTTCCAGTTTTAAAACGTACTATATCAAAGCCCAACTCCTTTAATTGATCGGCCAGTTTGATGGATGGCTGCATGTTGTTCGGCCCGCTTGAGTATTTGATATCACCGATAATGATTTCTCCGCGCAAATACGTGCCGGTAGTCAATATAACGGCTTTTCCCCGGAAAACGCCTCCGGTTCTCGTAATAACCCCCTTAACTTCCCCATCTTCAATAATCAGCTCTTCCACCATTGCTTGCTGGATATGGAGGTTTTCTAGTTGTTCCAATACTCTTTTCATTTCCCTCTGATACAGGACTTTATCCGCCTGAGCCCGCAATGCCCGGACGGCAGGACCTTTCCCCGTGTTCAGCATACGCATTTGAACATGGGTTTTATCAATTACTTTTGCCATTAATCCTCCAAGAGCATCGATTTCGCGAACAACAATTCCCTTTGCGGGTCCGCCAATCGATGGATTACATGGCATAAACGCTATATTTTCCAAACTGATTGTCAGCATGAGGGTTTTTGCACCCAGTTTAGCAGCGGCATGTGCCGCTTCCACACCAGCATGACCAGCCCCGACAACAATGACATCATACATTCCTGCTTCATAAGTTGTCATGCCGAAAAACTCTTCCCTTCCATAGTAAGTTTTGTTTATTTTCCCAAACAGAATTGCGAGAACAGCTGATCGATCAGGCTTTCATGCACTGTGTCGCCAATGATTTCCCCAAGCAGCTCCCACGTTCTTGTTACATCGATTTGAATAATATCCACAGGCACGCCCGCTTTCGCCGATTCAATCGCATCTTCTATCGCTTTCAATGCCTGTTCCAATATGGAAATATGCCGCGCATTGGAAACATACGTCAAATCGTCCGATTCGATCTGTCCTTCAAAGAACAATTCCGCAATCGCTTCTTCCAGCTCATCCACCCCTTCTTCTTTTAATAAAGAAGTGGCGACAATCCGTCTTCCATTTGCAAGTTCTTTTACTTTTTCCAAATCAATTTTTTGCGGCAAATCCATTTTATTGATCACGACAATAAAATTCATATCTTTTATTGTCTCGAAGAGATTTTCATCTTCTTTTGTCAACGGTTCTGACCCGTTCAGCACAAGCAAAATCAAATCCGCTTCTTTTAATACTTGGCGGGATCTTTCTACCCCGATCCGTTCGACGATATCTTCCGTTTCCCGGATTCCGGCAGTATCCACCAGGCGCAAAGGGACGCCGCGGATGTTGACATACTCTTCTATAATATCACGGGTTGTCCCTGCAATATCTGTTACAATCGCTTTATTTTCATGTACGAGCGTATTTAACAACGATGATTTTCCTACATTCGGTCTACCCAAAATCACCGTTGAAAGCCCTTCGCGCAAAATCTTTCCTTGGCTGGAAGTCCGGAGCAATTTTTTTATTTCATCACGAACCCATGTACATTTTTCAAGCAGCATCGGAACTGTCATTTCTTCGACGTCATCATATTCGGGATAATCAATATTTACTTCCACGTGTGCCAATGTTTCGATTAATGCCTGGCGCAGCTCTTTGATTAGCCGCGACAATTTCCCGTCCATTTGGCTGAGGGCTATATTCATCGCGCGGTCTGTTTTCGCACGTATTAAATCCATTACCGCTTCAGCCTGGGACAAATCAATTCTGCCATTTAAGAAGGCGCGTTTTGTAAATTCACCTGGTTCAGCCAATCTCGCACCATTTTTTAATACAAGATTCAGCACCCGATTGACCGAAACAATCCCTCCGTGACAGTTGATTTCCACTACATCTTCACGGGTAAACGTTTTTGGTGCTTTCATGACCGAAACCATTACTTCTTCCACTATTTTTCCTGTTTCCGGATCGATTAAATGTCCGTAATGAATTGTATGGGATGGCTGGTCTTTTAATTTTTTATTGGCAGGGGATTTAAATATTTTATCCGCTATCGGAACCGCTTCGTCACCGCTTAAACGAACGATGGCAATGGCTCCCTCTCCCATCGGCGTGGAGATGGCGGCGATTGTATCAGTTTCCATTGTATTCACTCCCTTATATTATCCACATGTGGATAACTCGCCGAACTTTCTCACTAACAAAATAGCTTAACACAAATTACTTTAAATCGAAAGTATAGTATCTTTTCCACATGTGGATATTGATCATTTCCCAGGTTTTAGACGTTTAAAAATCAAAAAGAATAATCCCCAAAATGAAAGAATGGGGATTGGGAAATAAAGATGAAGATGGAAAAGGTTTTCGAAGGCCAAATCAGCCGCAATCATCCATTCAAGGGCAAAAAAATATCATCCAAATCTTCATCTGGATGATATTTTCCCTATATTTTTTCCTATTTTACCGGTTCAATAATTAAATGGCGGTTCGGCTCTTCACCTTCCGAATATGTTTCAACATCCAATCGATTTGCCAAAGCGTTGTGAATGATTTTTCTTTCGTAAGAAGGCATCGGTTCCAATGCCACTTTCTTTCCCGTCCGGATTGCTTTATCGGCCATTTTCTGCGCCAATTTTTCCAACGCTTCTTGGCGGCGCTCGCGATAATTTTCAACGTCCAGTCTCACCGTTACATACGATTTTATGTTTTTGCTTACAACCAATTGGGTTAGTTGCTGCAGTGCGTTCAAATTGCTGCCGTGTTTTCCGATCAGAAGTGCCGCTCTTTCGCTCTCCAATTTAAAATGAATGGTTTTTCCTTCTTTTTCCGCTTCCACTTTCAAATCATGAATTCCCATAGCGTTTGCAACATCTTTCAAATATTGCTCAGCAATTAGGACTGGATCGGACTCTCCTTCAACATCTTCACTCAATGTTTTTTCTTCTGCATCCTCATTTACTGCTTCATCTTTTACAGGTATTTCATCGGATTTTTCTTCTATTACGGAAGGTTCTCCCGATGTTTCAATTTCATCCACCTGTTGTTCAATGACAGTAACCCGGACTTCCGCTGGACGGGCACCGAACCCCAAAAAACCTTTTCTCGCTTCTTGCAACACTTCGATTTCCACTTGATCTTGTGTTACACCAAGCTTTTGTAACGCTAAAGCAATCGCTTCTTCCTTCGTCGCGCCAGTTTGTGTAATTTGTTTCACTTTTTCGATCCTCCAGTTGTCGCAGGTTTTTCATTATCTTTCTTTTCCCAAGGTTTCTTATAAATAAATATGTTTTGAATAACTGAAATAATGTTTCCGACCACCCAATATAAAGATAATGCCGCCGGTAATACCATCCCGAATCCAATAACCATGAGAGGCATAAAATACAGCATGATTTTCATTTGAGGGTTGTCCACTGCCGGGCCGGTCATTAATACAATATATTGGATCAAACCAGCTGCAATCGCAAGGATGATACTTGGTTCAGCCAGCGGGAAAATCAGGAATGTCCCAAGATCAAACTCAGGCGTCGCATTCATCCGGCTAATGGCATGGTACAACCCGATAATGATCGGCATTTGAATCAAAGCGGGCAAACATCCCATCATTGGATTTACGCCGCTGGATTGCATCAATTCCATTAATTCTTTTTGATACTTTTGCTGGGTTACAGCATCTTTTGAACTATATTTCTCTTGTAGCTCTTTTAATTTCGGCTGGAGTTCCTGCATTTTTTTCGAGCTTTGGACCTGTTTTATAGTCAATGGCAGTATAGCCAATCGGATGATGATGGTCACTGCAATAATCCCTAGCCCATATGACCCGAACAAATTAGAGAAATATTCAATGATTGAAACGATTGGCCAAACAATGAATTGATTCCAAAAACCCTCACTGTCGGCTGAAATCGGCTGGTTGTATTCCCTGCAGCCGCTGAGCAAAATGGCGGCGAACGCCAAAGTCAATATGATCCGCGAATTTTTTTTCAATTCTGTTCCTCCTACAGCTTACAGAACTTTCTATTTTATTTTTATGCTATTTTACCATGTTTTTAACTGGCAGCTCTACTACTAGTTTTTTTCCTTCCCTATATGCATTTTTTATTCTTTACTTACTTTTTTCTTATTTAATACTTTTGCGATTTTCAATACATGTTCCAAACTTTTTTTCGTTTCATGATAATTTAAATTGGCCGCCGGTAATCTGGCGATGATAACATAGTCCATGTCTTGCCTGAGATCGTCTTTCAATTCCAAAAACGATTGGCGAATATAGCGTTTCACTTTGTTGCGGGTCACGGCTTTTCCGATTTTTTTTCCTACTGAAAGCCCGATCCGGAACTCCTTTTGCCCCTCTCTCGGCAAACAATATACGACAAACTGCCGGTTGGCGAACGATTTCCCTTCCTTAAATACTTTCTGAAACTCTTTATTTTCTTTAATCCTTTGGCGCTTTTTCACTCAATCACCTGCTTCCGCTTGGTTGGCAAATTATGAAAAAAAAGACCACTGAAAATTCAGTGGACTTATGCAGATAATACTTTTCTTCCTTTACGACGGCGCGCAGCTAATACTTTTCGACCATTTTTTGTGCTCATGCGTTTACGGAAACCGTGCACTCTTTTGCGCTTAAGTTTTGACGGTTGATAAGTACGTTTCATCTATATTCACACCTCCAAAGTGATTGTTCAGTTTCAATTTTACATATAGACTCGACTATTATATAAAAATCCCATTCATATTGTCAAATGACTATTAAAGAAAATCAAGCGACAAAGTTCCTAAATTATTTTCTAAATTTTTAAACAACTTATCCACAAATCTCCTGTAGATAATCACAAATATTGTGGATAAATTTTTTCGGCATTTTTTTATCCACAATGGTTATTGACAACTTTTTCACAAAATCATACATTGTGGATAAATTTTCAAGGATGATGATGAATATTGTGGATAAGTTTATCAACCTATTGAAACGATGATATTTTTTTGATAGTATTATTGTGCTTTACTCTGTGGAAAAGTTTTTTGGGAAATATTTTATCCCCAGCTGTTGATAACTTGTGGATAAAATAAACCACAACCTATGGAAAAAGTTATCCACAGGTTGTGATTTTGTGTTTTAATAATATTGATGAAGACGTTTTGATTAAAAAAATAAGTAAAGGGGTCACAAGCTTGGAACATTTAGATGAATTATGGAACAAAGTCCTGGCCCGAGTAGAACAACAAATTTCGAAACCAAGCTTTGAGACGTGGTTAAAATCAACAAAATTGCTCTCTTACAACGGGAAAAAAGTGACAATCGCCGCACCCACTTCGTTCGCCCGTGAATGGCTTGAAACCCACTATGTTCCTTTAATAGCGAGAATCTTGTCTGAAATTACCGGAAAAGATCTACTCATTCAATTTGTTGTTCAAAAGGATCAGGACAATGATGATTTTGACATTCCGGCGCCAGTCATTCAAACGAAGTCAAATGATTCCGCGGAAAGTTCACACAGCATGCTCAATCCAAAGTACACCTTTGATACGTTTGTTATCGGTTCGGGCAACCGGTTTGCCCATGCAGCTTCACTTGCGGTCGCTGAAGCACCGGCAAAAGCCTATAACCCGTTATTTATTTACGGTGGTGTAGGTTTGGGGAAAACTCATTTAATGCACGCTATCGGACACTATGTGCTTGAACACAATCCGAATGCAAAAGTGGTTTACTTGTCTTCCGAAAAATTTACGAACGAGTTCATCAACTCTATCCGTGATAACAAGGCCGAAGATTTCCGGAATAAATATCGCAATGTGGATGTTTTATTAATTGATGATATTCAATTCCTGGCAGGAAAAGAATCGACTCAGGAAGAATTTTTCCACACTTTTAATGCCTTGCACACTGAATCAAAACAAATTGTCATTTCAAGCGACCGTCCTCCGAAAGAAATACCGACTTTGGAAGACCGGCTGCGATCCAGATTTGAATGGGGATTGATTACAGACATTACACCGCCGGATTTGGAAACGAGAATTGCGATTTTGCGCAAAAAGGCCAAAGCGGACGGACTCGATATTCCGAACGAAGTGATGCACTACATAGCGAATCAAATCGACACAAATATCCGGGAATTGGAAGGAGCATTGATTCGCGTTGTCGCTTATTCATCTCTTGTCAACAAAGACATTACAATTGATTTGGCAAAAGAAGCATTAAAAGATATCATGCCGAACACCAAACCGAAAACGATCACAATCCAGGAAATTCAAAAAGTAGTCGGCGAACACTTCAATATACGATTGGAAGACTTCACTTCGAAAAAGCGAACAAAATCCATTGCGTTCCCGCGCCAAATCGCAATGTATTTATCCAGGGAATTAACGGATTTTTCTTTGCCGAAAATCGGGGAAGAATTTGGCGGAAGGGACCATACAACGGTCATCCATGCCCATGAGAAGATTGAAAAAATGTTAAAAGAGGATCAACATCTGCAGGAAGAAATAAAAAAAATCCGCAACATGCTTGGAAAATAGCTTTGTGGATAACTTTCTTTTTTCTTTGCGGCGTTATGCACAATATATTCACATGTGGATATCTTGCTGTATAAAGAAAAAAATATACTTATCCACAAATCCACATCACCTATTACTATTATTTTTACTTAATTATTAAAAGAATAATAATTTAATATATAAGCGAGGTATGACGATGAAATTTGAAATCATGCGAGACCGGCTGTTGGATGGACTGAATGATGTAACCAAAGCCATCAGCTCCAAGACGACGATACCAATTTTGACCGGGATTAAAATCGATGTTACGGATAATGGAGTGCTTTTGACGGGATCCGATGCGGACATTACCATTCAAACTTTTATCCCGGCTGAAGAAAACGGAGATCAGATTATCAATATCATCGAAACGGGATCCATTGTTCTTCAGGCCAGAATGTTCAACGAAATCGTAAGAAAACTGCCTACAAATGATGTAGAAATTGAAGTGGAAAATGAGTTCCAAACTCACATTCGGTCTGGTAAAACAGAATTCCATCTAATCGGTTCAGATGCATCGGAATATCCGTTATTGCCCAAAATTGACGACGAAAACAAATTTGAAATACCTGCCGATTTGCTAAAAGCGGTTATCCGCGAAACAGTATTTGCTGTTGCAACAAGCGAGAGCAGGCCTGTCCTTACAGGGGTAAACTGGATCATTGAAAACGATGAATTGATTTGTGTTGCAACAGATAGCCACCGATTGGCAAGAAGAAAAGTGAAACTGGAAAATTTGCCAACTGATGTTGATTCAATCGTCATCCCTGGAAAAAGCTTGAATGAATTGAACAAAATTTTGGATGAAACAAGCAATCCTGTTCAAATCATCATGTCAAATCAACAAATCTTGTTCAAAACAGATCATGTTTTATTCTTCTCCCGTCTGCTTGAGGGAAATTATCCGGATACTTCCAGATTAATTCCGACCGAATTCAAAACAAACATTACTTTGGATGGCAAAACATTATTACAGGCGATTGACCGGGCGTCCCTTGTTGCCAGAGAAGACCGGAACAATGTGGTGCGTTTCGAAACATTGGAGGACAATGCCGTAAAAATTTCATCCAACTCACCTGAAATCGGGAAAGTGGAGGAACAAATTCCGGTTCATTCCATTGACGGCGACGAACTTGTCATTTCATTCAGTGCAAAATATATGATGGAAGCATTAAAAGCCATTGACGGACAAGGGCAGGAAGTGATTGTCCAATTTACCGGTGCAATGCGGCCGTTCATTTTGAGACAAGTGAATGACGATTCCATTCTTCAGCTGATTTTACCGGTAAGAACATACTAAAGAATTGCAAAGTGTAGATAAAGCCGAGTGGGGCTTGTCTACACTTTTTATTTTTAAAAACAAGAATTCTTGTTAATCTCTATTAAATTTAAAGTTTTTGGTGGATCAAGATTTACCAAATTATATGTAAGGGGGATTCATTTATTCCAGGTTGGATGAAAAAATTTTTGAATATTCGGTTTTTCAAAACAGAAGACGTTGGAGAGTGTTTATAATGTTTGAATTATAAGCTTTTCGTCAAAAATTAGGTTAGGTGTTCGCGGCTTTTCTGGCGAATTATCGAAAATTAAGGTAAGATTAAATGATAGATGTTCGTTTACGGAGGCTGAAGATGTTTGAATGAATTTGTGATTGATACGGAATTTATCACCCTTGGACAACTATTGAAAGTTACTGATGCAATCAGTACTGGTGGTATGGCAAAATGGTTTTTGGAAGAAAACAACGTATATGTGAATGGCGAAATTGAAAGGCGCCGTGGCCGGAAATTAAGAAATGGAGATATTGTCAATATTCCGGGTTGCGGAAGATATGTAATTGTAAGTAAGAACGGAGAAAATGGATGATTATTGAACGCTTACAACTGATCAATTATCGCAATTACGAATCTCTTGATTTGGAGTTTTCCCCCAACATAAATGTTCTGATTGGAGAAAATGCACAAGGAAAAACAAATATTTTAGAGTCTATTTATGTCTTGGCGATGGCCAAATCCCATCGGACCAGCAATGATAAAGAATTAATACGTTGGGGAGAAGACTATGGTAAAATAAAAGGAGAGATTAGAAACCGGCACGGCCGCTTTCCTTTAGAGCTTTTGATTACTAAAAAAGGAAAAAAGGGTAAGGTTAACCATATTGAGCAATCGAAACTAAGTAATTATATAGGTCAAATCAATGTTGTTATGTTTGCGCCGGAGGACTTGAATATTGTAAAAGGCAGTCCGCAAGTGCGCAGACGTTTTATTGATATGGAAATCGGGCAAATTTCCCCAATATATTTGCATGAACTGCTCAATTTTCAAAAACTTTTAAAGCAGAGAAACCAGTTGTTGAAAAGCTATCAAGAGAAACAAAAAGTCGATGAAGTATTGTTCGATATTTACACTGAACAATATATTCAATCGGCAATACAAATTATTCGTAAGCGATTTGAATTCGTTGATCTTTTGCAAGAATGGGCGGAAAAGATCCACTCCGGCATATCCCAGGGAATGGAAAATTTGAAGATCAAATATTTTACTACTAAAGGAATTGAAAAAAATTGGACCAACAGTGAAATGACTACATACTTAGCGGAAAAATTCGCTCAAGTGAAAGAAAAAGAAATGGAAAGGGGTCTGACGCTGATCGGACCTCATCGTGATGATTTGCAATTTCTAGTGAACGATTATGATGTTCAAACATACGGTTCACAAGGCCAACAAAGAACGACTGCTCTATCATTGAAGTTGGCGGAAATTGAATTGATCAAACAAGAGACGGGAGAGTCTCCCATTTTACTATTGGATGATGTATTGTCTGAACTGGATGATTTCCGTCAATCACATCTATTGAATACGATTCAAGAAGAAGTGCAAACACTTGTAACAACCACAAGTGTTGACGGAATTCACCATGAGACACTACAACATGCAAAAATGTTTCACGTGAAACAAGGAAAAGTGGAGACCAAATAGTCCAGATTTAATTTTTTGTCATTTAGGCAATTTCAAATAACGCATACTAGGGTATGAAAGAGTAGGTGAACGTGGTGGCTTTAGAAGAAAGCAAAGTTCAGGGAAACTATGACGCTGAACAAATACAAGTGTTGGAAGGACTAGAGGCTGTCCGCAAACGTCCGGGAATGTATATCGGATCAACCAATTCCAAAGGACTGCACCATTTGGTTTGGGAAATCGTCGACAATAGTATAGACGAAGCATTAGCAGGCTATTGCAATACAATCCATGTAACAATAGAAAAAGGCAATTGGATTCGTGTAGAAGATAATGGTCGCGGTATACCTGTAAGCATTCATGAAAAGATGGGAATTCCTGCCGTGGAAGTCATTATGACCGTACTTCATGCAGGAGGTAAATTCGGAAGCGGCGGATATAAAGTTTCAGGGGGGTTGCACGGTGTAGGAGCTTCCGTTGTAAATGCGCTGTCCGAAGAAACAGAAGTCTATGTAAAACGCGACGGACACATTCATTATATTAAGTTTGCCAGGGGAAAGACGGTAGAACCGTTAAAAATTATCGGCGACACTGACGAAACCGGAACAACTACCCGCTTTAAAGCGGATCCTGAAATATTCAGGGAGACAACTGAATACGATTATGAAACATTGGCATCTCGCCTGCGGGAATTGGCATATTTAAACCGCGGCATTACGATCACTTTAACGGATGAGCGCGGGGAAGAGCCCCGTTCGGAAATATTCCATTACGAAGGCGGAATAAGGGAATATGTGGAACACTTAAATGAGTCGAAGGAGCCGATTCACGATCCGATTGAAATTTTGGGAGAAAAGGACGGAATCTCCGTTGAAATTGCCATGCAATATAATTCCGGATATTCCACAGATATCTTCTCCTTTGCAAATAACATCCATACGTACGAAGGCGGTACCCATGAGTCCGGATTCAAAACAGCCCTGACCCGTGTCATTAATGAATATGCGCGGAAAAACGGCATGTTAAAAGACAATGATGCGAACTTGACCGGTGAAGATGTCCGGGAAGGGTTGACAACCGTCATTTCCATCAAACATCCGAATCCTCAATTTGAAGGGCAAACAAAAACAAAATTGGGGAACTCGGAAGTAAGTACAATTACAAATCAAATTTTTGCCGAAAACTTTGAACGTTATTTATTAGAAAATCCATCGGTTGCCAGAAAAATTGTTGAAAAAGGGATCATGGCCGCACGGGCACGGATTGCCGCGAAAAAGGCCCGTGAATTTACGAGAAGAAAATCGGCATTGGAAATTTCGAATTTACCGGGAAAACTTGCAGACTGTACTTCAACGAATCCTGCTGAATCGGAAATCTTCATCGTCGAAGGGGATTCTGCGGGAGGAACTGCAAAATCGGGACGGGACCGTTATTTCCAAGCCATCTTGCCTTTGCGCGGGAAAATTTTGAATGTGGAAAAGGCAAATTTAAACCGCATTTTATCCAATTCGGAGATCCGTGCCATGATTACGGCTTTTGGCACGGGAATCGGGGAAGAATTCGACTTGGAAAAAGCCCGTTATCATAAAATCATCATCATGACAGACGCAGACGTCGACGGAGCGCATATCCGTATTCTGTTGCTGACATTTTTCTTCCGCTTCATGCGTCCCCTCATTGAAGCCGGATATGTATATGCAGCCCAGCCGCCCCTATATCAGGTGAAACAAGGGAAACATGTGGAGTATTGTTATTCCGATAAAGAACTCCAAGAGACCTTAAAAAGACTTCCCGATAATCCAAAACCTACCATCCAACGGTACAAAGGTTTAGGGGAAATGAATGCTGAACAGTTATGGGAAACAACGATGGATCCGAAAAGACGTACATTGCTTCAGATCCAATTGGACGATGCCATTAAAGCGGATCAAATCTTTAGACAATTAATGGGCGATGAGGTTGAACCTCGCAGACAATTTATCGAAGAAAATGCAGTAAATGTAGAAAACTTGGATGTTTAATAAGTGGGAAAGGAGGTTTCCGCTTTGCCTGAAAATTTACATTCAGAAATCAAGCAAGTGAAAATCAGTGAAGAAGTGCAAAAATCCTTTTTGGATTATGCGATGAGCGTAATCGTTTCCAGGGCATTGCCCGATGTAAGAGACGGATTAAAACCTGTTCAGCGCCGCATTTTATATGGCATGTATGAATTGGGGAACCATTCGGACAAACCGTATAAAAAATGTGCCCGTATTGTTGGTGATGTAATGGGGAAATACCATCCCCACGGCGACTCCTCCATTTATGATGCGTTGGTGCGGATGGCGCAGGATTTCAGCTACCGCTACGTATTGGTGGATGGCCACGGAAACTTCGGTTCCATTGATGGCGACGGGGCTGCTGCCAATCGTTATACGGAAGCCCGCATGTCCAAAATTTCGATGGAAATGCTTAGGGATATCAATAAAGATACAATCGATTATGATCCAAACTACGATGGGACAGAAAAAGAGCCAAAAGTGCTGCCATCCCGTTTTCCGAATTTGCTTGTCAACGGTGCATCCGGAATTGCTGTCGGCATGGCCACAAACATACCGCCTCATCAATTGGGCGAAACCATTGATGCAATCATTGCCGTAGCCGAAAATCCGGAAATTACGACAGAAGAATTGATGGAAATCATCCCAGGCCCTGATTTTCCAACAGGTGGAATTATTCTAGGCCGGAGCGGAATACGCAGAGCATATGAAACAGGGCGCGGAACAATCGTCGTCCGTGCGAAAGTGGAAATCGAAGTCAGCCCGATAGGAAAAGAAACCATTATTGTTACGGAAATACCATATCAAGTAAACAAAGCGAAGTTAATCGAAAAAATAGCCGAATTAGTCCGTGATAAAAAAATAGAAGGCATTTCCAACCTGCGGGATGAATCCGACCGCCGGGGAATGCGGATCGTGATTGAAATCAGAAAAGACGCCAACGCCAATGTCGTGTTAAATAATCTATACAAACATACGGCCATGCAGATGAATTTCAGTGTCAACATGCTTGCTTTAGTGGATGGCCAGCCGAAAGTATTAAGTTTAAAAGAAGTTCTTTATCATTATTTGGAACATCAAAAAGTGGTCATTACCCGTCGTACACAATTTGAATTAAGAAAAGCGGAAGAGCGGGCCCATATTTTGGAAGGATTGCGCATTGCACTTAACCATATTGATGAAATCATCAATATCATCCGATCTTCGCGTTCAGGTGAAGACGCAAAACCGATTTTGATGGAACGCTTTAACTTGACAGATAAACAAGCGCAAGCCATTTTGGATATGCGACTTGTCCGTTTGAGCGGTCTTGAAAGAGAAAAAATTGAAAATGAATATCAGGACTTGCAAAAATTAATTGGCGAATTAAAAGCAATCTTGGCAGATGAAGCGAAAATCATCGACATCATTAAAAAAGAATTATTGGAAATTAAAGAGAAATTCAACGATGAACGCCGTACGGAAATCGCCCCAGGCGGTCCGGAAATGATTGAAGACGAAGATTTGATTCCAAAAGAAGATTCTGTTGTAACGTTAACCCATAGAGGCTACATCAAACGATTGCCGGCAAGCACATACCGCAGCCAAAGAAGGGGCGGCCGCGGTGTTCAGGGAATGAATACCAATGAAGATGATTTCGTTGAACATCTGTTATATACATCCACTCATGATGTTATTTTATTCTTCACTTCAAAAGGAAAAGTTTATAAAGCGAAAGGATATGAAATTCCAGAATATGGACGGATGGCAAAAGGATTGCCGATTGTCAACCTGTTAAATTTGGAAAAAGAAGAAAAAGTAACGGCAATGATTGGCGTAAAAGAATATGATGAAAATGCATTCTTCGTATTTACGACAAAAATGGGGATTACAAAGCGCACCTCTTTATCCCAATTCGCAAATATCCGCAACAACGGATTGATTGCGATTCATTTACACGAAGATGATGAATTAATTTCCGTCCGATTAACAGACGGATCAAAACATGTTGTAATTGGCACAAGAAACGGCATGTTAATCCGCTTTGAAGAAACAGATATCCGTGAAATGGGCCGTACAGCAGCAGGTGTACGCGGCATTAAATTGCGGGAAGGCGACTGGGTAGTCGGCATGGAAATCGTTGAACCCGGACAAGATATTTTAGTCGTAACGGAAAAAGGGTATGGAAAACGTACGCCTGAATCCGAATATCGTCTGCAAAACCGTGGTGGGATTGGTATTAAAACGATTCAGATTACAGAGAAAAACGGTCCAATGTGTGCAGTAAAAACTGTAGACGGTACAGAAGATATCATGTTGATTACAAACAATGGCATTCTGATCCGCATGGATGTCAATGATATATCTTGCATCGGAAGAAATACACAAGGGGTCCGTTTAATCCGTTTGGCTGAAGACGAATATGTGTCTACGGTTGCAAGAGTAAAAAAAGAAGAGAATTCCGAAGAAACTGAAACGGCAGAAACAGAAGAAAATCATAAATAAAAAGAAAAACAGAAATAATCTACTTTCCAAACAGGAACATTGCTTTCATGTAATGTTCCTGTTTTTTACCTTTTTATGAAAAAAGTACTAAAAAAATCCGTGGTTTATAGTATAATTTACACGGGGATCTTTGATGGATTCATACAAAAAGGGGTTTTTAGTGTGAGATTTACGATGGTAAAAGTAAATAACATAGAACTAGGTGCAGTGATAGCAAAAGATATTTACGCTAATACCAGCTATCCGATTATTAAAAAAAACACACCTATTTCCTATGAACATTTACATATTTTAAAAGCGTTTAATATAAAAGAAGTACCAGTTTTGGATGAAAGTATAAGACAATCCGTTCCATACAAAACAATAGATTTAAATGAACATGATATTTTCCAAGAAAATAAAATGAATCAATTTGGAAGAAAGTATCTGGAATCGTTTGAACAATTTAAAAAAGAATTCAATAGCTGGGAAGCCGGTTCCAAAATTGATATAAGAAAATTAAGGGAAATGGTCATTCCGCTTATGGAAAAAGTATTGGAAAACCGCTTTTATATTTTTGATTTGTTAAAATACTCCAGACCAGATGATTATATTTACCATCATTGTATTGCTACAGGATTAATCGCGGCTGCCATTTCGAACAAGCTGGGGGTTGATTGGGGATATTCAATCCAAATGGGAATTGCAGGAACTTTGGCGGATTGCGGAATGTCTAAAATAATAAAAAGTATACGAAATAAGAAGGATCTTCTGACGGATGCGGAATTGCAGGAAATTCGAAAACATCCCATTTACAGCTATAGCATGATTAAAGATTTACCTGCATTAAAGCCGGAAATGAAAATCGCCATCTTTCAGCATCACGAACGTTTGGACGGCAGCGGCTATCCTTCGGGCGCCAAGATGGGGAATGTATTGAAATTATCCCAAATTATTGCTGTCGCTGATACTTTCCACGCCATGGCCAGCGACCGTTTTTACCGCCCAAAAAAAACCCCGTTTGAAGTGATTGAAACGATTAAAGAAACTGAATTCGGTAAACTTGATGTCCAAGTTGTGAATGCAATGATCGATTTGCTAACCGATTTGCCAATTGGAACAAAGGTAGAATTAACGAATTTAGAAAAAGCGGAAGTTTTATATATTAATCGATTTTGCCCAACCCGTCCAATTGTCCGATTATTGAAAAATAGGGAAATCGTTGATTTATCTAAACAAAAATCTTTAACGATTTCTGATATAGTGACGGATTAAGCAAAATTTTGAAGTGAATTTTAAGCTTGATTTTTTCTTAACCCTATATTAGAATGTTCCAATGCTGACACTACTTTATTATATAAATAAAATTTTCTATCTGCATTAAAATATTTTAATATTTTTATTGACATCATTATAGTAATATGTTAGTATTAATGAGTCGCTACGATAAGATTAATAATGAACCTTGAAAACTGAACACCAAAGCGTTGATGCCAGAAACAATTCTGGTTTGCCGGCCCCGTCGGCGAACCGGATTCGGACAAACAATTTGAGCGAAATCAAATTCTTTTTGGAGAGTTTGATCCTGGCTCAGGACGAACGCTGGCGGCGTGCCTAATACATGCAAGTCGAGCGGACCTCATAGGAAGCTTGCTTTTTATGAGGTTAGCGGCGGACGGGTGAGTAACACGTGGGTAACCTGCCCTATAGACCGGGATAACTCGCGGAAACGCGTGCTAATACCGGATAACACAGCGGAGCGCATGCTCCGGTGTTGAAAGGTGGTTCTGCTACCGCTATAGGATGGGC